>NZTP01000038.1 GCA_002696485.1 Altibacter sp. | reverse complement strand
TATCGTTATCCAATACATTACCACTGATAGGCTGACCTATAAATCCATTATAGGCGTCATCATTGGCAACGGTAATATTTCCATTGTTAGGAATCACCAAAATGGTCACCGTAGCGGTGTCACATAGTGCAGGAGTTCCGTTGTCACAAATAGTATAGGTAAAGGTATCCTCTCCCTCAAAACCAGGATTTGGAGTATAGGTATAACTACCGTCAGGGTTCACAACCACTGTCCCGTTGCTTGGATCGGTATTGGCCGTAACCGTAATAGGATCACCATCAGGGTCAAAGTCGTTCACCAAAACATTTCCACTCACAGGGGTATCTACCTCGGTCGTGTTCGTATCGGCATTCGCAACCGGCGGCTCATTATCAGGACTGCCCACAGGCAATACCTCAATGTACACCGTAGCCGTATCACAAGCGATCGGGTTTCCTCCGTCGCACACCTGATACTCGAAGGTATCTTCGCCTTCATAGCCCGCATCGGGTGTATAGGTATAGCTTCCGTCAGGATTGAATACCAAACTACCGTTGCTAGGACCACTCACCAATGTGAACACCTCAGTGCCCGCAGGACCGTCAGGGTTCTCATCGTTAGTGGCAACACTACCACTTACAGGAAGATCCACATACGTATTGTTGATGTCGTCAACGGCTAAGATATCGTTTCCGATAAACCCTACCAGAATGGTCACAGTAGCAGAATCTGTCGCAACAGGAGTACCATCATCAAAAATGGAGTACACAAAACTGTCAGGACCGTTATAACCCGGATTCGGAGTATACACAAAGCTTCCGTCTGCATTTAGAATTACAGTACCATTGCTAGGGCCGCTAGAAGGACTAATTGCAATATCCACTGTTTGATTATCTCCTTCAGGGTCGGTATCATTATCTAACACATTTGCATTGATCGCAATTCCAACAGTAGTATAGTAAGAATCATCAACTGCTGTGGTTATATTATCGGTAGTATCCAATACTTGAATGGTCACCGTAGCGGTGTCGCATAGTGCAGGAGTTCCGTTATCACAAATGGTATAGGTAAAGGTATCTTCGCCTACAAAATCTGTATTTGGTGTATATGTATAAGTTCCGTCAGGGTTTATAACTACTGTTCCGTTGCTTGGATCGGTATTGGCCGTAACCGTAATAGGGTCACCATCAGGATCATAGTCATTAGGAAGAACATTTCCATCTACAGGAACATTCTTCTGTGTTGTATTTGTATCGGCATTCGCTACCGGAGGATCATTATTTGGTCCATCTATCGGTTGGATCTCAATATATACAACAGCACTATCACACGCTTGTGGATTTCCGTCGTCACAAATAGTATATTCAAAACTATCTTCTCCAATGTAATCTGTTGGAGGAATATAAGTATAAGCTCCTGAGGTAGGATCTATTGTAACAATAACTCCTTGCGCTGTTGTTACCGTTGTTGTTGTTACGGTTTGCGTATCTCCTTCCAGATCAAAATCGTTAGTAAGAACATTTCCGCTTACAGGAATATTGACAAAGGTATCATTGATATCATCCACGGCAACTGTCGTGTTTACAAACGGACTGATTAAAATAGTAACCGTAGCAGAATCTGTAGCCACAGGGCTTCCGTTGTCAAAGATGGAGTACACAAAACTATCCGGACCAAAATATGCGGCATTCGGTGTATACACAAAGCTTCCGTCTGCATTTAGAATTACAGTACCATTGCTAGGGCCGCTAGAAGGACTAATTGCGATATCTACTGTTTGATTATCTCCTTCAGGATCGGTATCATTATCTAACACATTTGCACTTATCGGCACTCCTATTTGTGTGAAATAGGCATCGTCTACTGCAGTTGTTATATTGTCTGTTGTATCCAATACTTGAATTGTAACTACAGCCGTATCACATAACGCCGGTGTTCCGTTATCACAAATAGTATATTCGAAAGTGTCTTCTCCTAAATAATCCAAAGGTGGGTTGTAGGTATAACTACCATCCGGGTTGATGTTCACAGTCACACCTTGAGCGGTCGTTACGCTTGGTGTGGTGATAGTAATTGGGTCACCATCCGGATCGTAATCGTTAGGAAGCACGTTTCCGTCTACAGGCACATTTTTCTGTGTTGTATTTGTATCGGCATTCGCCACCGGAGGATCGTTATCTGATCCATCCATTGGTTGTACCTCGATATACACGGTAGCACTATCACATGCTTGTGGGTTTCCATCGTCACAGATGGTATATTCAAAACTATCTTCTCCAATAAAATCGGTTGGAGGTGTGTACGTATATGCACCGGTAACAAGGTCTATTATCACAGTAACACCACGTACGGTTGTTACAGTAGTGGTTGTAACTGTTTGTGTATCCCCTTCAAGATCGAAATCATTTGTGAGTACATTTCCGTCCACTGGAGTATTTACAAAAGTATCATTGATATCATCTACCGCCACGGTACAATTCTTCAGAATAGTTACAGCAACAGAGGCATCACACCCGTTAGCATCTACGACACTTATGGTATGGTTACCTTCAGTGAGATCGTTAAAGGTTCCGGATGCCTGAGGAGTACCTCCGTCCAATGCATATAGATACGGTGGTGTTCCTCCGCTTGCCGCCACAGTGACAGCACTTGGTGCACTACACAAGATATCAGTTTGAGAAGTAATGTTTATTGATAATGCTTCGGAAGGTTGCATCACCATTGCGCTATCGGTCTTTGTACAGCCATTTGCATCAGTAATGACAACCGAATAACTTCCTGCAGTAAGATCGAATAAGTCTTCCGTAGTTTCACCATTCGGACTCCAGACGAAAGAATAAGGTGGTGTTCCCCCGGTAACGGTAAGGTCCAGTGATCCTGTGTCATCTCCAAAACACGCCACATTAGTAACAGCAATACCCGAACTCAACGGACTTGGCTGGTTTACGGTTGTAGTTGAAGTTGCTGTACACAACGTAGATTGATCGGTCACAGTTACTGTATAAACACCCGCCGTTAAACCGGTGATGGTTTGAGTGGTTTGGCCTCCCGGACTCCAAGAATAGGTAAAAGGTCCTAATCCACCTGTTACTCCAACAGTTGCTGTACCGTCACTTCCCCCGTTACATGAAACAGGAGTAGATGAGGCATTGGCAGCCAGGTCACGACAGGATCCCGGATTTACTGTGGTTGACGCCATTGCTGTACATCCGTTCGCATCGGTAACTGTCACGGTATAGGTTCCGGCGCTTAGTCCGGTAATCGTTTGTGTTGTTGCACCTCCGGGGCTCCACGAATAGGTATAAGGAGGAGTTCCACCTGTTGGATTCGCAGTTGCGGTTCCATCACCGGTGGTTGGACCGGTCTCATCTGTAGATGTAGCGGTTACATTAAGCGCTGTAGAAGGTTGTGTGATCGTTACACTTTGTTGTACGGGCTGGCACAATGTTCCATCAATAGTCACGCTTACGGTATAAACGCCTGCTGCTAAATTTGAAACAGTACTGGTGCTTACACCTGCATCTATTTGAGGAGGCACGGTGTTCCAAGTAAAGGTAAAAGTAGCTCCGGGATTCATGGCGGAACTTGCGCTAACAGTCGCACTTCCTGTCATCTCATTGGTACACAGAACATTTATCACTTCATCAACAGTAATTACAGCATCGCAATTAGGAACACAGTCGATAACCACACCCTGTTGTAGTGTACAATTATTTGCATCGGTCACTACCACGGTATGAGTACCGGCCGGAAGATTAGTAGCCGTTGCAGTCGTTTGGTTCCCTGCGCTTGCGCTCCACTGGTAGGTGTATGGCGGCACTCCACCCGACGGATTAGCCGTTGCTTGTCCGTTAACACAACCCCCTGTAGCTGTTGCATTCATTTTTGTGATTTGAATGCTTATAGGTTCAGGTTGCGTTAATGTAACACTTATTGAATCTGTATTTCCTAAAGAATCGGACACTCCAATGGTATAAACTCCCGCTGCCAAGTTGTTAAAAGTTGGTGAACTTTGTGGTGTCCCTCCATTTAAGGTATACGTATATGGCGGAATTCCTCCGGAAGCGGTAACCGTTATTGATCCGGTGGTATCACCATTACATAAAATATCGGTTTTAGACTGAAGGGTAAGTACTACTTCTATTCCATCTACGAAATCATTTCCGCACGTAGACTCTAAATCGATCGTACGGGTGATCAAGTTATCGTTTGCTCCGTCAACATCTGAAATAGATATATATCCGGCCGGATCATTCTCACGAATTTCATAAGTAACATCTACCAGCGCTTCAGGAATTTGAGCGATCGCTTTATAGTTCCCGTTAGCATCTGTGAAAACGGTTTGTGCGCTTCCATCATTTCCGGTGACGTCAATTTCAACATTCTGCAACGGATTTCCATTGTCGTCGCTTACATTTCCGCAGATCACCGGATAGGTAACAATCACTGAATTTGGATTGGTATACTCTGCACAACTCATATTAAGTGAGTAATAGCGATCATCGTTACCGTCAATTTTTCCGATTCGATATTGAACCGATGATTTCGTTTCATAATACGTACTGAAAGTAAAGCGTGGATCCAATGAAACATCTCCTCCCGGAGCTGTTATTACAGAATTGGCTGTTCCACGAACAACGGTAGCAGTTTGAGCAAGATTTAAAACGGTGTTATTACTTACGAAATATGCATCGGGTAAGGTTACTTCTGCATATTCACGCGTTGTTGACCCATCGCCATCAATGTCTAAAGGTGTTGCATAGAAGGAAATATCAACTTCATCTCCATAGTTTCCGCCAGAGGTAACGAATGTGATATCAAATAGCACACTTTGGTTTAAATTATTGGTACTGTTAATGCGCGGCTGGAACGCTTCAGGAAGCCCTGACGAGGTCACATCTATATTAAGCAGCGAAGCTCCTCCTGTAAATTCAACAATCTTAACAAGTGCATCGATGGTGGTCCCGTGGGGATTCCCCGGAAATACATTTGAAAATCTATATACAGCGCCCACTTGCAAGTTCGAACCGGAAACAAGCGCTGGATTGTTAAAGTCTGAATCCTTATAAAGTGGCGAGCAGTTACAGTCTCTGGTAGCCGGTGGCGGACCCGGTAGAGGTACCACGGTAGGATCATCTTGATCGTTACTATTGTCATCGGAAAGATCGTCTGCAACACCCACACAACCGCTTCCGGTAACGGGCGCTAAAGGTCCTCCATTTCTGCTGCTTCCGTTTATAACCTCAAAATCTCCAAAGATCGAACCTATCCCAATAGGTTGTGAGCAACTAGTATGGATCTCTTGTACAAGATTGTTGTTTATATATATATCAATCTTCGGTCCAAAGGTATTTTGTGGTGGGTCTTGTCCGACGAACTCAAAACGCTCTCCTGGCTGCACAACGTTGTTAAAGACAATTTGTCCGTCATGCTCAATCACCTTTATCTGGGCGTTGAAGACATTTCCTAAATATTCTAATTCGAGATAATTTACTTTTCCGTCGCAGTTCCCGTTAGGATCCACAGGTTCATATTGATAGCATCCTTCTACTTCTGCTTGGTTTTCAACAAAACCATTAAGAATATCTGTGGGCGTTAGTGTATAAGTTGCCGTAAAGGCCGTATTATTAGATTGTCCCGGGTTCAAAGAAGCTAAAGAACCAGATACCGAAACCAATGGATCGGTGATTGTTATATCACTTAAAGGGGTTTGTCCGGTATTGGTTACTGTAAAATTATAGCTTACCGTTTCGCCCGCTTCAGCAGACCCATTTCCATTTAGATCATTAAATGTACCTGTTTTAATAAGTGCAATATCGGGATCGTTCCCGCATAAAGCATCCACGTTCACTCCTGCTGCGATGACCCATGATTGCCCATTAACACTTTGGCCGTTTTGTCCGTTGCGAGTGTCTACAGTTAATGTTACCTGAGTAATATTTCCCGGAACATTTCTTAGAATTAAGGACGGAATCGTTAAACAACAAGAAGCTTGTGGTAAGGACGCATCGGGCCCGTATACAAAAATTTGATCTGTTACGCCACCTGCTTCCGCTTTTAATAACAAGTATCTTCCATCTGTGGTCATTTCAGAAATAGGGGATTCTATAACAAGATCTCTCGCTACCGGAAATGATGGAATCGAAATATTAATAGTTTGAATATCGTTGTACCCACTTCTGTTTGTAAATACTCCAGAACTTCCGGGTGAACCGGGTGCATTTCTGAATGCATAGATCACTACAGATTGGAGATTGCATTTATTATTCCCGTTCGTGTACGTAATGCTGCTTGTGTTTCCTTGGATGATCTTTCGATATACCCATATATTGGAACTAGAACCAAACGGCACCGACCGTTGTAGTGTATGATTCACATTATTTGAATCTTTTACTTGTATGCTGGATCCGGGGTTTCCACCTTTATATACAATTTCAACAGCATATTGATAAACACTTCCAGAATTTGGAATAGTAGCTGTAGTAGTTTCATTACAGTTTGCATTAAAACCGTATTCGTCTACTCGCTTGTCTTCACCACATTCAAATAACCAAGTATCATTCGTCATTGAAGCAACACTCTCACTATGGAAAGTAATGTTATTTGAAGCAACATACGATACCTGTTTATTTGTATGTATAAATTTTGATTCATAATCGGGTACCGGATAACCAAATACCGTTGTAAGAGAACACAGCAACATGGTTAAAGTCAACCAATTCGCTATTCTCTTTTTTGCTGAAAAAGAAGTAATATTTTGCATACACTCTAAATTTTAATACGTTTTTCTCGAAGAAAATCTTGCCCCAACTGCAATCAATTTCTTTACTAGGAATATCAAATATACGTAGGAAAAAATGTTAAAGTCTTACAAAAATATATGTTTTAGGTGAACAGTTATGTATTCTCGGTGAACGACCAATAATTTGAGTTTTTAACGATTTTTTTTGTAGGAAAAGTAAATACGTGTTTACACGTATCCCCGCATCACAAAAGGCACTGTTAAAATATTTTTTGTGAGAATACTTTTTGTTTTGTTAATAACTGAAGCCTTTATCTACGCAGTTTTTGTAGAAAAATTACAGGTTTAGGAGATAGAAAACAAAAAGCGTTCAAAGTGATTTTGAACGCTTTTGTTTGTTATTAGTTCGTGTCTTTAGTTCTGTATAATGAACATCGATCGGCGGTTTAATTGGT
>NZTP01000037.1 GCA_002696485.1 Altibacter sp. | reverse complement strand
CCATTTGGACGAGAACGGAATTAAATACGGAAGTGAGACCAACCACTACTTCGCAACAGCGGGTTATGTGTTCCAAGCCTCAGAAAATGTGAAGATTAAACCTTCAGTTATGGTAAAGTCGGCTTTCGATGCGCCGGTCTCTTTCGACGGGAACCTCAATGCACTATTCTATGAGAAATTTGAAATAGGAGCTTCATACAGACTAGACGATTCATTTAGCGGTATCGTTGGTTTCCAAGCGACTCCGGCCATTCGTATAGGATATGCCTACGATCATGTCGTTTCAGATATCAACGTGGTAAGTGATGCCTCTCATGAGATCATCCTAACATTCGACCTTATCTTTAACAAGCGTGCAATGCGTTCACCTAGATACTTCTAATCACTAATCTAAGTTCATTCAAAATGAAAAAAATATATACATTTCTCTTACTCATAGTGGTCTGCACCACTGTGGCCACGGCACAAAATAAAGACACTAAAAAAGCAGACGATCTGTACGATAAACTATTGTACACCGATGCTGCTGAAGCGTATCAAAAATTGCTGAAAGATGGAAAAGCCGGACGTTATGTGTTCGAGCGTCTTGGCAACAGCTATTATTATCTAAACGATACTAAAAAAGCCGAAACCTATTATCGTCGTGTCGTGAAAGGCAAGGATGTAGACGCCGAAACGGTCTACAATTATGCCCAGGTCTTGAAGGCCAATGGTAAATACAGCGATTACACTACTTATATGCAGCAGTTCGCCGAAATGAAGCCTAACGATTCCCGAGCCATGGAATTCATGAAGAGCCCTAATTTTGTCCCTACCTTAGCGGAGGCGGAGGCAAAATTTTCTGCTACCAACCTAAAGGATATCAACACCGAATACTCAGAATTTGGAGGAACTGTAGTAGGTAAGAACTTCTATTTTTCTTCAGCAAGAAATACCACCCGAAAAAAATACGGATGGAACGAAGAGCCATTCCTAGATATCTATAAAGCCGATATTGTGGGAGGTACTGTGAAGAACGCTACATTGGTTGAAGGAGGAGATCTTAACACAAAATACCATGAAGGTAATGTTGCAATTTCCCCCGATGGCAAAAGAATGTACTTCGATAGAAACGATTACTTTAACGGCGATTACGAGACCAGCGAAAGCGGGATCAACCAGATCAACCTATACTATGCCGAAAACATCGATGGTGTATGGCGTGGCATCCAATCGGTTCCTTTTAATAACAGTGAATACTCAACAGGTCATCCTGCACTTAGTCCGGATGGAAATACGTTATATTTCGTGAGTGATATGCCCGGCGGAAAAGGAATGAGCGATATCTACAAGGTAGCCGTGAACAAGGACGGAAGCTTGGGAACACCCGTGCGTTTAGGAGATCATATTAATACCGAAGGAAAAGAGGTCTTCCCTTCTGTAGACAGTAACGGAACCTTGTATTTTTCAAGTAACGGCCACATGGGACTTGGAGGGCTGGACGTTTTTGCAGCAGAGGCTTCAGGAAGCGATTTTGAAACCCCTAAAAACTTAGGAAGTGGTGTAAATAGTGCCGATGATGATTTTGCCTTTACATACGACCCTGCTACCAAAGAAGGATACGTTTCTTCCAATAGAAAGGGAGGAAAAGGAAGTGATGATATTTACGCTGTTAAGGAGATCGAAATTCCTTGCAATGTCACCATCAATGTTCAAGTGATGGATGAATATACAGACACTCCAATAGCCGGTGCACGTGTTGATCTCTATGACGCTTTTGAAAACAAGATAAGCTCAAAAACTACCGGCGATGATGGGAAGGTTGACTTCTTGGCAGAATGTGATAAAGAGCATGTTATACAAGCATTGACCAAAGGGTATGAACCCAATGCTATTACGGAAACCAAAGGAAAGGCGAAAGAAGTTCGAAACAGCATGCTCGAACTGCGTCCTATCGAAGCCATTATTGTGGACGATAAAGTACAGTTGGATCCAATCTTATTCGATCTTGGAAAGCATAACATTAAACCACAGGCGGCCTTTGAACTGGATAAATTGATCGCTATCATGCAGAAGTATCCAAAGATGAAGATCAAAGTGGAAGCACATACAGATAATAGAGGGAATGATGCTTCCAATCTCGAATTATCTGAACGACGCGCTCAAGCTACTGTGCAATACGTAATTTCAAAGGGGATTGATGCAAGCAGAATTAGCGGCGAGGGATTTGGAGAGACCAAACCAGCTGTTGATTGTGGCACCAACTGCAGCGATGCCGAATACCAAAAAAATAGACGTTCTGAATTTATTATCGTGGAACGCTAGGTCATTTTCAACTAAATAACCAACCATCAACCAAAACCCCTTCGTAATTGAAGGGGTTTTATTTTTCTTTGTGTCTACATACAGCGCTTTTGTTTTCTAAAGATCAAGCTTCAGTTGTTTTAATTAGCTTCCTAAGTTTAGGCAAAAACTTCTTTGCTAAGCTTCCGTAGAAAATCACAAGGGTTAGTAACCCTATTATTCAGAAGCATTGTATTAGAATTAGCCAATTCGTTTTTAACGCGACCCCCTTCAGAAAATATAGCTCATAAAAAAACCTCCCGAAATTGGGAGGTTTTATTTATATATCAATCGATTGATTAGTTCGAACGAATCTCGATCTCATCAAGCTCATAGGTTCCATCGAACGCTGCCTCACCACTACCGGTATATTTCCAGGCAATGTACCCGCTTCCGGTGATACAAGACAGATCTACATTTCCGGAGGTGAACCAGTCACCAAAAAATTCTCCGTCCTCAACGACATAAGCATCCGAAAGTAAGCTCCACGTTGCCGAAGTGATGGTTGCAGGATTTCCGTCCCAATCACTTGAAAACAGGACCTCTAGTGTACTACCGTCACTAAAGCTGTTGGAGGTCTTAAAAGTAATGGTTTCCCCATCCTGAGCGTCAAAATTGACCTCGGGAGTGATCAACCAGCCAATTGATGCATCATCACCGCTGTTAAAGGAGCCCATACGCGCAGAAATTCCTAAAGATGCGTTGGTACCATCGTCAAAATAGGCTTCCCATGTTTCGGTACCAGCCTCAATATAATTAGTCCATCCATTTCCTGAAATGGGTGAGCCTGTACTTTGTGTTTCGAAGAAATCACCGAACAATACATTAGAACCAACGCTAGACACCAAGCCGCAATTTACTTCCATCGGATCGCACCGCTCAGTACTGTCAAAATTAATGGAAGTAGGATCGTTTACAGTCACATTCAGTTCATCACCAAAGAAGTTGTAGGTCAACAAACCATCAAGGGTTCCCCTGCCAGTGGGCAGCAACAATGACTTGTAGTCAGCAAATGTAGACGTGCTGAAGACAACGGTAGCTCCTGTCGCACAACTTTCCAAAAGACGTTCTCCGTCAAATTGGTCATCCGGTTCTGCAGCAAAGGTCTTTGGGTCTGCTCCCAAAACTTCGTTGCGGTTAAATTGTACATCATTTAAACGAATGTACAGGTTTGTGAGTTCTGCATTAAAATCGTTGATTGAAAGTGGCAATGGCACGATTTCTTTCACCTCAGGGTCTCTTGTGATCACATCGAACAAGTTTGATTCTGCGATCTTCGCAACATCATTTCCGTCACGCACACCCAAGGCTAAAACACCACTGTCGAAAGCAACACTTAAATTCTCTAACTTCACGAATACTTTTCTACCAAACTCGTAAGTTGTAAACAACGGATTGACGTCTGCCAACACCTTTACTCCCGCATTTGGATTTTGAAAATCGTTTTGCAGCACAAGTTCCTCGAAGAAATTACCTGCTTCATCGCTTGAGATCACGTATCCAACAATGTATTTGTCGTTATCGGGATTGTTTTCGTT
The DNA here is from genome assembly GCA_002696485.1 of Altibacter sp. Taxonomy (GTDB): domain Bacteria; phylum Bacteroidota; class Bacteroidia; order Flavobacteriales; family Flavobacteriaceae; genus Altibacter. The sequence goes on along the minus strand of NZTP01000037.1, from coordinate 43,383 downwards.
GAAGGTAAGTATATTGTTTCCGTTGCTATTGATCTCTTGTTCCAAAAGATCGCGTAGTGTAGCAATGTCGATCACTTTCGTTTGGTCGATTGTAACCGGCTCAATTTCTTGAGAAGGTACATCAAATTCGTCATCCTTAACACAAGACACTACTACTACCAGTGCTAGGATAAGGGTAAAAAGTTTATAAAAATTTGCAGTTTTCATTAGGTATAATTTATTTTTATTTTAATTAGAATCGAACATAAAGGTTAACATAATAGGTTGTTCCATTTCCGAAGAAATAACGAGAACCGAACACCGGCGTATCGCGTTTGCTTTCTTCCAAAAGGGAGCGGTAATCTGCATTACGGGAATCCTCGAATCCACCGGTAATGTACTCTTCGCCAAGAACGTTGTTGATGGTCGCGAAGAAACCAACATAATAATCTTTGATCTTCCAAGATTTCCCCCCCACCACGTTAAAGAGCATATAATCATCAAACTCTTCTTGTTGTAATAACGTTCGGGCTATTTCCTCATCGTAATCGTTAAACGGTTGCCCGGCGAAATCAGTAGTGAACCCGGCAGATCTTCTCAAGGTACTTACATCAATATACGCATTTGAAAAATAATTTCCGGTGACACCCACCCACCAAAAATCGGGGTCACGGTATTCAAAGCCTAACTGGTAGGCTCTTTCCGGACCACCGGCTACATGGTAGTTTTCTAAGTTTGTAGTTCCGTCGCCAAAGGTTAATTGCCCGTTATTAATTCCGGGAACATTGGTCACGCCTAAGAAATCTTCAGAAGTGAAGTATTGATTCGGGTTATTGGTATAAACGTTTTGCCCTACTGAAGCAACCGCTTTCAATTTAACCGTAGTTGTCACCTGTGCTTCCACACCTAGCTCTGCTCCAACTCGGCGGCTCTCTATACCGGTAAGGATTTCTTGTAAGAAGGCTGTCCCATCTTCAGTTCCTCGAGCCGATTCAGTAAAATAGAAATTGATATCGGTTTGATCTGCAATGGTGTTGTAGTATCCTGTCAATCGTGCCTTTACTAAAGGAGAGCGATAGATATAACTCGCATCTACATTTTGGATCTTTTCGGTCTCGATACCAACCACCACATCGTTATTTTGTCTCGCATTGCTAAACGTATTTCTCAAATTAGGTGCTTTCGTAAAATACCCTGCGTTAAGATCCAACAAATGGCGCCCTGTGATCTTATAGGTAAGTCCTCCTTTCACGCCGTATTCTGTAAAATTAACTTCCTCGCTGGGGCCAAAAGAGGCAGCACCTGGGAAATTGCCGTTCTCGAACAATCCAATACGTTGGTAGCTTGTTTGTCCTGCAGAGGCTGCCGCATAGAAATCGACAACGCTGTACTCAAATTGTGCTTGTGCAAACCCAGAGATCACGTCGGCATTAAGGTCGTAATTGTATTTGTAACGATCTCCTTCTTGTACAATTCTATTAGGATTTCTAAGGTCGCTTTGAGCGATATCTGTAACAACTTCATTGCTTTCACCTTCAGCAAAGAAATCCACGTCCAAATATCCGGTACCTCCCAGAAGATCCTTCAACTCGGCAAAGTTTTCGCTCTTTAGGTTGCGATAGTTTACGGCTCCGTTAATCGTGATATTTTCTGAAATGCGTGTGTTCAAAATAGAATTCACGCTTAACTGCGTATCATCATTTCGGTCATTTTGAATTGCGTAGATCGAGTTTCCGCCATTCGCTGAAGCAATAGCATTGGCACGATACAAGGACTCCCAATCGAGCTGCCCGTCATTAATGAATTCCTGTTGCGCCTGATACGCTAACTGAAAGTCGTAAGCCGAAGGATTTTCAAAACGCAAGAAATAGCTAGGTAGTCTTTGGTAATAGTTCCCAAAGGGATTACGTGCACCGCCAATGTATGCATTTTGTCCGTTGATGGTTACCAATCGGGTTCCCCCATTATCAATTCGGGTATTGCCAACTTTTCCAAATTGATATCCAATATTGGTATTAAGGGTTGTGTTCTCCCCAAGATTCCAATAATGGTTGAGCATTAATACCGGTTCTTCAATCTCACGAATTCTGCTGTTTCGAATTTCTCCGTCTTGAAAACCCCAGTTAGGATTATATCGAATTCCTTTCAGATCCCGCACCTCTTGCGTGATCGCGGTAGAGCGACCTCTTCGGTTTGGGGTATAGAATCCCGTAAAGTTCAAGCTATGGCTTTCGTTAATCTTCTTTTCTACGGAAGCAAAGAACGAATTCGCATCGTAAAGCGTTCCATCTTGGTAGCCTTCATCGCCAAAACGACGTGAAGCCAAAACAGAATACGCCCATCCATCTGCACTAAGGCCACTGTGATAAGAACCCATCACCCTACCTTCATAACTTCTGTTGGCCATGGCATACGAAACGCGTCCGCCTTGACGATATTGAGACGCTCTCATGATAATATTTGTTGTTCCCGCAACGTCTCCAAATGCGTAATCATTGGCTTTTAGGCCCATAGTAAAGACACGGTTTCGCTGAACGTCGTTGAGTCCTCCCCAGTTTCCCCACTGTGGGCGACCGTTAAATTGCTTGTTCATTTCGATTCCGTTGATCAACACTTTACCATTGGCATTGTCTAATCCTCTTGGGTTAAAGAACGTAGCGCTAAAATCGAAGGCTGCTGCATTTAAGAAAACATCATTGGAGGCCTGCAACAGTCCTGAGATATTAAAAGATGTTCCCTCGTCTTGGTCAAGTTCATTATCACTAAGACTAATAATCCCAATTTGCGCCTCAACTTCGGTGAGATCCACTTCCAAAAGGATAGGATCCAAATTTACTGTGGAACCGTTTTGCACTGTAATTGGGATGCGTTGGGTAATATACCCATTCTTGTTCACTACAAGTACCTGTTCTCCTTGAGGTATGTCAGTTCCGGAAATAATGAAAAGACCTTCCGCATCGGTCATCGTATTATAAATACTTCCCAGAATGCGAACTTCCACATCCGGAATCACCTCGCTTGAATTGGTATCCACTATTCTTCCCTTTACGATAGCATCTCGTGCAAGTCCCGAAAAACTACAGAAAAATGCCACGCATAAAGTAACAATGAGTTGTTTCATTCGTAAATTTTAAAATTTGTTATTAAGAAATCATTATAAATTGCGTGCAAAACTACATTTTTTAAATGAAATTCCTACTTTTGGCGCGGCAATTGTAAAGAAATTTACACAAACTTAATATCACGCTTTAATGAAGTTATACTATCCATTAATTACCTTATTCTTATTATCCGCAACCCTTGTAAATGCTCAAGAGAAGAAGACTTACAAGGTGAATACCATCGCATTTTACAATGTGGAAAATTTGTTTGATTTTGAAGATGATCCACTCACTTTTGATGATGACAGGACTCCTACAGGAAAAGATCATTGGACTGAAGAAATCTACAATGCAAAATTAGCAAACATGGCTCAGGTCATTTCTGAAATTGGAAGTGATGTCACCGGTACATCGCCTGTACTCATTGGTGTTTGTGAAACCGAGAACAGAAGAGTTTTGGAGGACCTTGTCAATCAAGAACCATTGGTTCAAAAGGATTACGGCATCATACAATTCGATTCTCCCGATCGTCGGGGGATCGATGTGGCCTTATTGTATCAGAAAAAATTATTTACTCCTACCAACTACAAAGCTGTGCCCTTATATATTTACGATGATAACGACACAACAAAACGCGTTTACACCAGAGATCAATTGGTCGTTAGCGGCATGTTAGACGGCGAGAAGATCCACCTAATCGTAAACCATTGGCCTTCCAGAAGTGGTGGAGAAGCCCGCAGCCGCCCGAAGCGAATTAAAGCTGCTCAATTGAATAAACAGATCATAGATTCGTTGTTCAGTGAAGATCCGTATGCCAAGATCATTACCATGGGTGATTTTAACGATGATCCTACGAGCCCCAGCGTAAAAGACGTACTTGAAGCCAAAGAAGATCGTGAAGAAGTGAAATTAAAAGAATTATATAATCCCATGGAAGAAATGTATCGAAAAGGGTTAGGAACACTTGCGTGGCGTGATGGTTGGAACCTTTTTGACCAAATGATTGTCTCTTCCGAATTACTAAAAAAGGATTATTCATCCTATCGCTTTTACAAAGCCGGAATCTACAACAAGACCTATCTTGCAAATCCAAAAGGGCGTTACAAAGGATATCCGTATCGAAGTTATGCCGATGGAGGTTTTACCGGAGGATACAGCGATCACTTTCCCGTGTATCTGTATCTTATTAAAGAAGCAGACGAAGATTCAGCAAATAAATAAAAGAAAAACGCTCCTAAAGGGGGCGTTTTTTATGGCTAAGGTGTAAATCGGTCCGGAAAATGCTTTTCCAGAATGTCGTATAACCTTTCTTTGGTAAGCGGTTTATTCTCGAACCGATTGATATTCGGGTTTTGAGATGCTTTAATACGATCTTCTTCACTGCTTGAGGTAGTAAGCATTGTAATAACGATCCCCCCTTTCTTTTCAATCTCCAAGTCCTTATAATGCTCTAAGAATTCCCACCCGTTCATCCCGGGCATATTGATGTCTAAAAAAATAAGATCGGGTTTGGGGTACTTCTTTTCTACAATGGTAGAGAGGTATTCAAGTGCTTCTTCTCCCGAATATTTGGTAATAATCTCCTTGGCTACATTTTCCTTTTTCAGCAACCGTTCATGGACGAAATTATCCGATTCGGAATCGTCAATAAGAAGAATTTTTTCTAATCTGTTCATATCACGAAGTTAAATCTTTTTTTAGAATAACCATGAAGGTAGTTCCCTCTCCTTCATTTGAATCCACAGAGATAATTCCACCGTGCAATTCGGTGATCTTTTTGCAAAACGCCAACCCGATCCCTTGTCCGCTGTATGCTGTTTCACTATGGAGCCGTGTGAACATATCGAATATTTTGGAAAGGTATTTCTCGGGGATGCCAATGCCGTTATCGCTAATGGTAATTTGATAGTTGTTATTGGATTCGTAGACATCAATATTAATAACCGGGTTTCGATCTTCGGGCACAAATTTCAAACTGTTCCCAACGAGATTGGCGAACAATTGTTTAAGTTCAATTTTATAGCCTTGGATGGTGGGAAGGGGTTGCGAAAGGATCTGCGCGTCACTTTCTTCAATACGCTGCGCAAAATCCTTCTTAATATCCTCTAAAATGTCATTAAGGTTCACCGCTTCAATCTCGCCCGATCTACCTATCCTACTATATTGCAGTAGGCCGTTGATGAGATTTCGCATCCGCGAAGTGGCCCCTTTTATAAAATCGAAATAGGTGTGTGCATCGTCGTCCAGTTTTTCGGCATAATCATCTTCAAAGATGGTCACAAAATTGTCGACGGTGCGCAAGGGTTCTTGAAGGTCGTGGGAGGCGATATATGCAAACTGATTCAGTTCTTTGTTCTTCTCCTTCAGCTGATCAATGAGCTGCTCATTAATAGCCATTTGCTTTTGCCGAAGTGTTATCTCACTATTTTTAAGATCGATCTCTTTATTTAGAATTTCATTGGCATTATTCAGTCGTTCAAAAATTGGGATTAATTGACTTTTTACCCTGTAAAGTCCGTAGATCATATAACCAATCCCAAACAAAAGAATAAGGATAGAAGCGTAATAATAAAGATTAAAATCTTTATTTCTATTTGTAAATAATTGTTCGTTCACCTCCAACATATCTTCGATGACTTCGGCAATTTCATTCTTTAATTCTTGGCGTGAGATTGAACTGACTATACTTACAGCTTCCATCGTGTCACCGGTGTCATGAAGGGCGACTAATTCTGACATCTCAGCCTTTTTTAGTTGAAAAAGACTGTCTAACTTTTTTACATTTTCTTGTTGATCATCGTTGGTTGTGGTACGCTCCTTTAAATCGACAATCTTTACGTCAGCTAACAATTCTGCCGATTTGTAACGTTCGCGATTGATACGTTCTCCGGTAATAAGAAAAGTTTTGTTCTTACTTTCTACACTGTTAATAGCAGCATGCGTCTCCAGTATCTTATTCCTTACTTCAGAAGTGTTCAATAGCCAGTCTTGTGATTGAAAACTCATGATCACGATCACACCCAACAATACGATAATCCCTAACAGCGTAATGAGATTCAAGTAGATGGAGGAAAGTATTTTTTTTGCTTGCTTTCTATGCATACCGGCTAATTAGCGGGATAGTAGTCGTTTAAAGAAATTAATAATACCAGGCTTCTTTTCACCTTTAGCGCCGTGTTGTCTAAAATAATCAGAATTTTTATGATAGGAGTCAGTTTCCACCCGTTGTCTGCTGATCTTTCGAAGGGCTTCCTTCTTCTCGTCCAACAAACGGACGAAGAGTGGTTCCAATTTTTCGTGCAATTCATCCATGGGATCTTTAAGGAAAAATCCTGAAGCACCCTTTTCTATAAGTAATTCAGCATTCTCTTCTACCTTAAGTTGTCCCGTAATAACAATTACCGGGATGATGGCATTGTAATCTTTTATAATCTCGATTACGTCAAAAGCGTCAAAACCGTTTAAGTTAAAATCACACAGCACAAAATCGGGCACATAAGACTTCAATGCATTGATAAGGGAAAGTTTAGAGTCTGCAAAACGGATCTCAGGGTCTTCACATGCTTTCTTTAGTTGACGTTGCAACAAAAAGGAATCGGAGACCATGTCTTCCACGACCAGAAAGTTAATTTTTTGTTTAATGGGCATACTATTATATTAGGTTGTTACTCCTAAATTACCTCATTTCTCCCTGTCGTTATGCAAAAATTAGCACATTTCTTAGCTTATTTCCTCAAGTCTATTCCTTTCGGTTAATTAAACCATTGCTGCCAAGGGATTCTACTCAGCATGAATACAAGTCCTAAGGTATAGAAAATTGCCAACATTTTAAACTTGGGCTTAGAGACTAATTTCTTTTTATGTTTTGAATAACCTATAGTTATCAACACTACAGTAATGATCATAATGAGCGGATGTTCCACCGCATAAAGTCTGAATTCCGAATTCTTCATAACCTCACCCATACCGTTGTTCGATATATTCTGAAGGCCTAAAGGTGATACGAAGTACAGGATCAGCCCTATTAAGAATTGAAGGTGTGTCACTATTAAAGCAAAGAGCGCAATCCTGAAATCCTTGGGAGTGTATTCCTTATTCCCTGCATATCCTGCGAGTGCATTAATGGTGGCAATAAGCACTATAAAAAGGACGAGGTATGCCCACCAGGAATGAATAAGTTGTATAGTTGTATACATGCTGTTTGTGTTTTGATGATCGTAAAGATACTTCATATTTATAAAAAAACCGCTTCTTTCTCAAGAAGCGGTTCTTAATTATTCTATTCGCTCTTCTGCTAAAAATCGTAGCGTAAGCTTGCATTATAGGTTCTTCCAATTCCGAAGAAAATCCCAAACGCATCCTGCTGGCTGATGTACACTTCATTAAAGAGATTGTACACATTCCCTCGGAAAGTAAGCTTATTGCTTCCAAACAGGAACCGATAAGTAAGTCCTGCGTCTACTAAATTATACGAACGAAGACGTTCCGGCTGGTAGGTCATTCCTGCTTGTGCCGCTTCGATCACATCAGAAGGATCCACGAATCCATAAAGGTCTGCGTAGATATTATAATCTGCATCTACGCTTAGACCATCGGTAATATTCCATGTGGCTCCTGCTCCAAACGATGTTTGAGCTGCATTACCCACCTTCGTTCCTGAAAGATCCAAGGTTCCACTCTGTATAAAGGCACCTGTATCGTCATTTTGACGAGTAAACGGCGTCGATCCTTCAAATTTCCAATTCCCAATAGAACCAAAACCACGTAATTTCCAGCCACCGCCATCGGGACGATATTCGAAATCAAATTCCACCCCTTGATGTAGTTGGGTTACGTCGGTATAACGATCGGTAAAACCAATAGGGTTGTTAGGATCTGTGCTGTCTACTCCGCCGGTAGCCAAGAAACGATTTCCCCATTCGGTTCTGTAAATATCGAGGTTCAGCCTAAAGTTATCGTTTTGAAAGCGATAGCCTCCTTCAATTCCTGTTATAGCTTCATTGTCCACTTCCGGTTCTGCTAGGGCATTGCTGTTTCGGATATCGGCAAAGATATTATCTAAATACGGCTGACGAGAATAATAGCCGGCATTGGCAAATATGGAGTGGTTGTCATCGAAGGCATATCCAATACCTCCTTTAACATTGTAACCGGTCTTGTTGAGTTTTTCAGATTCTCCTAATCCGTCGGGAGATGCCTCAAAGCGTCCTTCCCGCTGAAAAGATTGGTTTGAGAAGGCACCTTGGAAAAAAGCAGAGAACCCACCTGCAGTATATTCAACTTGTACAAAAACACCTTGATAGTTGATATCTTCTGAATAGTCGTAGGCTACACGCTCTCCTTCAGGGGCAAAATCGCTCAAGGCGCTCCATGGGTCTGCCCCATACTCTGTTGTTAACACGCGATCGTTATCCATGTATCCTCTCAATCCCAGCAGGTCATGAATTTGTCTGAAGTGATCACCATGATACAAACGCACATCAAACCCTACATTGAAAGACCAATTCTCGTTCGCCTCATAGTTAAGGTTAGAAAGCGCTCCATACCAATTATGGTTATTCACCGAAGCTCTAATAATGCGTGAACCACTGCTCACACCTATACCATTCTCTGCATTGGCAATGTTATTTGCCACCAATTGATCAAAATCGACCTGTCCAAACTCATTTCGCGGGGTCGAAGCACGCCCTAGATCTCCGGTTCCACCACCGCGACCCCAAGAGGCATACAACACAGTTGAAAGGTCTGTTTTCTCATTGATGTCAAAATCCCAGTTCAAGTTAAGTACAGGTTTGTGGTAATAATTTCTTCGGAAGGTTTCACGGCTTCCATTTAAAAAACCTGAATTCCCATTGTACTTCTCACCGTATAAGGCATAATCCTCCAGTGATTTTGAAAAATTCTGATCGTGATACTGTGGTGCTCCCGTGATCAAAAAGTTGAAAGCGTGTTTCTCGTTAGGTTTATACCCTACCGAGAACAGATAGTTTTGACCTTGTCCTGCTGTTCCCTCAGCAAATTTTCTATGGGCCTGCCAGTAATCCAAAAGGAAAGAGAATGCCCAGCCTTTTTCATTTAGGCCGGTATCGTAGGCTGCGGTCCCTTTAAAGTAACTGTCGTTACCTGCTAAAAAGCGTGTAAAACCACCTTGCTTCTTATCGGTAGTCTTAGAAATGATGTTTACGGTACCCCCTACTGAAGAAATGGCGAGTTTTGAAGAACCCAGACCACGCTGGATCTGGATGGCATTGGCAACATCGGCCATCCCGGCCCAGTTAGACCAGAAGATGCGACCGTCTTCCACGCTGTTAATAGGTTGACCATTTAATAGGTAGGCCGTATTGGTATCATCAAAACCACGAAGAAATACTTGGCTATCTCCGAAGCCCCCGGCCTGATTGGCTACGTACACCGAAGGTGTATTTTTCATTGCTTCAGTAAATTCAACGTTACCGGTCGCTTTGGATTGGATCTCTCTTGCGGTGATGGTCGACACAGCCACAGGAGTTTTGCGGTCGTCCGCCAAATCGATAACTCCTGTTCCAACGATCACGATCTCGCCCAGCGCATCTGCATCAAGTTCGATAGTGATGTTTCCGAGGTTTGCCGTACCGTTTGTCAAGGTATAGTTTACCTTCTTTGGTGCATATCCCACAAACGAGATCGTTATGGAACCTTGATTTTTGGATACTTCCAAGGTGAAATTTCCATCAAAATCGGAAACAGTTCCATTTAATGTTCCGGTCTCTACAATATTAGCCGTAGGTAAAGCATCGCCGGTCTCATTGTCGATCAAGGTTCCTGAGACGGTCCCTTGAGAAAAAGCAGTAACACTGCCTAATAAAATAAAGATGAGTAGAAGTTTTTTCATGTTTGTTAGTTTTGGTTACAAATTTTGCGGCAAAAGTATATCAAAAGCAAACATCTTTCACCATGTAAAAGGTTAAGAAATCAACAATAAATAAAACGCTAACTAAAAGTAGTATGAAAAAGCTAAGATATTAATTAACAGCCCTTTAATTAATAACAAGGTTATCAACATATCTGCGATGATGCTCAATATTCAATACAATCCAATTGGTCTTTTAACGGATTCATGAATTGAAAATAATCTTCGTGATATTCTGTTGGTAGCGGTTTGGAGAAAGGAAGATCTTCTTTAAATGGATCTACTTGCTTGCCATTCTTCCAGAATCGATAGCATACGTGTGGGCCTCCGGTATTTCCGGTCATCCCGATCCAGCCAATCACATCTCCTTGACGAACATATTCTCCCACGCGAACATTTCGCTTCTTCATGTGCAGATATTGGGTCTCGAAGGTACTGTTGTGTTTGATTTTTACATAATTCCCGTTACCTCCCCGATGTTCCGATTTGGTTACCGTACCATCAGCTGTGGCTAGAATTGGTGTTCCCAGAGGCGCTGCAAAATCGGTCCCCTTGTGAGGTCGCAACTTGTAACCATAGTATTTAATGCGCCGGTTCAAGTTGTATCGGGATGAGATCCTAAAATTGAACTTGATAGGTGATTTTAAGAATGCGCGGCGTAAGTTATCTGCCTTATCATCGTAATAGTCTGCGACATTATTGATGCTGTCAGTTTGATAGTTGAAAGCGTACAGGGGTTTCCCTCGGTGTTCGAAATACGCTGCTTTAATATCTTCCAACCCTGCTGAAATCGTATCATTGATAAATTTTTCGGTATAGACCACCTTAAATCGGTCTCCTTCCTGAAGGTGGAAAAAGTTAACTGTCCAGGCAAAGATGTTTGCCAAACGGTCTGTCATATAAGGACTCAAATTTCGATCCTGCATTGTTTCAGAAAGCGAACTAGTGATAATTCCTGAAGCTACTCGTTCTTCGAATCGAATGGGTTTGGTGTCGTTGTAACAATTCACCGAATCACGAAAATCGACCACGGCAAAATCTGTCTTGTTCTTTTCGTAAATGAATACTTGAGTCTTGTTTAAGGAATCCTTCGAATTGAGCAGTACGTAGGGTTTTCCAACTACTATACGTCTTACGTCAAAACTGTCTTTAAATTTATTCGCTACTTCAAAAATCTTTTGCTGGGGCACTCCATTTGCATCTAGGATCACGCCAAAAGTATCGCCGGGACGAATGGTATCGCGTATCACGTTGAAATCGTTAAGCGTATAGCCGTATTCTTCAATTAGCTGGATCTCTTCAATTAGTTCTTCTTCGAGGATATCATCTTTGGTCGACTCGCAACCAATGAAAGCGAAAATAAGGGGAAGTAGGTATGTTAATTTCTTCAATTTAAGTATTCTTTTTCTTTGCTACACATTCTTTCCCCAATCTTTTAATTCCTGCTCGGTCCATACTTCGGGGAAAAAGATACGTCGCTGATATTTTGGATGCATGTATTTTGTCCATTCGCTTCCTCCCGTTGCCTCTACTGCTTTGTTGTTCATGTTCAAATACTTATTGGCGGTATTATAATGAGACATGACCCAAGTAAAGTTGACCGTATAGTCATAATGACGCATTGCATTCCTTAATTTTGGGTCCTCTTTTACTTCTTGAGGGAGCTCTTTAAACTTTGCGTACAAATTTATAGTATTATATTCTTCTGCAAAGGTTATAAATTCGTTTTTATACTTTTCTTCAAAAGCTTTTAGTAAGTACGATTTTTTTCCGGTCTTATAGTCTTTTCCCGCTGCCTGCCAATAGAGGTGTTCTAGTGCATGTTCGAAGGGTGTGTTGCGGTCTATCGTATCTCTAAAGCGAGCATCGATCAAATTGATGAGGTCTGTGGATGCAAATTCGATCTTTCGGTATTGTGCACTCTGAAAACCACTGGCCGGAGTCAACGTAGTTCGAAACTTCATGTACTGTTCCACTTCCATTCCTTCTCCCATAATGGTGAAAGAGGAGGTGAGCATATCAAAATATCGACTAATACGCATCAACTTGGTCGAAAAGAATGAAGCCGTGATCTTTTTGGTATGGGCCACTTGACCGATCTCCCAAAGGATCATCTTGAACAAAAGTTCGTTGATTTGATGATACATGATAAATACCATTTCATCGGGCAAGGTAGTGCGTTGTGTTTGTAAATTTAACAGGGCATCGGTTTGGATGTAATCCCAATAGGTCATGGGTTTTCCATACAACAGCCCCTCTAAATGCGTGTCTAAATCTTGACCTATTGCATTGTACTTGGTATCGAGTTGTTCCAGTAATTTTTGGGTCTCGGGGGTTATCTTCATAGATTAATCTGCAATAATTTTAAACGGATGTTTCAGTCCCTTAAATTGAATTAATGTTGCTTTCAATGAGCCTACGGCTAGATCTGCCTTAATAAGCATTGGCATTTTGTTTTCATCGTCACTTACCCAAACCGTCAAACTCTCCTTCTCCTTAAAAACTCTTCCGGCCTGCACGTAAGGTCGAAAGATGAGACACTGCACTTTTCCAAAGGTAGTTTTTAAGGTTTCTCTTCCCAAGAATTTTAGTCGAAACTTGTAATTCTCTTTGTCAAAAAACATGTCCATATCTACGGTGTCACCTTCCTTCAAATTGCGTACATCCAAATTATTGCGCAAGTAGTAGAACGAAGATACCATGTCTTGTGCGTTCTTCGGAAAAGAAACCAAGTCCTTTTCATTGTGCTTTTTATTATAAACCAGCGCCTTGTTGGTATCGTGATTGAAGTCGATCTGAATATCCTTCGTATGGCCTCCTTCATCAATCTTTCTAATAAAACGGTATGGGATGTCTTTTTTCTTATCCACATAGGATTGGTAATAATCCTCTACCGGAAAGAACCACTTAGACATCCCTATGGTGCGACCTTCTCCCTTTATATGATACACCTCTTTCCCGTTCAGGAAAGCATTATCGACACCCAAAGTAGCATAGCCTGCTGTAACAAAACCATAATGCACCCGAAACTTGAACCATTCCCCGTCTTCATACGCTTTGTTTTGTGCAACACCGGTCCCCAAAGTACAAAGGAGTAGTAATATAAGTAGCTTTTTCATAGATTTGGGTTCTTACGTTCTTTACAGCATATACAACATCTGTTCCAAATTGGAAAACCCCACCTTACTAGACGATGGGATTTTATTATTGTTACACTTTGTTATAGCGTTCCTCGCTGTGCTTGCTCTCGTTCTATAGACTCAAATAAGGCTTTAAAATTACCTGCCCCAAATCCCTTGGCTCCCATACGTTGAATGATCTCAAAGAATAAAGTAGGCCTATCCTCCACCGGTTTTGTAAAGATCTGCAAGAGATAACCTTCCTCATCGGCGTCTACCAATATGGAAAGTTTTTGAAGTTCTTTTAGATCTTCCTTCATGACATCCATGTGTGCTCCCAAACGTCTTGGAATATCATCGTAATAAGCCTGTGGCGGTGGCGGTAAAAATTCTACCCCTCTCTCCTTTAATTGGGCAACCGTTTTAATGATATCGTCGGTTGCGACAGCTAAATGTTGTACACCCGCACCTTCATAGAAGTCCAAATACTCTTCGATCTGGGATCGCTTAGCTCCTTTTGCCGGTTCGTTGATTGGAAATTTTATACGCCCGTTCCCATTGCTCATCACTTTACTCATAAGCGCCGAATATTCGGTGTGTATCTGTTTGTCGTCGAAGGATAAGAAATTCACGAATCCCATCACTTCTTCATACCATTTCACCCAAGTATTCATCTGGCCCCAACCTACATTGCCTACCATGTGATCGATATATTTTAGCCCTGTTGGTGAGGGGTTATATTCGCTTTTCCACGCTCTGAATCCCGGCAAAAAGGTCCCGTTGTAATTCTTTCGTTCCACGAACATGTGTACGGTCTCGCCATAGGTATAGATCCCTGCGCGTACTACTTCGCCATGTTCATCTTTCTCTACAGTAGGTTCCATATAACTCTTCGCCCCTCGTTTCGTGGTCTCTTGGTAAGCATTTCTGGCATCGTCCACCCAAAGTGCGATCACCTTGACCCCGTCACCGTGTTTTACGATATGGTCATTGATAGGTGAACTGCTGTTTAGCGGCGTTGTAAGAACCAACCGTATCTTGTCCTGTTTCAGCACGTAACTCACGCTGTCTTTGGATCCGGTCTCTAAGCCTTTATATGCATACGATTGAAAGCCGAAAGCGGTCTTATAATAATGTGCCGATTGTTTGGCGTTACCTACATAGAATTCGACATAATCGGTTCCTAAGAGCGGCAGAAAATCCTCTGCCCCTTCAAAGATTTTTTCCAATCCGTAGTCTACTGATTTTATTTCTTTACCCATTATCTTAATTTTTAGATTCAAGAAGTTGGAAAAAAGACGTTATAGTTTATTTTGAAAACCCATGGTCATTTTCTGAAATTCTTGTGTTTTTTCTTGAATTCGTGTTTCTTTTATTTGATACTATATTTTTTATTCTTTTAGCCCCGATTGAAGCGGCATCCTCCCAACTTGTTTGGGAGATACAGCGGAAAGCGGGAAAGAGCTCCTTCTAATTATTCTTCGAGCCATGATTGATAATACGAATCATCGGCTATCTTTAAAGCTTCTTCGGTAACCTTTAGCGGTTTGAACGTATCGACCATGACGGCCAATTCGTCTGTTTTTGTTTTTCCGATGCTTCGCTCGGTGGCTCCGGGATGCGGTCCATGGGGAATTCCTGCGGGATGCAAGGAGATGTGTCCTGCGGCTACATCGTTACGGCTCATAAAATCACCATCTACATAGTACAATACCTCGTCACTGTCTATATTGCTGTGGTTATAGGGTGCCGGAATGCTCAACGGATGGTAATCGTACAAACGCGGCACGAAACTACATACCACAAAGGCATCGGTCTCGAAGGTTTGATGCACCGGCGGAGGTTGATGAATGCGTCCTGTAATTGGTTCAAAATCGTGGATAGAAAAGGCGTACGGGTAATTGTAGCCGTCGTATCCTACTACATCAAAGGGATGGCTTGCGTACACCATTTCGATGATCTCGTTCTGTTTCTTGACCTTTATTAGGAAGTCACCATTTTCATTATTGGTCTCCAGCACTTCCGGCTTTCTAATATCCCGCTCACAAAAGGGGGCGTGTTCTAATAATTGTCCAAACCAGTTGCGATAGCGTTTTGGGGTGTAGATGGGACGGTACGATTCTACAATGAACAAACGATTGTCCTCACTGTCAAACTCCATTTTATAGATGATACCTCGAGGCACAAGGAGATAATCGCCGTACTTGAACTTCAGATTTCCCATGTGCGTGCGCAAGGTTCCGGTTCCTTTGTGCACAAAGATTAGTTCGTCGGCATCTGTATTCTTGTAGAAATAGTCGGTTTGTGATTGTTTAGGAGCAGCCAAAATGATGTTGCAGTCGCTGTTGGTGAGGATTACCTTTCTGCTTTTTAGATAATCGTTTTCCGGCGGGACTTGAAAGCCCCGAAAACGATAGGACTGTATGTTATTCGGCTTCGCTACCTTGGGCGCAATGCTGTATTGATCTTTAATTTCTTTTACTTGGGTTGGGCGTTGCTCGTGATAGAGGTTGCTGTACATCCCGTCAAACCCAATGGTCCCAAAGAGCTGTTCCGCATAGAGCGATCCATCCGGTTTTCGAAATTGAGTATGTCGTTTGGGCGGTATCTTTCCCAAGCTGTGATAAAAAGGCATATTGTGTTGATTTACTACACAAATATCGGAAAAAATATGATGGTTTCGGTCTAAGGTTTTATTAAAACCTGAATCCCACGCTCACGTACCAATTGCTTTCGTCCACCTCCGGTGAATAGGCATATTTTACTTCTATGGGACCCAAGAAAGTTTCCAGTCCGTATCCCAAAGCAATCCCGCTATAATCTACTCCATCGATCCACTGTCCCGTGGTAAAGAGGCGGTCACCCACATTTGCGATATTTCCAGAAAGATTTATGTGATTTTTTCTGAAGAGCTCATAATCTATGGTAAGATTTGACTTCAAATAAGTGTCGCCTCGAAGGCTTAATGCTTCATAGCCGTAAAAGGGTATAAGGTTATTCAAATTCTTGTAACCGTATCCCCCTACAAAAAAATCTAATGAATTTGTGGTCGAGCCGCCAATTTTAAATCCGCCTTCGGTAGAGACAATTAAAGAAAGTTTAGGCGTAAACGAAGTAGCATAGGCCATTTTTGCTTTCGAGATGGAAAATTGATCGAAATTGGTGTTCATACCTTCCGCAAACAAATAAAGGTGAAAGTCTCCCTTGAAAAAGAGCCCCTCGTTGGGGAAATAGCTGTTGTCGAAGGTGTCATATTTTAAATACCCATAGGTGCTAAAATAGTTGGTGTTCTCGAAAATAGTCCTTGGATTGTTGTCATCGTCGATCCCGATGGTCTCGGAAAGGTAGCGCAGCCATTTATGCTCTACGCCCATCCCTAAAAGAAAAGTTCTTCTAAAGAGTGTTTCTACGTAAAGTTGATTGGTCACGTCCCCATATTTTAATGAGATTTGATTGAGTTGTGTGTCGGTTGGAGAAATGGATTCATTAATGATAAAGTCGATAGGCACATCTTTATCGAAAAAACTAAACCTCGAGTTTAGTCCAATGCTCCAGTAATAACCCTTATCGATATAATAGTCAAAATTATATCGAATGTTGTCCCCAACAATAAAGTCGAAGGAAACAATATCATTATTGGTAAACAATCGCTTTCTTGTTACATTGATAAGGGCTGCCGTTCTAAACAGGTCGTCGTAGTGGGCTCCCAATCGGAGCAGCGTATTAGATTCACTCTCACGCAGATTGAGAAGGACACTTGTTTCACCGTTTTTGTCTTCTTCAAGACGATAATTGATATCTTGGAAGTTTCGGGTTGCAGACAGGTTGTTGATCCCTTCGTTAAACCGTTTGTAAGATGTCTTCCCGGGAGTAAAAAGCTTCAGTTTTCCCAAAACATAGCTTCGCGTATACTTTTCAAGACCTTCAATCACTACATTCTTGATGAATAGCGAATCGCTTGTAACAAAATTTACGGGTTTTCGAAGGTTGCCTTTTTGACGCGCAGCAATGTCCAGTAATTCCTGCTTAAAAAATTGGGCTTCCCGCTCTCCGGCACGAACAATACTATCGCCTTGGTTAAACGCCACGACTGTGAACTCATCAATCTTGGGATGAATGTAAATATCGGTACGCTTACGTTTTTTTACCATGTCGTTAATGGTGCGGTAGTTGTTGATTTGAACCAGCACATCAAAAGCCGATTTAAGCTTATCCCTGCTTCGAAGGCTGTCTTGAACGTCTACTCCAATCACGATATCGGCCCCCATGGCACGCACTTCATCCACTGGATAATTATTAACTACACCGCCATCCACCATAAGTACCCCATCGATCTCAACCGGACTGAAAAGTGATGGCAAGGCCCCACTGGCTGTGATCGCACGGGGTAAATAACCCTTATTTAGGATCACTTCTTTTCCTGTCTCAACATTCGTTGCGACACAAAAGAAGGGAATGGGCAATTTGTTAAAATCTTCTACAGTACTTACGTGTGCTGTTAATTTAGAGAGCAAATTGTAGACATTTTGTCCTTTGGAAAGTGCACTGGGGAAGGAGACCTGAAATTTATCGAAAGGAAGTGTCAATGCGTATTTTTCGGCTTCGTCCTTCTCGTAAAAGGTTTTTGCGCTACGCGGAATCTCATCTTGGATCAGTTTATCGAAATCGGTGTTGTTGAAGATAGAATCCAATTGTGCCGCACTATATCCTGAAGCATACAAGGACCCGATAATGGCTCCCATACTCGTACCGCCAATATAGTCGATACGCACGCCTGCCTCTTCGATCACTTTCAAGGCTCCAATATGAGCCAAGCCCTTTGCGCCGCCGCCACTTAATACCAGACCTACTTTAAGGTCTTCGGAAGCTTTTTCCTGCGCTACAACCCATCCTGAGAAGAGGATACACACGATAAGAATGAGTTGTTTCATGACTTCGTTTGAAAATGAGTAATTATCTTTTTGGCTCGGCTTGCTCCTACTACTGCTGCCAGATCATCAAAACTGGCCGAGGCAATACGTTTTGTGCTTTTGAACTTTTGAAAAAGTTCCACTACTGTCTTTTCCCCGATCCCCGGAATGCCTTCCAGCGTTGTGTTCAAAGCTTCCTTACTGCGCTTATCTCTATGAAAGGAAATACCGAAACGGTGTGCTTCATTTCGCAATTGTTGAATGATCTTGAGCGTCTCCGATTTCTTATCGAGGTACAATGGGATGGGGTCGTCCGGGTAGAACAATTCTTCCAATCGCTTCGCAATACCTATGATTGCGATCTTTCCTCGCAATCCCAACGCATCCAAACTCTTTAAGGCCGACGACAACTGTCCCTTGCCTCCATCTATGATGATCAATTGCGGTAAAGGTTGCTCCTCATCGAGCATTCGTTTGTATCGCCTGTACACTACTTCTTCCATAGATGCAAAATCATCCGGGCCCTCTACCGTTTTTATATTAAATTTACGGTATTCTTTCTTACTGGGTTTTCCATTTTTGAATACCACACAAGCTGCCACGGGATGGGAACCTTGAATATTGCTGTTATCAAAACATTCAATATGACGTGGCTCTTCCAATAGTCGAAGGTCCTTTTTCATTTGTGCCATAATGCGTTTCTCATGCCGGTCGGGATCAACGATCTTCGCTTGTTTAAATCGTTCCATTCGATAGTATTTGGCATTTCGGACAGAAAGATCCAAGATATGCTTTTTATCACCTGCTTTGGGAATATGAACTTTTACCCCTTCTTCTACTGTGATCTTAAAGGGCACGTAGATCTCTTTGGATTGTGAATGAAAGCGTTGTCTTAGTTCTATTACTGCCAGTTGCAATAATGCTTCATCGGTTTCGTCCAGTCGTTTTTTGATCTCCAAGGTATGGGAGCGAATGATGGCGCCAAACGATAGCTGTAAGAAGTTAACATAGCCGTAGCTCTCGTCTGAAACAATAGAGAAAACATCTACATTATTGATCTTGGGGTTGACGACCGTGGATTTTGCCTGGTAGTTCTCCAAAATATCGATCTTCTCCTTTACGCGCTGTGCTTCTTCAAATTTTAATGCTTCCGCATAGGTTCGCATTTGTCTTTTAAATCGGGTAAGTGAATCCTTAAAATTACCCTTGACGATGTTTCGAATCGCCTCAATATTTTCATTATACACGTCTTCAGAAAGGAATCCTTCACAGGGACCCAAGCAATTACCTAGATGATACTCGAGACATACCTTGTATTTCCCGGCACGAATCTTTTCTTCAGAAAGGTCATAAGTACAGGTACGTAAAGGATACAATCCTTTTATAAGGTCCAAAAGGGTGTGCACCGTTTTCATACTCGTATAGGGTCCAAAATACTCGGAGCCGTCTTTGATCAAACGACGGGTGGGAAATACTCGAGGAAACCGTTCGTTCTTTATACAGATCCACGGATAGGATTTGTCGTCCTTGAGCATTACATTGTACCTTGGCTGATATTTCTTAATGAGGTTATTCTCCAGAAGTAAGGCATCAGTTTCGGTGGCAACAACAATGTGCTTAATGTTCTTTATCTTTTTAACCAGTAGTCGCGTTCGGGCATTATCGTGTTGCTTAGTAAAATAAGAATTGACCCTTTTCTTCAGGTTTTTCGCCTTTCCTACATACAACAGTTTTTCATCCTTGTCGTAATACTGATAAACTCCGGGAGACTCCGGGAGCGTGGAAATTTGTAACGGAACGGATACCTGGGCCATAGCTCAAAGATAGGGGCTATTTTACTTTTTTAATAAGACGATAGTTGTAATTAATGTTAAATGTGGGTTAAACCTAATCATGACACAGACTCCCTGCATTTTCACATCGTTTTTTTGTTAAATTGCACCTGCTAAACAGTGTACATGAACATAGCAATCCTATCCCGGGGGAGCAACCTCTATTCCACCAAAAGTCTTATTCGCGCAGGTGAAGCGAGAAATCACAGTATGGAAGTACTCGACCCCGACTTCTTCCAGTTATCGGTAGAAGAAGGAAAAGCAATGCTCTTATACGATGAAGAACCTATAGACGATCTCCATGCCGTGATCCCGCGCATAGGGGCATCAAATACGTATTATGGCAGTTCCTTAGTGCGTCAATTTGAGGCGATGGGAATCTTTACTGTGGTAACTGCCGAATCCATTGTACAATCCCGTGACAAATGGACGAGTTTTCAGATTCTTTCCAAAGCAGGTGTCGCTGTGCCTAAGACGGTATTGGTGAATTCCATACATTTTGAATCGCAACTTAGCTGTTTTGAGAACAAACCTATTATTATAAAACTACTGGAAGGTACGCATGGCAATGGCGTGATCCTTGCCGAGAACGCACATGCTGCCTTAGCGACCATTGAGACCTTGCATACTACCGGGGTAAAATTTTTGTTACAGGAATTCATTGCCGAGTCCAAAGGTGCCGATGTAAGGGCTATTGTGGTGGATGGTGTTGTGGTCGCCAGTATGAAACGCCAGTGCAAGGAAGGGGATTTCAGATCCAATTTACATCGTGGGGGTTCTTCGGAAGTGATCAAGTTAACGAACGACGAAGAACATCTGGCCTTACGAGCGGCTAAAGCGCTGCGCTTAGGTGTGTGCGGTGTCGATATTCTTCAATCTGAGAGAGGTCCTTTGGTCTTGGAGGTCAATTCCACACCCGGCTTGGAAGGCATTGAAACCACTACCGGAAAGAACATCTCAAAAAGCATCATTGGCTATATCGAGCGAAATAAGCGGTAATTTTTTAGGATTGTTTCTGAAGAAGTCGTGCCGCTATTAATAATTGGAAGTGCAATTTAGTATCTTGCCACTTATTTAACAAAGTACCTTTTGAAACGAAAAATTGGCAGAATTGACAAAGCAGATTTTCCCTCACTCAATCTGTTTGACATAGAAGTGAAAATCGATACCGGAGCCTATACGTCCACGATCCACTGTAAAAATATGGTGGTTGAGGACAATTATTTGAAATGTGTGTTTCTCGATGAAGAGCATCCGGCCTATCATGAGAAAGAATTTATTTTCGATCAATACGACGTGAAAGTAGTAAAGAGCAGTAATGGGCAGTCTCAGGCGCGGTACCGAATTTTAACCGATATAACTTTGTTTGGAAAGACATACCCTATTTTTCTTACCTTGAGCGATCGGGAAGAGATGCGATATCCGGTCTTGTTAGGTAGAAAATTTTTAACGAAACGATTTGTGGTGGATATCAACAACACCAATCTTTCCTATAAATTAAAAGTGAAAAATGAACATTAAGATATTATCTGCAAATCCACATTTGTATTCCACCCAACGACTTGTTGAAGCGGCAAAAAAGCGCAAGCACGATGTCGATATTATCAATCATACCAAATGTGATATTGTCATTGAGAAAAAGAATCCATTTATCATCTACAATGGCAAAAAGCTAGATCATACCGATGCGGTGATCCCTCGCATTGGTGCTTCTGTCACCTTTTACGGAACCGCAGTGGTGCGCCAGTTTGAAATGAAGCGTGTTTTTACCACTACCGAATCACAGGCATTGGTGCGATCCCGCGACAAACTTAGAAGTTTACAAATACTTTCGCGTGCCGGTTTGGGACTTCCAAAAACAGTCTTTACCAATTATTCCAAAAATGTGAAAGAGATCGTGGAACAAGCCGGCGGTGCTCCTGTCATTATCAAATTATTGGAGGGAACACAGGGAATCGGCGTGATCCTCGCCGAAACCCGTAAGGCAGCCGAATCGGTGATCGAAGCATTCAATAATCTACAAGCGCGCGTCATTGTACAAGAATTTATTAAAGAAGCCGGAGGAGCCGATATTCGTGCGTTTATTGTCGATGGACAAGTAGTTGGCGCGATGAAACGCCAAGGGAAGGAAGGCGAATTTCGATCCAATTTACATCGCGGCGGACAGGCAACGGTTATTGAACTAAGTGACGAAGAAGAGATCGCAGCTTTAAAAGCTGCAAAAGCACTAGGATTGGGCATCGCTGGTGTGGATATGCTTCAAAGCGATCGTGGTCCGCTAATTTTGGAAGTAAATTCATCTCCAGGGTTAGAGGGTATCGAGAGAGCCACCGGAAAGGACATAGCGACTACTATCATAAAGTATATTGAACGACACGTATAATTATGACTACAAAGGGCAACAACGAACTTAGTATTCTTGGTCACACCATTGGTTTGGGTGAAAGTAAGACGATCGATTTCAGTATTGCCAAATTATACACGGCCACCAAGGTAGAAATCCCTATTATCATTGAACGCGCTAAAGTTCCGGGTCCGGTGGTCTTATTAACGGCGGGTATTCATGGTGACGAGATCAACGGCGTAGAGATCGTACGACAGATCATTGCGAAAAAAATGAATCGCCCAAAGCGCGGAACAATCATTTGTATCCCTATTCTCAATATTTTTGGTTTTCTCAATGCAGATCGTGCCTTTCCGGACGGTCGTGACTTAAACAGGGTTTTTCCGGGAACGAAAACAGGTTCTTTAGCAAGTCGTGTCGCGTACCAACTAACCAAAAAGATCCTTCCGCATATTGATTACTGTCTCGATTTTCACACAGGAGGCGCCAGTAGATTCAATGCGCCACAAGTGCGCGTGCGACCCCAAGACGAACAATTAATGCAACTTGCAAAGGTCTTTAATGCTCCTTTTACCGTACTTTCTGCTAATATTGACAAATCCTTCAGAACGACCTGTGCAAAAATGAACATCCCTATTCTACTCTTTGAAGGCGGAAAATCATTAGACAGCAACAAGCATATCGTACGACAGGGCGTTGAAGGGGTCCTGAGATTTCTAAATCATATGGACATGCTTAATCCGAAGCATGCCGTTCCGGAAGTGACTTCAGAAACCGTTCTTATAGAAAAAAGCAAATGGATCCGTGCCCAAAAAAGCGGATTACTTCACGTGAAGATCGAATGCAATAAATTGGTCCAAAAGGATGAGTTTCTAGCCACGATCACAGATCCGTACGGCACCAAGCGGTTTAAGGTTCGGGCGCCCAATGAAGGCTATATAATTAACGTGAACCACGCACCCATTGTACATCAAGGAGATGCGATCTTTCATATTTCTACAATAGATTCGGCGACAACACCTCCGGAAGAAATGGATCACGAATGAGCAAAGAAGAGCTTCGACACAGGTATCGATTGCGGCGCGAGGCGCTTGCTTCCGAAGAAATTGAAACTCTAAGCATTGCCATCGCAAATAATTGTCTTACCCTTCCTGTTTGGGAGAAGAATTATTTCCATCTTTTTCTGTCTATTACTGAAAAGAAGGAAGTGAACACTGAATACTTGTTACACATTATTCAAGGAAGGGACAAAAGTGTGATCGTCTCCAAATCTGATTTTAGTTCGGGGGATATGAAGCATTTTCTTTTACAGGAAAATACCCCACTGCGCATTTCCCGTTACGGAATCCCGGAACCCACCGAAGGGATCGAACTCCTGCCTCAACAAATAGAGGTGGTATTCGTACCGCTTTTGGCTTTTGACAGGCAAGGTCACCGAATAGGATACGGAAAAGGGTTTTATGATAGATTCTTAGCTCAATGTGCTCCTCAAACCATTTTTGTAGGTCTTTCATTCTTTGAGCCCGAAGCTGATATCGTTTCAGAGTCTATGGATGTACCCCTTCATTATTGTGTGACGCCACACCATGTCTATTCTTTTGGTAAAACCTAGTATCTTTAGCTGAAAATAAGCCGTCGCTTTGTAAAAACCCGAACCGTTCCTTTAAAGTGTTCTCCGGAATAAACATGGGGAATGTGTTTGCAGCTGAATTCTTATAACTTATTTTCTTCGATCTATGGAGGTGTCCTCTTTGCATCCTATAAAACTATATAAGGTAGCATTGTTGATTGTGCTACTGGCAGGACTATTGTGGGTATACCATACCTTCGATCCGTCTGAACATGCTTTCTTTTTGCCCTGTCCCTTTCATCACCTCACCGGATTCCTATGCCCGGGATGTGGTTCACAGCGAGCCATCCATCACCTGCTGCACGGACATATTGCAGCTGCTTTTAGCTTGAACCCATTGCTTGTGCTCTCTTTACCGCTATTGATGTACGGCATCTATAACAAAGTTTATAACTACCTTTTCAGCACAGAACGACGTATTTCCTTGTTTTACAATAAGATATTCTTATATATCTATATAGGATGTGTGCTGTTTTTTTGGATTTTTAGAAATATAAGCGAATGAACGATTTGTAGGAGATTGTAGGAATTTTGAAAGATTTTACTTACATGTAATAAAAATATTGTTATATTTCGCCTTTGAAATCTAACTAATTAATGAATTTTTTGGCTCAAAAGAGAAGTAAAATTCTCATTAAAGATACCCAGAATACCCCCAAACCAACGCCCCCTGTTGACGATTTCTATTATAAAGAAATCGCACAATTAACAGCGGCAGGCGGTTTTAGTGTTGACTTTCAGGAAAAAACCAGTTTTCTCGACCCCGAAGCACGACGCATTCTGCGTACTCCTTCAGACTACAAAGCATCCCTTAACGGAGCACTGGATTTCTTTGCTGAGGACCATAGAGAGGCTGTACTGAAAGCATTTCAAGGCGCTGCAACCGGAAAATCGTACAAAGGTACGGTGAAGATGCTTACTTACGATAGAAAAGAATTTTGGGCTCGAGCGATTGGCAAGGCTGTATTCAATGATCGAAATGGAGTTATTGGGTTTCGCGGAGTCTTTCAGGATATTTCCGAAGCAAAGGAAAAAGAACTGGATCTGAAAAATTCATTGAAGGTGATCGAATCCCAAAACACACGTTTATTCAATTTTGCTAACACGGTGTCGCACAATTTGCGATCGCATGCAAGTAATCTTCAGTTAACCGCTGAATTGTTGGCCACGGCCGAATCTGTAGAGGAAGAAAAGGAGCTGAAACAAAATTTGAATGAAATTTCAGAAAATATAACAACTACCATTCGTCACCTTAACGAAATTGTTGCCATTCAGGTTAAAGCGGGAGATGATAAGAAAGTGGTGTCCTTTCGGGAAACACTTTTGCGCGTCATGCACGCTATACAAAACACCATCTTTACTTCGGAAACGGAGATTTTCTCAGATTTTTCGGAAGTGCCTGAAATTCCTTATATACCGGCCTATATGGAGAGTATCTTCCACAATCTTATTACCAATGCCATAAAGTTCAAACACCCTAACCGAAAACCGGTGATCGATATATGCACCTATAAGGACGAACAAGGTCATACTAACCTTATGGTAAAGGACAACGGCCTGGGAATTGACCTCGAACGTTTTGGAGATCGATTATTTCAAATCTATGAGACGTTTCATTTCAAAGAGAACGGTGCGGGAGTTGGCCTTTTTATCACCAAAAATCAAGTAGAGGCTCTGCAAGGTGTCATTGATGTGGAAAGTGCCGTAAATATTGGTACTACATTTACCATTCGCTTTGCTCAATAGGCTGTAGTAGCCCTTGCGAATTCCTTTATTCCTTAATGGATTCTTCTGTCTCTTTTTTAGCGGGAAAAGCACGTTTGTTGAAAATAATGAGCAGTGCAACCCCAATGCTAATGCTGGAGTCGGCGATGTTGAATACCGGTTCGAAGAAGGTAAAATAATCCCCACCCCAAAAAGGGATCCATTCCGGTAAATATCCTTTCCAAAGCGGGAAATACAGCATATCGACCACCTTCCCATGAAACAGGGTACCGTAGCCTCCTGCTTCGGGCATGAAAGAAGCAACTTGATGGTGGCTATCGCTAAAGATGATCCCATAAAAGACCGAATCGATAATGTTTCCGAAGGCACCTGCAAAGATCAACGAAACAGAAACAATGAGTATACGTGATGCATGCTTTCGAACAGAATCCCATAACCAATATCCAATACCTACAATGGCTACCAATCTAAAAAGGGTAAGGAACAGTTTTCCGTAGGTGCCGGGGATCTTAGCTCCCCACGCCATCCCTTCATTCTCAACAAAAAGAATTCGAAACCAATCGAACACCTTAATTTCATCTCCTAGTACAAAGTGAGTTTTAATGTAGACTTTCGATATTTGGTCTATTAACAGGACCAATAAAATGATGATGGTAGCTTTTTTTAAAGACATTGCAGGTTTTATTTATGTCCAAGGACCGTTTTCAATTGGACGGTCAAAGTGCACAAAAATAGTAATATTATTTGGTTTGTAGCAGTTGAATCGTACCGGTACGACTTTCGGCATGGATCTTATAATCTCCGTTCGCCGGAAGTACGTTAAGGACCTCCCCCGTTTGCGAAGTAGCTATACCTGAAACACCCTGCTTGGCATAGACCATAATCGCTCCGGTCAAGGTTTGGAGTGTTGCATTCCCCAAAAACTGAAACACCTCACAATCACCTTGCGCTAGCGCAACCTCCAAATGAGTAAATGTTCCTTTGGCCATTACCGATGCCAAAGCCGATTGCACTGAGACGCTGAAATCTTTGGGCACCCTAAGTACCATTTCAATTCCCAACACCTTATGAGCGGCCAGTTTATCATTTTCAGGGATGAAAAATGGCGAATATCCCAAAGATAGATGCAAAACCCCGGCTTTTTCTGTGGCTTCGATCAAAACATTTTCGAAGGTTTCTCCTTCGATCGTGGTGAGTAAGCTAATGGTATTTACTTCTTCAGAAAAGATCTGCACGTTATAGAGCACATCGCTCTGTAAAATCACGCTGTGCATTCCTGTCGCAGCCCATTCCTTTTCAAGTATCTTTTGCGCTGTCAAAGTACTTGCGGCACACGAAAAAAGGATTATATATAGGACAGTTCGAATCATAAAAAAAGCCCCGACAATGTACAGGGCTTGTTATTTAGTTGCTGTTATACACTTATTTTTGCATGTTCTTGGCTTCAATGCTTAAGGTAGCATGCGGCACCAATCTAAGACGGTCCGGGTTGATCAATTTCCCTGTGACACGACAAATCCCATAGGTCTTGTTCTCGATACGTACCAATGCATTTTTAAGGTCTCTAATAAATTTTTCCTGACGGATCGCCAATTGTGAATTTGCCTCTTTGCTCATTACTTCGCTTCCTTCATCAAATGCTTTGAATGTTGGCGAGGTGTCGTCTGTTCCGTTGTTGCTGTCGTTCTTATATGAACTTTTGATCAACTCAAGCTGTTCTTTAGCTTTTTCGATCTTCTCTTGAATTAATTTCTTGAATTCCGCTAATTCAGCGTCACTGTATCTATTTTTAGTTTCTTCTGCCATGATTTAATGTTTTTTAATTCGTAACCGGGTTGCGATATCGTCAAAAGCAATTTCTGTCCCGTTGCTTATCTCGTCTTCAAATTGCAATACCTCGGTCAAGGTTTCTTGTTTAATATACTCTAAATTCTGCGTTACCGCAGTCTCTAATTGTTTTTCTTTCTGAAGGGTTACGTCCACCCTGTCCGTCACTTCAAAACCAGAATCTTTTCGCATGTTCTGAATACGGTTAACCAATTCTCTGGCAATTCCTTCATTTCTAAGATCCGGGGTGATGGTGACGTCTAA
Organism: Altibacter sp.; assembly: GCA_002696485.1. GTDB lineage: Bacteria > Bacteroidota > Bacteroidia > Flavobacteriales > Flavobacteriaceae > Altibacter. The sequence continues at coordinate 15,763 of NZTP01000037.1, read as the reverse complement.
TGCTACGGTAATTCCATTGGCATTTGCTACCAACCATCCTTCTATATCCTGAGATCGTATCACTACGTCATCGAGGGTCAATGTAATATTTTTTTCGTTAACAGAAAGTGATATTACTCCTTCTTTTTCTAAGATTAATATTTCCTCCTGACCAAAATTGGTGATCGCCTGTGCTACCATTTTCATATCGGCACCAAAACGAGGCCCCAATTTCTTGAAATCGGGTTTTATCTCTTTTACCAAAATACCGGAACCCTCATCGATCAATTCGATCTCTTTGACATTCACTTCCGACTTTATAAGGTCTGAAACTGCCTCGATCTCACTTCTGGAGGCTTCATTCAAAACCGGAATCATGATCTTCTGTAACGGTTGTCGTACTTTGATCTTTTCGCGCTGTCGTAACGATAAGACCAAAGATGATATTGTTTGTGCCTGCTGCATTTTGTGTTCCAGCGCACGGTCTATATAGGACGCATTTGCCGTCGGAAAGTTACTTAAATGTACAGATTCTTCTCCGTTTGCTGTAATTCCGGCAGTAAGATCTTTGTATAGACGGTCCATAAAAAACGGTGCTACGGGAGCTCCTAATTGCGCTACGGTGACCAAACAGGTATATAAAGTTTGGTACGCAGAAATCTTATCTTCTCCATAGCTCCCTTTCCAGAAACGTCTTCGGCTAAGGCGCACATACCAATTGCTCAAGTTTTCTTGCACGAACTCACTAATGGCCCGCGTTGCTTTGGTGGGCTCAAAGTCGGCGTAGTATTCATCCACACGTTGCACCAATGTGTTCAATTCTGAAAGTATCCAGCGGTCGATCTCCGGTCGTTGTTCCATAGCAATATCTGCTTCGGAATAACTAAACCGATCTAAATTGGCGTATAAACTGAAGAAACTGTAGGTGTTATACAGCGTTCCGAAGAATTTATTACGCACCTCCGAAATTCCGTCGCTGTCAAATTTAAGATTGTCCCACGGATTGGCATTGCTTATCATGTACCATCGTGTGGCGTCCGGCCCATACGTATCCAGGGTTTCAAAAGGATCAACAGCATTTCCAAGGCGTTTAGACATCTTTTGGCCGTTCTTATCCAGCACAAGGCCGTTTGAAACCACATTCTTATAAGCTACATCGTCAAAGATCATTGTGGCGATCGCGTGGAGTGTGTAGAACCATCCTCGGGTTTGATCGACACCTTCCGCGATGAAATCGGCTTTGCGCCAGATTTCCTCCACTTTTTCTTTATTCTCAAATGGGTAGTGCCATTGTGCGTACGGCATGCTTCCACTGTCGAACCAAACATCGATCAGATCGGATTCGCGCTTCATGGGCAGACCACTTTCAGAAACCAAAACGATCCCATCGACAATATTTTTATGAAGATCTACCTTTTCGTAATTTGCTTCAGAGAAATCCCCTACCACAAATTCTTTAAAGATATCTTCTTTCATTACTCCGGCATCCACGGCTTTCTTCATTTCGGCTTTCAATTCCTCCACACTACCGATGATCTTCTCTTCTTTACCGTCTTCGGTGCGCCATAACGGCAACGGGATCCCCCAATACCGTGAGCGGGACAGGTTCCAGTCGTTTGCGTTGGCAAGCCAATTCCCAAAACGACCTTCTCCCGTTGCTTTAGGCTTCCAGTTGATCTTTTCATTGAGTTGGAACATGCGATCCCTGAACTCGGTCACTTTAATAAACCATGAATCCAGCGGATAGTAAAGGATAGGTTTATCGGTACGCCAACAGTTAGGGTAACTGTGCGTATATTTCTCAACGTGAAAAGCTTTGTTGTCGATCTTGAGCTTAATGGCCAATTCTACATCGACGCTCTTTTCCGGGATGTCCTCATCGTTATAATATTCATTTTTAACGTACTTGCCGGCAAACTCGCCCATCTCCGGACGGAATTTCCCCTGTAAATCGACAAGAGGAACAAGTGATCCGTTCTCGTCTTTCACTAAGAGTGGTGGAACTTCGGGTGTTGCTTCTTTTGCAACCTTGGCATCGTCTGCACCAAAAGTAGGTGCCGTGTGTACAATTCCGGTACCATCTTCGGTGGTGACGAAATCGCCGGGGATCACGCGAAATGCATTTTCGGGGGTATGGTACGGTTGTGCAAAATCCAGAAGTTGTTCGTAACGAATCCCAACAAGATCGATCCCCTTGAACTCTGCTGCAATGAAATAAGGGATCAATTTATCACCTTGTTTGTAACTTTCCAAGACCTCTCGATTAGGCTTTTCTTCGTACTTATTCCCAAACTGTTTAGCGACTAAACTTTTGGCCAACACAACATTGATAGGCAGGAACGTGTACTGATTGAAGGTCTGTACCAATACGTAATCTATTTTAGGGCCTACAGTTAGGGCCGTATTGCTGGGCAAGGTCCAAGGTGTGGTCGTCCACGCCAAGAACCAAATATTGTTAGAAACCTCCGCAAGAAAATTGGGTAAGGTCTCCGGAACGGCTTTAAACTGTGCCACTACGGTAGTATCGGTTACATCTTGATAGGTCCCGGGCTGATTGAGCTCGTGTGAACTAAGACCGGTACCTGCTTTGGGAGAATACGGTTGAATGGTATATCCTTTATATAGAAGCCCTTTGTCGTAGATCTGTTTCAACAACCACCAGACGGTTTCCATGTACTTGGACTTGTACGTAATATAGGGATCCTCCATATCTACCCAGTATCCGTACTTTTCGGTTACTTTGTTCCATACATCGGTATATCGCATCACAGCCTTTCTACAGGCTTCATTATACGCTTCTACAGAGATTTTCTTGCCTATGTCCTCTTTGGTGATTCCCAGCTCCTTCTCTACACCTAATTCAATGGGGAGTCCGTGTGTATCCCAACCGGCCTTTCGGTCTACTCTATATCCCTTTTGTGTTTTATACCTGCAAAAGATATCCTTAATGGCACGCGCCATGACGTGATGGATTCCCGGAAGTCCGTTTGCGGAGGGCGGTCCTTCAAAGAACACAAAAGGTTTGGCCCCTTCGCGAATAGAAATACTCTTTTCGAAAATGTTCTCACGTTTCCAAAAATCCAGTACCTCTTCACCCAGTTTGGGAAGGTCTAATCCTTTGTATTCTTTAAATTTTGTGCTCATAAACGTTGCTGCTTCAATAAAATTTGTCACCTTTTCCAGACAGGCTGCGAAATTACGGAATTTTAAAGAAATAGACTATCTCATTTTAGAACATGAATGTTACGGTTTTGTAAAAAAGTATATCTTTAAGTCGTTAACGAGCTTTTTGTGAAAAAATACTTTCTAATTGCCCTTCTGTTTCCCCTCTCCCTTCATGCTCAGGAATATGTGGATCTACTTCGCATCGGATATGGGCAGACCTTCAACAATACCTACGTAGACGCTGCAGGGAACACCTTTGTAAAATCGTTTGAGGCCGATATCACCCTTCCGGTCGTTCTCAATGACAAACATGCTTTTATTACAGGCGTTGCCTTTAGCCGCAACAATTTGCAGCTATATCCTAAAACCGATTCGGATATCATCTACTTTGGTGTAGATGGAAACAATTTTGCTTCCTTATACAGCAGTACCCTCAAAATAGGATTAGCCTCTACGTATAATGATTTATGGAGCAGCACCATAGTGTTGCTTCCGAAGATCGCATCGGATTATGAACAGATAAAAGGAGACGACTTCTACTTTGGTGGACTCGCTTTACTGAAATATCAAAAGACCGAACATTTAAAATATCGCTTTGGCCTCTACGCTACTTCTGAAGCATTTGGACTCTTTACCACGCCTATTGTGGGTTGGTATTATTTGAGCCCCAATAAAAAGTTTGAAATGGACATGTCCCTCCCTATTGCTGCCGATATTAGTTATAGTTTCGATACGGTTTCGGTAGGATTGGATTATTTCGGGATAGGACGAAGCTTCCGATTGTATGGCGATGCAGAAACCTCTCAAGCCTATGTGGATCTCAGTTCTTTGGAGTTTGCGAGTTATGTACAATTTATCACCCTTCAGAAACAGGTACTGCTTCGCGCGAAATTTGGCTATTCCAGCAACAATTTTGAAGTATACCCGGATGGAGAGACCATCGATCTGGGGCTTTCGGCCTTCAGTTTTGGCGACGATCGCACTCAGCTAAACCCCGATCTAAACGGAGGGTTTTTCTTAAAGTTCGAAGCCATCTATCGTTTTTCGATAGTTTCAGAAGAAAATAACAACAAGCAGGCACCCAACGACAATTGATTTTAAAGTAATTTCAATTTCTTATCTTTGGGTAAACTCCCCTCCGTAATGTTAATTAATTTAAAGAATGAAGTCTGGAAGGATTACATAAAGCCTTTCTGGAGACCCAATGAAATTTACAAAATATCAAATCATGGACGTGTCCTAAAATTTAAATTCGACCCTGACGGAAAGCTTTTAAAACCTTATGTTTTAGGAGGGTACGAAGTATTTTCGGTAATGAAGAAGAGCGGTAAGACCGATTTGGTATATGTTCATCGTGCGGTGGCAGCGCTTTTTTTGGAAGAAGAAGAGAAGCCCTATGTGATTCATAAGGATTACGATAAAAGGAATAACCTACCTTCAAATCTGGCGTATGTCGATAAGATGGAGCTGGCGGCGCACAACAAGAAAAATCCATTGGTGATAAAAGCTAAAAAGAAGGCACAATTGAATCCCAAATATTCGAAATTAAGTCCCGGAAAAGTACGAATGATAAAACGTAAAATTTTTGATCCTAACCGTAAGACCCGTATGCGTCTTATTGCAAAGCAATTCGGGATCTCCGAGATGCAGCTCTACCGAATTAAATCGGGAGAGAACTGGGGTCATATCGATTATTAAGTATGGATAGAACCTGTCCCGAATGCGGCACTAATATCATTGGTCGCGCCGATAAGAAATTTTGCAGTGATGCGTGTAGAAATGCGCATAACAATTCATTAAATAAGGACAGCAAGAATCTGGTTCGAACGATCAACAACCGCCTTCGAAAGAATTACCGTATCCTCGAGAAACTCAATGTCAAAGACAAGACCAAGGTCACCAAAGAAAGATTGTTGCGACTGGGATTTAGTTTCGACTATTTTACAAGCATCTACACCACAAAGACCGGATCTGTGTACTACTATCTCTACGATCAGGGCTATCTGGCCTTGGACAATGACTATTACCTATTGGTAAAGAATGAAGTGTCCCAATAAATTTCATTGATGAGGTGAAAATTTCAAAAAAGATATATAAAATATGGTATTGTTAGGATTCCTTACTATATTTGTATGCGATCTTGCAATAACTTAAAATTTCAAATCATGCGTAAATCTGTTTTTTATCATGCCGGTTGTCCCGTATGCGTTAGCGCAGAACACGACATTCTCAATTTAATTGGCAAAAACCATGTTGAAGTAGTCCACATTGGTGAGGATCGGTCCCGTATTTCCGACGCTGAACGTGCCGGTGTGAAATCTGTACCTGCGTTGGTGACCCCTAATGGAAATGTGCTTCACATCAATTATGGTGCATCCATTGAAGATGTAAAAGCCTAATTCACCAATTATTTAATTAGGAATGCTAACTTTGCCTGTCGAATAGTCCTTCGACAGGTTTTTTTATGAGCAATAGCCCTTTTAATCCCAAGTATCAAAACGATGATCTTTCTAAAAAGGTCATTGCGGGTCTTGAACGTATCTCTGAAACATTCAAGAAATTATTATGGGAGCAAGCGAAACAATTAAAAGTAAGTCCGATTCAAATCCAACTCCTTATCTTTATCGCTTATCACAAGCCGGAACTGTGCAACGTTAGCTATTTGGCCAAAGAATTTAATGTCACCAAGCCCACGGTGAGTGATGCCGTTCGCGTTCTTAATGCAAAGGGACTACTTCAGAAGAATTTCTCATCGAGTGATAATAGAAGTTATTTTGTAGAACTCACAGCACTTGGTCAATCCTATGTAGAAGAAACAGAACATTTTGCTAAGCCACTACAGGAATTCTTTACAAAAAAAGAATCTGCAGAACTTGAGGAACTCTTTACAACCTTAGCGTCTTTAATCAGCCAATTGAATAATAGCGGCATCCTTACCGTTCAACGCATGTGCTATGCGTGTAGATTTTACGATTCTTCTTCAAACCGAGATTATTGTAATCTCCTTCGAAAGGAGCTAAGCCCGTCCACCATTAGGCTGGACTGCCCTGAATTTGAAGAAAAGCTTTAAAATTCCTCATTGCGATAACCCAATAGCTCATTGTAGCGTACACTGAGTTTGGTTGCATCCCTTACTTCCAGGTCTGCCCTTTTAGTTTTAGTGCTGCTTTTAATACGTCTTTCTGACTTATTAGCCCTACAAGTTTGCCGTTCTCCACGATAGGAAATCGCCTGTGACGGGATTCCAAAAATTTATTGGCAGCGTCAAAAACGTTCATATTGCCATCTATTGTTTCAACATTCTTCGCCATGTGTTCCTTGACCCTTACGTCTTCCATAGGATGGTTGTAGTAACGACTCTCACTAATCTGCTTCATACAATCTCCTTCCGAAATTATCCCGACCAATTCATTTTTAGCGTTCACCACGGGCCCTCCGGAAATCTTTTTCTTAATAAGTGTTTCCATAACCTCCAACACCGATTGATCTTCTCTAAATGTAGTTAGATTCCGGCTCATATAGTCGGACACCGTGATATTCTCACTGCTTCCCTTTTTAGGTTTGGCGCGGCGGCCCATAAAACTTTTAATTCCCATACCCTTATTATTTATGCCGTTCTAAGATAATGATTTTGCTACAATTTCTTTTGAAATGTTTCTGAAAGGTAGGTAACTTGGCTTAAAATCGTACTTTTAATACAACCAAAACTCCACCGATGAAAAAATTCAGTGCCGTAATCTCCCTGCTCCTCATTCTTGGTCTTGTCTATTTTAGCTTTTACAGTTTAATGCCTCGTAGTGGTACTCCTGCTACAATTTCTGAAACAGAATTCTCGACAGAACGGGCCATGGAACCGCTTAAAGAAATTAGTAAAGCACCACATTATTTGGGCTCTGCAGAGCACGTGCGTGTACGATCATACCTCATCGATCAATTGCGCACACTAGGGCTGCAGGTAGAGGAGCAATCGGGTTTTGTAGTACAAACGGGCAATAAAAGCCTTGTAAAACCAACTAATATCCTTGCAAGGATTCCCGGCTCCAGTTCCGGAAAGGCGCTTTTGTTGCTATCTCATTACGACAGCGCCAAAGTGCCATCCTACGGAGCAAGTGACGCCGGCAGTGGGGTTGTCACCATACTCGAAAGTTTACGAGCATATCTCGCCGGTGGGGCAACTCCAAAAAATGATATTATCATATTGTTCTCAGACAGTGAAGAGCTGGGGTTGGACGGGGCTGTTCTTTTTGTAAAAGAGCACCCGTGGGCAAAGGATGTAAGCCTAGTGCTTAACTTTGAAGCCCGGGGCAGCGGTGGACCCAGCAACATGATCTTGGAGACCAATCAAGGGAATGCTAATTTGATAAAGGCTTTTGCGGAGGCCAATCCCGAATACCCTGTGGCTTCTTCACTTATGTACAGTATCTATAAGATGCTTCCCAATGATACCGATTCTACCGTGTTTCGCGAAGACGGAGACATCGACAGTTTCTTTTTTGCCTTTATCGATGATCATTTCGACTATCATACAGCTAATGATACGGCTGAGAATTTAAACGAGAATACCCTCCAACATCAGGGAAGCTATCTCTTGCCTTTGCTGCATTATTTCGCAGATGCAGATCTCACTTCGTTGAAGTCAAATCAAGATCACGTCTATGTCAATTTCCCTTTTGTGAAACTCATTCATTATCCGTTTTCATGGATCTTAAGCATGCTATTGATCGCCATTGCAGGATTCTTCATATTATTCTTCTATGGAATGATGAAAGGTATGATAAGCGGCGCAGCAATAGGAAGAGGCTTTATTGCCTTGTTTGTTGGTCTCATTAGCTGTGGTACCTTGGGATATTTTGGCTGGCAGCTATTAGTAGTGCTTTACCCCCATTATAATGAGATACAGCATGGCTTTACGTATAACGGCCACACATACATTGCCTTTTTCGTACTGCTATCCCTCGCAATATTATTTAGTATTTACAAGAAATGGGGTAAAAAAGAGGAGGCCGCTAGTCTATTTGTGGCCCCCTTAACATTATGGCTGCTCATCAACACGGTAATATTCGTATACCTTAAAGGTGCCGCTTATTTTATCATTCCCGTCTATTTTGCACTCATCTCCTTTTGGTTGCTTATAAAACAGGAAAAACCCAATCTTCTGTTGCTTACACTATTAGCGACTCCGGCCCTCTTCTTTTTTTCTCCACTCATACAATTCTTCCCGGTGGGTCTGGGCCTCGAAATGTTAGTAATTAGCTGTGTGTTTACTGTTTTAACCTTTGGTTTGCTCCTTCCGGTATTCCATTTTTATCGTAAAAAGAGGCTGCTCGCCATCCTATGCTTTGTGGTAGCCACCGGATTTTTTATCAGTGCCCATCTTTCAAGTAGTTTTTCTGAAGAACGCCAAAAACCGAATAGTTTGGTCTATTACCAGAATGACGATACTAACACCGCATATTGGGTCACCTACGACCAGATATTGGACGATTGGACCAGGGGATATTTAGGAGATTCTCCTCAAGAAGCTTCAGCGTATATCACAAATGCAGCCGGAAGCAAATATAATACGGGGTATTCGTTTGCGGCTGAAGCTCCTGTAAAGGACATTGCTTCTTTCGAGATCCAATTGAAGCAGGATACACGTATCGGGAACGAGCGCAATGTGTCGTTTACCCTAGTTCCGAAGCGGAAAATACATCAATTGTTACTTTTTGCGGACTCCACTCACTTTTTTAAAAAATTGGTTTTTAACGGAAAGAACGTCACGGCAGATAGTACAGGGTATGCGTTTGGAACTCGAGATCATAACGGACTTATACGTTATTTTCTAGCCGACAACGAGCCTTTGGAGGTATCGTATGTTTCAAACAGTCCTTCGGTTGAATTTACTGCCATAGAATATTCTTATGATCTACTTGAGCATCCGCAATTTAGTATCAACAAGCGTACAAAAGACATGATGCCGAAGCCATTCGTGACAACAGATGCCATTGTGGTCAAAAAAAGTTTTAACATAGATTCGCTGTCGGTCAAAAAGGTCGATTCGATATCTTATCAAATCCAGCCATCCAATGAATAATGCAATCGCTATCGCAGGTATGGGCTGGCTAGGCCAAGCATTCGCACAGCATCTTATAGTGTTGGGCTATCGCGTAAAAGGTTCTGTGACCACAGCTGAAAAAGCAGCCGAAATGAAAAGCAGAGGCTTTGATGTCTATCCCGTAGTGGTTACCGAAAGTGGCGTGCAAGGTGAAGTACAGGTATTGTTACAGGAGTGCAAGGTGTTGTTTATAATGATCCCTCCCGGTTTGCGCAGAAATACCGGTGCCGATCATGTTTTAAAAATGCGTCATTTTCTAAAAGAAGTAGAGCGTTCGGAGGTTGAAAAGGTGGTTTTGGTAAGCAGTACTTCGGTGTATGATGATAGCCAAGGTACGGTGACGGAAAAAGACCTGCCTCGTCCCACCACCGATTCAGGCAGACAACTCTTTCAAGTGGAGCAATTATTTTTTAATGCGCCATTCCTTTCGACTTCCATTGTTAGATTTGGGGGTCTTTTGGGTGGAAGCAGACAGCCTGTTCGGTACTTGTCAGGGCGAACAGATCTTAATGATGGCGCTGCTCCCGTAAATCTGATACACAGGGAGGACTGCATCGGGATCCTTTCAGAAATAATAAAACAAGAAGCCTACGGTCATGTTTTTAATGCCGTTGCGCCACAGCATCCTGCTAAAAAGGACTATTACATTCAGAAAGCAAAGGAATTGCAATTGGAGCCGCCCCACTTTTCCGAAGAAGAAACGCAAGAAATCTTCAAACAAGTAGATTCTGTGAATGTCCCACATCGATTGCGGTATACATTTAAACACAGTATATAAAAAAGGACCCGTTTTCACGGGTCCTATATTTTCTTGCTTTGTCTTGAATTACCAAATACGCACGCGGTCTTCAGGTTTGATGTACATTGCATCACCTTCTTTAATATCAAATGCTTCATAGAATGCATCTATATTCTTTAAAGGCTGCGTAGCACGGTACATTCCCGGAGAATGCGGATCGGTTTTAATTTGCGTTTCAAGAGCTTCATCACGCTGCTTGGTACGCCAAACAGTCGCCCAGCTCATAAAGAAGCGTTGCTCAGGTGTAAAGCCATCGATCTTTCCCGGTCTTCCGTTCTTGGCATAGAACTTCTGTAAGCCGTCATACGCCCCTAGAAGTCCGCCAAGGTCTCCAATGTTCTCTCCCGATGTAAACTTCCCGTTTATAAACACACTGTCCAATACTTCAATACGGTCGTACTGTTCGGCCAATTTGTTAACACGTCCTGTAAAATTCTCCAGATCGGTCTCTGTCCACCAGTTTACCAAATTTCCATCGGCATCAAATCTAGAACCGCTGTCATCGAATGCGTGAGAGATTTCATGTCCAATCACAGCTCCTATTCCTCCGTAGTTGACAGCCTCATCGGCCTTATAATCGTAGAAAGGCGGTTGTAAAATAGCGGCCGGAAATACGATCTCATTGTTGAATGGGTTGAAATACGCATTCACAGTTTGCGGAGACATACCCCACTCGGTACGATCTACAGGTTCATCGATACGGTCAAGGTTATCCTTAAGACCCCATTGGGCTACAGCTACCATATTGTCATAGTAGGTATTTCCGGGTTTCACCTCCATAGTAGAATAATCCTTCCACTTATCTGGATATCCAATCTTCACCGTGAATTTATCCAGTTTTTCTATGGCTTTTACTTTGGTGCTGTCGCTCATCCAATCAAGGGCATTCACACGGTCCTTAAACGCATCGATCACGTTCGCGATCATTGTTTCTGCTTTGGCTTTGGCCTCCGGCGGAAACATCTCATCCACATATAACTTTCCTAAAGCTTCGCCTACTGTATTGTTTACAGTAGCTAACGCACGCTCGTTTGCAGGGCGCTGCTTTTTGGCCCCGCTTAGATATTTACTGTAAAATTCCCAGTTCGCACGTTCGATGTCGGTAGTGAGCATACCCGCTGCATCGTTAAGGGTTTGCCAACGCATCACTGTTTTCCAGGTTTCGATATCCTTTTGCCCAAAAGTGTTTTGAACCACTTTCATATAATCGGGCTGCATTACGATTACGGTATCCAATTCTTTAGTTACTCCAAGGTCCTTGAAAGCTTGTTCCCATTGGATCGCAGGTACCATTTTTTGAACTTCACTCATGGAACGCGGATTGTTGAAATTTCTAAAATCACGGCTCGCTACTTTGTCAAGACGAGGTACTGCCAATTTGGTTTCGAAGGCCAAAATGGTCTCGGCCTGTTTGCGGGCCTCAGCCTCATTATCACCTAAGAATTGAAGCATCCGCGTAATATGGTCTACATATTTCTCACGGATTTCAACCGATTTAGGGTCGGTGTTGGTATAGTAATCGCGATCCGGCAATCCTAATCCACCCGGAGTGATATAGGCCGAATTGATCGCACTATTGTTGGGGTTAGAAAAAGCTGCAATTCCAAAAAAGGGCTGAGAAACCTCTGCTGCATTTTCGGTCATAACTTTCTGAAAATCGGCAACGGTCTTTATGGAAGCAATCTTGTCCAGCGCCGGTTGCAGGGGTGTGATCCCCGCTTCGTTTCTCGCTACCGTATCCAATTCGGTTTCAAAGATCATTAAAGCTTTGGCTTGGTCGGTCTCGGGCGCATATTTGTCGCTCTTTTGAGCCTTATCGATAAGGGCCAATACATCGTTATCGGTCTTTTTCCGAAGCACATTAAAGCCTCCCCACCGTACCTGATCATCCGGGATTTCAGTTACCTTCATCCAGTTCCCATTCACGTAGTTGTAAAAATCGTCTTTCGGGCTTACCGTGGTGTCCATATTTGCCAGGATGATCCCCCGCGGCTCGCTTTCGGCATTGGCCATGTTCGTATCCTTGTCCTTACAAGAACTTACGGCTACAGCGATCAAGGCAGCTGCAAAGCCCGTTGTTAAAATGTTTGTTTTCATTCGTTGTAGATATTTATTTAGTGGTCATACCTGCTGTTGGGTATATATACTCTTAATACTTTTTTCTGAAAGCATACATCCTTCAAAAATCCGTTGAAGGATATGTCTTTTTTTTAGTCTTTTTGTTACAACTTTATTGATTTTTATCGTTAAGTTCTGCCTGATAGACCGAATCTAAAAATCGTTTTTGTTTTTTCAATTCCTCTTCTTCATCATCTTTTCGTTGCAGATCGATGGCATCCTTTTGAAATTTTTCGTTGATCTGAAGGATCAAATTACGCACCGAAGCATTCATTTCACGAATAGCAAGTGCCGTTTGAGCCGAATCTACTATAGTCCTATGTACAAGCTGGTCAAGCATTTTGGCACGGGTACGAACCACCGTTAATCGTGCGAGAATACCATTTGTATGTAAGGTATCCGGAATGGTTTTAGGAAGGGAGTCTGAAAAAATCACCAGCTGTTCACTGGCCCCTCGCAGTTTTTCTAGGTTTGCCCCGTTGATTGCCTTTATATCATATTCGAAATCTTCAAAAGCAGGCCATTGTGTGGTAATGGACCTCGCCTTATCGGTTAAAACCGGAAAATTAAAGTTTTCTACCCCGTACACTTGAGATGAATTCTGAATCGATTTTTCCGGAAATTCTTCTCCTTCCGAAGCAGAATTACAAGCCGTAAAAAGCAGTGCGCTAAGGATAAATAACTTCAAAAAAACGGGGAAACGCTTCATTATCATTTGGTAAAGGAGCACAAATATAGCAGTTCTTTTCCCAATCAAAAGTTATTTTTTAAAAAGAAAACCTTCGGAATATGCCTATATTTATCGGCTTAAATCACATTTCAGCATGAAAAAGAGAATATTGATCATTGGTGCTTCAGGACAAATTGGAACAGAACTTACCGTATTTCTTCGAAAACGTTACGGCAATCATAAAGTGATCGCCAGCGACATTGTAGAAGGTGATGCCGCCATGCTTGCCGACGGACCTTTTGAGATCTTGGATGCGATGGATTATGACGCTGTGCAAGATGTAGTGATACGCCATGAAATCACCGATGTGTACCTTATGGCGGCCATGCTCTCTGCAACGGCGGAGAAATTTCCCATGAAGGCATGGAATCTCAACATGAACTCTCTTTTTAATGTTCTAAATTTAGCCCGCGATAAAAAAATTGAAAAGATCTTTTGGCCCTCCAGCATTGCGGTGTTTGGACCTACACCCCCTAAAACAGACACGCCTCAACGAACCGTGATGGAGCCTTCCACGGTATACGGGATAAGCAAACAAACAGGAGAGCGTTGGTGTGAATATTATCACAAGCGTTTTGGGGTCGATGTGCGGAGTATTCGCTACCCGGGACTAATAAGTTATACGGCACCTCCGGGCGGAGGTACTACTGATTATGCCGTGGATATATACCACAAAGCATTGAAACATAAAAATTATGTGTGTTTTTTAAAAGAAGACACAACATTGCCCATGATGTATATGGAGGATGCGATTAAAGCTACAGTTGGGATCATGGAAGCTCCTGCCGAAGCGATAAAGATTCGTAGTGCCTATAATCTGGCGGCTTTTAGTTTTAATCCTGAAGAGATCGCTGAAAGCATTCGGAAACATTTACCCGATTTCAAGATTTCTTACGAACCCGACTTCCGGCAGGCTATAGCCGATTCTTGGCCGCAAAGTATTGATGACTCTGAAGCAAGAGACGATTGGGGATGGTCACACGCTTTTAGTTTGGAAGAGATGACCGAGGTGATGTTGAAGAATTTAAGAACACTGAAGAGTTCCTAAGTTGTTATTCTTTTTTGCGTTTCTTCTTATCCCACCAAATATATCCGCCAAAGAGCACTAAACTTACTACCGATCCCCAGATGAGTCCGTTCTGCAAACTATCGGTACTACGTCCCATAATGGCGACAAAAATGGTGAGCGGGGTGATTCCCAACAGCGTGGCTCCTATAAATTTCCAGTAGTTCATTTTTAGAATGCCGGCGACAAAACTTATGGCGTCGTTGGATAATAAGGGGTTGAAACGCGTGACGATCACAGCCCAAAAGCCGTAGTCGTCTATAAAATCTTCTATTTTGTCTTCGGTTTTCGGTCCTATCAATTTGCTTACAAGTACAGGTCCGAAATACCGCCCGATGCCATACCCCACTGTGGAAGCAGAAAAGACAGCTGCGTACACGATTAAACTTCCCCAAATAGGGCCATAGGCTAAAATAGAAACCACCATTAGTGCAAGAGAAGGGATCACTAAAAGGAACATTTGTACGATCATGGCGAGAACCAACACCACCGGACCCAGCCACCCGAAGTCATCTACCCACTCCTTGATGCGCGCTTCATCTTCGCTGGTAAGGACATTCCAGGCTTCATCGAGAAACTGTTGTGCTTCGGGGATGAAAAAATAGGAGGCGATCAATGCGACAAAAATGCCTAGAGAAATGAACAAGGGAAGCTTGCTTTTTTTTACAGACGTAGTATTAGATGAATCTTTAGACACGTTAGGATGCGATATTTTGTGGGAATATAAAACAAAAATCCCAACCTGAATTAGGTTGGGATTTTGCTCCTCTTCTTGGGCTCGAACCAAGGACCCTCTGATTAACAGTCAGATGCTCTAACCAACTGAGCTAAAGAGGAAGGTTAACTAAATTTATCTAAGAGTTTTGAAATAAGTTCTGGAAAAATTTTTAAATTTTCAATATACTTCTTACTCTTCATTTTCTTTATATGGGTTTCAATTCTTCTAGCCTGACTTCTATTGTAACATTCAATTGATAAATATAATTGCCAATCATTTGTTTTCGAAGTATAAGCATCCTTATAAAACCCTGTATTGTGTTGTGTAATTCTTTCCTCAACCGTATTCGTTTCTCCAATATAGAAACTTGATAATTTTTTTGAGAAAAGTATATAAACATAATACATTTCAATATTTTAAGAACTTTTTATCTCTTTGCTCTAACCTCCCGATAGCTATCGGGATGAGCTAAAGAGGAAGGTATTTTTCGCTTTAGCGGATGCAAATATAAATTATTTTCTAAGGGCTGCAAAAAGATTTGATATTTTTTTACCCTCCAAATATGGCGCGGTAAATATCATTCCCATTGGCGAAAAGCACTAATGCGATCAATAAGAAGAAGCCTACCATTTGGGCATACTCCATAAACTTATCGTTAGGTTTTCTTCCACTAACCATTTCGTACAACAGGAACATCACATGCCCTCCGTCCAACGCAGGAATAGGCAACACGTTCATAAAAGCCAAAATGATCGAAATTAAAGCGGTAGTATGCCAAAAGGCCAACCAACTCCATTCCCCCGGAAATAAGTTTCCAATCGCTCCAAAGCCTCCAACTTGTGTGATTCCCTCTTTGGTAAAGACGTATTTAAACTGCTTCACGTAATCCTTGAGAATGTTATATCCATATACCGTTCCTTGGGTAATGCTTTCCCCCAGACCATAGGTAAGCTTGGTGCCTCCCGTTTGAAGTTCTTTTCCAAAATTATTGATTCCAATAATCCCGTCTTCATTTGGGGTGACTGTCAAGGTGTCTAGCGTTCCATTTCTGGAAACAATTAAGGTGTTCTCAGCATCTTTGATCAATGCAT
>NZTP01000036.1 GCA_002696485.1 Altibacter sp. | reverse complement strand
GTTTTACCTTGGACAAGGCCGGTGATATAGAACTTACTGCCGACTATACCAACTCTGAGATCCATGAAGCCAGAGATATTAATTATAATTGTGATTACGGTAAAGTGGTCATCGACAAAGCGCGCAATATTATTGGCCGAGGCGATTACGTGAGCAATAAAATAGGCACTGTAAACGGTTCACTCAACCTGAACACAGATTATGGAAGCATCACCATTGAAAGATTGACTGCTTCGGCAGGCGATGTGACCATTAAAGCCGATTACACCGGAATAAAATTAGGATTTGATAGCGGTTACAGTTTTGATTTCGTGGTACGGACCTCCTACGCCAGCGTTAAGGGAGAAGAGTTTGTCACGGTTACGCGCAGTGATAAGGACTATACCAGCAAGTCTTTGGAAGGCTATCACAAGACGCAAGGCTCCGGTAAGACAATGAACATCAATTCAAGTTATGGTGGGGTTACCTTCCGAAAATTATAAATCGTTAAAAAATATACAACCATGAAAACACAAATACATGCATTAATCGTTTGTCTGCTTTTAGTTTTAAATGCTTCTGAAGCTGCTGCGCAGTGGGGAAATAAGAAAGTAGAGGGCAATGGTAATGTCACGACCAAAACACGAAACACACAGGAATATGATGCTATAAAGGTGGTAGGTTCTATGGCTGTTCATCTGGAAAGTGGTTCTGAAGGAACTATTTCGGTGACCACAGACGATAACCTGCATGAGTTCATTATTGTGGAAATTACAGAGGAAAATACCTTGGTGATCCGCACAGAGAAAAGTGTGTCACTTCGCACCAAAAAAGGAATACGTGTAACAGTCCCGTTTCAAGACATTTCTCTAATCGAATTAGTGGGCTCGGGAGATATCAAGACCAAGGATCCAATACGAAGCACTGCGTTAGAGTTGGCGGTGATCGGTTCGGGAGATGTAATTCTGGACGTGGATACCGAGAATCTTGATGCGAAGGTAACCGGATCAGGCGATATGGTCTTGGCTGGTCGCACCACCAATTTGGAATTAAAATTAAGCGGAAGCGGCGATTTTAAAGGAATGGATTTGGAAGCATTGAATACAGAAGCCTTTGTATCCGGTTCGGGTGATGCCAAAGTAACTGCCAACAATAGTTTAAAGGCAAGAGTAAACGGTTCGGGAGATATTCGGTATTCGGGTAATCCTTCCAAGAGTGACACCAAGGTGTCCGGCTCCGGTTCCATAAAATCTATGTAGGACATGTGATAAAAAAAAGCCTCCGTTTGGAGGCTTTTTTTTATTCAATATTTTTTCAGTTTTAAGGATTCAACTGTACTGTAAAGATCCCAGTCGTGATCTCATAAATTGCAGGATCTTGCCCTGTCAAGTCTTCCGCAGTAAATTGGAAACGTCCTTCAATAATTCCTGAAACAGTATCGTAACTAATAATCTCTAGTGTTCCACTGCTGGAATTGAAATTACGCGGCGTATCGGTATCCGGAATGAACAACCCAACATTTTCAGTCCCATCAACGATCGCAGGCATTAGCGGATACATACCGACTTCTATCGAAGAAGGAAAATTAAGGCGTATAAATTGTGTGTTCGTTTCATCTTCGGCAGAAATAAAGATAACCGGCACATCATTTACGGTGGTTTCTACAATATCGATAAGACTTGCCGCAAACGCAACACCATCAACTTCCGCAGTCAGTTCATTTGTTATAGGACTACTATTATCAACATAATCCACCGAGAAACTACCTTCAGTAATATTCACCACGGTTGGGTCTGTACCTAACGGATCGGTTGCCGTAAAAGAGAAGGTTGCTTTAAGTTTTCCGGTAATGTTTCCAAATTCGGTAAAAGTGATACTTCCATTGGAAGAAGTAAGGTTCTCTCCTCCTGTGCCAGCATTGTACACCGCTATCAATTTCGTTCCGTCTGAAATACCCGTGAAGAAATCAAACGTTCCTACACCAAGATCCTTTGGTATATCAATACGAATCATTGCCCCGGTAGTATCTATCGCCACAAGGTTTAACATGTCGAAACCGCCCACCGTAGTTTCTGAAACGGTCAAAGAGATATCCTCAAAGACCGACCCTTCGACTTCGGCATAGAATTCGTCCTCGGCGTTACCGTTCCCATCATCTTCAATAGTGAAAACAACCGTATTGAATGCTCCGTCTGAAAGGGTTACATTTTCTATCACAGGATTGCCGCTACCATCCAAAATAGGATTTCCATCGGCGTCCAATGCGAATCGGCCTCCGATAAAATTAAATGTTCCTGAAACGGTCAATGCGTCCATATCCAGATTGGTAATAGTTAATTCTCCGGTTCCTCCGAGGGCTGCAAATGAAACATACGGATTGGTTTCGGTAGACGATTGCGCATACATCCCGAAGGTTGGGGTACCCTGTCCTGCGGTAAGGCTAAAAGTTCCTTCAGCCGGATCAGCAACCGAGAGCGTTATGACCTCTCCAGTGGTGGCATTCGTTGAAGTAATTACTAAGATATTTCCGGAGAGGATACCGGACGACGTTTCGGATGCAAAATCTTGATTGTTGACCGAACAGATAAGTTGTCCTTCTTCTGCCTCAGCCACGGTGTCATCTACAAAGTCACCCTCCAAAGGTTCGTTATCACAAGCAGTAAATTGGAAAGCAAGAAAGGCGACAAGCAACCAATTTAAGAGTTGAAATTTTTTCATAAGTAAGTAAGTTTTCTCAGGTAATAACCGCAAACATAAGTAAAAATTGTTTATTTCATCGATTTTCTTGGTACACGAAGAAGTAAAATAACACCAATTATAAAGAAGACCACTAAAAACAATACCGAATTGCGCATGCTTCCTGTTATGTGGTCTATAAAGCCGTAGATCACCATCCCAATAACAATTCCGATCTTTTCGGCGACATCATAAAAACTGAAATAGGAGGTGGTATCCTTGGTCTCCGGAAGGAATTTTGAGTAGGTAGAACGAGACAGTGCCTGTATCCCACCCATCACCAATCCAACCACCCCGGCGGTTGCATAGAATTGTATGGGAGTTTCAACAAAATAGGCGACGATACAAATTCCCACCCACACCATGTTGATCACTACTAAAGTTGCAATATTTCCAAATCGTTCGGAAGCCCGGGATGTGAGTGTCGCTCCTATTACGGCTACTAATTGTATGATCAATATACTGCTGATCAAACCAATGGTCTTTTCCTCATTTCCGCCCCATGCGATCTCCTGCTCGCCAAAATAGGTTGCTACTAACATGACAGTCTGCACGGCCATGCTATACACGAAAAATGCAGCTAGAAACCGTTTTAACGTACTGTTTTCCGACAGCGAATGATACACATTCTTCAACTCTTTAAAGCCATTAAAAAGAACACTGCGAGTCACCTTGTGCCCCGTAGATACTCCTTTAGGTAAATGGTAAAAAGAATACTGACTAAAGGCGATCCACCAAACACCTACGGTAATAAAGGATATACGCATGGCGGTCATGCTGGCCGGATCTCCCTCGCCTAACCCGAAGTATTGAGGCATCATGACCATGATCAAATTAAAGATGAGCAATACCACACTTCCAATGTACCCCATGGAGTAACCTTTGGCACTTATTCGATCCTGTTGCTCATTATAGGCTACGTCGGGAAGGTATGAATTATAGAAAACCAGACTTCCCCAAAACCCGACCAAGCCCAGAAAATAGCACAATAAGCTTATATAGATACGGTCTAAGTCAAAGAAATAAAGACCCACACAGGATAAGGCCCCCAAATAGCAGAAGAATTTCATGAAGACCTTTTTATTCCCAACATAATCGGCAATACCTGAAAGTAATGGGGACATAATCGAAACCATTAAAAATGCGGCTGCAGTTGTATAGCTTATTAAAGGCGTGCTTCTAATGGCTCCGCCAAATACCGTTACTGTCTCAACATTCGCAATATTGAATAAAGCTTGATAATAGATAGGAAACACTGCCGAGGCGATCACCAAACTGTACACAGAATTCGCCCAATCATAGAACGCCCAAGCGTTTAGTAACTTTTTACTTCCCTTTGCCAGTTGTGCCATATTTCATGATTTGTAAAGAAAAAATCCCGCTTTAAAGCGGGATTCTAAAGTAATCATTTCAGTGGTAGTAGCACAAATTATTTTTTAAAGGAGGTAACGCCGAACTTTCGCGCTTCTGCTTTCGCTTCGGGAGCCCAAGCGGTAATATTATTGATTCGGGTGGTACTTGACGGGTGTGTGCTTAGGAATTCAGGAGGTGCGCCTCCGCCCTGTTGTTGCATGCGTTGCCAAAGTTGCGCTGCAACAATGGGATCGTACCCGGCGATCGCCATTAATGTAAGTCCGATACGATCGGCCTCTGTTTCATGACTTCGGCTAAAGGGCAACATGACGCCCAATGTCGATCCAATTCCATACGCCTGATTGAAAATCTGTTGGTTCTTAGGGTCTTTACTAAGTGCCAGATTTCCTGCCACTGCGCCCAATCCTTGTAATTGCGACGCACTCATACGCTGTTGTCCGTGATTTGCCAGTGCATGTGCCACCTCATGTCCCATAATTGCTGCAATCCCGGCTTCGCCCTGTGCGACAGGTAAGATTCCAGTGTAGAAGGCGATCTTACCGCCGGGCATGGCCCATGCATTTACGTCCGGGCTTTCAATAAGGTTGTATTCCCACTCGTAATCGTTTAAGTATCCGGCATATCCATTGGCTGTTAAATAACGTTCGGCAGCCACGGCAATCTTCTGTCCCACATTCTTGATCATTTGGGAATCGGAAGTTCCGGTGATTACTTTGTTTTCAGACAATATTTGATTGTATTGCTGAAATGCCATTGGGTAGATTTGTGAGTTAGGCACCAATGCCAATGTTTGTTTTCCGGTAAACGGATTTGTGGTACATGCGAAGACCAGTAAAGTCACTGCGAGGAGGGAAAGTGTTTTTTTCAGTTTCATAATTATTTTCTTTGTTGAACTTCCTAAAATTAAGGATATAAAATTTCAATTATTATAAAAAAAATATAAAACCGAAGCGAATCGTATTGATTTTGGGTAAATATTAAAAATTACCAATTAATTTTTATATCAATTTTAAGAAAGATCGCACGCTAAGCACGTACTTTTATAAAGTGGAACAACTTTTGTAATACAATATCAAAACAACTACTATGAAACATATCATTTTACTTTTAGCAGTAAGCGTTGGAATTATCTTCAGTTCTTGTGAAGGCGATCCCGGACCTCCCGGTGAACCCGGTATTAATATTTTAGGACAAGTATTTGAAGTAAACGCAACTTTTTCCGAAGCAAATAATTACGAACAACTTTTTACAATTCCTTCGAACGTAGAGGTCTTTGAAAGTGATGTGATTTTAGTGTATTGGTTGGAAGATGTCGTTCCCGATGGAAATGGCGGGTCTTTGGATGTATGGAGTCAACTCCCTCAAACCATTTATACTGCCGACGGATCCTTTCAGTATACCTTCAACCATACCTTTGTGGATGTGCTTCTCTTCCTTCAGGGAGATTTTGATCTTTCCCTGTTAAGTAACGGTTTTACGAACGACCAAATCTTTAGGATTGCCGTGGTCCCTTCTGAATTTGGATCGGCTGACCTTACGATGGAAGAATTGATGCGACAGCTCGAAATTTCCACAAACGACATTGAAACAATACCCTAAATAAATTATGAAACAATTACCTATTATAGCCATAGCGCTTATGTTCATCAGCTGTAATTCTTCGGCGCAGGATAAGAAAGAATCTAAAGAATTTCCCATTACTAAAACAGAAGCAGAATGGAAAGCAGAACTTTCAGAAATGGAGTATTACGTACTGCGGGAAGAAGGTACAGAGCGTCCCTTTTCAAGTGAACTGAACAAGATCTATGAGCCGGGCACCTATGTGTGTGCAGCTTGTGAAACACCTTTATTTGAAGGAAAATATAAGTTTGACAGTGGGACGGGTTGGCCCAGTTTCGATCGCGCGATCGAAGGGAATGTAGCGTATTCTACCGATACCAATTTAGGGTACACACGCGTAGAAGAGCATTGTGCCACTTGTGGTGGCCATCTGGGTCATGTATTCGAGGACGCCCCCAAGGAGACAACAGGTAAACGGCATTGCATCAATGGTGCTGCCTTAGATTTCATTCCTATGAAACAATAATGAAAAAAGCGAAAACATATCCCGTAGAAAAGACGGAAGCCGAGTGGCTTCAAGAACTTGGTCCCGAACGATATCGAATCTTACGCGAAAAGGGAACCGAACGCCCCTTTACAGGAACGTATAATCTTACGGTCGATAAAGGGACCTATCTTTGCGGCGCCTGTCATATCCCGTTGTTTGTAAGCAGTAGTAAGTTCGACAGTGGTTGCGGATGGCCTTCATTTGACGAGGCCATTGAAGGTGCGGTTGAATATATTCGGGATACCTCCCATGGAATGATACGTACCGAGATCCTTTGTGCTAACTGCGGAAGTCATTTGGGTCATGTATTCAATGACGGACCTACAGAAACCGGACAGCGGTATTGTGTAAATTCACTTTCGGTAGACCTTCAGAAAGAATAGAAGTTTGAAAAAGAAAACTGAAACAAGCGGAACGTACAAGCGTTCCGCTTTTTTTGTATAAATAACCGGTGGGCCTTCCCTGTTCCACTTTCATTTTGTAATTTCGTGACATTAAATCACAGACATATATTCAGAAGATGAGTAAATACGATATTATAGTATTGGGAAGTGGACCGGGCGGCTATGTAACTGCCATAAGAGCTTCTCAATTAGGTTTTAAAACAGCGGTCATTGAAAAGGAAAGTTTAGGGGGTGTATGCCTTAATTGGGGTTGTATCCCTACCAAAGCCTTATTAAAAAGTGCGCAAGTGTTCGATTATTTAAAACATGCCGAAGACTACGGATTGACCGTTAAGGGAGCCGATAAAGACTTTACAAAGGTTGTTGAGCGAAGCAGAGGCGTTGCCGACGGCATGAGTAAAGGTGTTCAATTTTTAATGAAGAAGAACAAGATCGATGTTATCAATGGCTTCGGAAAGTTAAAACCCGGTAAGAAAGTGGATGTCGATGGCACAGAATATTCCGCAGATCACATTATTATTGCTACGGGAGCACGTTCACGAGAATTGCCAAATTTGAAGCAGGACGGAAAAAAAGTAATTGGGTACCGCGAAGCTATGAGCCTTAAAACGCAACCAAAAAGTATGATCGTTGTGGGAAGTGGTGCCATAGGTGTTGAGTTTGCCCATTTCTATAATGCTATGGGAACCGACGTTACGATTGTAGAATTTTTGCCCCATTTGGTTCCGTTGGAAGATGAAGACGTTTCTAAACAATTCGAGAAATCCTTCAAAAAAGCAGGAATTAAAGTTATGACCTCTTCTTCCGTAGAAAAGCTGGATACTTCCGGGAAAATTGTAAAGGCTACCGTGAAGACACAGAAAGGAGAAGAAACCCTGGAAGCTGAGATCGTACTTTCAGCTGTAGGAATCGCTTCCAATATTCAGAATATAGGACTTGAAGACGTAGGAATCGTTGTTGATCGTGATAAGATCATGGTGAACGATTGGTATCAGACCAACATACCCGGATATTATGCTATTGGTGATGTGGTTCCGGGACCTGCTTTGGCGCACGTAGCTTCTGCGGAAGGGATCACTTGTGTGGAAAAAATTGCAGGTTTGCACGTAGAACCTATTGACTACGGAAATATTCCGGGTTGTACATATGCAACACCTGAGATCGCCAGTGTAGGTATGACCGAAAAACAAGCCAAGGAAGCCGGATATGAACTGAAGGTTGGGAAGTTTCCTTTTTCCGCAAGCGGAAAAGCGAGTGCTGCCGGCACCAAGGACGGTTTTGTCAAGGTAATCTTTGATGCCAAATACGGCGAATGGTTGGGTTGTCACATGATTGGAGCCGGAGTGACCGATATGATCGCTGAGGCCGTTCTAGGACGAAAACTGGAAACCACAGGACATGAAGTTTTGAAAGCCATTCATCCGCACCCTACTATGAGTGAGGCTGTAATGGAAGCTGTAGCCGATGCCTACGACGAAGTGATACATTTGTAACACTATTTTAAACAAAGTATGAAAGCGTTTCGATCTCAATGGAAATTGAGGGACAGACGCTTTTTTTAGTTCTTAGCTAAAAAGCTTTGTACCGCCAGTTCATAGCTCTGAAGGCCAAATCCGAGGATGATCCCCTTTGTATTGGGAGCTATAAAAGAAGTATGCCGATATTCCTCTCTGGCAAATGTATTAGAGATGTGTACCTCGACAACGGGCGTGGTAATGGCCTTTACCGCATCCCCTATGCCTACGGAAGTGTGTGTGTACGCTGCAGCATTCAATATAATACCATCATACGAAAATCCTACTTCTTGAAGAGCGTTAATGAGTTCTCCCTCTACGTTGGACTGGAAATGGCTTAAAGCGACTTGTGGAAACTTTTCTTGCAACCGTTCAAAGAAATCATGAAAGGTTTCATCCCCATAGATATCGTTCTCCCGCTTACCCAACAGGTTTAAGTTCGGGCCATTGATTATGATAATTTTCATAACTCAAAGATATAGAAACTGGATCAAGTTAGGATTACCGAGAAAAATTATTTAACTGCTTGAAGTAATTTCTTTTTTGACATTAGAAAAAAAGCGGAAGATCGAATCTTCCGCTCAAAAGAATCTTTTCGGACAATTTTAGTTAAAAAACCATCCTACTGATAAACTTACTACAGAATTCTTCGCGTCGACGTCTTCTTCAGTAGAAATATTGGTAAATCCTATCGCATATCTCGCTTGGAAAAATACTCCCATTGGCAAGCGGTATTGAGCACCAATCGCTGCGCTAAGATCTAAGGATTCAGTTCCATCTTTTAAATCAATCTCCTCATCCAAGAATTTCAGTTTACTTCCCACGTTAATTCCAACTTGAGGTCCACCTTGCAAACTAAATCCCTCAGCAAGTGTAACGTCAACTAAAATTGGAATATTGATGTAATCTAAAACCACATCATTATCCCCGTCCTCATCATTGAAGGAATATCCTTGAGAAGAGAATAGTACTTCCGGCTGAATAGCAATTAATTCACTAAGTCCGATATTCACAACAGCTCCTCCATGTAAACTGGTTCTTCCGTCAAGATTATCGGCATCATCACCGTTCACTGACGCAAAGTTAGCACCTGCTTTAAGTCCGAAACTGATTTCTTGAGCTTCCATGGTTGCCAATGAAAATATTGCAAAAGCAGCCAATACAATTAGTTTTTTCATAATTAAGTAAATTATTTGGTTAATAGCATAAAGCTAATGAATAAATTAAAAATCTGTGGCTAATAACAATTTTAAAATTACTAACGCATATACGAATAAGGGGTTCTCTAATTCAGAAAATAAAAGATAGATTTTCTGCCTTAAACGATTTGCTGTATATTGTTTTAATTAAAAAACCACCCAACAGACACGCTTACCACCGAATTCTTAGCATTGGCATCCGGGAACACATCGCTCAGTCCAATGACATAGCGAGCCTGGAAAAAGAGTCCCATGGGTAGTTTGTACTGCCCTCCGATACCTACGCCCAAATCCAGTGTTTCTACATCGTCAATATCGGTCTCATTATCCGTATTATTGTCCTTACTAATACTATTAATGTTAATTCCCACTTGAGGTCCGCCTTGCAGACTTAGACCTTCTGCCACTGTAAAATCTGCCATGATAGGAATATTTAAATAATCTAAGTATACCGTAACATCAAAAAGTTCCGGCTCACTGTTCTCAAAACCTTGTCTGGAATAGATCACTTCAGGTTGTACTGCAAATAATTCTGAAATAGGGATGTTCACTACACCACCCAAGTGAATACTGGTCTTACCGTCTAGGTCATCAGCATCGTCTCCATTTAATGATGCAAAATTGACCCCTCCTTTAATACCAAAGCGTACTTCCTGCGCATGGACGGAAGTAAAACTTACAGCTGCGATAGCAGCCAATACAATTAGTTTTTTCATAATTAAGTGTTTTACAGTTAGTAGTATAAAGCTACTGAATAAATCAAAGTGTAAGCCCCCCTACCCCTTAGATAGTTACTAACCTACTTATTAACAGTTTCTTAGTCGCTATAAATGAAAAAAGAGCGGTTTAACCGCTCTTTTTAAACTTATTTATATTGTGCTCTAATACTTAGAATTTGATCCCTGCAGAAATGGAAAGATTGGAATTGGTAAGATTGTCTCCAATAAATCCTTCATCATTATCTTCATCTACGTTCGAGATCCCAAACATATAACGTGCCTGAAAGAACACACCGTTATTTAATTGATATGCTAATCCGCCGCCAAGGCCAAGATCAAATCCGGATACCGAATCACTTACATCGGATGTGCCTTCAATCTCATCGCCGTCGCTATCACCTTCCACAGATACCTCGGTTTCTGCTTTTACATTGAATCCGAATTGCGGACCTAGCTCAACACTGAGTCCGTCGGTAACATAATATTTGGCCATCACAGGAACATTAATATAATCCAGCTTCAGCTTTGTTTCAAGTGTGCTGCCAAAGAAGTCGGTTTCCTGCTGCAGACCTTGTTGCGAATATAAGATCTCCGGTTGTACGGCAAATTTTTCAGAAACAGGGATTTCAACCACCCCTCCTAAATGAAAGCCTGTACGGCCGTCGGCATCTTCAACCGCATCACCTGTTAGCTTTGCAAAATTAACTCCGGCTTTAACACCTAATTTTACTTCCTGTGCGTTTGCTGTGGCTAGGGCCAATGGCAAACAAATTAGCATTAAAATTACTTTCTTCATAATTTGATTTTTTAAGTTTCATCAAACCTAATCAAATCAATTCCTAAATAATCATAATCAAATCCTAAGTCTTTCTTAATAGATTACAGAAAGGAATAACCAATCGATAGCGTTACCACACTGTTTTTGCCCTCTCCACTCTCCGGTACGTCGGAAAGCCCAAATTGATAGCGACCATCCACTCGAAGGCCCAATGGTAAATCATAGCCCAGTCCAACCACAGCGGATACATCAAAATCCTTTGTTGCAATATCATTTATCACCTCACCTATTACAGTTTGTGTATCATCGTTTACGATCACCCCAAATTGAGGACCCAACTGAATGTTCAAGCCTTGAGAAACGAAATATTTTAAAATGATAGGAACATTTACGTAATCCAAATTAAATTCTCCCAATTCAAACTCTGCTCCTTGTTGTGAATAAAGTAACTCTCCTTGAATACCTATATTATCATTGAACTTTCCGCCGAGAAATACACCGGCAACAAAACCCGTTCTTCCGGAAAATTCACTCGCATCGGTAATATTGGCAAAGTTAACCCCTGCCTTTATACCAAGATCAAGTCCTTGTGCCTGCACGGAAGTTCCAAATAGCGCGATAACAGCTAAAACAATCAATTTTTTCATATTCATAATTTTTAAATTAGTTTATCAAATTTACTGTAAAACGTTTAATTGGTTTCAATTATTTTAAAAAGTACTTTTACACAAATAGTAAGAAAAGAGAATTGCCTCATGAAATGGAAACAAGCGCGTAGCGATTACGGTCATTATTTAAAGATTGAACGTGGTCTTTCCTCAAACTCTATTGAGAATTATTCGCTGGACATTCTTAAATTAGAAAAATGGCTCGATGTGAATAATATCTTGGTTTCGCCTACCGCAATTTCTGAAGAGACCGTACAGGAGTTTATTTACCACATAGCGAAAGAAGTAAATCCCAGAACGCAAAGCAGGATTATTTCAGGGTTACGGGGATTCTTTAATTACTTGATCTTTGAAGAATACCGCTCCACGAATCCGTTGGAACTTATCGAAAGTCCGAAGCTGGGTCGTAAACTCCCCGATACCTTATCTGAAAAAGAGGTTGACATGCTTATAGATGCTATCGATCTTAGCAGTCCGCAAGGAGAACGAAATCGCGCTATCTTGGAGACATTGTACGGCTGCGGGCTTCGTGTATCGGAACTCGTAGGTCTAAAGCTTTCCGACCTGTTCTATGATGAAGGTTTTATAAAAGTGACCGGTAAAGGCGACAAGCAACGTTTTGTTCCAATTGCAGATGCAACCATAAAATATATTGAGATCTACCGTAAGGAAATACGCAGGCATCAATCCGTGGATGTATTAGCGCAGGATACATTATTCTTGAACCGACGCGGCAAACCCCTTACCCGAGCCATGATCTTTACTATCGTAAGGCAACTAGCCGAAATTGCGGGGATCCGTAAAACGGTGAGTCCGCATACGTTTCGCCATTCCTTTGCCACCCATTTGCTGGAAAACGGTGCCGATCTAAGGGCTATACAACAAATGTTGGGACATGAAAGTATTACCACCACCGAGGTGTATACCCACATTGATACCACCCATCTGCGCGCGGTGATCGATACCTATCATCCCAGAAAAGACAAAAAATAGTTGCGTTAAATAAACGCTAAAGTGCCTGCTTCGTTTTTTAATAGGAAGGTGCTTTTGTATTTTAATAAAAAAAGAAGCAACTATGAAAACACTACAATTTAAAAATGGTGATACCATGCACGCCATAGGATTGGGAACATGGAAATCGAAAGGAAATGATGTAAAAAATGCAGTAAAAGAAGCGCTATATGCCGGTTACAGGCATATTGATACAGCAGCGGCCTACGATAATGAAGAATTCATTGGCGAGGCACTGGCCGAAGTATTCGCTGAAGGGAGAATTTTTCGCGAGGACGTATTCATCACCTCTAAATTATGGAACGATTCGCACGGCGAAGGACAAGTAATACCGGCACTTCAAACCTCCCTTAAAAAACTGCAATTAGACTATCTTGACCTCTACCTAATGCACTGGCCCATCGCCTTTAAGCTAGGGGTTGGTTTTCCTTCGTCCCCTTCAGACTATGTTTCGCTTGAAGAGGAACCTTTGAGCATGACATGGAGACAAATGGAACTGGCAAAAGAATCCGGGTATGCAAAACATATTGGAGTGTCCAATTTCAGTAAGAAAAAATTAAAAGCACTTATAAAGGATGCTTCAGTCACCCCCGAAATGAATCAAGTAGAGCTTCATCCTTTATTACAACAAAAAGAACTGTTGGATTTTTGTACTTCGGAAGGTATTTTAATGACGGCCTACTCACCTCTCGGCTCCGGCGATCGTTCCGAAGGAATGAAAGGGGACGACGAACCAAATCTTTTAGAGATTGAAGCCCTACAAAAAATTGCCAGAAAAAGAGATGCGACGGTAGCACAGGTTTTAATCGCCTGGCACATGCACCGAGGAACTGCAGTGATACCTAAATCTACGACAAAAGAACATATTGTTGCTAATTTTAGGGCGGCCGATGTGAAATTAGACAAAGAAGACATGGAAACCATCGCGAAACTCGACAAGCACTATCGCTTTATTACCGGAAAATTCTTTGACGCTCCGGAGAAAGGATATACCAACGTATATGATGAATAAAAAAAGCCTCCCGTGGGAGGCTTTTTTTATTTGGCTATGTTCACCGCGCGGGTCTCGCGGATCACCGTGATCTTTACTTGACCCGGATAGGTCATATCGGTTTGTATCTTTTGTGAGATCTCGAACGATAACTGTGCGGCTTTTTCATCACTTACTTTTTCACTTTCCACCATCACACGAAGTTCTCGCCCTGCTTGGATGGCATATGCTTTATTTACACCGTTAAAGCCGAAGGCAATGTCTTCCAAATCTTTTAATCGTTGGATGTAAGAATCCAGCACTTGACGTCTCGCGCCCGGACGTGCCCCGCTAATAGCATCACATACTTGTACAATGGGCGACAGCAGGTTTGTCATTTCTATCTCATCGTGGTGTGCACCTATCGCATTACATACTTCAGGCTTTTCACCGTATTTTTCGGCCCATTGCATTCCGAGAATGGCATGAGGAACCTCAGTTTCGGTTTCCGGTACTTTACCTATGTCATGCAAGAGACCGGCACGCTTGGCCAGTTTCGCATTCAATCCCAGTTCACTAGCCATGACCCCGCAGAGCTTTGCCACCTCACGCGAGTGTTGGAGGAGGTTTTGACCGTATGAAGAGCGGTATTTCATTCTACCCACTGCTTTAATAAGCTCCGGTTGTAACCCATGGATACCAAGATCGATCACGGTGCGTTTTCCTACCTCTATGATCTCTTCTTCTATCTGTTTGGTAGTTTTCTTAACGATCTCTTCGATACGTGCCGGATGAATTCTTCCATCGGTAACAAGTTTGTGCAACGAAAGACGTGCTATTTCACGACGTACCGAATCGAAACACGAAAGAATAATAGCTTCGGGGGTATCGTCTACAATGATCTCTACACCCGTTGCTGCTTCAATGGCTCGAATATTACGTCCTTCCCTACCAATAATACGTCCTTTAACATCGTCACTTTCTAAATTGAATACGGAAACGCAATTCTCTACAGCCTCTTCCGTCCCGATACGTTGAATGGTGTTGATGACGATCTTTTTCGCTTCCTGCTGAGCGGTCATTTTGGCCTCTTCAATAGATGATTGTATGTAAGCCATAGCATCGGTCTTGGCTTCTTCTCGAAGATTCTCAATAAGCTGCGCCTTGGCATCTTCGGCCGAAAGGCTTGAGATTACTTCCAACTGCTCGATTTGACCGCGATGCAGTTTATCTACTTCCGATTGTTTTTTCTCTAAATATGCAAGCTTCTCATCGTAGTCCTTTTGCTTTGCCTCCATTTCGGCATTGAGCTTTTTAGATTTGGAGAGTTCGTTGGAAACTTGAGATTCTTTATCGCGAATGCGTTTTTCAATGTCAGAGATCTTCTTGTCTCTACTCAGGATCACTTTTTCGTGCTCCGATTTTAACTCGATAAATTTTTCCTTGGCCTGAAGGATTTTATCCTTTTTTATAGACTCTGCTTCGGTTTTTGCTTCTTTCAAGATCGTAGCGGCATTCTTCTTTGCCGACTTCACAAGTTGTGAGGCATTATTGCGCTCCAACAACTTTGCAATAAGGAAGCCAACGGCGATCCCTACGATCGATACTATAATTATGGTAATGATATTATCCATTTTCCGATCTGTTTTTGGTGTAAAAAAAAAGCCTACATTAATAGATGCATTTTGAATAAACTCCTTAAAAACAAGTTTAGGGCTAACAAGCTGATCAAGTATCCGCTCAAAGACGGCTCGCTTTTACAACTTTAACTCACCCTTTTTAAAGAATTCGTGTTGAGTTTACCAAAAAATAATATTAATGTAGGCAGTAACCTTTGTATTTAAAAGAACTTAGTATTATGTTAAATGCTCCTGTAACAATTGATTTAAAGCTTCCAGCTTGTCTTCAATGTGTTGTTCATCAGTATTCTTATCAATCCCTTTTTGCTCTACCTGAGCTGCAAATTGCAAGGCACACATGGCCAATACATCCTGCTTGTCCCTCACGGCATAGCTTTTTTCGAACCTTTTTATCATTTCTTCGATCTTCTTGGCGGCTTTTCTAAGGCCTTCTTCCTGCGCAGGGTTTATAGTTAATGGGTACACCCTATCTGCAATCGAAATCTTGATTTTTAATTGGTTCGACATGATTTCAGTTTACTCGGAAAGCTGTGCGATACAAAGATCGATCTCCCGAACTAAAGCATTTATTTTGAGTTTTGTTTCTCGTTTATGTTGGTCGCTGCCAAGTATTGAATTCGCTAATTTCAATGAGGTACACTTTTCTTGCCACTGCTGAATATCATTTTCATATTCTTCTTGGCGTGTCTTTAAAAGTTGCAGTTCTTCGGTCAATGCTGCATTGGATTGCTTCAGGATCTCATGTCGGTGAAGCAACTTGCTAATCCTATTTTCCAAAGAATCAACAATTTCTGAAAGATCACTCATTAATTGTTTATTTCAATACTATACAGACAAAGTTAACACACATCCCCTAATAAGACAACTCTTTTCTATAATTTTTTGTAATATTGAATTACATTCACAATAAAACCTCCAACTCCCCATTAATCTATATTGAATTATGCATTTTATGAAGAATACACTTTTGTTATGTCTGCTTATTATTGGAGGTCTTCACTTGCAAGCACAACATTCGGTCCCCACAGATTATTTCTCGAATCCGTTGGATATTCCGCTCATTCTTTCGGGTAGTTTCGGGGAATTACGAAGCAATCATTTTCATAGCGGATTGGACATAAAGACACAACAAAAAGAAGGCTTGCCCATCTATGCGCCTGCCGATGGATATGTGAGCAGGATCAAAGTAGCCCATTACGGTTACGGTAAAGCCTTGTACATTCAGCATCCCAATGGATACAGTACGGTCTATGCGCACCTCCAAAAGTATGCAGGTGCCATCGAACAATACGTCAAAGAGAATCAATACAACAAAGAATCTTTTGAAGTAGAGCTGTTCCCCGAGGCTTCCAGGCTAACAGTAAATAAAGGAGATATCATCGGCTATACGGGTAACAGCGGAAGCAGCGGCGGGCCTCACTTGCATTTCGAAATACGGGATGGAGCTTCTCGCCCTATGAATCCTATGTTGTTTGGGATCGACATACCCGATACTAAAAAACCCCTTATCAATAGTGTCATGGCGTATCCTATTTCTGATGATGCCCACGTGAACAAATCACAAAATCCTATAAAATTGCGGTTAATGCTCCAAAAGGACGGGTCGTATAAGGCCGAAAAGATCACAGCTCATGGAAAAATTGGCTTTGGTGTCTCCGCTTACGATCAGCAGGATGGAGCATCCAATAAAAACGGAGTATACAAGATCACAACGCACTATAATGGAACAGAAAGCTTTAAAGTGCTGTTTGAAAAATTTTCTTTTGACGAAACTCGGTATCTCAATAGATTTATTGATTACTACTATTGGATGAACAACAAGAGCAGAGTGCAAAAGTTGTTTAGAGAAGCTAACAATCCCTTAAGTGTGATCACTTACGAGAACGATAATGGTTTTATTGTTGTTGAGGATGGTTTTAGTTCTAATTACACCATTGAAGTAACCGATTTTAAAGGGAATGTTATAAATATTACAGTTCCTATTGAAGGTACCAACGAGGAGATTCTTGAGCCTAAGACCGTCACTAAGACCGACGATTTTATTTATGCAAATCAGGCGACCTCCATATCTAAGGGTAAATTTAGTGTCTATATTCCCGCGAACAGTTTATATGAAGATACCTTTTTAAACATACAGGCACAGG
The DNA here is from genome assembly GCA_002696485.1 of Altibacter sp. Lineage (GTDB taxonomy): Bacteria > Bacteroidota > Bacteroidia > Flavobacteriales > Flavobacteriaceae > Altibacter. Next base: position 15,885 of record NZTP01000036.1, on the reverse strand, counting down.
GCGATACGCTGCTTCTTCATGAAGATGTGATCCCTATCCATAAAAATATTACGATCACCGTGGACGCCTCCAATTACGATCCCAAGGATCTTGATCGCTTATATGTTGGCCGCCTGAATTACCGTGGCGACCCATACTATAATACCACCACAAGAAAGGGAGATAAACTTTCGGCTTATACACGCACCTTCGGATCCTATGTGTTGGTGGCAGATACAACGGCGCCTTTGGTGAAAGCATTGAATTTTGACGACGGAAAGTGGATTAGCAAGAACGAAACCCTTCGGTTTAAGATAACCGATGATTTAAGTGGCATAAGCAGTTACCGTGCAACCGTGAACGGAAAATTCATTTTATTAGAATATGATTACAAAAAAGACGTTCTAACCTATGATTTTGATGATGGTGTGATTACCGATACTGAAAATAATTTGAAACTGATTGTTATAGATAATGTGGGAAATAGTACTACATTTGAAGCAACCTTTTTCAGAAAATAATTCAAAAAATTGCTTTTGAAAACAACAACCTTACCGCTACTTCTTCTGTTATTCTTTACAATTGCAAACGGTCTCTCGCAAAATGCGACAATAAAAGGGATTGTTCTTGACGATACGAACACACCACTTCCCGGAGTGAACATTAGCTATCAAACCAATGCCGGAACACAAACCGACATCAACGGCTATTATCTGCTGGAGATCCCTTCCAACGAAAAGGTAGCGCTTACCTTTTCCTATATTGGATTTAAGGATGTAACACTGTCCATAACACTGGAACCTAACGCTGATTATGAGTTCAACCCGGTCATGAAGACGGATATTGCTCAAATAGGTGAAGTTGTTATTTCCCGACGAAAACAAAAACAAGTTGAAGGAATTACGACGATCGCCCCGGAGGTGATTCGAAAAATTCCCGGAGCAAACGCCGGCGTTGAGAACCTGTTGAAATCACTTCCGGGCGTAAGTGGTAATAATGAATTGAGTACGCAGTACAATGTTCGCGGTGGAAATTACGACGAGAATTTAGTCTATGTGAATGAAATTGAAGTATATCGCCCGTTCTTGATACGTAGCGGACAACAGGAAGGGCTAAGTTTTGTGAACAGCGACCTTACGCGTTCGGTAGATTTTTCGGCCGGAGGATTTCAGGCAAAATATGGAGACAAACTTTCTTCGGTGTTGGATATTGAATACCGACAACCGGTTGATTTTGGTGCTACCGCAGACCTTAGCTTGTTGGGAGCAAGTGTTTCGGTAGAAGGTATTTCAAAAAGCGAACGACTGCGCGGTATCGTTGGACTGCGCTACAGGGACAACAGCTTGTTTGTAGAGGCCAAACAAACCGAAACGAACTTTACACCGAAGTTTGCCGATGCTCAAACGTATCTTTCGTATAAATTCACGAATAAGTTCGAGTTGGGTTTTTTAGGAAATATATCTATTAACGATTACAACTATCAGCCACTTACACGTCAAACAAACTTTGGTACATTATCAGACCCAATTGCTCTGTTGGTTTTTTACGAAGGTCAGGAAGAAGATCGCTACAATACATACTTTGGCGCTTTAAAGGGAACCTATGTGGTTTCTGAAAACTATACCGCAAAATTCATCCTATCCGGATATCAAACCACCGAACAGGAATATTTCGATATCTTGGCACAATATCGATTGGGTCAAGTAAATACGAACATAGGCGATGAGAACTTGGGAGAAGTAGAGTTTACCGAAGGAATTGGAGGTCAATTGACGCACGCCCGTAACGATCTCGATGCTTTGATCATCAATGCAGAACACAAAGGAAATCTTTCGCTTGACGAGAATAAAATAGAATACGGAGTAAAATATACACGAGAGGACATTAGAGATCGAGTGCAGGAATACGAGATCATCGACTCTGCAGGGTTTTCTATTCGTCCACCAATAAGTGATTTTGTAAACGACCAACCGTACACCCCTTTCGATGCACCCATAGTGCCTTTTACCGAAATACGGGCACAGAACGATGTACAGATCGACCGAATTTCAGGATACGCTCAGTGGAGTCGGCGTACCGAATGGGGCACGAATAAAGTATGGCTCAATGCAGGCGTACGCGCTCACAATTGGACCGTGAGTGGAAAAGATATAACAAGTACCACGCAAACGGTCTTTAGCCCCAGAGCTCAGATTTCCATAAAGCCCGAATGGGACATGGACATGTTATTTCGCCTTTCAGGCGGATTTTACCATCAGCCTCCTTTTTACAGGGAATTACGTGATTCTACAGGAACCGTCCGTCCCGGAGTCAAAGCACAGCAGTCGATCCATATTGTATTAGGAAATGATTACAGTTTCGATCTATGGGGAAGACCTTTCACACTCAATTCGGAAGTGTATTACAAAGATCTCACCGATGTAAACCCCTATACGCTCGAAAATGTACGCATACGGTACAGGGCCCGTAACAATGCCGTGGCGTATGCCTATGGTTTGGACATGCGACTGTCCGGTGAATTTGTTCCCGGAACCGAAAGTTGGATAAGTTTCGGGTATTTAAAAACCGAAGAGAACATTGATGATCGCGGTTATATATTCCGACCCACCGATCAACGATTAAAATTTGCAATGCTCTTTCAGGATTATGTGAAAGTGATCCCCGATCTTAAGATGTATTTAAACCTGGTGTACAATACAGGTCTGCCGGGAGGATCGCCCAGTTATGCAGATCCGTATACGTTTCAGCGGCGATTACGAGATTACAAGCGCGCCGACGTAGGTGTCTCCTATGTGATTGTCGATCAAAAGAAACTGCGGGATAGCGGATGGCTGAGTCCGTTTGAAGAATTGACCGTAGGCGCAGAGATCTTTAATATTTTCGATGTGCGGAATTCAATCACCAATACTTTTGTGCGTGATGTATATACCAAAACCCAGTATTCCATACCAAACTTCTTAACCCCTCGTGTATTCAACGTACGGGTGACTATGAAGTTCTAGTGTTTTTATTCTGAAATAAAGGACTGAAGCACTTCAACCACATAGTCTATTTCTTCTTTGGTATTGAAACTACTAAAAGAAAAGCGGATGCTAGGTTTTTTGAGGTCTTCTTCGGAAAGGATTTCAGACAATACATGCGAGCCTTTTTCACTACCACTTTGGCACGCACTTCCTTTGGAACAAGCAATTCCTTTAAGGTCTAACTGAAACAGAAGCAACATAGCTTTTTCTTGAGAAATTGGTAAACATACATTGAGCAATGTATAGGTGCTTCTTTCATTATCTTCACAGGCGCCGTTAAATTTTACCCCCGGTATTTTTGCTGAAAGTTCTTCTTTGAAATAATCTTTCAGTTCCAAGATATAGGCACGCTCCTTTTTTAAATTTTGATATGAAATCTTTAATGCTTCGGCCATTCCGGCAATCGCATAAACCGCTTCAGTACCGGCCCGTAAGCCTCGCTCCTGCTCTCCTCCGTGAATTATTGATTTCAGGTTACTGTTCTTTCTAACGAATAAAAATCCGGCACCTTTAGGTCCGTGGAATTTGTGTGCTGCCGCAGCAGCGAAATCGATGGGTATTTCAGAAAAATCCAATTCGTAATGCCCTACAGATTGAACAGTATCGCTATGGAACAGTGCGTTGTGCTCTTTAGCCAGCATTGCAGTTTGTTTAAGGTCCAGCAAAGTACCTACCTCATTATTTACGTGCATAAGAGAAATAAGTGTTTTTTCATCAGATTCTCTAAGCAACGATTCCAAATGTTCGAAGTCAACTACCCCACATTCATCCAATTTCACATAGGCAACTGTAATATTGTATTGCTCTTGAAGCTCTTGTACTGTATGAAGCACAGCATGATGTTCAATTTTACTAGTAATGATACGTGTAACACCAAGATCACGAACGCAACTTTGCAGTACCAGGTTATCGGCTTCGGTCCCGCCGGAAGTGAAGATAATCTCACTGGCATTCACTTTTAAATGGCCTGCAATTTCTTTACGAGCATTTTCAAGTAATGACTTAGATGATCTACCGTAAGAATGTGTAGATGAAGGATTTCCGTATTCTGTTTTAAGTACTTCAGAAATACATCGTATGACCTCACTTCGAAGTTGTGTGGTCGCAGCGCTATCAAAATAAACTTTCTTCATAGGTCGCAAAAATACATATTATAATAAACTAAAATACCACAGTTATAAAGAAATCCGTTTCTTTGTAACTGTTGTAATTATTATAAGAACTATGAATAGAATAGTAGCACTTGGACTTCTTCTAGTAACATGCCTGGCGTCATGTGATGACGGGGATGTGATCGTTACCACATTCGATTTTGAGGATGCCAACCTTCAAGTGTGCGGGGAGCCGGGATCGTATGTGTTTTTTAAGATCAATTCGTCTACTGCAGAAAGTCTTTCATTGCAACTAAACACTACCGAAACACTTTTCTTGGATAACGCAACTGTAGATTTCGATTTAGGGGCTTCAAATGTTGTTAATTATAGGACCTATTCAGAAACCATAACGAGCAGCTATTTTTGCAGCAATGTTCCGCCCACGAGTCCACTGGTTACCATTGACTACTTGGCAACATCGGGTGTCGCAACACTTATCACTACTCTAGTACTCAATGATAATGATGCACTCGAGGAAGATCCTGAAAGCACGATCGATACAGATAATGATGGGTTATTGAACTACTTTGACTTTGATGATGACGGCGATAACGTTCCTACCGCTGTGGAAATTGGTCCCGATCCGGACAACCCGCAAGATACCGATGGAGATGCCATGCCCGATTATTTGGATATCGATGATGACAACGATGGAGTCTTAACACGAAATGAGGCCGGCGGAGGCTTGGATCCCACACAAATGATCACGGACCCTACCGTTGGTCCCGACTATTTAAATCCGGCAGTAGCCACGCCAGTTTTCGTGGAGATGTATCGGGAACACAGTTATAATCTGAGAAGCAGTATCAACCTATTCTTGTCCAATGTTGTATTTGTGAATGGCGAAGAACAGATCGTTCAGGAGTCCTTGGACATGGGAAATATACAGGACGTAGTAGATACCACTATTACAATCACTCCTAAATTTATAAATTAGGGCGTTTTATTCTGAAAAATATATACTTCTGTAGCTCCGCGACCAAATTTTTGATAATCGGCATCATAAAACTCAATATTCTCGTATCGTTTAAAAAGGTATTCCAATTCAGCCCGGAGTACACCGTCTCCTACCCCGTGTATAAAAACAATTCGCTGGATGCGTTTTGAAATAGCAAAATCGAGTTGCCGTTTAGCGGTGTCGGTTTGAATTGTTAACATATCGTAATTACTAAGCCCTTTTTCACTTTTAACCAGTTGGTGTATATGAAGATCTACTACCATGGGAGGCGCCGATCGATCTTTTGACTTGACACGAGGGGCGTCTTTTCTCTTTTTAGTTTCTTTTTCTGAAATAATATTAGAAATAGTGTCGGGCATCAATTCACGAGGGGCAAATGCCGAATGTTCCACAACCAATTCATTTCTATGGAATTGCATTTCAAATCCGTCGTCTGTGACAATAGTGACGTCATCACCTGATATTTCAGTGATCTTTCCTGAAATTATATCATCTAGAACAGATACTTTTGCCCCTTTTTTCATTTCGATTTTCTTTATAATGAAGGAAAATACGTCAATTATTTGAATCGTATGTAAGAATTTTACAACTCCCTGAGTATTAAATTTCTGTGATTTTTTACTTAAATTGTTCGTAAATACAAAAATATTTTTAAATTTACCACGGAAATAGTGGAATTTTCCCCCCAGAAAAACCACGTTAAACCAGTGAAATATGAAAAACCTACTACCCCTCGCAACCCTGTTGCTCTTCTCTGCTGTGTCCATTGCTCAGCTTTTTGTAAAACCCAATGGAGCTACCGATTCTTATGTATATGTGAATGACCAAGTACTTTACGTAGACGGTTATGTAAATTTACAGGAAAACAACCCTGGAACTGCAAGAGCAAGTGTTTATTTAAGAAATCAATCACAATTAGTACAAGGTGGAACTACTTCCACGAATACCGGAAACGGGTACATCTCTGTATTTCAAAATGTACCGGATGATGATGCCTGGGATTATACCTTTTGGGCTTCACCTGTGGGGATCACTACCGGAAGCGGAAATCAAAACTTTGGCGTAGGCAGGGTACACGACTCTCTCGGCTATACCAACTCAACAGTTGCACTAATCACACCCGGACACAATGGAGGCATCAATCCGCTTACAATCTCGAGACGTTGGTTATACAGACGTCCTGCAGGTGTTAATAATTACATAGCTATTAATACCTCCAACGCAGTGCCGGCCGGGTACGGTTTTACAATGAAAGGTGTTGGTACTGTCAATCACAATCAAATTTACGACTTTAGAGGTCGTCCAAATAGTGGAAATATTAATGTTGCCGTTACTCCGGGAACTTCGGTTTTGGCAGGAAACCCTTATCCTTCAGCATTGGATCTGAACCGTGTTTTTTACGATCCGGATAATAGTGAGATCAGCGAGTTTTGGTATTGGGATGAGGACAGAACAATAAATTCTCATTTGTTTATACAGAATAAAGGTGGTTTTGGGATTTATGTTCCAGGGCCTAACGATCCAAACGGGACCACAGATAATGGTTTTTACACCCCGGCTCCCTTTCTTAATTATGATGCCGGAGGTAATCCTAGTGGCGGTCAAACAGGTGCGGGTGCAGTGTACGCGCGGCGTTTTGCTCCTATCGGCCAAGGTTTCGACATCACAACGCCCGGCGCAGGTGGTGATGGTGTAATCATCTTTAAGAACAGTCACAGACGCTACATTAAAGAAGGTGCTGCTTTTGATTCACAATTTAGAAGCGCAATACCAACCACAGGAACTTCAACGGGAGCGGATCCCGGAGGAACTGTTATTGAACCTGATAATCGTTTGCCTCATTTGCGCATAAATGTTCAAATGAACGATTCTCATATTCGTCAATTAGTACTTGCATTTTTTGATGAAGCCACAGAGAAGTTCGATAGAGGGTTGGATGGAAGAAGTCCAATGGATGCTACTTCAGAAGCCTACTTCCCTATTGGTACCGGAAATGAAATGGAAAAATTCGTGATCCAAACGCTTCCTTTTGAGAATGGTACGGTACAGGTTCCATTAAATTTGAAGTTGAACGGGCAAACAACAGTTAAGTTTACTACCGTAGAGCAAGTAAATATGGACCGTGAGGCGTTTTTATATGATAATGTTACCAATACATACCACAATTTTACTCAAGATTCAGGAGCGGAAAAGATATTACCTGCCGGACATTATCAAAATCGTTTCTTTATTGTATTTAGAAACAATGGTAGTACATCAGATCCAAATTCAGAATTGGCCAAGGTGGTAACCCAGCGTGACATGGTAGTGGAAAACGTTGATTTCTTTCAAAACAATCCGGTTTCGCAATTAGAGGTAACGAATCCCGAAGGTTACACTATCAAAACTGCACATATTTATGATATGTCAGGAAAACTTGTAATTAGCAGAAATGATATTGGTGATTCTACGAAGTTCACCTTTTCTACCGCTACCTTGAGTGATGGTGTATATTTAGTAAAACTTACTACGGATGATGATATAATGATCGATTATAAGATCACGATCCGTAATTAAATACTTCCTTTATGAACATAGAGGGCCTGGAAGATTATATGTTGGAATGCACCAATAAGAAAATCTTCGGGGTTGAATGTTTAGGCTGTGGCATCCAACGTGCTACAGCCTTACTTTTTAGAGGTGAGTTTATTGCCGCATTTAAAATGTATCCTGCCATCTATAGCCTTATAATTTTAGCAGTGGTGGTGGTTATTAATCTATTCGTTAAATTTCGCTATGCCTTTCAGATCAAGGTGGCACTCCTACTCCTTAACGTAGTTATCATAATTGGAAGTTATATTATGAAGATGAGTTCGGTGTTGTAATTCACTAAAATTTATGGGAATACAAGTTAGGTTTAAATTATTTCGTTTAAATTTATAAAGTTAATCAACTAAATACTCTTTCAATTATGGAAAAACAAAAATTACCTAACGCTACCCTTATTCTGGTTTTTGGTATAGTCTCAATCGTAACATGTTGTTGTTATGGAGTTCTTGGGCTTATTTTCGGTATCATTGCCATTGTTATGGCTAAGAAAGCTACCGCAGTCTATATGGCCAATCCGGAACAGTATACGGGGTATCAAAATGTAAAAACAGGAAAAATCCTTGCCATTATCGGTATCGTGCTTAACGTGATTTATCTTGGATATGTTATATTCTTATTCGCCACTCTTGGAATGGACGGCATCATGAATATGAATCAAGAGCTTATGGAGCAATACGGAATGTAATAATTCTATAACTAATAAAAAAAGCGGCAATTGCCGCTTTTTTTATTCTCTCAATTTCATTCTTATCTTCTTATTTGTCAAACTCCTTAAGTGTCTCTATAATGATCGCAATACATTCTCGCAATTGTGCTTCATTCATCACTAATGGCGGAGCAAACCGAATAATATTACCATGGGTAGGTTTTGCCAATAATCCGTTATCACGAAGTTTCAAACAAATATTCCAAGCAGTATCGCTATCTTCAGTATCATTGATGACAATTGCATTCAACAGACCTTTTCCTCGAACCAACGTAGCAATAGTACTAGTTTCAATATACGCTTGTAATTCACTTCGGAAGAGTTTTCCTAACATATCTGCGTTCTCCGCCAAAGCTTCATCTTTCACTACCTCAAGCGCTGCCATAGCGACGGCTGCTGCTACCGGATTTCCACCAAAGGTCGAACCATGGGTACCCGGCTTAATGACACTCATAATTGGGTCGTTAGCCAATACGGCCGATACCGGATAGGCACCACCACTAAGGGCTTTTCCAAGTATAAGGATATCTGGCTTCACGTCGGGTGTACCACTGCAATCCTTTTTAGGACAGTCGCAATTACCACAAGTAGCCAACAAACGCCCCGTACGGGCAATTCCTGTTTGCACTTCATCTGCTATAAACAGTACATCATATTTCTCGCAAAGTGCTTTGGCCTTGATCAAATATTCGTCAGAAGGAACGTAGACCCCTGCCTCTCCCTGAATAGGTTCGACCAAGAATCCGGCTATATTCGAGCTACTCGCCATTGCCTGCTCCAATTCAGCTAGATTATCGTAGGATACTTTTATAAATCCTTTGGTGTAAGGTCCAAAGTTCTTTCTCGCCACAGGATCGTTTGAAAAGGAGATAATTGTTGTCGTCCTTCCGTGGAAATTGTTTTCACATACAATGATCTCTGCTTCATTTTCATCGATTCCCTTTTTTTCATAAGCCCACTTCCGGCAAATCTTGATTGCAGTTTCAACGGCTTCAGCTCCCGTATTCATAGGCAAGAGCTTATCGAATTTAAAATATTCGCTCGCATATTTCTCATACTGCCCCAACATATCGTTGTGAAAAGCTCTCGATGTAAGCGTAAGTCGCTGCGCTTGGTCGTTCATGGCACCAACAATCTTAGGATGGCAATGCCCCTGATTCACGGCACTATAAGCCGAAAGGAAATCGAAATACTTCTTGCCGTCCACATCCCACACATAAACTCCTTCACCACGAGTCAATACTACCGGTAGTGGATGGTAATTATGAGCTCCGTATTTATTTTCTAGATCGATCGCTTTCTGGGAAGCTGTTTTCTCTAACACTGCCATTTTTTTCTGAAATTAATAGGTAGAACAAAGTCGATTCCTGCTTTGCGGAGAGAAATCATCCGTAGGTCCGCAAATTACTAAAATATTCCCACATTTTTTGGCGATCTCCCCCATTTTAAACGCTCTAATTATGCTATTTTTGCACGATGTCCAGAAGAAAGAACAACCGAAAGATTTTTGAAGATGTAGCTGTGATCGATGCAGGAGCTAAAGGAAAAGCGATTGCGAAAGCTCCGGACGGCCGCGTGATTTTTATCGATAACGCTGTACCCGGAGATGTGGCTACTGTACAAACCACAAAACAGCGTAAAGCCTACTATGAGGGGTCGGCTGTTTCAATTTCTAAATTTTCTGAAAGACGGGTCGAACCTGTCTGCGAACATTTTGGTGTATGTGGCGGTTGCAAGTGGCAGAATATGAGTTACAAAGATCAGTTATATTTCAAACAGAAGGAGGTTGAGAACAACCTTATCCGGCTCGGAAAGATAGAAATCCCAGAAGTACAACCTATTCTTGGCTCGGAACGCACTTATTTTTACCGAAATAAGATGGAATTCTCCTTTAGTGATAATAAATGGTTGACACTAGAACAAATACAAAGTGACGAAGTGATCACCAATCGCAATGCACTTGGGTTTCACATACCGGGAATGTGGGATAAGATACTCGACCTGAACAATTGTTATCTCCAGCAGGACCCTAGCAATGCCATTCGGGATTTTGTGAAAGAAAAAGCCGAAATGCTTGATCTCTCTTTCTTCAACACGCGGAAACAAGAAGGTTTTCTAAGAACATTGATGCTTCGTACTTCTTCCACAGGAGAGGTGATGGTACTTCTACAATTCTTCTATGAAGATGCTCCAAAGCGTATTGTTTTACTAGATGCCATCGCTGCGCAGTTTCCTGAAATAACTTCCCTTCTCTACGTCATCAATAGCAAAGGAAACGACACTATATACGATCAAGAAGTCATTTGTCATGCAGGTCGCGATCATATCTTTGAAGAAATGGAAGGGCTTACGTTTAAAATCAACGCTAAATCTTTTTATCAAACCAATAGTGAACAGGCATATGAGCTTTATAAAGTTACAAGAGCGTTTGCCGGACTTATCGGATCGGAAGTAGTGTTTGATCTTTATACCGGAACAGGCACCATTGCACAATTCGTAGCAAAAAATGCTAAGAAGGTCATAGGGGTAGAAGCTGTTCCTGAAGCTATTGAGGCGGCCAAAGAGAACGCAGAACGAAATTCCATCACCAATGTTTCGTTCTTTGTTGGTGATATGAAAAAAGTTTTCAATGACGATTTTTTGACTACACACGGCAAACCCGACGTAATCATTACCGATCCGCCCAGAGACGGGATGCACGCTGATGTGGTTCAGCAATTACTCACTATTAAAGCGCCAAAGATCGTCTACGTGAGCTGCAACAGTGCCACACAAGCGAGAGATCTAGCTATGCTGGATGTCTTGTACAAAGTGACCAAGGTACAACCGGTAGATATGTTCCCACAAACACACCATGTGGAAAATGTTGTACTTTTGGAAAAGCGTTGATGTATTCTGAAAAAGATCCGGAGATTCTATGATAAAATATTTTCTTTTAATTATTGCTTTTATAAGCCTGTTGATAGGATGCACTCGCGATGATATCTGTGCCGAAGGGACCGCCACTACCCCACTGTTGATAATTACATTTAAGGACAGTGCCAATCCTACAGAAACAAAAGAGGTGCCAAATCTCACAGTAAGAACTTCGGGGTTGAACGGTGTCGTAGTCTTAAGCCAAACCACTACAGATTCAATAGCCATCCCACTGAATACGAATCTAAATACTTCATCCTTCCTCTTTAAAAAAGATGATGGGGGCAGCGCTCCAAACGATGCCATGCTTGCTTTTACCTATCAGCGCGAGGATCTTTATGTGAATAGAGCCTGTGGTTTTAAAACAATTTTCACCAATCTAACCACCCAAGAAGAGGATCCGAATACCGGAAATTGGATCGTAAGTATAGAAACCCTTAACCCTACGGTAGCCAATGATACGTCTGCGCACCTTACTATTTTTCATTAGTATTTGTCTGCTAACGATCCTTTCAGGTTCGGCACAGCAGACAGGTACAGCTCAGGACACACTCAAGGTGCGTTCGGAAGCCTACGGATTGCGTGTAGGGGCCGATCTGTCCAAGCCGCTGCGTACCCTACTGGAAGATGGTTATTCGGGGTTCGAGATCGTGGGTGATTTCAGAATATCACAAAAATTCTATATTGCAGCAGAACTAGGAAGTGAGAAGAAGGATATTTTTGAACCGTATATTAACACTACCACGTCAGGGAGCTATGCCAAAATAGGCATGGATTATAATGCGTATACCAATTGGCTCGGTATGGATAATGCAATTATCGGTGGGCTTCGGTACGGGTTCTCCAGTTTTTCTCATGAGCTTTTGGCCTATGGTGTCTATACGACCAATCAAACATTCCCACAAACGTTTAAGGTAGATCCACAGGAATTCAATGGACTAACGGCACATTGGGCGGAATTAATTGTTGGAGTGAAGACGGAAGTCTTGAACAACCTCTATCTTACCCTTCAAGTACAACTAAAACGGAAGCTAAGCGAGGATCAGCCTGAGAATTTTGACAATCTTTATATCCCGGGTTTCAATCGAACCTACGATTTTAGCGAATTCGGTGTAGGATACGGATATTCACTTTCCTACCTTATCCCAATCTTTAAGAAGTAATTACTGTTTCTTCTCTTTTTTACTGCCTTCGTACATCTCATAACGAACAAACTTACTTTCGAGTTTCCCGTTATACAGCTTTATTTTTGCTGAAGGTCGTAAACCTACGTGCTTCAGGGCTTCCATGTTGGAGGTGATCATCCATGCTTGCGTGCCGGCATATCCATGCTTTAGTGTGGACCCGATATCGGCATAAAATTTAGAAATATCTGCCACCGAAATACGTTCGTCATACGGCGGATTGAATATCATATATAATTGTCTTCCTGTCACCTTTTCACTTTCGAAGAAATTCTTTACTTCAAAATCGATAAAGTCCTGAAGATTGGCATTTTTGGCATTTTCCTTGGCTTTCTTAACCGCTAGCGGATCTACGTCGAATCCGTATATCTTAAAATGAAAATCCCGAATTTTACTAAGTGCCGCATCTTCAATTCGCTCATACAGATTGACATCAAAGTCGGGCCAGGTTTCAAAACCAAACTCATCTCTGTTTAAATTTGGGGGGATATTACAGGCTATCATGGCAGCTTCCGTGACAATAGTACCACTTCCACACATTGGATCCATTAGATCACATTGTCCGGACCAACCTGAAAGCATGATCATTCCCGCTGCTAACACTTCATTGATCGGCGCGACGGTACTTTCGGTCTTATAACCGCGCTTGTGCAAGGAGTGTCCGGAACTATCCAACGATACGGTACAAATGTTACGATCGATATGAACATTAATTCGCAAAGTAGGATGATCCAAATCTACATTGGGACGTTCCCCATCCCTATCACGAAAACGATCGACAATGGCATCCTTTGTTTTAAAGGCGACATATTGAGAGTGTGTGAATTGTTCAGAAAACACTGTAGCATCAATCGCCAAACTGCCTTTTGCACTCATGTAGTGCTCCCATGGCATATCGTAGATCCTTTTATAGAGGTCCTCTTCAGAAAAAACATTAAAGGCCGTAATGGGTTTTAAGATCTTAATGGCGGTACGGCAACAAAGGTTTGCTTTATACATAAAACCGGTATCCCCTTCAAAAGAAACATTTCGCGTCCCTATCTCAATGGCACCGGCACCCAACTGTCTTAGCTCCTGTGCTAGTAATTCCTCCAGTCCGTAGAGGGTTTTGGCGACCATTTTAAAATTTTTTCCCATAGTGTCATTCATAAAGTCCTACAAAAATACAGTATTTTAGCAGCGGAAACATTGATTCATGCAAAAAGAGACCGATACTTGGTATACCTCCTGGTTTGACACGCCTTACTACCATATTTTATATAAGGATAGGGACTACGACGAAGCAGGATATTTTATGAGGCGGATTACATCGTTTTTGGAATTGTCTAAAGATGCCGAAATTCTTGATCTCGCCTGCGGAAAAGGACGCCATTCAAAATATTTGAATACGCTAGGTTATAAGGTTATTGGCGCAGATCTCTCACCACGCAGTATAGCGTATGCAAAAAAATTTGAGAATGAACGCCTGGAATTTGTTGTTCACGATATGTGTAAACCCTTTACTTCAAAATTTGATGCGATCTTCAATCTGTTTACAAGCTTTGGTTATTTTGAGTCTGAAGAAGACAACGTGAGAACGATTAAAGCAATCAAGAATGGTTTAAAACCTAATGGGTATGGAGTCATCGATTTTTTAAATGTTCATCATGTGGCAAAGCATTTAGTTGCTTCTGAAACTAAGACCGTAGAAAAGATCGATTTTCATATAAAGCGTCATATAACCGATGGTTATATCTATAAAGAAATTCAATTTAAAGATAATGGACAAGCGTATGCCTTTACAGAACGCGTTAAAGCGCTTACTCTAACCGATTTTTTGGTATATTTTGAAGAGGCTGAAGTATCCTTACATCATTGTTTTGGAGATTATCACTTACGGGAATTCGATCAAGATACCTCCGAACGTCTTATCTTAATTTTTAATTGATGGTCTATATTGTACTCTTTTTAGCTGTTGCAATAGGCTATTTAATTGCTGAAGGTCTCAAGGCACGTGAGATGAAGCAGCTCACCATCTATTTGGCTTTTAGCGGGGCATTCCTTCTTTCCATGACTATTTTAGAGCTGCTTCCTGAAGTGTTCGAAATGCCCACCGAACGTATAGGGATTTTTATCATGGGAGGAATTTTGCTTCAAATTTGCCTTGAATTCTTTTCAAAAGGAGCCGAACACGGACATATTCATTTACATTCAGATAAACGAAACTTTCCGTGGCTACTGTTTATTAGTCTTGCTATTCATGCACTTTTGGAAGGTTTTCCCATTTCTGAAGAAAATAATATCCTTATAGGTATTTTGGTGCATAAGATCCCTGTGGCAATTATATTATCGTTCTTTTTTATAAAAGCGAAGTATAGTAGAACTGTCACCATCCTTTTTATGACCTTATTCGCACTTATGACACCATTGGGAAGCTGGTTATCCACTTTTGAAACACTACAGACCTATCACACTGAAATTACTGCGGTAGTCATAGGTATCTTCTTGCACGTTTCTACCACGATCTTATATGAAAGCAGTAAAGATCATAAATTCAATTTGGCGAAACTCATCACCATAGTGCTAGGGTTTGTACTTGCCTATATTATCTAGATGACTGTACCGTACATTTTAGATGACATCTAAAAATATAAAGAAGAAATGCGCGATACTGCCTCCTAACACAAAGAAATGCCAGATTACATGATTGTATGGGATTTTTCGTATAGCATAGAAGAGGATCCCAATAGTATAGAAAGCGCCTCCTAAGAGAAGAAGTGTAATTCCCAAAGACGTTTGTTGTTCCAATAAGTTGTTGAGATCAACTACAATAAGCCATCCCATGATAAGGTATAACAATAATGACAAGATCTCATATCTTCCGGTAAAAAAGATTTTCAATAGTGTCCCAAAAGCCGCAATGCTCCAAACCGTCCAAAACAAATACCACCCGGAACTTGCTTCCAAGGATATTAAAGCTACGGGTGTATATGTACCCGCTATGAGAAAATAAATACTAATATGGTCGATCTTACGACAAGTTTCTTTCCAAGATTCATGGGTTACGGCATGGTAAATTGTAGATGCTGCAAATAAAACAATTATTGAAAGCGAATACACAATAATACTGAATGTGCTATACGCTGTTTTTTCGGAATCGTATACCAACAGCAATACGAGCCCCACGACGCCCAGTAGAATTCCAAGTCCGTGTGAAGCTGCATTCCACAATTCTTCAATTTTAGTTTGTTCCAATGGTTTTTATTTAGTGGTATAACTATTTTTTAAAAAATCTATTGCATAAAAAAAGACCCAATTCTTTCGAATTGGGTCTTTATAAGAAGGCGGCGACCTACTCTTCCACAATGTAGTACCATCGGCGCAAACGGGCTTAACT
>NZTP01000035.1 GCA_002696485.1 Altibacter sp. | reverse complement strand
TGCCGGTATGCCCGCTAAACGTCTGTCAACAGCTTTCGATAGTGTTACCTTATACGGTAACGACCCGCACCATCGCCCGGATATCTATGGAAAGATAGGAAATGCCGGGGTGTCTATTTGTTGTTTGGATGATGCTAAGAAATTGTATTCCGGTTTTGATCTAAGTCACGCCATGACTTCGGTGAGTATGACCATTAATGGTCCGGCACCCATGTTATTGAGCTTTTTCATGAATGCAGCCATCGATCAGAACTGTGAGAAGTATATCATTGAGCACGCAATGGAAAAGGATGTGGAGGACAAGATCCGGAAGATCTATTCAGAAAAAGGTATTGATCGTCCTACATATTTAGGTGAACTTCCTGAAAGTAATAATGGCTTAGGACTAATGCTTCTAGGTGTAACTGGAGATCAAGTATTGCCGGAAGATGTTTACAATAAGATTAAAACTGAAACGCTACAGCAGGTTCGAGGAACCGTTCAGGCAGATATCCTCAAAGAAGATCAGGCGCAAAACACCTGTATCTTTTCAACTGAATTTGCACTGCGGTTAATGGGTGACGTTCAAGAGTATTTTATAGAGAAGAAAGTAAGGAACTTCTATTCGGTCTCCATTAGTGGATATCATATCGCCGAAGCAGGTGCAAATCCAATCACTCAATTGGCTTTTACCCTCGCTAACGGCTTTACTTACGTGGAGTACTATCTTTCTCGTGGAATGGATATCAACGAGTTTGGCCCGAATCTTTCATTCTTTTTCAGTAATGGAATCGATCCCGAATATGCGGTAATTGGCCGAGTGGCACGCAAGATCTGGGCGAAAGCATTGCGTGATAAATACGGAGCGAACCCTAGAGCTCAAATGTTGAAATACCACATTCAAACCTCCGGCCGCTCTTTACATGCACAAGAGATCGACTTCAATGATATCCGAACGACTTTACAGGCGTTATATGCTATCTACGATAATTGTAATTCCTTACATACCAACGCCTACGATGAAGCGATCACAACGCCTACCGAAGAGAGTGTGCGACGTGCGATGGCCATTCAACTTATTATCAATAAGGAATTAGGCTTGGCGAAGAACGAGAATCCTATACAAGGCTCTTTTATTATTGAAGAACTTACAGATCTCGTGGAAGAGGCCGTGCTTCAAGAATTTGATAGAATTACCGAAAGAGGGGGGGTTTTAGGCGCTATGGAGACCATGTACCAGCGTAGCAAGATCCAGGAGGAAAGTTTATACTATGAAACCTTGAAACATAATGGCGAATTCCCAATAATAGGAGTGAATACTTTTTTAAGCAGTAAGGGATCACCAACAGTCTTGCCTGCTGAAGTGATTCGGGCAACAGAAGAGGAGAAACAAGCGCAGATACAAACCCTTCAAAACCTGCATAGGATGTACCAAGACAAAGCCCATGAATCCATTGAAAGGATCCAACATGCGGCCATTCACAATGAGAATATGTTCGAACAGCTCATGGAAGCCACTAAGGTTTGCTCTTTAGGGCAAATCACTGCGGCTCTTTTTGAAGTGGGTGGTCAATACCGTCGCAATATGTAAACAGAGAACCTGCTTATTTCGAAAAAAAGGATGTGAAGGGCTTACCGAAAGTTTCTTTCGGCCCTCTTTTATAAGATATAATAAAAACCTTGTACTTTTCCTTACCTTTAGACTGAAGTATTGTAAGCATACGGTCATGAATCTTTTCTCCTATCTCTCGCTGCTATTCTTTCTTTTGTCTTGGGGCTGTGGGAACATCTTAGTAGCGCAAAACCTACGTTTTGAACGCGGACAAATACTAGACTCATTGCCCGTGATGGAATCGAAGGAAACGTACGCTTTATATATACCGACATCGTATACTGAAGAAAACCCAAGTTCGATCATCTTTATCTTCGATCCCGTCGGCAGAGGACGTACAGGTATCCACCCCTTTCTGAAGGCTTCTGAAACTTATGGTCATATTTTGGTTTGTTCCAATGACTCCCGAAACGGACCCTATGAAAGAAACATTGCAGTCGTAAACCGATTGTTTGCCACCATCTTTCAAACATTTACCATAGACGAACAGCGCGTGTACCTTTCCGGATTTTCGGGAGGGGCACGTTTAGCGACCACAATTGCAGTGATGACCGGTAAGATTGCCGGAGTGGTCTCCTGTGGCTCCGGGTTCTCTCCAAATGCTTTACAGATCCCTACAATGACCCGAAAGTTCTCTTATGTGGGAATCGTGGGAGACCGGGATATGAATTTTCAAGAATTATTTAGGGTGGGTGCTCTCTTCAGCAAATTCGGGATTAATAATGAGATACTTACTTTTGAGGGGGAACATCGTTGGCCTTCTTCAGAAATTGTCCTGCGTGCATTCGACTGGTTGGAACTTCAAGACGTGTTATCTAATAAATTTAGGATGAAGGATACAGTGATGTTGGCAGCATTGCATAGAAATTACCAGGCGGGTCTTCAATTCGAAAGGAAAGGAGCGCCTCTGGCGGCCGTAAATGAATACGATCGAGTTTTGCGTATGTTTCGTCCTTACTTTAATCTCGATACGGTTCGTCTTACAATAAAAAGGCTTCGGAAGGAGAAGGCGTTTAAAATTGCCGTTAGTAAGAACGAAAAAATTAAAAAGGAAGAAGAAAAAATTCGTGAGCGCTTCGAAATGCGTTTTTTTTCAGAATTGAACAATAATGCTACCATGACCGATACAATATGGTGGGTTGAAGAATTTCAGAAAATAAAAAAGATCTATATAAAGTCCCCCGATCCGGCCTTTCAAAAAATGGGGGAGCGAATTATTAACGCCATGAATGCGGTTACTTATGAGACAGGAGAGGAAGCGTTGAGAAACCTCGCCGTGTCTAAAGCACTTTATTGTCATCATCTAAGAGTGTTGCTATTGCCCGAACAGTCCTATCCCTATTTTCAGCTTGCCCGAGATTATGCTTTGCAAAATAATTTGGACAAGACATTAAAGTATCTCGCCCTCGCTGTTGCTAAAGGGTTTACAGCAAAAGAACGTGTCCTTTCTACTGCGGAATTTAAAAAATACCATCAAGATCCGAAGTTTCAAAAACTGTTGGAACGATTGTAAGGCAGATACATTTTTAATTGTTTTGAAAATGATCGAATTGAAATAACAGCCTATAAGGTCAATAACCAGCTGCGCTGCAACTTTCTGAATTTTTTCAACTCAGTTCGAAGGATTGGTAAAAATTCCTTCCCATTGCTGTTGGCCCCTTCTAAACGCTCGCAATTTTTATACAGGGCATTCGCCAATCGATTCACCGAAGCAGCATACTTGTGCTTTTCTTCAGAAAAGGTTTGCCGTTCTGCCTTTAGGATTTCCGGAGCCAATGATACCGATTGTTGCACGATATCTCCCGTAAAATATATAGAGGGATCTTCTTCTCCATGGGGCCCTAATCCCGATAAATCATGTACCAAGTAATTGGAAATATGTCTTGAAAGCATAAATATTTCCATAGCCTTCTTATAGATAGGCGATTGCGGCAGACCATGTGGAATATGTGGTATCATTGTACGTATGCGTGGGGTTTCACAAAACACCCAAATTTAAGCACAAATCAAGACTTTCATCTTTAAAAAATAAAGTAAAATTGTATATTAGCTTTAAATATTAATTTTTTTAACTCCTTTTTTATATAAATGCAAATAGACACATTAAGCTGGAAAATTTTGAAATGCTTACAAACCAACGCCCGCCAGTCGAACGCAGATATTGGAAGACAAGTAGGGATTAGTTCTCCGGCGGTAAGCGAGCGCATACGAAAAATGGAAGATGCGGGCATCATCCATGGTTATAAGACCGTAGTTTCGCCATTTGAGACGGGATACCAATTGAAAGCTATTATTACTTTACGTGCTTTTATGGGAAAATTAAAACCCTTTCTGGAAAAGGTTAAAACTTATGATGAAGTCCTTAATTGTTATAGAATTACCGGGAATGAGAATATCGTCATGGAAGTTGTTCTCAAGAACCAAAAGCATTTAGAATCTTTTATCGATCAACTTATAAGTTACGGAGAGACGAAGACTCAGATCGTACTTTCGCACGTTGTTGCGAACAATGCTATTCGGCCTATCCATTAGGCGCGTTAAGGATTTCTTAGCATGTGTTAAACTAAAGACAATTAAGGGTTCTTTAATACTGTAGGCTGTACAAGTAATGTACTTTAGAGGAAAATAAAATAACAGCCATGAAAAATTACACAACACATTTTCTTATCATAACGCTTGTAAGTGGCGTACTCGGATTTACAGGTTTAGAATATCCGGGCGCTACCTTTGTTCGATTTATTTGTTTGGTCGCCGCTGTGGGACTTATGATCTCTTGTCTTGATGCGGTCCTTATTTCCAGAAAGATCAAACGCATTCAGTTAAAAGAACAGCGCGAGGACGTTCGTAAATAGATTTTATTGGTTAATAATGATATGAGGAATCTTGTCCAAGTTCCATTCAATTACAAGCCCGCTTGCTAATGAGCGGGCTATTTCTTTTCCATACAAATACTCGCAGAGGTACAATGCCGCTTCAAAACTCTTCGCTCCGCCGGCCGATGTGATGTATTTTCCATCGTGAACAAACAATACATCCTTGCGTATGTCCAATTGCGGGAACATGCTGCGCATAGTGTCGACATCACTGGGAAAAGTGGTTGAAACTACTTGATCTAAAAGACCTGCTTTTGCCAATACAAAGGCTCCGTCGCAATGCGATGTCACAAATCGGGCGTTTTTTGAGGCTTCCTGTAAAAAGGCGATCATCACTTCGTCTTCCAGATCGTGGTCCAAATGATGTTCGGCGCTGGGAACTACCAAAATATCAATGGGCGGAATGCTGTCTCTTACATAGTTGAAATCGGGAAGGATGCGAAGTCCTTCGAACGTCGTAATTGGCTCCTTTGTGTTTGCTACGGTAAAAACATGCATAGGTTTTATATTCTCACGGAACACAGTATGTTGAAAAATATCATACGGAGCCGTAAGTTCGGTGTTGTAGACACCGTCCATGATTAAAAATGCGACATTATATCTTTTTGATGGCAGCTTCGGAAGGGATTCTTGGGTCGCTTCTGAAGGATCCAATCGGGTACCTTCTTTTTCCTTTTCAGAATCAGTTTTTCCACAGGAAGCCATTCCGAAGCACAGCAAAAACAACAAGCATAGACCTATCTTCTTCATATCTTTCAATTAAGCAGAAGCAAAAGTAGTCGATTTTTTCAGCAATTGTGCCAACCACAAAGTTAGTATCGAAATGATCACCAAGAAGGCGAAAATATAATACCAGGTGGCGTCGAATCCTAAACTATTTACCATGTTCATACCGCTATTATGACCAATAATATGGGAAATGGAGAAGCTCATGCTATAGAGTCCCATATAACTTCCTTTTCTTCCTTTAGGTGCCATTTCTAAGGCCAGCGCATTCGAAAAGGGAGAGCCTATCATCTCACCCAATGTCATAAGTAACATGGCGATTACCAAAATACCGCTCCAAGACGTTAGGTTTAAAACAATAAAACTCAGTGCCAAAAAGAAGATACCCCAGAATGTCGCCATGGTTTTGGAAAGTTTTCTTCGTTCCAGCCAAGTAATGAGCGGCATTTCAAAGATCACGATCACGGCACCATTGATAAAGAACAGCCAACCTATAAGATCTTCGGTTAGGAAATGTGCTTTTTCATAGTAGATAGGCATTACACTAAAGTATTGTACAAAAGTGATGCTATTCGCAACCATGATAATAAAGAAAAGCATAAAGAGTCCGTTGCGATAAGGTGCTACGCCTTCTTTGTGTTTTAAAACAGGTTCGGTATTCGTAACCGTTGGTTTTTTGGGTTTTAGCCAAACGAAAAGACCCATTCCGGCCACCACGCACGTAATTCCGTCGATCCAGAAAAGAGACGCATAATTGATATTTGCTATAATGATCCCGCCAATCAAAGGTCCAATAGAGAAACCAAGGTTGATCGCTAATCGGATGAGGGTTATACTTCGGGTGACATTGCCTGGTTTGCTATAGGTGTCTGCCGCTACGAATATCGCGGGACGATATGCATCTGCCAATAGAATGAGTACGAAGATTCCTAAACAAAATCCGTAGAACGTTTCTATAAACTGAAGGAACACAAAGCCAATGCCTCCCAGAAGCAGGCTACTAACGATCACCTTATAGAAGCCTATCGTATCAGTGAGTTTTCCACCTATCCATGTTCCCGTAAGGGAGCCAAGACCAAAGCTGGTCATGATCCAACCTACCTGCGGCAGGGTGAATCCTTTGGAATTTACCAAGTACAAAGACAAGAAGGGAATGACCATCGCGCCTGCACGATTAATAAATGTTACTAAGGATAGCAACCATATTTCTTTCGAGAGTCCCCGAAAATTGCTTAGGTAATTTGTATAAAGTTTTTTCATTGGTTGGTGGTCGTATAAAAGTAAAACGTCCCGCTCGAAGGCGGGACGTTTTTATATTGAATAAATTTATTTCGCTATAATAACTACATACATCGCCTGGGTTTCAGTTGTGAAACGACACAAGGTTGTGAAATGATGTATGTTCTGGTTTTCATTTTTGCTATGCGATTGAAACAAATGTAGTAAAAAAATGAATTGGTTTCGCTTCGGGTCACGAACTTTCCTTTTATATTTACGGAAACCTAACCTTATGAGTCTTCGAATTCTTTTCGTGCTCTGTTGCTTCGGAAGTAGTCTCCTAGCTCAGACCGATACTAGCTTAATAGCCGAAATAGAAAGCTACAGAAAAACAGAGAATGAGCGTTTCAGCAACCCTGAAACAACCATATTAGAACCCAAAGATCTGCGACATTTTAATGGTTTGGACTTCTATCCCATAGACCTAACCTATCGTGTTACGGCCCGTTTTGTGCGTACTCCGGACGAAAAGCCTTTCTTTATGCCAACAACTACCACTCGGCTCCCGGAATATGTGAAATACGGCGAGGCGCATTTTCAATTGGAAGGAAAAAATTTGGTATTGTCACTCTATCAAAGTACCAATCTCGAAAAGGAGGCAGGGTATGAAGACTATCTCTTCCTTCCTTTGACCGATTTAACCAGCGGTGACGGTTCGTACGGCGGGGGACGATTTCTGGATACGCGTATTCCGAAAGGAGACTCAATAGTGTTGGACTTTAACAAACTATACAATCCGTATTGCGCCTACAACAAGCGGTATTCCTGTCCCATTCCACCCAAGGAGAACGATCTACAGATTCGAATTGAGGCAGGTGTAAAAGATGTAAAGCATCTTTAAAATAGTTTTACTATCCACATTCCGAAGAAAACTGCTGCAAAACCAATAATCAAGCTAGCGAGCGTGTACCACGCGAAGCTCACAAGATCACCCGACTTCAGAAAAACATGATTTTCGTATGCAAATGCCGAAAAAGTAGTAAAACCCCCGCAAAATCCGGTAGCCAAGAAAAGTACAGTGTTTTGTGAAAGTGAATTGTTCTTCAAGGCGAAGCCTAATATAATTCCAATGAGAAGGCTGCCTGTTATGTTTACAGCGAAGGTGCCCATAGGAAACCCATTTTTTTCGGAAGTAAGCCATGTCCCAATCCAATAGCGAAGCGAACTGCCCAGTCCACCTCCTAAGAATACTAAGAGCAGATGTTTCATTTATTCATTTTCAGTAACCACAGGATTCACAATAGGTATATAGACCTCTGTTACCCAATGAGCCGGATTTGGAACTTCGCCCGGATCTGTTCTATAGACCTCAAACATCTTTGCAGTCGGGTGGGGCTGTAGATTATTTTCAGCCATATAGGCCATGGCTTTTTCGTATGTTTTGCTAAGGTAGTCGTATTTCCCTTTAAGGGTGGTCTTTAAAGTAGTTACTGGCTCCATATAGCCGCACAGTACAGGGCTGCCGTCGGGTGTAATCACTTTTTCCTTCACCGGGATCCCGGCCGAAAAGATAACAGTACCGGTAACGTCATCAATAGTGTTATAAATAGTGAAGGGTTGTCCGGCCATCGCCAAATTATTATCTTGCATATACCCCATTACCTGTCCCAAGAGCGGACCCATTTTATCGCCTATTTCTGATTGTTTGGCTGCCGTGGTATTGTACATATAATAACCACCGCCATATTGGGTAACGCCGTCAACATTGATACTGAAGGTTTCCATACTCTCTTTAACTACTGCTTCAAGATCGTTCAAACCATTTTGAAACATGGTTTTTATAGCAGTATCCATATCATCATCTTGAAAGGCCATAAATACTTTTTCCAAAAACGATTGCTCCCCACGCATTCCCCAAGTAACTTTAGATTGCCCCGGGGTTTCTGTTTCTTCAAACCGCCAATAGACATCACTTTTGCTGTCGCCAATGGGAGTGTTGAATGTGATCGTTTGGTCGATCTCTTTATTAGGAATGACTTTTATGGTTTTCATGGCGCCGTCGCCCACTTCTACATGGTCACTGCTCCAAGAATAAGAAGCGCCTTCTCCTTCGGTCTTTTCGGCATAATTGATCACAATGGACGAATCAATCTTCATCCAAGGACCCCATTCTTCCCAGTTTCGGTAATCTTTTACATTGTTATAGACTACTTCAGCAGGAGCATCGATTACTTTCGTTTCAGCTACATCAAAACTGCCATCTTTTGTACCAAAATAGATGGCGCCCCCAATAAGTACAATTAGGATAAGGAAAAGGAGGTACTTTATTATTTTCATCAGGTTGGGTGTTGTTGGTTATTTGTGCTAAGATAATCAATTTTAACGTTTAATATTTTGCTACATTTGCTGAAAACCAATAAAACTTTCAAATGAAGAATACTTTTTTTATAGCCATGGCTATGAGTGGGTTATTGTTTTTTTCTTGTGGCGATGACAAGAACAAGAAAGAACCCCAAGAAGTTGCTACGGTTGAAACGACCGATTTCGACTATAATGTAGATCAGTTTGCTGACCTGCGAATTCTACGCTATCAAGTTCCCGGCTGGGAGCAGTTGTCACTTAATGAACAAAAATTAGTGTATTATCTGGTACAGGCCGGTTTAGAAGGTCGTGATATCATGTGGGATCAAAACTACCGTCATAATCTGACGATTCGCAATGCACTGGAGAAAATATATACTACTTATGAAGGGGATAAAACTACAGAGTACTGGAAAAACTTCGAGATTTATCTTAAAAGAGTATGGTTCTCTAACGGTATCCATCATCATTACTCCAATGATAAGTTGAAGCCGGATTTTTCGGCCGACTATCTGCGTACCTTACTCACCGAAACCAATACGACCTTAGAGGGTGAAGCCTTTGATGTGATCTTTAACGATAAGGATTCAAAAAAAGTGAATCAGGCAAAAGGTGTGGATA
Source organism: Altibacter sp. (assembly GCA_002696485.1). GTDB lineage: Bacteria > Bacteroidota > Bacteroidia > Flavobacteriales > Flavobacteriaceae > Altibacter. The sequence goes on along the minus strand of NZTP01000035.1, from coordinate 19,850 downwards.
ATGTAGCGCTTTCTGCGGTAAACTTTTACGGTCCCAATGTGACCAATGAGGATGTGATCTCTTTCTACAGTAAAAAGAAATCTCCCAATCCGGACAAGCCGTTGTCTTTTGGTTTAAACTCTCAATTAGTAAAGGAAAACGGACAACTTAAGGAAAGAGTATATAAATCGGGAGGGTTGTATGGCCCGGCCATCGACCGAATCGTTGAATGGCTCGAGAAAGCTCAAGAGGTTGCAGAGAACAAAGCGCAAGGCGATGCTATTGGATTGTTGATTGAATACTATAAGACGGGAGACCTTCAAACTTGGGATGACTATAATGTGGCATGGACTGCAGCAACTGAAGGAAACATCGACTACATCAATAGCTTTATTGAAGTATATAACGATCCGCTAGGATATCGAGGATCTTACGAGAACATCGTGCAGATTAAAGATTTCGACATGTCCCAAAAAATGGCGGTGCTTTCTGAAAATGCGCAGTGGTTTGAAGACAACTCACCTTTGATGGATGAGCATAAGAAGAAAAATGTAGTAGGGGTGACCTATAAAGTTGTAAACGTGGCCGGCGAAGCAGGTGATGCTTCCCCAAGTACACCTATTGGTGTGAACTTACCTAACGCCAACTGGATTCGTGCAGCCGTTGGAAGCAAATCGGTTTCTTTAGGAAATATCATAGAAGCCTACAATAATGCCGGAAGTTCGGGTCGTCTCGAAGAATTTGTCCACGATGAAGAAGAACTGGCTTTGGAGAAGGAATACGGTCAAATAGGGGATAAATTACACACCGCTTTGCACGAAGTGATCGGTCATGCTTCAGGTCAATTGAACCCGGGTGTGGGTGAGACCAAAGAGACCCTAAAGAATTACGCTTCCACTTTAGAAGAAGGGCGCGCCGACCTTGTAGGACTTTACTATTTGTACAACCCTAAATTGCAGGAGTTAGGATTGGTGGACGACTGGAAAAAAGTGGGGATGGCTGCTTATGACGGGTATATTCGCAATGGTTTGATGACCCAATTGATTCGTTTGAACTTAGGAGATGATGTGGAAGAGGCTCACATGCGTAACCGTCAGTGGGTTTCGGCTTGGGCGTATGAAAAAGGAAAAGCCGAGAATGTGATCGAGAAAGTAACACGAGACGGTAAGACCTATTACAATATTAATGATTACGACAAATTACACGAGCTTTTCGGAGAATTGCTACGAGAGACCCAACGAATCAAATCGGAAGGGGACTATGCGGCGGTAGAAGCACTTGTGGAAGATTACGGTGTGAAGGTAGACCAGACTCTACATGCCGAAGTATTGGAACGTAATGAGAAATTCACCTCGGCGCCTTATAGCGGATTTGTTAATCCGGTGATTGTGCCTAAGATGAATGATGCCGGAGAGATCGAGAGTTTTGTTATGGAGCAGCCTGCATCTTTTGAAGAGCAAATGTTGATGTATTCTAAAGAGTACAGTAATTTGCCGGAGAAGAATTAGACCATTTCTTACAGTATTTATAAAAGAGCCACCTCCGGGTGGCTCTTTTAATGCTTTAAAACCGACTTTACAAGCAATAACAAGCCTACGAATACCATAAATCCAACCAAGACCCAAAGACTTCCTTTGTATTGTTTTTTGTGTAGTTTACGATCCTTTCTGTAGCTAATTACCATTAAGATCACAAAAGCAGTAAAGAAGCAGACCGCAAAAATTAACTGATTGGTAGTAAACATAAATTTGTAGTTTTACAAATGCAAAAATACAATACATATACATAAGAAACCGTACCTAATCCTTCCTATCTATGAAAAATAAAATTGCCGCTGTCCAAGAATTTCACGAAGCCTTCGGATTGGGAATAAAACAACAGCCTACCGCCGATCTCGGTATAAAGAAGAATCTCCTCAGGTACGAACTAATGCGTGAGGAAAATGAAGAATATCTGGAAGCAGCTAACAGTAATGATCTTGTGGAAGTGGCAGATGCCTTGGGAGACATGCTCTATATTCTCTGCGGTACCATCATTGAGCATGGCATGCAACATAAGATCGAAGAAGTGTTTAACGAGATCCAGCGCAGTAATATGAGCAAACTTGGAGCCGACGGTAAACCCATTTACAGGGAAGACGGAAAAGTTTTGAAGGGTCCCGGGTATTTCAAGCCCGATATTCTGTCGATTCTTGAGTCTTAACAGTAAGCTTTGTTAGATCTTATACCGCCAACCAAACGGATCTTCACTGCGGTTGTATTGAATATCATTAAGGGCTTTTTTAAATCGAACTGCATACGAGTCCGCTACCTTTGCAATATCGTAAACATCTTCTTTGTACCCAAACGCACTAACCGGACTTATCACCGCGGCAGTTCCCGAACCAAAGATCTCTTTTAGTGAACCATCTTTGGAAGCATTCACTAGTTCTGTAACACTTAGCGGACGCTCTTCTACGGTGATACCGTCCCTTTTTGCCAAAGCGATCACGCTCTTTCGGGTAACCCCATCCAAAATCCTATCACCGGTAGGCGCTGTGATGAGGGTATCATTGATTCTGAAGAAAACATTCATCGTTCCGGCTTCTTCTAAATATTCGTGCGTATTGGCGTCAGTCCAGATCACTTGCTGAAATCCTTTTTCACGCGCCAAATTGGTAGGGTAGAACTGTGCGCCGTAATTTCCGGCAGCTTTCGCATAACCTACGCCGCCATTTGCAGACCGACTGTATTTTTCGGCAATGACAACTTTTACGTCTCCCGTATAATAGGCATTCACAGGACATAATAGAATCATAAACTTATACTCGGTAGAAGGAGAGGCCGAAACACCGGCTTCTGTCGCCATCACAAACGGACGAATATACAGAGAATTACCCGCCCCCGGTTTGATCCATTCACGATCTAGCTCCATCAATTTGTGCAATGCCTCAAAGAACAGATGTCTGGGAAATTCGGGAATGGCCAATCGCTTGGCAGACGTATTGATTCGTTTAAAGTTTTCTTCCGGTCGAAATAAAAACACATCGCCTTGGTCGTCCTTATATGCTTTCATCCCTTCAAAAACTGCTTGTCCGTAATGAAACACCTTGGCAGCAGGTGAGATCGTTAACGGTCCGAAGGGTCTAATAACAGGCTGGCTCCAAGCGCCATCTTTATAATCACATTCGAACATATGATCTGTAAAGGTCTTTCCGAAAACAAGATTGTTAAAATCAACTTCATGTATTCTCGAACTTGTATTTTTTTTAACCGCTATGTTGTCCTCGGTAGTATGATTCATGGGTAGGATGTTTAGTCCACAAAATTATAGAAAATTTAGACCATAAAAAATCAAAAAAAGTAATAAAATTGCAGTATATTAATAGTTCATACAATTCTGAAACAAGTACCATGAAAAATTTATTGATTCTGGCGATGCTCCTGTTCATCGCGGCAAGTTGTAACGAAGATAAGAAAAAAGAGACCCCGGTCGCCGAAACCGATACAGTCGAAATGGCATACCATTCGTTTGGTGAAGAGATAACCGATGCCAATGTGATGTCGCAAGATGAAATCGTTGAAAAATATAAGAGCTTAAAACCCGGCGATACGGTGGCTGTAAAATTCACTTCCCAAGTAAAAGAAGTGTGCCAGAACAAAGGGTGCTGGATGCGCATGGATATGGGTGAAGAAGAGGCTATGGTTAAATTTAAGGACTACGGTTTCTTTATGCCGAAAGATATTGCAGGGCAGATGGTGATCGTTGATGGGGTAGCCTTTGTAGAAGAGATGAGCGTGGAAGAGCAACGTCATTATGCCGAAGATGCCGGAAAGTCGAAGGAAGAGATTGCTGCCATTACAGAGCCTAAACGTACATTATCATTTATATCTTCGGGAGTTTTGATCCCTACGGAAGCTACTTCTGAAGTAGAAAAACAATAGTTTTGAAACGTGAATTCCTTACTACGGCAGATGGGTCGGTAACAATCCATTTGCCGGAATGGAATGAACAATACCACTCCAAACACGGTGCTATTGCCGAAGCAAAGCACGTTTTTATTCGTGCTGGATTACATTATTTTACGAAAGCACACCCAGATCAAAAGACAATTGAACTCCTAGAAATTGGTTTTGGTACCGGTTTGAATGCTTTGCTAACGGTCGTGGAAGCCGAAACCCTTTCCCGCACTATCAATTACACGGGTGTCGAAGCCTATCCCGTGGCAACTTCCGAAGTAGAAAAATTGAACTACCCGGCACTACTATCCGTTCCGTTTAGCACCTTTCAGGCTTTGCACGAAACGGTTTGGGAAGAATTTTTTCAAATCGAACCGGGGTTTGCCCTGCGAAAGCAGCAAAAAAAGTTTTCGGAGATCGATGAGAACCAACGCTATCACCTTATCTATTTTGATGCTTTTGGAGCACGCGTACAACCTGAACTTTGGACAGCGTCCATCTTCTCAAACATGTATAAAGCATTGAAACCCGGTGGTGCCTTGGTGACCTATGCAGCCAAAGGAAGTGTTCGAAGAGCGATGCAAGCTGTTGGTTTTACCGTAGAACGACTTGCAGGTCCTCCCGGTAAACGTGAAATGTTACGCGCCGTTAGGTGAGGAACATTCGAGTTTTCTCTCACATGTTACGCGCCTTTAGGGGTGCTATTTTTTGCTCAGATTGAGATGTAAAAATTCACATTTTAGAAGACCTTTTCCTTTACTCATAATGTTGCGTTAAACCCATTGTAGATTACTCTTCTTCTTTGTAATTTAAATAAAAAAAATTATGAAGATTTTGATCACGGGTGCTACCGGACTTATAGGTAGCAGATTGTCGGAGAAATGTATAGAACAGGGGATGACCGTGCATTATTTGACCACCAGCAAAGATAAACTTGAGAATAAGGAGCGTTATAAAGGTTTTTATTGGGATCCTGAAAAGAATGAAGTCGACACCGAGGCATTTCAAGGGGTGTCGGTCATTGTAAATCTGGTCGGGGCAACCGTGTCCAAACGATGGACAAAGAGCTACAAGAAGGTGATTATGGAGAGCCGGACTCACACCGCTAACCTTATTTTTAAAACCCTACAGCAAATCCAACATGACATCAAACATTTTATTTCGGCTAGTGGTGTAAGTATCTACCCCAATTCAAAAACTAAACTATATACCGAAGAAAATAAAGAGGTCGATGATACTTTCTTGGCCGAAGTGGTTTTGGCCTGGGAAGCCGCAGCCGATCAGTTTAAAAGCTTGGGAATGGAAGTGACCAAAGTGCGAACCGGCGTTGTCCTCTCTGCCGAAGATGGAGCTTTGCCAAAAATCGCAGCCCCCGTTAGATCTTGGTTGGGAGCTCCCTTGGGTTCCGGAAATCAGTGGCAATCTTGGATACATATTGACGATATCGTTGGGATTTACTATCACATTCTCACGAATGAGCTTGAAGGCATTTTTAATGCAGTAGCACCCAATCCGGTGACTAACAAAAGATTGACAAAACAGATCGCTTCTAAACTCGAAAAACCGCTCTGGTTGCCCAATGTACCCGGTTTTCTAATTCGACTTGCTTTGGGCGAAATGGCAGTAATCGTTCTCGAAGGACAATTGGTAAGTTCCCGGAAGATCGAAGAACACCGGTATATATTTCAATATTACAACTTGGAGAATGCGATTGACGATCTATTATAAACAAGTTCGGGCGGCCTAAGGCCGCCCGAAAAATGGCATAAATTTTCAAATTTTTTATTTACTTCCGTGAAGTTCAATTACCAATTCTACTTCATCGTTAATGAATTGGTCACCCAAATTATCAAAAACAGACTTAGAACCGTAATTTACATTCCATTTCGTTCTGTCGATCGAGAATGGTTTGCTTTTTAAGAAGACGTCATCTCCGGGAAAGGATACCACTGCAGGAAACTCTATATTATGGGTCACATCTTTGATGGTAAGATTTCCTTTTACAGTAATGTTTCCACCTTCACCCTCTACCTCAGTAAGCTCAAAAGTAGCTGTTGGGTATTGCGTGACATTGAAAAAATCGCCTTCCTTACCTTCCACGGTTCCTTTTAAGTGCGCCTCTAGATTTGCTTTTTTCTCACCCTCTAGATCCAGATCGGTAATTGAGTTCATATCGATCGTAAAATTACCTGCCTGGATATCACGGTCGTTTGCAGAAAGTGTACCCGAAGCTAATTTTACCGTACCATTATGTGAACCTGTAGGTTTGGCACCTACCCATTTAATCACCGATTTTTCGGTATTGATCGTGTATTGCGTTGCTTCGGTGGTAGCTTCTGCTACCTCTTGTTCTTCTGTGGTATTGGCTTCATTACCGTTTCCTTTGCAGGCCACGAGACTTGTAGTAATACATGCTATGACAGCGAACTTTAAAATTAGTTTATTCATTCTTTTAGTTTGTTACTAGGTTAAACCACAAATGTATTTAATTCATTGAGCAAATCCTCTTAAGGAATTATTAAAATAAGACGGTGACATTTTGACATTTTACCACAAATGGCAGTACTTTTGCTTCCTTCTGAAAGAAATTGAAAAGAACTTCATCTATGAGTAAGAAAGATAAGAACAAACAGGCTGTGGCCGAAGAAGAAGTACAAACACAAGATCGAAATGCATCTTTAGAAGATTCAAATAAGACCGAAAAAGACGTGGAGCCGCTGGACTCTATGGAACAATTTCAAAAGGATCTCGAGGCCGAAAAAGATCGATACTTACGCCTCTTCGCCGAGTTTGAAAATTACAAGAAGCGCACAGGGCGTGAGCGTATTGAATTGTTCAAAACGGCAAGTCAGGATGTGATGGTCGCACTGTTGCCTGTCATGGACGATTTTGACAGAGCCTTGAAAGAGATCGAGAAATCTGAAGACGATAATCTCTATAAGGGGGTGGAATTAATAAACAATAAGCTTAAAGAAACGCTCCGTTCAAAAGGGTTAACCCCTATTGAGACAAATCAAGGCGATGTGTTCGATGCCGAAATTCATGAAGCTGTGACACAAATACCGGCCCCTTCAGATGCGCTAAAAGGAAAGATCATTGATGTGATCGAAAAAGGATATACATTGGGTGAAAAGATCATTCGCTATCCAAAAGTGGTTATAGGACAATAAGATGAAACAAGATTATTACGAAATTTTAGGGATCTCTAAAGGAGCCACAACGGCCGAAATAAAAAAAGCATACCGAAAAAAAGCGATCGAGTTTCACCCGGATAAGAATCCGGGCGATGAGAAAGCGGAAGAAATGTTTAAAAAAGCTGCCGAAGCATATGAAGTGCTCAGCGATCCTAATAAACGCTCCCGTTACGACCAGTTTGGCCATCAAGCTTTTGAAGGTGGTGGTTTTGGCGGCGGTGGCATGAACATGGAAGATATTTTCAGTCAGTTTGGAGATATCTTTGGAGGTGCTTTTGGCGGCGGTGGGTTTGGTGGATTTAGCGGATTTGGTGGTGGTCGCCGAACCGTGAAAGGGAGCAACCTGCGTATTCGTGTCCAATTAACACTGGAAGAGATCGCCAACGGAGTAGAAAAGAAGATAAAAGTAAAGCGAAAGAAAGTAGCTCAAGGGACTACTTACACCACATGTGGCACATGTAACGGCCAAGGGCAGGTAACACGGATTCAAAACACCATACTAGGACGTATGCAAACCTCTGCTACGTGCAGTACCTGTGGAGGAAGCGGACAGGTAATTGAAAAGAAACCAGCCAATGCCGATGCACAGGGGATGCTGGTAAGTGAAGAAACGGTTTCTATAAAGATCCCTGCAGGGGTTGTAGATGGTATGCAATTGAAAGTTTCTGGGAAGGGTAATGACGCACCTGGAAACGGTATTGCCGGCGACCTATTAGTGGCGATTGAAGAAAAACCGCATCCAACCCTGCAACGAGAGGGGGATAATTTACATTACGATTTATATATAAGTTTTTCTGAAGCAGCCTTAGGAGCTTCCAAAGAGATCGATACGGTTACGGGAAAAGTGAGAATCAAAATCGAATCTGGTACGCAAAGCGGAAAGATCTTGCGCTTGCGAAGCAAAGGAATACCGAGCGTGAATGGCTATGGTGCGGGAGATCTGTTGGTTCATATAAATGTTTGGACACCAAAATCCCTTTCCAAAGAACAACGGGAATTCTTTGAAAAGATGGAAAAGGACGATCATTTTCAACCTAAGCCAGAGAAGGAAGACAAATCATTTTTTGAAAAAGTGAAAGATATGTTTTCTTAACTAAAAGTTAATATTTCATTTTTTTTACATATATTTGAGTATCGCTATATCTTTTAGCGATAATTTTTCTTTTTCATAGCAATTTTTTTCCCACCCTTCTTTTTTTAAGAGGGTGGGTTTTGTTTTTAATAATAGTCGTTCAAAAACTGTAACGAACCAATCATTATGTTTACAAACTATAGGAATTTACATTTCTCAAGCCGACGGCTTCAATAACAAATCAATATCTTTATAGCCTAGCATCACAGCATATGGAAAAACTCTTAGTAGCACAGAATGTCTCTAAAACATTTGGAAATTACAAAGCCCTGAATGATGTCTCTATCGAAGTTCCTAAAGGAAGTATTTTTGGACTTTTAGGTCCAAATGGAGCAGGAAAGACTACCTTCATTCGTATCATTAATCAAATTACTATGCCGGATACAGGTAAGGTCTTCTTAGACGGAGAGCCCTTACAACCCCATCATATTCAGTATATAGGTTATCTTCCGGAAGAGCGAGGCTTGTACAAATCCATGAAGGTGGGGGAGCAGGCATTGTATCTTGCACAATTGAAGGGCTTGTCGCATCAAGAAGCAAAAACTCGTTTGAAATATTGGTTCGATCGTCTCGATATTGGCGATTGGTGGAACAAGAAGATACAAGAGCTTTCCAAAGGGATGGCACAAAAGATACAGTTTGTTGTCACGGTATTGCACCAGCCTAAGTTGCTTATTTTTGATGAACCCTTTAGTGGTTTCGACCCTATTAATGCAAACCTCATCAAAGACGAGATCCTTACACTTAGAAACGAAGGTGCGACCGTGATCTTCTCCACACACCGCATGGAATCTGTAGAGGAAATGTGCGATCATATTGCACTTATTCATAAATCCAACAAAATTTTAGACGGAAAACTTATTGATATCAAACGAGCGTATAAATCCAATACCTTCGAAGTAGGATTGCACACGCAAAACCCGGAGGCTGTGACTGCCGAACTGCACGAGAAGTTTGAAGTCTCACCGGCTACCTTTAAAAGTATCAATAATGAACTACAGTATAAGATCAAAATTCCGGAACACGCCTCACCCAACGATCTGGCAAGCTACCTCACTACACAGGGACAGCTTACGCATTTTGTGGAGGTGATTCCTTCAGCAAACGATATTTTTATTGAAACGGTACAAAAAAACTAATTTGCCTTATGAACCATTTGTCTCTCATTATTAAACGAGAATACCTCAATAAAGTTCGCAATAAGTCCTTTATCATCATGACCTTCTTAAGTCCGCTAATTATGGTGGGGATCTTTACCTTGGTAGCATATCTTTCGCAACTCAATAACGATAAGGTGAAGTTTATTTCGGTATTGGACGAAAGCGGTCTCTTTACAGACCAATTTACAGATACACCCAGTCTTCAGTTCAAACTGTTGTCCAACACATCGTTGGAGGAGGCGAAAAGCGCTTCCGAAGAGAACAGCGATTATGGTCTTTTATATATTCCGAAGACAGCCACTATTGACGATCTTTCCAAAGCGATCACATTTTACTCTGAAGATTCACCTTCCCTTATCGTTATGGATGATATTGAAGATGCCATTGAAGAAAGGACGAATACACTGAAGCTGCGTGAGGCCGGTATCGATGCACAAACCATTAAAGACCTCCGTATTCGAATTGACGCCAATCTGGAGACCTTTCAGGGAGAAGAAACATCAAAACTGGGATCGGGACTTAAATTGGCGTTTGGCGGTGCTGCGGGATACTTGCTTTTCATGTTCATTATTATCTACGGAAACATGATCATGCGCAGTGTGATCGAAGAAAAGACCAGTCGCATAATTGAGGTGATTATTTCTTCAGTTAAGCCCATAAAATTACTTTTAGGAAAGATCTTCGGAACGACCTTGGCAGGAATTACGCAGTTTTTAGCATGGGTGATCCTTATAGGGGTGCTTAGCGCTGTGGTAACATCCATACTGGGTATTGACCCGTCGGCAGTGCCGAGTCCGCAACAGGAAATGATCGAAAGCGGTGGTATGGAAAGTGTCGCCCAGGATGTAATTATGGAGATCGCCAATCTGCCTCTTGCAAATTTAATCGTCATGTTCATCCTGTTCTTTATTGGGGGCTATCTTCTATATGCATCTCTTTACGCTGCCATTGGGGCTGCTGTAGATAGTGAAACAGATACACAGCAGTTTATGCTCCCAATTTTAATGCCGTTGATCTTAGCCGTCTATGTGGGATTCTTTACGGTAATTGAAAATCCGCATGGAACCGTCTCTCAAGTATTTTCCTATATACCGTTCACCTCTCCCGTTGTAATGTTAATGCGAATTCCTTTTGGAGTGCCCATGTGGCAACAAATACTATCGGTTGTTATTTTATTTGCTACTTTTATTGGGACCGTTTGGTTTGCCGCTAAGATCTACCGTGTAGGTATTTTGATGTACGGTAAGAAACCAAGTTATAAGGAATTGATCAAGTGGCTTAAGTATTAACATACATGCAGGAAGAAAAAGTAACAGAGAAGATTTCCGAAGTAGTCAAAGAAGATATCTGGGGGGCTATTCAAGATTTTTTGGAACTCGGAATTCATTTTGGTGAAGGCGAAAAACAGATCGATATTACCATTGGGTTGTTGATTCTGGTAGTTATTTCTTTCCTTATCGCCAGCTTTCTACTCAAATGGATACGTATCCTGTTCACCCGAAAGATGGAGGAGACCGATAAACTTAAATTCATAAGTGTCTTTAAGTTTATAAAATACGTCACCTATATTATTGTGGTGTTTGCTGTCCTTAGCGTAGCAGGTATTAATATTACTCCGTTTCTCGCCGCTTCGGCTGCCTTACTGGTAGGGGTGGGACTCGCACTTCAAGACCTGTTTCAAGATATTATTGGCGGGATCTTTATTATTGTAGATAAATCCCTCTTGGTTGGAGATGTGATTGAAGTTGATGGTAAGGTGGGGCGTGTTATCGACATTAAATTGCGCACTACAAGGGCGCTAACCCGGGATGATAAGATCGTTATTATACCCAATCACAAATTCATTTCCGATACGATCTTCAATTATACTCAAAACCATCGAACCACCCGTGAATTTGTCCGAGTGGGCGTAGCCTACGGAAGTGATACGCGCTTGGTTGAAAAATTATTACTTGAGAGTGTTGCAACTCAAAAAGGTGTGTTAAAAAATCCTAAACCTTTCGTAATGTTTGAAGATTTTGGGGATTCTGCTCTTATCTTTAGTGTGTTGTTTTTTATAAACGACAGCTTTGTGGACCCACGGATCAAAAGTGAGATTCGATTTCGAATCGATGGACTTTTCAGAGAGAACAATATTACCATTCCGTTCCCGCAAAGAGATGTTCACTTATTTACAAACTCACTTAACACAGATCTCACCTCCAACATGGGGAAAGATTGACACACGATTTTATGAAAAAGCTCTTAGTAGTATGCGCCTTTTTTTACACCTTTAATTCCCTTGTTTTTAGTCAGACCACCGATCTGGCTCGTATCGAATACCTTCACATCCCTTTTGGCAATTCAAACAATTCAATTAGCAGGTATCGTGCCTTAGTTCAAGCGCCTATTCCTTTAAAGGTGGGAAGCGGGAAGTTCTTGGTGATTGGTCTGGAATACAGGTATGTTGACATTCGCATTGAAGAAGATGTGCCTTTCGACCCTTCCCTAGTAAGCTCTGTACAGCAAATGGACGGATATATCGGCTACACATATAAGTTGGAGAACGATTGGCGTTTAGGGTTCAAAGCCGGAGTTCAGATACAGTCCAACCTTGAAGGCGATCTGGTGAGTGATGATTTCATCTATCACGGAGCAGTCTATGCCATCAAAGACATGAAGAATGATTCTATCGAGAAGCCTTACAGGTGGATACTTGGGCTTACTTATTCTACAACACCCGGAAGGAATTTCCCGTTACCGCTCATTAATTATTATAAAGAATTCCATCCTAATTGGACCTATACCTTAGGGGTTCCGAAAACCAACGTGCGGCACTACCTCAACAACAGTCATAAAGATGCGTTGCAGGCTTTTGTAACATTGGACAATTTCTTCGGAAATGTTCAAAACAACATCAATATTCCCGGAAATCCGGTACTGGGAGAAAATATTTCCATGACGAACGTGATCGCCGGTTTGGGGTATGAACATTTCTTTACAGAACATTTGCTATTCTACGCCTACGGTGCACATTCGGTTCACAACGAATTCCGTTTACGCGATAACGATAGAGAGACCGCATACATTATTAACGATGAAAACACCTTTTACATTCGGGGTGGAATAAAATTTAAATACTAGCATGCCAAAAATCTTAATTATTGAAGACGAAGCCGCCATTAGAAGGGTACTTGTTAAAATTCTTTCCGAAGAAAGTGACACGTATGAGGTCACCGAAGCAGAGGACGGACTATCAGGTATCGAACTTATAAAAAAGGAGGATTACGACCTCATACTCTGCGATATAAAAATGCCTAAAATGGATGGGGTGGAAGTCCTTGAGGCTGTAAAGAAAATAAAACCCGAAATCCCGATTGTAATGATCTCCGGACATGGCGATCTGGATACTGCGGTCAATACGATGCGCTTAGGCGCTTTCGACTACATATCTAAGCCACCCGATCTTAACAGGTTGCTCAATACCGTTCGTATTGCACTAGATCGTAAGGAACTTGTAGTTGAGAATACGCGTCTCAAGAAAAAAGTAAGCAAAAACTACGAGATGGTGGGAGAGTCCAAGGCTATTTCCCATATAAAGGAAATGATTGAGAAAGTGGCTCCTACCGAAGCCCGGGTATTGATCACAGGACCCAATGGCACCGGAAAAGAACTTGTTGCGCATTGGTTACACCAAAAGAGTGATCGCTCTAACGGAACTATGATTGAAGTGAATTGCGCCGCCATACCCAGTGAACTTATTGAGAGTGAACTGTTCGGACATGTAAAAGGGGCGTTTACTTCGGCAAATAAAGACCGTGCCGGAAAATTTGAAGCCGCTAATGGCGGTACGATCTTTTTAGATGAAGTAGGAGACATGAGCCTTTCAGCACAGGCTAAAGTGCTGCGAGCGTTGCAGGAGAATAAGGTACAGCGGGTGGGTAGCGATAAGGACATTAAAGTGGATGTGCGTGTGATCGCTGCGACTAATAAAGACTTAAAAAAAGAAATTGAAGAAGGGAATTTTCGGGAAGACCTCTATCACCGTTTGGCGGTGATCCTTATTAAAGTGCCGGCGCTAAACGAACGCAGGGAGGACATTCCGCTACTTGTAGACTACTTTGCGAAAAAGATTGCCGAGGAGCATGGAACCTCCAATAAAAAGTTTTCAGAAAAAGCTTTAAAACTGCTTCAAGAGTACGATTGGACGGGGAATATTCGAGAATTACGCAATGTTGTTGAACGATTGATTATCTTAGGGGGATCGGAAGTAAGCGAGCAGGACGTGAAATTGTTCGCTTCCAAGTAACAAAGTATGAAGAATTTAAACGTTTCAGCACACAAGATCACAACATCCGTAACTATTGAAGACCTTCCCACCCGCCTGGATCTGGAAGCTTCCAAAAAGACCATAGAAGATGAGCTTAAGGATATCCGAAAAAAATTGGGTGACCTGCAAGATACTATGTATGCTCACGGTAAGTATGCTGTTTTAGTGTGTTTACAGGGCATGGATACTGCCGGAAAGGACAGTTTGATACGAGAAGTTTTCAAAGATTTCAATGCACGAGGGGTCGTGGTACACAGTTTTAAGGTACCTACCGAACTGGAACGGAAACACGATTTCCTATGGCGCCATTATATCGCATTACCGGCTCGAGGTAAGTTTGGTGTCTTCAATAGAACACATTACGAGAATGTCCTGGTCACCAGAGTACATCCGGGATATATTCTGGGAGAATACCTTCCGGGAATCGAATCGGTAGATGATATAGATTCAGCATTCTGGGACAGGCGTTTTGAACAGATCAATGCCTTTGAAAAGATCATCGCTCAAAATGGCACCCTCATTTTTAAATTCTTTTTGAATCTTTCAAAAGATGAGCAAAAAAATAGACTGCTCCGTCGCCTCAACAAACCCAACAAGAATTGGAAATTCTCCCCCGGCGATCTGGAAGAGCGAAAGCTTTGGCCCAAATACATGAAATGTTATGAAGATATTTTAAATCGTACTTCTAAAGAGCATGCTCCTTGGTACAATATTCCGGCAGACGATAAACCTACGGCACGTTTGTTGGTAGCTTCCATACTTCTGAATGCATTGAAGGAATATAACGATATTAAAGAACCGGAACTGGACGATGAGGTGAAAGCCAAACTCTCTGAATACAAAGAACAATTACGAACTGAATAATATCCCCTATGAGAACGCTTCTACTGGCTGTATGTGGCCTGTTGTTTATTACTGAAAGTATTGCCCAAACCAATTTTGAACAGGATTCACTGAAGATTCGCTCTATATTCGACATGGCCTTGTTGGATGGCAAAAGCTATGAATGGTTGGACTACTTATCTAATGAGATTGGAGGTCGCTTATCGGGTTCCCTCGAGGCTGAACGTGCCGTAAAATATACAGAAAACGAATTGAAAGAACTGGGTCTCGACCGGGTTTGGTTGCAGCCTGTCATGGTTCCCAAATGGACCCGAGGGCTGCCGGAATATTCGTATATTGAAACAGCACCCGGAATTACGTCCATAGCAGATATTTGTGCATTAGGAGGATCTGTCGCCACACCCGACGGAGGTCTTAAAGCTGAAGTGATCGAGGTACAAGGCATTGAAGATCTTGCGCGCTACGGAAGAGAAAACATCGAAGGAAAGATCGTTTTTTACAACCGGCCCATGAGAGCAGATCTCATTCATACGTTCGAAGCGTATGGAGGGTGCGTAGACCAACGGTATTCCGGAGCCATGGAGGCTGCAAAATACGGTGCTGTGGGCGTTGTGGTGCGCTCTATGAATTTACGTATGGACGATCTTCCACACACGGGAACTATGAACTATGGGGATCTTCCTGCAGAGCAGCGTATTCCGGCCTGTGCCATTAGTACGAATGGAGCCGAATACCTTAGTAGTGCCTTAAAACTGAAACCGGATCTTCAATTCTATTTTAAGCAAAATTGCAAGACCTTCCCCGATGTACAATCCTATAATGTCATTGGTGAAATGACAGGTAGCGTGTATCCTAATAAATATATTGTAGTTGGAGGTCATTTGGATTCTTGGGATCTGGGGGATGGTTCTCATGATGACGGTGCAGGATGTGTACAGTCCATGGAAGTACTGCGGCTGTTTAAGAAAATCAATTATACACCTAAACACACCATACGGGTGGTTCTATTCATGAACGAAGAAAACGGATTGCGGGGTGGGAATAAATATGCCGAAGAAGCAAAATTAAAAAGGGAACAGCATGTATTTGCCTTAGAAAGTGATGCCGGAGGATTTACACCGCGAGGTTTCTCTTTTGATACCGACGATGCCAATTTTAAGCAGATTAAAAGTTGGGAGCCGTTATTTAAACCCTACCTCATTCACTATTTTGAAAAAGGGGGAAGCGGTGCCGATATAGGTCCGTTAAAGGACAATGGAATCGTTCTGGCAGGACTTCGCCCGGATTCCCAACGCTATTTCGATCACCATCACGCTGCAAACGATACCTTCGATGCGGTCAATAAACGGGAATTGGAATTGGGAGGTGCCGCCATGGCTAGTTTGGTCTATTTAATGGACAAATACGGGACGAAGACCGAAATGTCATCGGTCAAGAATTAATTCTTGATCACTTTCTCGTACCGCGCTATCCACGCATCGGCTGTCATTTTGCCCGCAAGCTCACCTATTAATTCATAGGGGATCTTGTTCATGTTCTTAAAACGAATACAGCTCTTACCCATGTCTAATTTTCCGGAAACGTGCTTTGGATATTCCGAAGTGAACCAATCTAGCAACTTTGGATCACTATAGATTCCCATATGGTAAAATCCTATGTGATTCTTTTGAGAGGCAAGACTCATAAACGGGAGCGGTTGTGTGGGATCACAATGGTATCCTTCAGGATACTTAGCGTGCGGAACGACATAACCTATCATGCCATAAGCCATGGTTTCTTCAAAACCTTTAGGTAGGTTCTCCAGTATTGTGCTTCTTAATTTTGAAATGATTTTCTTTCGCTCTTCAGGGAGTTCTTCAATGTATTGATCCGGTGTCGTTGCTTTCGATTGCATGATATCGATAATTAAATGATAAATATAAAGAACTTTTATGCGATTAAAAAGACGTGTTTTCTACCTTAGCACTTTCTAAAGTTACCTGCCTTGCTTTCAAATTACACCAAAGAGTTTAAATACAACCTTTCTCTGGCGACCCCTGTTATTTTGGGAATGTTAGGGCATACCTTGGTTGCATTGGTAGATAATATCATGGTAGGACAATTGGGGACGGCAGAATTAGCCGCTGTTTCTTTGGGAAACAGTTTTATGTTTATCGCCATGTCTTTAGGAATCGGGTTTTCAACGGCTATCACCCCATTGGTAGCGGAGGCTGATGGTAAAGGTGATTTTGCGGAAGGTAAATCTTCTTTTAAGCATGGCCTTTTTTTATGTACGGTATTAGGAATTGCACTTGTGTTAATGGTCTTTCTTGCCAAGCCGCTCATGTACGCTATGAATCAACCGCCTGAAGTAGTTGAGTTAGCCATGCCGTATCTCAATTTGGTAGCAGTTTCCTTACTTCCGCTTATCGTTTTTCAGGGTTTCAAGCAATTTAGCGATGGCTTATCTTTAACCCGCTATCCCATGTATGCGACCATTGCTGCAAACGTTGTAAATGTCTTGCTCAACTATGTATTCATCTTTGGGAAATTTGGATTCCCCGAATTGGGAGTCGTAGGTGCTGCCATTGGGACCTTGGCTTCACGTCTCATCATGTTGGGCTACCTTTGGTATTTACTTTCCAAGCACTACAAAGCGAGAGCATATGTGACCCAAATTAAGTTCTTTACGCTTACTAAAAACATGCTTAAAAAGGTGATCAATTTAGGTTTTCCTTCTGCTATGCAAATGTTCTTTGAAGTGGCCATTTTTACAGCTGCTATTTGGCTATCCGGAATTCTAGGCAAGAATCCTCAGGCAGCCAATCAGATTGCATTGAACCTGTCTTCCATGACTTTCATGGTGGCCATGGGCTTCAGCGTCGCTGCAATGATACGTATTGGTAACCAAAAGGGAATGAACCGATTTAGAGAATTGCGACGAATTGCTTTTTCTATTTTTTTATTAACTACCTTAATGGCTATGGTATTCGCAGTGCTGTTCATGTTGTTCAACACAGCGCTGCCAAAACTATATTTGGATTATGATGACCTAACAAATTTCACCGATAATTTTGAAGTGGTCGCTATCGCTTCCAAGCTTATGTTAATTGCAGCTGTCTTTCAAATTAGCGATGCGGTTCAGGTGGTCGCATTAGGAGCACTTCGGGGAATGCAGGATGTAAAGATTCCTACGGTGATTACTTTTGTTGCATATTGGTTGGTAGGATTTCCAATCTCATTTTACTTAAGTATGTACAGTGATTATGGCAGTTCGGGTATATGGATCGGTTTGTTGGCGGGGCTAACGGTTTCGGCTTTGTTATTATTCATCAGATTTAATTATCTTTCAAAACAATTGATCCTTTCAGAAAATGATCACGCACAGATACCTTCTTAAATTATAACTATGGACTTTCCTAAATACTTGCTTGGCGACAATACAGATTATCCTACGGCGATCTTTGTGATTCATACTGAATTTCCTCGCTTCATTATTAACTTGGAGAACGATGAGGTCGAGTGGTTGGAGGAATTCGATCAGCACGACCAAAAAGAATTGGAGGCAGAGACCGAGAACTACATCAAAGAAGCAACAGAATTCTACGATCGAGAGATCGCCAGATACGAAGATAATTAAGTTGCATGGAAGAACTGCTGCGTTGGGATACCGAACTTTTTACATGGCTCAACTCCTTGGGAAGTGAGCCATGGGACGGTTTTTGGCAGATCGTAACCCTCAAATGGACCTCCATACCGCTCTATGCCATTTTATTGTATTTAATTTACAAGCAATATGGTCTAAAGGGAACCGCCGTGATTGCTGTTACTGCAGCGCTCTTGATCACTGCAACCGATCAGCTGGCAAACCTGTTTAAATATGGCATTCAGCGTCCGCGACCGTGCCAAGTTGAAGAGTTACAGGCGACCATACGATTTGCTGCCGAAAGATGTGGTCGATACGGCTATTTTTCGGCTCATGCTGCCAGCTCCATGGCGACGGCCGTCTTCACAGGCTTATTACTACACCGATGGTACCGATATCTTCCCTTTCTGCTCCTATTTTGGGCAGTGTTGTTAGGATATAGCAGAATATACTTAGGGGTACATTATCCCTTGGATGTGATCACGGGAATGGCTGTTGGAGGAATATTGGGTTTGCTTTTCTTCAAACTTCAATTGTGGTATCGCAGGCGCACTACTTCGGCTTTGTAACCAGATAGAGGTCGCGCCACAAGCGAGTTTTGTGTGAAGCATCTTCTTTCCCTTTTGCGTTCATATCGTAACGAGTCACTTTCCGAAGGGTATAATGAGAAAATGTTAGTTCAAAAGAAGTTCGTTCTTCTTCGGTGACCAGCACACCAAAACGTGTTTCATCGGGCAGTTTTATGGATCCTTCTTTTTGCAGGACCGGGAGTTTACCGCCGTAATCCCACACCAGCTCGGGGGTTACAAAAGAATATTCGTACACGGTCAGGTTTTCTTCCTCTTGCCAGCTCCGCAGTTGGGAAAATCCTTTGTAGTCCGGATTTACGGTAAGGGCTTTGGCCATAGGCATTCCAAAACAGATCACGGCCACAATAAAAGCTATGGTAAGATAAAAAACGGCTCGAATGTTTCTTCGGAAAAGATGTTTAAACAGCAGAAGACCAATGCCCAAAAGACTTATAGAAAGCAATACAAACCAGAGCCATCTACCGGCTAAGGAATCCTTCAGAAGGAAATATCCCGCCAATGGAAATACGAGGCCGATGCTCGCAATCAATCCGAAATTGAAATAGACAGGCCACGTTTCACGTCTGTTTTTTATTTCTGAAAATCTTCGAAAGAGATATTCTATATAAAAAGCGGTATTCAGCGCCAACGGAATGAGTACGGGAAGCAGATATCGCGATTTCTTCTCGGGGATGACAGATAGGAGCACTACAGAAACCAGAGTCCATAAAAGTGTGAACAAATAGCCTTTTTTATCGAACACGCGATCTTTGAGGTACGGATACAGCAATCCGATAAAGGCGGGAATGGTCCACACACCGCTTTGTGTAAAGAAGTTCCAGTAATAATAGAACGGACGCACATTATAACCGGTCCAATTCTCTGTTTCCCTGCGCGTGATCTCGGCAACAGCTTCGGGATCATAGGTGTACGTATACCAATGCCACCATCCCGATAATGCAATACTAACCAACAGGAAAACGAACAGCGGTAAAATTCGTTGCTTTAACCGTTTATATTTGTAGACAACTCCGAAGGAAATCAAGAAAGGCAACAGCAAGGCATAGGCCGAAACGGGTCCCTTGCTCATAAAACTAAATC
>NZTP01000034.1 GCA_002696485.1 Altibacter sp. | reverse complement strand
TTGAGCCTATGTCCGTCTTTATCAAATGCCGTTTTTCGATCCCGCTTATTGTTTTTTAGCGAGGTGATCATGGCCGCAACTGAACCTCCAAATCCCATAATAGTGTTTTTATATGGTACGGATAAAGTTTCTAAAATGTTACAAAACAAATTTTTTTTCGGCAGTAGGCGCGCGTACACATCTGTATATTAGAAAGATAGTCTTTTTATTTTTTCTTCCTAACTCGTTTTAAAATCAGGAAATTCTGCGGATTTATCCCCAAACCGCTTACTTTTTTATTGACAAATCGCACTGCCATGTCGTAAAATAAGGGAACTATGGGTGCTTCACTAATCACGATAGAATCCATTTTGGTGTAGACTTCTTTTCGCTCTTCAATGTTAGACAAGGTCATGGAACGTTGATATAAGCTGTCGAATACCGTATTCTTGAAATGTGTATAATTGGGGCCGTTAGGTGTAAAATTAGGGCTATAGAATAATGACAGATAGTTCTCGGCATCCGGATAATCGGCGATCCAGCTCGCACGAAAAATATCCAGTTCACCGCTGCTTTTCATTTGTCGTAAGGTTGAGGGTGGCACCACATCTATAGTTACCGAAATCCCCAATTTTTGAAGCTCTCTTTGAATGTATTCACACAGGTCCAGGTATTGACTATTGGTTCCAATAACAATTTCGGGACGCTCGTCTCCCGTTTCTGCTTTGTATTCCTCAATTAACTCACGCGCCAGGGCTGGATTATAATCGTAGCCTTTAATAGATTCATATCCGGGTAAACCTTTCGGAATAAAGCCATGAGTGGCAGGAATACCTACACCATTTCGTAGATACATGACCATTTTAGAACGGTCGAATCCGTAATTGATCGCTTGTCGTAAAGCTTTGGACTGTATCTCCGTAGTTTCGCTATCCAAGTAAAAACCCAGATATTCTGTGTTGAGAAATGGACCTTTAATAAGGTAGAATTCGTCTTGATACGCCGGCTGAAGCTGTCCGGTGGTAGTAAGGATCTCATCTTTATAGGAATTATCTAAACTGTTAAGAAAATCCAGTTTTCCCTGTACAAATTGTAAGAACTCACTTTGCTTATCGGGTAAGAACGTAATTGCCACCGCCTCAAGGTACGGTAATTTGTTTCCCGCGGCATCGGTCTCAAAGTAGAGTGGATTCTTCCGAAGGACCAGTTTTACATTTTCTTCCCACAATTTTAATTGAAAAGGACCGGTCCCTACAGGATTTCTTCGGAATTCAGTACCGTAGTGATCCACAGCTTCTTTGGGAACGACCGAGCAATAGCGCATGGATAATAACCCAAGAAAGGCCGGAAAAGGTTGTTTTAACTGAATGACGAAAGTGGTATCATTGACTGCTCGATACGATGCTACATGTTGCATGACCCAACTACCGGAGGAAGCAACCTTCTCATCTGTGAGACGGTCAAAACTATAAGTAAAATCTGAAGCAACCACTTTTCTCGTCTCATTCGCTCCAAAGACCTTATTCCTATGAAAATAAACATCGTCTCTCAGATAGAACGTATAGGTAGCTGTAGAATCGTTCACTTCCCAACGTTTTGCGATATCTGGTGTAATATTGAGTGAGTCATCCAATTGTACCAGCCCATTGTAAAGTTGATTCGTAGGCCATATGATCTGTGGGTTTCTTGCAAAAGCAGGGTCTAAGGTTGGGATGTTACTATGTTCGTTGTAACGAAATACCTTGTCGCTATCAACTGAAGACCTATCCTTGCAGCCAATAAAAAGGAAAAGGTAAAAAAGAAGGAAAATGGCACGAAGTAAGAAGTTGGGAGCAGGAAGCATTACTATTTAATTTTATTTTTAAAGGCTATCATCATATTCATTAAATGAAAAGATTCTGAATACCTAGATTGAAATTCACTTTTTGAAATATAATTTCGGAGGTTCGCTTTGTGAAGGCAAGTTACAACTTCAGCTAGTGAACGAATACTATAGCCCATAAATTTTTTAAACTCTTTTTCAGATTGGCAAATACAACCTTCCGCAATATTAAGTGCTATAGAATCTCCTGAACGTGCAATTTGTGATGCGAGATTAAATTTCTCTTTTTCAGGAAACATTAAAGAAAGGCGGTTAAGCTCTTCTCCTAGATCCATGGCTTTTTGCCAAATAATTAGTTTTTCAAATTTAAACTCCATAGATAAGACATTTGGCTGGGGAGTTGCTGAATTAAAGATAACCATTTTTAAAATCGCCTACAATCTCAAGATAAGCCAACTTCCAACACCCCACTTCCCACTTCAACATATCTTTGTATCTTTGCGCCCAATTGATAAAGCAGAGTAATGAACGCTACAAAAAAAGTTGCATTTTACACTTTGGGCTGTAAATTGAATTACAGCGAAACCTCCACCATTGCTAGAAATTTTAAGCAGGAGGGGTTTGACCGTGTCGATTTTAACGAAAAAGCAGATATCTACGTAATTAATACGTGTAGTGTTACCGAAAATGCCGACAGACGCTTTAAGAACATTGTAAAACAAGCCCAACAATCCAATCCCGAAGCTTTTGTGGCAGCTATTGGTTGCTATGCACAATTAAAATCGCAGGAATTGGCAGATGTTAATGGTGTAGACTTGGTGTTGGGTGCCACCGAAAAATTCAAGATCACAGACTATCTTAATGATCTTTCCAAGAACGACCTAGGAGAAGTGCATTCTTGTGAAATTGAGGCAGCCGATTTCTATGTGGGATCGTATTCCATTGGAGATCGCACCCGAGCTTTCTTAAAGGTGCAAGATGGTTGCGATTACAAGTGTACGTACTGTACTATTCCCTTGGCACGAGGAATATCTCGAAGCGATACAATGGAAAATGTTCTAAAGAACGCCCAAGAGATCTCAGCACAGGGCATACGTGAGATTGTACTTACAGGAGTGAATATTGGAGACTACGGTAAAGGAGAATTTGGCAATAAGAAACATGCACACACATTTTTAGATCTTGTAAAAGAATTGGATAAAGTTCCCGGTATCGAACGTCTTCGTATCTCATCCATAGAGCCTAACCTATTAAAAAATGAGACTATAGCGTTTGTGGCAGCATCCAATACTTTTGTGCCGCATTTCCACATACCGTTACAAAGCGGGAGCAATACTATTTTAAAGCTGATGCGCCGAAGGTACCTTCGGGATCTCTATCGTGATCGGATCGCTAAAGTTCGCGAGGTCATGCCACATGCGTGTATTGGAGTGGATGTGATTGTGGGGTTTCCGGGAGAAACCGACGACCATTTTTTGGAAACCTACGAATTTTTGCATAGTCTGGATATTTCGTACCTGCATGTATTTACCTATTCTGAAAGGGATCACACTCCGGCAGCCAATATGGATGGGGTTGTTCCGAAGAAAATACGGAATAAGCGAAGCAAGATGTTACGAGGATTATCGGCTAAGAAAAGAAGAGCTTTCTATGAATCTCAACTTGGAAAGACCAGAACGGTCCTTTTTGAAGGGGAGAACAAGCTGGGGTATATCCATGGATTTACTGAAAATTACGTAAAAGTGAAAGCGCCATGGAACCCCGAATTGGTGAATACGCTACACACCATTGAACTTACAGAGATCGATGAGGACGGATTGGTACGGTTCAATTTCACGGAAGATACCGTAATGGCATAATTTTTCAGAAAAAATTAGATGCTAATACCCACAGGAAGCAAGTCTTTGTAAACACGTCTGTTCTTCCGCATAAAGGAAGCGATCTCGGGACTGGTTGGGACTAAGCTAATGCCTCTTTCTTTTACTTCTTCAAAAACGGCTTTGATAAATATTTCCCTAAAGCCTTGATCTTCCATGTCTTGTGGCATATCGTATTTTGTAAGAAAGATCTTTCTGTCTTGAAGCGCATACTCGATACGAGCCATATTATCGCCCACCTCAAGCTCAAATTGTCTTAGAAATTCATTGTCTGTAATCTGCACATCTTCTATCATGGGAGTTTATTTTATTTAATTCATGGGAACTTCAATGAGAAGTACCTTGCTGTTTTTTGCTATGGTAAGGGAAATCTTTTCTGTTTCCCAAACCCCAAAAGCGTCGCGATCGGTAAGTGTTTCATTCTCAACAAAAACGGTACCATTAATTACGTAAATATAGACACCGTGGTTTTTGTTGTGTAGCGTATATGAGATCTCTGTTTCTTCTGAAAATTCCCCAATATTAAAATAAGCCTGCTGATGGATCCAGAGTTCATCTTCAGAAGCTTCCGACCTTGGCTTCACTACCGCACTGAAGCGATTGGGTGTTAGCAATGGTGCAATGCTCTTCTGGTCGTATCTGGGGGTTACATTCTCGGTCTCGGGAAAGACCCAAATTTGAAATAAGGTGACAGCCTCGGTCGTGCTGGCATTTTGTTCGCTGTGCTCAACACCGCTTCCTGCACTCATTACTTGAATGTCCCCGGCCTTGATTACCCCTTCATTACCCATACTGTCTTTATGCTTCAAAGCGCCAGTTTGCGGAATGGTGACGATCTCCATATTGTTATGGGGGTGCTGTCCAAAGCCCATAGAAGGAGCTACATAATCATCGTTCAACACACGAAGTAAACCAAATTGAAGGCGGTTTGGGTCAAAATAATTCGCAAAACTAAAGGAGTAATTGGCTTTTAACCAACCGTAATTTGCAGATCCTCTGGTAGCTGCAGGATGTAAGACCTTTTTCATTGAACGTTGCCCCTTTTTTTGGAATAAGATAATAGTATCTTTGTTGCGTAAATTTACGAAATATCTTTGGTCAAAACCATTTTTTCTACTACTAAAGCGTGATGAGCGAAGGAAAAACGCATATCTATTTTGTTCCCGGTATGGCGGCGGGTGCTGAAATTTTCAGAAACATCAGCTTACCCGAGGATCAATTTGTGATACACATCATTCAATGGTTGTTGCCAGAAAAGAATGAATCGATTAAAGACTATGCAAAACGAATGGCCGCTATCATCACCGAACCCAATTGTGTTTTGGTAGGCGTATCGTTTGGAGGGGTTGTTGTACAGGAGATGAGTGCTTATCTTGAGTTAAAGAAACTTATTATTATCTCCAGCGTGAAAACAAAACACGAATTGCCGCGCCGCATGCGGTTTGCACGTAAAACCTTCTTCTATAAAATTATACCTACGAGCTTGGTACTAAGTGCAGAGGACCTTACAAAATTTGCCATTGGACCAAGAACCGAAAAGCGGCTAAAAATCTATCAAGAATACTTGCATGTTCGGGATAAGGGATATTTGGATTGGGCGATCAAGAATATGGTTTGCTGGAAGCGAAGCACCGCCGTACCTAACATATTCCACCTGCATGGTAATAAAGACGTGGTCTTTCCGTTAAAGTACATTCGCAACTGTGAGGTCATAGAAGGCGGAACGCATATTATGATCTTGAATAAAGGAAGGGAATTGTCCGATAAGATTATAGAAATCGTACAAAAATAAAGCGTCATATCCCTTTTAAGAAGGCGGGTTTATGTTTATCTTTAAAGAAAATTAGTTGTTATGAGCATATTATCAAAAATTGGTTTGGTCACGGTACTTTTTGGGGTAAGTAGCCTGTGTGTAAATGCAGTGCAGGAAGCCCCTTCCGATGAGACCTTGGAAAAGAAAATGATAAACGATTATAATGTGTATGCGTTGCCTATTCCCGAATATATGGAATTTGCCGGGGAGGCCGTACCATTAAATGAACCGGATATACGAGAGCGTTTGGACCGGGAGTTGTTGGTAAATACTTATTGGCAGTCCAATATGTTGTTGATGATAAAAAGAGCACATAAATACTTTCCTGTGATCGAGCCCTTATTAAAAGAGCATGGTCTGCCTGACGATTTTAAATATTTGGCAGTTGCCGAAAGCGGTTTAGATAATGTAAGATCTCCTGCCGGAGCTGCAGGTTTCTGGCAATTCTTAAGCAGTACCGGCAAAGAATATGGTCTGGAGATCAATGATTACGTGGACGAACGTTATAACTTAGAGATGGCTACCAAAGTGGCAGCAGAGTATCTAAAGAAGTCAAAAGAGCGATTTGGCAGCTGGACCTTAGCAGCCGCAGCTTATAATGCCGGTAACGGGGGAGTAAACAAACAGATCACTCGGCAAAAGACAGAAAATGATTATTACGACCTTCTACTGAATGATGAAACAAGCCGGTATGTGTTCCGCATCCTTGCATTCAAGGAAATATTGTCTAATCCGAAGAAATACGGATTCAACTATAGAGATAAGGACCTGTACAAACCGATTCCCACGTACAAAGTAAAAGTGACGACTCCTATAGACGACTTTGCCGATTTTGCAAAGACGCATGACATCAATTATAAGATCCTAAAAATTCACAATCCGTGGTTGCGGG
Organism: Altibacter sp.; assembly: GCA_002696485.1. GTDB lineage: Bacteria > Bacteroidota > Bacteroidia > Flavobacteriales > Flavobacteriaceae > Altibacter. The sequence goes on along the minus strand of NZTP01000034.1, from coordinate 24,578 downwards.
ATACCTTCTTAAAAAATGCTTCAGGAAAGGAATACTTGATAGAAATTCCGGAAAAAGGATATTACAATACGGGACAATAAACCGTACTAGTTTACAGGATTCCATTCTACCGAAAACCTTTCGGCAGGAATTCTGTTTGCTAGGGTTTCGGTTTATCCTTGGTAACAACACCTTCCAATGAGGCAGGAGGGTTTTTCAGAAGGGATATTCCGTTTAAAAAGGCGTTGTAGTTCAATTCATAAGATATGCTGTATGCTTCGCTATAAGGCAAAAGTACACCACGTCGCACATCCACGATTCTTTTGGAATCATCTATAAAGAATGAAGTTGGAAATCCAAGGCTGTGTTTCATGGTTTGTACAATGTGACAATGGGTGTTTTCTGTTTCGTCAACATATACCACTTTTATTCTCTTGCTGTATTCCTTGGCAATTTTTTTAATATTTTCTTTGCTATCCCAGTAGAGTACCACAAAATCTATATCCTTGTAGTACGCCTCTGCGATCTCATTGAGAGCAGGGATCTCACCCACACCCGGTGTACACCAAGAGGCGTAAGTCATTAAAAAGATAGGTTTTTTAAAATTGTAGAATTCTATGGTACGACCGGATAATTTCTTGACTTTAAAATTATCCATAAAGCTGTTATTAACTACGTTATTTATTAAGGAATCAAAAAGGAATTCGGCTCTTTCAAAATTTTCCTCTTCGTATGCCAGCTGGGATTTTTGGGTATATTTCTTAATATTTTTTCCTATCATTTGGGAAAAAAGAGACTCGGGTTCAATTTTTTGAGATTGAACAGCGAAAGAACCCAATAAGAATAGAAGAAGTAGTGTTCTACCCATACGCATTGTGAGATTAAGTGAAACAAAAGTAGTAACTGTTAATCGCTATTGCGCAACTATTCGTTAAAGGTAGTAAAATACTCGTTAAAAAACTAGAGTGTGTAGGGCAAATCGGATGTAAATGAGTGACTTAGCGTCTGCCGCCACGACCGGAACGTCCACCGCCAAATTGCTGTCTGGGCTGCCCTACGCGTTTCATTTGCTCCTTCATCATTTTAATCTGTTCGTCCAACATATTGTGCTTGTCGAGCTTCTTTGCTTCAGCAAGAAGCTGCTCGGCTTCGCGCTTTCGGTTCTTGGTCATAGCGATACCGGCTAAGTTTAGTTTGGTCATCGCCATATCTGCATCCATGTTCAATCCAAGAGCGACTGCTTTTTTGAAGTATTTCTCGGCCTCATTCATATTTGTCTGAGAGATCATTAGACCATTGAGGTAGTTGTAGTATCCCTGTTGTTTCTTAACCAAGGCCGCTTCAGGATCTTTAATACGGTCCAACCATTTTTTGGCGCCCGGGAAGTCTTGTTTCCTAAGACGCAAGAAAGCCATTAATATCAACTCATTCTTATAGTACAAGAATATGAAAATTAACGAAAGGAGGATGAGCATGATGCCATTTCCAATATTTCCTTCGACAAACTGCCAAACGGCAGCAGCAATGATCAATGCGGCTAATACTAATTTGATATTTTTGTTGAACATGAAATCCGTTTTTTGTGGGCGTCAAAGGTACTAAAAACATTCAAAAATATTTTATGTTTTCCGTTTGGGAAAGTGAAAAATGATTGTATATTTGCACCCGCCTACGCAAAACATTGTAATGTAAATGCTTCGGCAGGTAAATTCCGGACTATCCTAAGGGTTTACATAAAATATAAGAAAAGATTTTTTCAGAAGATAAAGCACTAGAAAATGAGTAAAAGAACATTTCAGCCATCAAAAAGGAAGAGAAGAAACAAACACGGTTTTAGAGAGCGTATGGCGTCTGTAAACGGTAGAAAAGTACTGGCTGCTCGTAGAGCAAAAGGTAGAAAGAAACTTTCCGTATCTTCTGAAACGCGTCACAAAAAATAATGTTGATAAGTACTAAATAAAAGGTGTTGTTTATAAAAGCAACACCTTTTTTTATACCCTATCGTATCGTAATTTTACAGCATCTTAAAGGAGTCAAAAAATGCCAAAAAATCCCAATTTAAAATCCATCTTAATTATCGGTTCAGGACCCATCATCATTGGTCAAGCGTGTGAATTTGATTATTCCGGTTCACAAGCGCTTCGCTCCCTTCATGAAGATGGCATTGAAACTATTCTTATCAATTCGAATCCGGCGACTATCATGACAGATCCATCCATGGCAGACCATGTATATCTGTTGCCCTTGACAACAAAATCGTTGGTGAAGATCCTTAAAGAGCATCCTCAAATCGATGCAGTTTTACCTACTATGGGAGGCCAAACAGCACTCAATTTGTGTATCGAGGCCGATGAAAAAGGAATTTGGGAAGACTTTGGGATAAAAATAATTGGTGTCGACATCGATGCGATCAATATCACCGAAGATCGTGAGAAGTTTAGAACACTCATGGAGAAGATTGGTGTTAAAATGGCGCCTCAAGCTACTGCAACATCCTTTTTGAAAGGAAAAGAGATTGCGCAAGAATTTGGGTTTCCATTGGTAATTCGAGCATCATACACCCTGGGAGGTGCCGGTGCATCCATTGTATACAGAACAGAAGATTTCGATGACCTACTTTCACACGGTCTGGAAATTTCTCCTATTCATGAGGTCATGATCGACAAGGCCATGATCGGGTGGAAGGAATACGAACTGGAATTGTTGCGGGACCGAAACGACAATGTAGTGATCATTTGTACGATTGAAAATATGGACCCCATGGGAATCCATACCGGAGATTCTATCACCGTTGCGCCGGCCATGACACTAAGCGATCGTACTTTCCAAAGAATGCGGGACATGGCCATCCACATGATGCGAAGTATTGGAGACTTTGCAGGAGGCTGTAACGTGCAGTTTGCCGTAAGCCCCGATGATGAGGAAGATATTATCGCAATTGAGATCAATCCGCGGGTTTCCCGATCCTCGGCCCTTGCGTCAAAGGCTACCGGGTATCCTATTGCAAAGATCGCCGCGAAATTGGCCATTGGATACCACTTGGATGAACTTCAGAATCAAATAACAAAATCGACATCAGCTTTATTCGAGCCTACCTTGGATTACGTTATCGTAAAGATCCCTAGGTGGAACTTCGATAAGTTTGAAGGCTCAGACAGAACGCTGGGACTACAAATGAAAGCCGTAGGGGAAGTGATGGGTATTGGTCGCTCATTTCAAGAAGCCCTACATAAAGCCACACAATCGCTCGAAATAAAGCGAAACGGACTGGGAGCCGATGGTAAAAGTTATACCAACTACGAACAAATCTTGGACAAGCTCAAAAATGCGAGTTGGGATCGCGTATTTGTGATCTACGACGCCATACAATTAGGCATCCCCTTAAGTCGAATACATGAGATCACCAAGATCGATATGTGGTATCTACGACAGTACGAAGAATTATATATGCTAGAACAGGAAATCTCTCGGTATACGTTGGATACCTTACCGCGGGAACTGCTCTTGGAAGCTAAACAAAAGGGATACGGAGACCGACAGATCGCACACATGTTGAAATGTTTGGAGAGCCAAGTATATAAGAAGCGTGATGAAATGAACATTCAGCGTGTCTATAAGTTGGTGGATACGTGTGCGGCTGAATTTAAAGCGGAAACACCCTATTACTATTCCACGTTCGAAAATGAAATGGAAACAAAAGACGGTACCCGCTATTCTGAAAATGACAGTGTGGTTACCGATAAGAAGAAGATCATTGTTCTTGGCTCCGGACCTAACAGAATCGGGCAAGGAATAGAATTCGATTATTGTTGTGTCCACGGCGTGCTTGCTGCCAGTGAGATCGGCTATGAGACGATCATGATCAACTGTAATCCCGAAACGGTCTCTACCGATTTCGATGTCGCCGATAAACTGTATTTCGAACCAGTATTCTGGGAGCATATTTACGATATCATTCGTCACGAAAAACCGGAAGGTGTGATCGTACAGTTAGGAGGTCAAACAGCGTTGAAATTAGCAGAGAAGCTAGACCGCTACGGAATAAAAGTACTAGGAACCAGTTTTCAGTCCTTGGACCTTGCAGAGGATCGAGGGAGTTTTTCACGTTTGCTGAAAGAGAACAATATTCCGTATCCTGAGTTCGGTACTGCCGAAACAACCGATGAAGCATTGGCGCTGGCAGATCAATTGGACTTTCCATTGCTCATTAGACCGTCGTATGTATTGGGTGGACAGGGAATGAAGATCGTGATCAATAAAAAAGAATTGGAAGAGCATGTGGTCGATCTTCTACGTAAGATTCCTAACAACAAATTACTTCTAGATCATTACCTAGATGGAGCCATTGAAGCAGAGGCCGATGCCATTTGTGACGGCGAGAATGTGTACATCATTGGTATCATGGAACATATAGAACCTTGCGGGATACACTCTGGAGACTCAAATGCCACCTTACCTCCGTTTAATCTTGGGGAGTTTGTGATGCAACAGATCAAAGACCATACGAAAAAGATCGCATTGGCTTTAAACACAGTGGGACTTATCAATATACAGTTTGCGATCAAGGATGATATGGTCTATATCATTGAAGCAAACCCCCGTGCTTCCAGAACAGTACCTTTTATAGCGAAGGCCTATGGAGAACCATATGTAAATTATGCTACCAAGGTCATGCTGGGGCATAGTAAGGTAACCGACTTTGATTTTAATCCGCAGTTGGAAGGCTATGCAATAAAACAGCCCGTATTTAGCTTTAACAAATTCCCGAATGTAAATAAACAGTTGGGACCGGAAATGAAGAGTACAGGGGAAAGTATCTTGTTTATTGATAGTTTGAAGGATGATGCTTTTTACGATCTATATTCACGAAGAAAGATGTATTTAAGTAAATAATATTTTTATATTTACGACCATACTTTTTTTTCATGACCCGAATTTATTGTTTTCTACTAGCCGGACTTATTTCAGCTGTCTCTTATTCACAGCGTAAATCAGATCCACTACCCGAAGATGTTTCCCTTGCACAACAATTGCGTAAGGAATTTCAAAAAGAAGAGTTGGTTGTACTAGATAAAATTACAACGATCTCTTTTGACCGGAACAAACGGGACGGGTTGGTAGAGGCGATCAAAAAGCAAGCTACCACCTTGCTCAATATCAATACGAGTTCTCGTGTTCAATTTCCAATATTTTACGATTCTCAAAGTGAAGTAGAACGTTTTACGGTAAAGGACCATCGAGGAAAAGACCTTTCACCTTCCATAAATGATGAGCACCTTAAAAGCAACGAATTTTTCCATTCAGATTATCGCGTACGTTTTGCAAACATTAATTTACCGCTTCAGGGCTATAGAGTTGTTATTGAGACCGAAAAGAAGTATAAGGACGTGAAGTACTTCACGAGTGAATATTTCACAGGCGAATATCGAATCTTACAGGGTACTTTGGTAATTGAGATCCCCGAATGGTTGGACCTGGAGATTCTGGAATTCAATTTTGAAGGATACCAGATCGAAAAGACCAGCAGTCGCAGCAATGATGGACAAAAAGTGACTTACGTGATAAAGGACATGGAGCCACAATCTAACGAAGCCAACACTCCGGGCCCCTCGTATATCTATCCTCATGTGCTTTTCATCGCAAAGGCATTCCACAACGGTTCACAACAACAAACACTTTTTAATAGTGTGGAAGATCTCTTTGGATGGTATAATAGTTTGGTAGAAAGTGTGGAAGTAGATGCTTCGGTGTTTGCAGATAAGGTAACCGAACTTACCGCCGGTGCCATTTCCGAAGAAGAAAAAGTCAAGAATATTTTTTACTGGGTCCAAGATAACATTCGATATGTTGCTTTTGAAGACGGTATTGCAGGCTTTCAGCCTGACAGTCCGCAAAATGTGTACACCAAGAGGTACGGTGATTGTAAGGGCATGGCGATTCTTACCAAAGCCATGCTGGAAGAAGCCGGATTCGATTCACGTTTGGTTTGGATAGGTACCGACAGGCTTGCGTACGACTATTCCATTCCCTCCCTCACGGTAGATAACCACATGATTTGTTCTGTGATCTTGGATGACGAAACGATCTTCTTGGATGGTACAGAAAAGTATAACAAGTACGGCGAATACGCAACGCGTATACAGAACAAACAGGCCTTGCTTCAAGATACCAATGGGTATAAGATTTTAACGGTTCCTGCCGAAAAAGGAACGAAGAACATTGATAAGACCATCTACTCACTGCGTATCGACGGCGATGTGATGCAAGGAACCGCTCGCAAGGAATATGCAGGTGAGTCCAGAGTTTCATTTCAAAATGTGTATACCAGTTTTGGAAGTTCAGATAAAGAAGAAGTATTACCGCGCTTTTTGGCATCGGGAAATTCGAATTATATTGTAAAGGACATAAAACCTTTTAATGAAGAAGATCGGGACACGGACCTTACGATCGAATATGATGTTCGCATCGAAAATGCGGTTTCCAGTTTTGACGAAACGATCTATATAGATATCGATCCTATTAAAATGGCATCCGATATGCTATTTAAAGAGCGGAAAAGCGATTTTAAATTTCAGATCAAAGAACAACAGATCACAGAGATCGTATTAGAGATCCCGCAAGGATATCGTGTAGATATGCCTCAAGATATCGAGGTGGTTAATGATTGGGTGGACATCAATGTGCAGTATTCGCTCGACGGAAACATCCTGCGGTACACCAAGGACATCAATTTTAAGAAACGACTTGTCAAGAAACAACATTTTGACGCCTGGAATGCCGGTTTTGAAACCCTGAAAGAAAATCTGAACCAGCAGATCACCCTAACCAAAGAATAAACAATCCCATTACTTATGTTTAATAAATATATTGCCCTTGCTTGCTTATTGTGTATTACCACCATTTTGAATGCACAATCCAAAAAGGAGATCGAGATACGTTCTATGTTCTGGAACACTTCCGATGCAAAGAAGAATGTTACCGAGATCCCTGAAAAATGGCAAAAGGAAAGTGCTGTGATCCTCTATCGGGCCGAGAATTTTGAATATACCAACAACGGGAAGAAAATGTACAATCCTTCGTTTTTTCACCAACGGGTAAAACTACAGGATAAGGCAGCCGTTGAGAGTTTTTCAGAATTTACTTTTGAAAAGAATAGGCAGGTGGGTTTTGGCTTTGTAAATTTCTATCAAGAAGAATCGACCATTGGGATCAAGATTATTAAGCCCGAGGGTGAAGAGATTATTCTGGATGTCACTTCGGAAACTGTTATACAAGATGAAGAAAATAAAGTTGCCATTCCTAATCTGGAAGTGGGTGACATTGTTGACTTGTTCATCTATGAAGACGATTACCTACGAAGTTTCTCCGGGACTCACATCTACGAACCGGTAGAGAAGATCTTAAGTACAAAATATCCGGTATTATATCGCACACTATCGGTAGAAGTGGAGAACGATTACTTTTTGAACATGGAGTCGTACAACGGCGCTCCCAAGATCGTTGAGGTGCCCACCGAAAAGAAATCCACGAGGCGTTATACCTTGGAAGCTTCAGATATTGAAAAGAGTGATTTTCCAAGATGGTTCTATCCGTTAACCGAACTGCCGGCGATAAAGTTTCAGGTCACTTTCGCACTAAAAGCTAAGAATGAAGCTGCGGCCAGTGTATTTCTTTCCGAAGATGACGCTGTTAGGAAAGCACGAGTTACAGAAGAAGAGATCATTGAATATTATGGGGATCGCTTTGATACCGATAGTAAAAGTGCGGTGAAAGATGTGTTGCGATATTTGGAAGAAAAGGGCATTATGGACAAGCGGGAACAATTGGTTCAAGCACTGTATTACATACGTCACATGAGCTATAACCGATTTATAGAACTGTATCTGGCTCGTGAGAATGAGATTCGCTATTACGCCGTGCCCTGTGACACAGATTATGTGATATTGAATGAGAATCGGTTTGTCAATTATATGGCAGGCCTCGCAAAACAACTGGAGATCGATTACGACATCATCGTCGCCACACCCGATTACAATGGACCCATAGATGATTTGCTGTTACGATCGAATGTCTCATACGGACTACGGTTCAATTTTCTGGATCCCCTGTACTTTTTTAATTTGTCCCCTCACGTACAGGCCGAGTTCTTTCCGCCAAATTTGGAAGGCACCAAGGTGTATTCGTTGGGTGTCATTAAAAATCGTGCCATCGAGTCTGCGCAATTCGATACTTTACCAACATCAAATGCCGAAGTAAATGTCGCTTCAGAAATCATACAAGTTAGCATTAGTGATGACTTTAAGAATTTGAAATTTAAGCGTGATTTTGCATTCACAGGCCATTTTAAGACAGAAGAACTCAATCGCAGGTTATTCTTTGGAGATTTCTTAAATGAAGAATTTGATCACTACGGAAGTAAGCATTTCTTCGATTGTAAAAAACGTCAGGGTAGAAGTGATGAGGAAGCACAGCAAAAGATGGAAGCCTTGATGACTACCTTTAAGAACAAGCATAACGAAGAACTGGAAGCACAGGTAGGTGCTAACTTTGATGTTAAAATAGATGATTATCATTATGTAGTAAAGAATACAGCTCGCTACAATAACGATGCACTAGCCATCAGCGATTCGTTTACCATAGCTGACGCATTCGTAAAAATGGCAGGTTCCAATTACATTGTTGAAGTTGGAAAACTTATAGGGGGACAGGTTCAGATCAAGGAAGATGAACGTGAGCGCGCGCATGGTGTGTATCTTGACTATGCAAAGACCTATGAATATGAAGTAACCATCGCGATTCCGCAAGGTTATGAGGTAGTTGGTCTGGATAAGCTTCAAAAAACCGTTTCCAATGGTACGGGAACTTTTACAAGCACTGCCCAAATAGTAGATAATGCATTGGTCTATAAAACAAAAAAAGTCTACGCAAAACGTAATTACAAAGTTTCAGAATGGAACGAAATGCTTCCTTGGCTGGATGCCGCATATGATTTTAGTCAGGAAAAGGTGCTTTTCAAAAAAGGATAAGTTTTTTTTTCTGAAAGTAGGGTATTTTTAAAAGTTGTTGTTTTACAAATAGATGCAAAATTAAAATTGTATCTTGTATCACACGTGAAAATAATTTCTATGAAAAAAATTACCATCCTGCTTTGTTTATTATCGGCCACACAAGTTTTTGCGCAAACGACCTTTGAAGTCGATTGGGACCAAAGTGTAGGCGGAGCCGCGACCTTTACCATTGAGACAGGAGATACAGTAAAATGGATCTGGGCCAATGGAGTGCCCCATAGTGTTACTTCTCAATCCGGCAGTGCCGAATCTTTTGACAGCGGCATCCTTACAGGCATGGGAACCGAATTTACGAAAACCTTTAACGTGGTTGGATCCAATCCTTATGTGTGTGATGTACACGCAAACATGACAGGAACTATTACCGTGGAGCCATCACTCTCGGTTGAAGAAAAGTTTGCAAAAAATATTAAATTGTATCCAAATCCTGTTTCCAGTGAGTTGATGATCGCTTCACTCTTTAAATTTGATTCTTATGAAATTTACGACATCACCGGAAAAAAAGTGGGTCAGGGGATAGGTGAAGGCACCTATACTTACTTAAATGTGTCTTATCTCAATACAGGAGTTTATTTTATGAAAGTGAATGCCGGGAACCTTCAGGCCACGACAAAACTTATAAAGGAATAATATAGCTGAACTTACAAATTAAAGGACTCACAAACATTGGGTCCTTTTTAATTTCTATTGAAGTGCGGGGATTGTTCCGGTTCCACCGCAGTAATAAAATAGTTGGTATCCCCCCAAAAGAAAAAGGTGTCAAACCTTTCTACGTACGTAAGTTTTACATAACGTCCCTGATATTCTTTCAACTTCTCAATAACTTCCTTTTTCTTATCCAATACCGAAAATTCAAAGATCTGTGCACCACTTATACCCTGGCTTATTTCTCCTTCCCAAGTCTTTACAACGACACCCTTATGACTAAATTTAATAAGTTCGCCGGCTCGCGTACCTTCACTGTAGGGTACAAAATAGACGAAAGCAAAGTAGATTAGATAAAGCGCTAACAGACTTCCTAAAATGATGAAAAGGATCTTTTTCATTGGCAGTGGATTAAGGTTAGTAAAGTTAAGAAAATCTTTTGGCTGTCGTGACTAAATAAATTTTGAATGAACGCGTGAAAGAAAATGTTTCGGGTATAATTTAGATGTGCATTCTCAAATTCTATACTTTTTTTAAACGAAAAAGTATGGATATTAACCGTCTTGCTCGTCTTCAGCTTTTTTTAGAAGTTTATCGTTCATGGACTTGCTGGCTTTGGAACCTAGCTTTTTTAATTTTTCAACTCGGGTAATAAGGTTCCCTTTACCAGTTAATTTCTTCATAGTAGAATCATAACTGCCTTTCACCGTGTTCAATTGGTTACCTACTTTAATAAGATCTTCTGTTAGATTCACAAATTGGTCATACAAACGGCCGGCCTGTGTAGCAATTTCAATTGCGTTCTGTTGCTGCTTTTCATTGGTCCACATACTGTCCACAGTGCGTAAAGTTGCTAAAAGCGTGGACGGGGTTACAATCACGATATTCTTTTCAAACGCCCAATTGTACAGACTGTTATCTTGATTCAATGCCACGGCAAATGCTGGTTCGATGGGGATGAAAAGCAATACAAAATCGGGGCTCTCGATCTTATAAATATCCTGATAGTTTTTTGCGCTCAGTTGATCGATATGTTTTTTCAAGGAGGCAATATGCTCCTTTAGATAACGCGCTCTGTCCAGTTCATCCTCTTCATTCACAAAACGTTCGTAAGCGACTAACGAAACCTTCGAATCAATGATCATCTTTTTATTGTCGGGTAGATGTAATACCACATCAGGTAACACGCGTCGCCCTTCTTCATTTGTAAAACTGTTCTGCATGAAATACTCACGATCTTTTTCCAAACCACTTTTTTCAAGTACACGTTCCAAAACCAATTCACCCCAATTTCCTTGTATCTTGCTATCCCCTTTTAAAGCCTTGGTAAGATTGGTAGCTTCTTTGCTCATTTGTTCATTCAACTCCTTTAATCCAATAATCTGTTGCCGAAGCATGGCATGTCGGTCGATGCTCTCTTTATGGCTGTCTTCCACTCGTTTTTCGAACTTGTCTATTTTTTCTTGAAGAGGTTTGAGGATGCCATCAAGATTCTCCTTGTTCTGCTTAGTGAACTTCTCCGATTTACTTTCCAGGATCTTGTTGGCCAAATTTTCAAATTCTTTAGTAAATCTTTCCTGAAGCTTTTCTACTTCTGCCTTCTGTTCCTGATTCTTTAGTTCGAGATTCTCGAAGGCAGCATTTCGCTTTGCCAGTTCAACATTTAAAAAATCTTTTTCCTTTCGAATGTTTTCCTTTTCCAGCAAAGCCGTCTCAAGACGTGCATTCTGATTCGTTTCCTGTTGTTTCAATTGGTCCAAACGAGCTTCGAGTGCCGTTGTTTCGTTTTTGCTTCGCATGCGGGCAAAAAGGTTACCCAGTAAAGCACCAATCAGCAGACAGACAAAGGCAATGACAAAGAGAAGAAGCGTTTCGTTCATAGGTTCAGGTTTCGCGTAAAGATACTTATTTCAAGAGTGAATTCACAACACCAAAACAGCTAATTGCTTCCAATTATATGCTTCCAAAGCGACCTGTATCGGGATCGAATCGTATCACATCTTTAGGAAAAAGAGTATCAAATCTTCCGGCAGAGATCAAATTACAAGGCTGGTCTACATAGGTGCCTTCTTTGGACATCACGACCATCAAATCACTCAATTGTATGGCAAGATCAATTTCATGTGTAGAGAAGAGGATACACTTATTCTTTTCCGTAGTGAGTCGTTTCAGTAACTGAAGTACGTATGCTCTGTGATAGAGGTCCAAATGGGTGGTTGGTTCATCGAGAAGAATAAGAGGCGTGTCCTGTGCCAATGCTCTTGCAATATAGACACGTTGTAGTTGACCATCACTTAATTCAAAGCATTTACGTTGGGCTAGGGGAAAGGTATCGGTGGCTTCCATAGCCTCGTTGATTACTTGAATATCAATTTCTGAAAGTCGCCCCATCCAATTCGTATACGGTTGTCTGCCGAGAGAGATCAATTCTTGAACAGTTAAATTCTTGGAGGCAGGAGCTTCCGTTAGAACAACACTTAACTGAGCGGCCAAGCCTAAAGCCGAATAGCTCTTAAAAGATTTTCCCTGAAGCAAAACCGAACCATCCAGCGGGGATTGCATACCCGACAACGTTCGTAGCAAGGTCGATTTTCCAATACCATTGGCTCCTACCAATCCTACTAAGGAACCTTGCTTCAGCGAAAACGATATGCCTTCAGCGATCTTATTTGTATCGCTTTTATGTGAATAGCCAATGGCCAATGCATTCACATCAAGAATGGTATGTCGTTCTTCCGAAGCCATTAAAAAAGCAGTTTTCTTTTTCGCACCAACAACCAGATCACGACGGGAGCGCCCACCAAGGAAGTGATGGCATTGATGGGAAGGGTGTATTCACTAAAAGGAACTTGTGCAATGGTATCGCATATAAGCATTAAGATGCTTCCGCAAAGCATGACTGCAGGTATGAGGGTAAAATGATTGGAGGTAGTAAACCATTGTCTGGTGAGGTGGGGGACCGCCAGACCAACAAATGCAATGGGCCCCACAAATGCTGTGATGCTCCCTGCTAAGATGCTCGTAATGATGATGATCCAAAAGGTCGTTCGTTTGAGGTGTAATCCCATACTCTTTGCATAATGTTCACCTAACAGCAATGCATTTAACGATTTACTCCGTAGATAACTTAGCAAGAAACCTCCGCCACAAAAAAGGCTAAGCATGGCAACACCTTGCCATGACTGGTTACCCAGACTTCCAAAACTCCAGAAAATGTACTGCTGGAGTTGTTCTGCATTGCTGAAATAGGAAAGCACAGCGACAACTGCTGCCGTAATACTTCCAAACATCAATCCAATTATTAAGATAGCCATGGTATCCTTTATTCTGAATGTGACGACCAGTACGGTTAAAAGTACTAAAAAACTACCCATAGCTGCGGCAAGTACCAAGCTCCACTGGCTTAAAAGCAGTCCGCTTAGATATCCTCCAAAAGCGCCGGCCCCCAAGATAAGAAGTGCAACACCCAAACTGGCACCGCTGCTAATTCCCAAAACGAAAGGCCCTGCCAACGGATTCCTAAAAAGGGTTTGCATCAACAATCCCGAAACGGCCAATCCTCCCCCGGCTACTATGGCGACGACTGCTTTCGGCAACCGGTAGTCCAAAATAATGAAGTGCCATGAGCTTTTACTGGTCTCTCCTCCAAAAAGGGTTGAAAGGATCTCATTCATTGGTATAGCAACCGAACCAAAACTAATATTTGTTAAAAGCGCAATAAACAGCAGCAGTAAAAGGATTAGAAACGATACTTTATATGATCTAGAACTTTCCACTATTCAAGTTTATTGAAAAAATAGAATTCGTACTCAGGTAGTAGGTTGGGGTGCAGGATCTTTATCATGTCCTGTAACACAAGGTCCGGTCGATTAGGAGCCAACTCATAATAAAGAACGCCCCCCGTCGCACCTTTATTGGTAGTAAAACTATAGACCTTCTTTTGCTGAAAGGCTTCAAACTCTGCATATACCGAATGCTTTTCCAGCATCTGTTGTAGGCCCGTAAATTGTCCCGGACCAATCCAATAGTCGGCGTGTTGTGCTTTTTCCAATACGGCTTCTAAGTTTAACGAAATACTTCCCGTTCCTTCCGAATCATGCCAGAGGTACTCACCATGGGCATCTTCGATCAATTGTGCAGCCCAGCTATCACCTTGCGGAAGGTACCAGACATCTTGGTACATAGCACCGCTTAAAACAGTGGGCTTTTCTACGGCCGACCCGGCAAGCTCCTTTGCTGCCAAATAATTAGATTCGATCTCGTTAAAAATACTGTCGGCTCTCTTTTCTTTACCGAAGAGCACCCCAAAGAACTTGATCCATTCGGCTTTACCCAAGGGCGTGGTTTCGGTCCAATCTGCATTATAAAGTACCGGAATTCCGGTTTTTTCAATGGCATCTACGGTCTTATTGCCACCATCTACGGCAAAGGTGACTACCACATCGGGGTTGAGATCTATAAGTACTTCGGTGTTGATCGCTTCATTTTTTCCCAGCTCTTTAATGGCTCCGGCATCAATTCGCTTACGGGTCGCCTCAGACGATATATAATTTAAATTAGGGAAGCCAACCAAGGCGGAAGATACATCCAGCATCTCTAAGGAAGGAATGTGAGTGGTAGAGGTGACCACGATGGACGTTATGGGAAGTTCAATAATCGCATCATATTCTCTTGAAGTTGGAGCTTTTGTGCCTTTCTCTGATAGTAAGTACGTGAATTCCTCTTCGGCCCCGGGCCACGGATTTGTGATAGTAACCGTTTTATAACCCTCGAAGTGTGAGATGCTGAACCCTTTAGCATGTTTTAATTCTTCAAAACGTATCACCTGTTCTTCTGAAGAAGAGGTTCGCTTTGGCTCTTTACAAGAAGCATAGACTAGAATAAGGAAAATAAGAAAGAATGGTATTCGCATGTTCAAAAATAGTAGTTTTTGTGTTGTGGGACTACCGAAATAAAGTCTTATTTTCGCTGTGAATTTTGGTGCGTACCATCCAATACCGGAAAATACGCTTAATAGGGAATTCGGTGTAATACCGAAGCTGTACCCGCAACTGTAATCTGTCACGCCCTTGGTGTGATCGTTCAAGACTTCAAAACCACTGTGCGCTGCGGCGCATGGGAAGGTTGAGCACAAGAGAGCCAGGAGACCTGCCAATTTTCGTAAATGTTAAACTTTCGGGATAAAAGTTTAGATTGAAATGTGCTATTATTTCCTGTAGTATTTGGGAATACCGGTCTTCCATTTTAAATCTTTTCCTTTTTCCGTTTTAATTGGTCTCTGGAAGGAGCAAAAAAAAAACGATGACAAAAGTATTATGTAGTACCCTTATTGGGATCCTGCTTGTTGCGAGTACAGCAGCACAAACAAGTGAAACAAGAGAGCAACTGGATTCGGTTACCATAGTGACCAAAAGACCTACAGCTCGAAAGAATACGGGAAAGGTCACCTCTAGTATCACCCAAGAAATGCTTCGTTCCAATCCCGGGAAAACGGTAGCCCAATGGATCAATGAGGTTTCGGGTATTGAGATCAACGGGAGTACCAGCAATGATGGTCAGAATCTGGGTTATTTTGTACGTGGCGGGCGAAACAGGCAGGTGCTCATCCTTGTGGATGGCGTCGCTTTATCGGATCCGTCGCAAATTGCAAATGACTACGACCTGCGCTTACTGCCTGCGGCTGCCATTGAGCGTATCGAAATTATAAAAGGTGCTTCCAGCGTCCTGTACGGGTCCGGAGCTGCGACCGCCGTGATTAGCATTACAACGAAAAAAGTGTCTCAGACACCCATTGCGGCTTCATTCACTTCAAGTTTTGGCACTAACGCTGCTGCAGATGACGATGACAGTGAAAGCACGATCGAAGCTTTTACCAATCATGTGGCCATACACGGTACGCTCCATAAATTTTTCTACAGGGCCGATTTTGGCAACAGGTATACCAACGGACTTTCGGCTGTGGCGGCACCCGATGGGGAGGCTCCCTTTGAATCTGACATTTTCAACCGTTTCGACGGACGATTCAACGTGGGCTATCAATTTTCAGAAAATATAAAAATGAGTCAATTTTTCAGTTTTGATAAGTTCAAGGCAGGTTTTGATGATTTCAGTTATCAAGACGCCAACCACCAATCGGTCACAGAACAATTGCGTACTGGTGGACATTTTGAATGGAAATACAATAAGGGAATCTACGTTTTTAACGACACCTACACTTGGATCGACAGAGCGATTACATCCGGCTTTCCAGCCCGCTACGAATCGAAAGCGTATACTTTGGACAATTATGTGAATCAAAAGGTGACCAAAAGTCTATCTGTACTATTAGGATTCGGCTACCAATACAGCGCTTTCAGTGCATTTATCATCCCTTTTGGAACAACCACCTTTGTTGAGGATGTCAATGAGGATACTGCGAAGTTTAACGGTTTCGATCCTTACCTAAACATCGTTTACAGTGCTCCTTTTGGACTGAACGTAAATGCCGGAATGCGCCTAAATACTCACAGTACCTACGATCCTCACTTGGTCTATCAAATCAATCCGTCTTATGGATTTCGCTTCGGAAAAGGTACCATGAAATTATTGGGGTCTTACAGCACGGCATTTATTACGCCTTCTCTGTTTCAGGTATTCGATCCGCGCTACGGAAACAGTGCATTGCTGCCGGAAGAGAATGCAACCATAGAAGGGGGATTCGAGTATACTTCAGAGAAAGAGTTAAGAATAAGCACTGTTTACTTCCGAAGAAGTGAGAAGAACTTTATTGACTTTATCTTGGTCGATCCGGATCAATTCGAATATCAGTATCGAAATACCGATGAAACCTTTGAAACCAGTGGACTCGAAATAGAAATATCGAAAGGGTTCTTTAAGTCGTTGCAGTTTTCGGCCAATTATACATTTACACAGGCCGATGAACAATTCGTACTACGCATTCCAAAACATAAGTTAAATGGAAATCTAAGCTATCAACTAAATGATAGAACGACCGTAAGTGCACATTATCGTTGGACGGGAGACCGCACTGATTCTTATTTCGATCCCATGACGTTTGAAAACACACAGGTGATCTTAGAAGCGTACAATGTGTTGGACATTAATGCATCCACTAGCATCGGGAATCATTTAACACTGTTTGCCTCACTTACGAACATTTTAAATTCTGAATACGAAGAACTTTACCGCTATCAAACGTTGGGAAGAAATTTACATGTTGGATTTACCCTTCGGTTTTGATGTTGAAAAGCCGAAAGCTGAAGGGCTTACCGTAAAAACAGCTGCTATTCTTTTTCTGCAATCATAATTTGATGCACCGGTGAGAACGCTTTGCTCTCCGATAGTTCATCCAAGGGTATAAAGGGTGTGCGCATCGGAACAGGTGTTCCTGTAATGGCATTTAGTGCCGCGGCCAATAAGGGTTCGTTCACGTTCCCTAAAGTTCCTAAATTGCTGTAGTCTTCGGTTAATTGTATGTCGGGCATCAAACCATCAATGTAATCGGTGGTGCCATTGGCATTTGCGGTTTTGAAGACAAGCGGTAACATGGCGTACGTATGACCCGGATTGGCTTGGCTTCTGCTAAAATCGGGGGCAGGAGCATCGTACAACAAGAAAGAGGCTTGAAATTTGCCGGTGGTCGCGCCGCCTACCTGTACAACATTGATGTAGGGTGTCAATCCGTTTATCACCAGCTCACTGGCCGAAGCAGTTCGGTTCGTAGTGAGCACGTAAAGATTGGTGAGATTTAAACTATTTAATGGTTCACCCGAGCGTAAGCTGGTAGTAAAGACTCCGTTCTGGGCATATTCTGCCTGACGATCTTCGTTCCATTGTTCGGTATAGAATAATTCGCCGGCGAATTGTCCCGTAATCATTCCGGATAGGTCTGTAGCCGTCCGAACTGAACCACCTCCATTATACCGTAGATCGAGCACCAGATCGGTTACACCTTCAGCTTGAAATTGCGCGAAGGCAGCATTCAATTGCGAATCGAAGGAACCGGTAAATGCATTGTACATAAGGTACCCTATCTTTTGTCCGTTAACATTTAGGGTCGTAGCTATATGGATAGGATTTTCGGTAACTTCCGCTTTGGTAAGGGATACACTAATGCCTGTGGGGATAATATTTTGACCGTCGAAATCTGCCAATCCGATGGTATAGGATACCGGGCTTAACAAGGTGTTGAAATTTGATTCAGTAAGTTGTTGGCCGTCTACCGTGTTGAAGATGATGCCTCGTTCTAATCCTGCGTTTGCAGCACTTGTATTGGGAAGCACATACCGAACATAGCCAAATACATTGCCGCTTCCGTCCGGGTAAAAGACCAAACCGTATTCCATCCCGTTGTTAAGGGTAATGCCGTTCAGTGCATTTTCCAGCGCAATATAGTCATCTACCAGTAAGCTGAAACGATCCTGAGGAGACTTCAGAAATTCGAAAAGTGATTCCGGGGAGTCGAAAGAACTCAAAAAAGCATTCAATTCTTCCGTATTTCCAAAGGCATCGTTCGCCAATTCAGGAGTGTCGGCTTTGTAGAGATAAAAAAAGTTTAGTCCTCGGTAAATAAAATTCTGAATATCGAGCGTGGAAGATATCTGTTCATTATCATCCCGATCCTCGAAGCAGGAAGTAAAGGTTATTGAAATGCAAAGTAACAGAAGAAGGAATGTCTTTTTCATAAAAATAATATGGGATATCTCTTGTAAACCCCTAAAATAGATACATTATTGTGAAACATCAACTAAATTGTAACAAAATTGTAAGTGACTCGTCGTAATGATAGATCCACCTGCTTTTTGAAGCTGAAACTGCAGGAGTTCTAACCAACCAAACCATGAAACAAAAGGAGTTTTTAACAACCGTCATGCCTTTTAAGGATAAGCTGTACAGGCTCGCCAAACGACTCCTTGTATCCGGAGATGAAGCAGAAGATGCAGTACAGGAGGTTTTTTTGAAATTATGGAAGGGAAAGCAACAGATGAAAAATTACAAGAATCCTGAAGCTTTTGCCATGACAATGACAAAGAACTATTGTCTCGACCGATTGAAGTCGAAACAGGCAGGGAATATGAAGATCGTTCACAGTAACTATCAGAATCATGAGAATCTCGAAAAGAAAATAGAAGTAGAAGACGGGGTTTCATTGGTGTTTAGCATCATGGAAACTTTGCCGGAGCAGCAAAAGATGATCCTGCAATTGCGAGATGTAGAGCAATTTGAATTTGCTGAGATCGCAGAAATTTTAAATAGTAATGAAACAGCCATCCGTGTGGCATTGTCACGGGCCCGTAAAACAGTGCGGGAAGCATTAATAAAACAATATAACTATGGAATTAATTAACATAGAACGGCTACTAGATTCTTATTTTGAAGGAACGACCACTTTAGCCGACGAGCAAGCGCTCCGAAACTATTTTTCGGGAGGGGAAGTAGCAGAACATTTGGTAGTATATAAACCGTTGTTCACAGGGTTGCAGCAAGCACGACAAGAAGTTTCCCAAAGCGAATTCTCGTTGCCAACGGAAACAGGTTCGAATTCCAAATGGTGGTATGGTATTGCCGCATTGTTGGTTGTAGGATTGACGATAGGAAGTCTCTTTTTGTCTCAGCCCGAATTAACCAGTGAAGAACGCGAGGCATTGGCAGCCTTAGAACAGACGCGAGAAGCGATGTTATTACTATCTGCCAATTTTAATAAAGGAGCAGAAGAATTGGGATACTTGAACGAGTTCACCAAAGGAACCGCCACCATGAAACACATTAATGAATTTTCAGAATCCAAAAACAAAATCTTAAAATAATCTATAAACACCAAGCACATGAAAAAGTTAGCAATTTTAGTAGTCCTGGCATTCGCCCCTCTGGTATCGAATGCCCAAACCTTCGACTCATTTGAAGATGAGAAGGACGTCACTTCGGTAGTAGTGACCAAGAATATGTTCAAACTTCTTAGTAAGATCGATCTGGAATCGAACGATCCCGAAGTAAAAGAATATATGGAATTGGTCAATAACCTCGATAATATCAAGGTGTACACCACCGAAAATCCTGCAGTAGCACAGAAAATGAATACCGCAGTCGCCAATTACATCGGGAAGTCGAAAGGCTTAAGTGAATTGATGCGCGTAAAGGACGACGGAAAGAATATAAAGTTCTATTCCAAAGAAGGAAAGAATGAAAATTTTGTGAGCGAACTACTCATGCACCTTGACGGGGAAGTGGATGGAAAGAAAATGACAGTAATCATGAGCATTACGGGAAATATCGACCTCAAGAAGATATCTAAACTTACACAAGACCTTAAAGTTCCCGGAAGCGAAGAACTTAAAAACATTGATAAGAAAAAATCATAAGTATGGTACTTTTAAAATACATAACAGCACTCACACTCGCAATTTTGGCTTTAACCGGTTGCGACGACGGCACTTCCTTGCAACGCTACTTAGTGGACAAGCAAGATGACGATAAGTTTGTAAAGATCGATCTGGCCACCAGTTTATTACAAAGTGAGGACGCAAGTTTTACTGAAGAAGAAAAAGAGATCCTCAACACCGTTAAGAAGATAAACGTTGTTGCCTACCCGATACAGAGTGGCAATGTGGCCGAATATGAAGCTGAAAAAGCAAAATTAAAGGACATCCTAGGGCAGGAAAAATATAAAACGCTCATGAAGATGGGGTCTAATAATCAAGGAGCAACACTGAAATACCTTGGCGAAGAAGATGCTATAGACGAATTGATCGTTTTTGCAAGCGACAACGAACGCGGGTTTGCCGTGTTTCGACTCTTGGGTGATAACATGAGACCCGATAGCATGCTTAAACTCATGAATTCCATAGAACGGGGCGATATTGACGCCTCACAATTGAAAACAATTGGCGAATTGTTTGAAACAAAAACCGATAGTAGTGCTATGTAATGAGACGATATCGTAATAAAAAAAAGGCTTCTTGATGAAGCCTTTTTTATTTATATCCCGGTGTAATTTCCCGGAGTGATCGCTTGCATTTCTTTTTTTACGGCCTCCGGAATCTCCAACGACGCAATGAAGTTGGCAATTGAGGTTTGATTGATCCGTTCGTTGGTTCGCGTAAGACCTTTTAATACCTCATACGGATTAGGATAGCCTTCACGTCTTAGGATGGTCTGGATGGCTTCTGCTACCACTGCCCAATTGTTTTCCAGATCTTCTGCAAATTTTTCCTCGTTTAAAAGAAGTTTGTTCAACCCCTTTAATGTCGATTGAAATGCAACTAGCGTATGCCCCATAGGAACTCCAATGTTACGTAACACCGTACTATCTGTAAGATCTCGTTGCAACCTGCTAATTGGGAGTTTTGAAGACAAGTGCTCAAAGAGCGCATTGGCAATTCCCAAATTACCTTCACTATTTTCAAAATCAATAGGATTGACTTTATGCGGCATTGCAGAAGAACCTACTTCCCCTTTTTTTATCTTTTGTTTAAAGTAATCCATAGCGACGTATTGCCAAATATCCCGATCCAGGTCGATGAGTATGGTATTGATACGTTTTAAGCAATCGAACAGGGCTGCCATGTGATCGTAATGCTCAATTTGAGTCGTAGGGAACGAATGGTGAAGTCCCAAACGGTCCTGTACAAATTCGGTGCCGAATGCCTTCCAATCGATCGTGGGGTACGCCACCTTGTGTGCGTTGAAGTTTCCGGTTGCACCTCCAAATTTAGCGGCACTTTTAACATCGTTCAAGAGGTCGAATTGTTCTTCAAGACGCACTACAAAAACCTCAATTTCCTTACCCAAACGCGTGGGAGAGGCGGGTTGACCATGCGTACGTGCTAACATGGGAATAGCTGCCCATTCTGAAGCCAATTCCTTAAGCTTATCCTTTACTGCAAAAAGTTTCGGGACGTACACGGCGTTCATGGCATCCTTCAGCGACAAGGGTATAGCCGTGTTATTGATATCCTGAGATGTAAGGCCAAAATGGATAAATTCTTTGTATTTCTGAAGCCCTAATGCATCAAATTTTTCTTTAATATAATATTCTACCGCTTTCACGTCGTGATTGGTGATCTTTTCGGTTTCTTTAATATGGGCCGCATCCTGCACCGAAAAAGACGTGTACAATTCACGTAGGTCTGAAAAAAGGGATTTGTTAAAATCAGATAACTGAGGTAGCGGAAGCTCTACAAGGGCAATAAAATATTCTACTTCAATCTGCACCCGGTACCTTATTAAGGCTTCTTCAGAAAAAAAAGGCACCAAAGCAGCTGTCTTAGACGCGTATCTGCCGTCTATTGGTGAAATGGCTTGTAAAGCATTGGAAATCATAATCGTGAATTTGAAGGTGCAAAGATACGGAAGTATCAACAGTTAGCCCGTACTACTATCAAATTTTTAACCGGTTTACTCGCGTGGAAGTGTCTGCAATTTTTTCAGGATGTGTCTTCCTCGGGCACGATATGCGGCACTATGGGCGTGCATGGTTTCGGTAAGGATTCGATGTAATTCGGGATGAATCCAATTGAATTCATTGCCTAAATAATATAAGGCAGACATCGCGTATACTTTACAGGCAACTTTCTCCTCACCCAGCAACCAATCAAAACAACATTCAATCATTTGCTCTTTGTGCTGCGAAGTAAATGCATCGATCCACAACGGGTCTTTATCCTTGTAACAGGCCTCCGTGATGTGTTCACATAATTTCGCCAAGGGCCGTAACGCTTGATCTTTATATACCTTGGGGAGCTGAGTAAAGAACAGATCGAGATGTGAGGCCAACAGCTTCCGTTGTTCCAAACATACAAACTCCAACACCCAACAAGCGCGATAGGAAATTTCAGAATCAAAATGAAAGCAATACTCCAAGAGTTCGGGAAAGGTGTGGGGGTTCCTAAGGACATACTGGGCCACGTCCAATCGAGTTTGCCGATAGGCCTTGAGTGTTGTTAATTTTTGCCGAAGACTTTCTGAAGCCATTTTACGAATTTAGTGCAGCGACCACTTTAGGAACACCGGTGGTGGCCTTTTCGGCATATACTTTAACCCGCGCGGAAGACCTTATGGATGGATTTGGATCTACAAAATAAACGGAAGTGCTGTAAGAGGCGTACTCGATCAACCCGGCAGCTGGATATACCTGCATGGAAGTACCCACTATAATAAGAACTTCAGCGCTGGCTACTACCTCCATCGCAACGTCCATTAACGGGACCTCCTCTCCAAACCATACAATATGTGGACGCAACTGGTGGTTGTGCTCACAAAAATCACCTATGTTGAGGTCCTTTTGCCAATCGAGAATAAGGTCGTCGTCGAAAGTACTACGCGCTTTCAATAACTCTCCATGCAAATGGATAACATTGCTGCTGCCCGCACGTTCATGAAGATCATCTACGTTTTGGGTAATGATTGTGACCTCGTGATCTTTTTCCAATTCGGCCAAGGCATAATGTGCGGGATTGGGAGCTACTTCTAGTAATTGTTTGCGCCGTTGGTTGTAAAAATCGAGGACCAATGCAGGATTATTATAAAATCCTTGTGGAGAAGCAACCTCCATGACATCGTGTCCTTCCCACAACCCGTTACTGTCACGAAAGGTCTTTAAGCCGCTTTCGGCACTTACTCCTGCTCCTGTTAGCACTGCAATTTTCAAGATATGTTAGCTTTAATTGATAGTACTAAGGTATGATTTTATAAGGAAATGAAAGAAAAAACGGATCCATCCTCATAAATAACAAATCACAAATCTTAATTCTAAATATCTAAACCGAACTTATATTTAGCCACTTCAAACAAACCTGTTCGGAAGAAAAAAATACTGTTATCTTAGCAAAAATCTCGTAGTGTTGGACCTCGAACTATTTGAATATTTACAATCCTTATTAACCGACCGCAGGAAGCAGTTGTTCGCAGAAGTACTTTCCCGGCGTACCCGTCATTTTACGGTGGTTACCGAAGATGTATATCAGCTGCACAATACCAGTGCCGTGATGCGCACCTGTGATGTCTTTGGCATCCAGGACCTGCATGTGGTGGAGGAACGTTTGGGAAAGCGTATCGACAGGGAGATCGCCATGGGCGCACAGAAATGGGTAAGTCTGCACCGGTACAACGGCATTGATGAATGCATTAAAACGCTTCGGGGCAAGGGATATCAAATTATCGCAACAACACCCCATACAGATGCGATGTTGTTGCATGATTTCGATGTGGCAAAAAAAAGTGCTTTTTTCTTCGGAAAAGAAAGTGACGGACTAAGTAATACGGTACTTCAACAGGCGGACGGATTTTTAAAGATCCCTATGTACGGTTTTACCGAAAGTTTGAATATTTCGGTCTCCGCAGCCATCATTCTGCAAGAGGTCGTTACCCGCATGCGTATTGAAAAAGTGGATTGGGCACTTTCCGAAGCAGAAAAACTAGCAATTGAGATGGAATGGACCCAACGCACCATAAAAAGTTCTGCAGAGATCATTGAGCGTTTTTACAATGATAAAAAGTTGTAAATTTATTCCAACAACCAAAAACTCCTCACTATGATTTTTCTCTACATTTTACTCGGAATCATTGCCTTGCTAATTGTGTTAGCTTTGGCAGCCCCTAAAAAGTACGATGTGCAACGCAGCATTATTGTTAAAAGACCGCTTACGGAGGTCTATAATTACTTAAAATTCGTAAAAAATCAGGATCATTGGTCTCCATGGAAGAAACGCGACCCGAACATGAAACAAACATTCACCGGGACCGATGGTACGGTAGGATTTGTTTCAAAATGGGAAAGTGACCACAAGCAAGTAGGTTCCGGGGAGCAAGAGATCATGACCCTTATTGAGAACGAGCGGGTTGGGACAGAAATAAGGTTCTTAAAACCATGGAAATCGGTTAGCAACGGTT
>NZTP01000033.1 GCA_002696485.1 Altibacter sp. | reverse complement strand
TGGGGAAATCCCGCCAAGGCTACATCATCACCCCCATTATTACGTGCGGTCAAGGTGATATTCAAGATGCCTGCAGCTCGAACGGCATCCTCACCAAATGTTTCGTAGAAATCACCCACACGAAACAATAACAGCGCATCAGGATACTTCGCCTTGATGGTGTTGTATTGCTTCATTAAAGGGGTTACTTTTTTCGACATGGATTGGAAAATTCGAGCGACAAGGTATGTCCTTGATATTTGAACGATAAAAATAAAAAATATCCTTTGGATTCTTGAAACGAAGTAACACCATTTATCGCCATTTATCAACAACGGCCCACCATTTTCAGAATATATTTTAAAAATAAAAAACCTGTTTTTTCTACTGAAAAATTTACTTTTGAAACGATGAAACACAGAAAACTTAAGAACAGCGAACTGGATAGAATTGATGCCGAAGCTTTTAAATCGGCAGAAAAAACACCGCTTATTGTTATTCTGGATAATGTGCGCAGCCTTAACAATATTGGCGCCGTGTTTCGCACCGCCGATGCTTTTTTGATCGAAAAGATCTATCTGTGCGGGATTACCGCACAACCCCCGCACAAGGATATCCAAAAAACCGCGTTGGGAGCCACGGAGAGTGTCCCTTGGGAATATGTAGAGCACACGTTGGAAGTCGTCGAGCGTTTGCAAAAAAGGGGTGTACTTGTCGCGTCAATTGAACAAGCAGAAGCGGCTGTTTCCTTGCACGATTTTTCTCTTCAAAAAGCACTAACCTATGCGGTGATCTTTGGGAATGAAGTTAAGGGAGTCCAACAAAAAGTTGTGACCGCCAGCGATACGGTTATTGAGATCCCGCAATACGGGACAAAGCATTCGCTTAACATTTCAGTAAGTGTGGGCGTGGTTCTCTGGGATTTCTTCAGCAAGATGAAACGGCTGTAACTACGATACGATTGCCTTAAGGATGGCAAGGTAGTCCTTTCGGTTTTTGATAAAATCTAAGTTGGAAATATCAATGATCTTGATCGTATCGCTGTGCTGGGTTTTAATAAAATCCAAATAGCCTTCGTTTATTTTTTGAAGATAGGATGCTTCAATACTTTGCTCATATCTTCTGCCGCGTTTCTTGATATTCTCTAACAGGCGTTCGGTATTTTGATACAGGTAGACATACACATCGGGCTTGGGCAATTCCTTATGCATAAGATGAAAAAGTTTTTTATACAACTCAAATTCTTCTTCCTGTAGGGTCACTTTGGCAAAAATGAGCGATTTGTAGGCATCATAATCGGCAACTACACAATCTTGAAATAAATCTATTTGTTTGATGTCTTCCAATAATTGCTGATAGCGATCTGCTAAGAAGGACATTTCCAAGGGGAATGCATACCGATGTTGATCCTTGTAGAATTTGGGCAAAAAGGGATTGTCCTTAAAACGCTCTAGAATGAGCTTCGCATTAAAATCGGACGCGATCTGGGTAGCCAAACTAGTCTTACCGGCTCCGATATTTCCCTCGATGGCTATGTAATTGAATTGTGACAGATCGTACTCCTTTTTTGGATGTGTAAGCCATTTTGATTGCTTGGTGATCACACTTTTATCCGGCGTTTCAGCCAATAGTTTGATCACATTTTTTTGAAGAACGGGATGCTTCAATTTCGAATTAAGTTCTGCCAAGGGTTGTAATACAAATTTCCTGTTTGCCATCTCGGGATGCGGAATGGTCAATTTCTTGTTTCTTACTACTAGGTCATCGACAAACAATATATCAATATCGATAGGCCGGGAATGGTATCGATCCCCGGGAGATCGTTCCCTTCCCATCCTCTTTTCTATTGCCAGGACTGCTTCCATCACTTTAGCAGGGGACATGCCGGATTGAATAAGGACCACACAGTTCAAGAAAGCCTCTCCATCGAATCCCAAAGCGGGTGTTTCGTATACAGAAGAGATCTTCAAAACGGTCCCTACCTCCACAAAAATAGCGTCCACTGCTTGTTGTAAATAGTCAAAACGATTTCCAAGATTGCTCCCCAAAGAAAGATAAATGTGCTGCAACGCGTTATAGATATTGAAATGTTAACATTTAAGACGAAATTAAGGAAAAGAAAAAGACTGACCATTATATTTGTGAGTAAAGGAATAATAAGTGGCAGTACTCACGGTTAAGGATCGCTTAACAGCACAGCGTATTTATTTGATATTGGGTGCCCTATTTATTGCTTCGTTGGTCGTATCCAATCTAATTTTTCAAAAATTCTTTTATTGGGAGCTCTTTGGTTGGTACACGTTTGAAATTTCTGTAGGCATACTTCCTTATCCCGTGACATTTCTTATTACCGATATTATTAGTGAAGTGTATGGAAAAAAGAAGGCCAATCAAGTGGTGACTGCAGGAATTTTTGCTTCGTTCTTTTCTTTGTTGATCGTGTATGTGGCAAGCATCGTCCCTGCAACTTCGTGGAGCCCTATTGACGACACGTTGTTCGATCGCGTCTTTGGCGCTACGGCCGTTGCCGTCTTCGCCTCGATGATGGCCTATTTGATGGCTCAATACATTGACATTTCCATCTTCCATTTTTGGAAACGCCTTACCAAGGGAAAACACTTATGGCTTCGGAATAACTTTTCGACCTTCCTGTCGCAGTTTGTAGATACATTCACTGTTCTTTTCCTCCTGTGTAGTTTCGGAAAAATTGATTGGGCTCTTTTTGGTGCCCTTTTATTGAGCGGCTTCCTGTTCAAGGTGATCGTTGCGGCACTGGACACTCCGTTACTCTATGCTGCCGTGTATGTGTTCAGAAAGCGATTCAGATTAAAAGAAGGAGAAGAATTACAAGAGATTGAATAATAAAAATTAGTATTAATTTATATGAAAAAGGTTTTAAAGATCATAGGAATATTTTTAGGGATTGTACTCCTGTTATTGGCGCTCTCACCCCTATTCTTTGAAAGCACTATGGAAAAATTGGTAAAAAAGACCATTGATAACAATCTTAACGCCGATGTGGCGTGGGGAGATTTCGATTTGAGCCTTTTCCGAAGCTTCCCGGACGCAGCGCTCACCATAAAGGATTTTAGTGTGGTGAACCGAGCTCCGTTTGCAGGCGACACCCTAGCCAGTGGTGAACTGCTCAAACTGAATATGGGAATCACTCAGCTTTTTAAAAGTGGTGACGATCCTATTATCGTGGATGCGCTGTATTTTGAAAATGCATTCGTCAACATTCGGGTCGATTCTACGGGACAGACCAACTACGACATTGCTATAAAATCTGATGCACCCCTTACCGATGATTCTGAAGCCAACAATGGCTTTATCTTCGACCTGAAACGCTATGAACTGAAGGATGCTCGCATCAACTATTTGGATGAAAAGACAAAAACCTTTATCAGACTTACGAATGTGAACCATACAGGAACAGGGGACTTCTCATTGGCCCAATCGGAATTGGACACCGAGACGACTGCTTTGGTATCCTTGCAGATCGAAGACATTGAATATTTAAGTGCGAACGAGGTTGCTTTGGATGCCGTCTTCCAGATGGATCTCGAGAATCAAAAATATACCTTCTTGGAAAATGAAGCGCGCATTAATGCGTTACCGCTTACTTTCAACGGATTTGTACAAGTGAACGAAACGAACAATGAAATCGATCTTACTTTTAAGACCCCTTCCTCCGATTTCAAGAATTTTCTGGCTGTAATTCCCAAGACCTATGTCAAAGAGCTTGACGGCGTGACCACCACCGGTAATTTTACTGTGGATGGGATGCTGAAAGGAGTTGTAGACGACACCTTTATCCCGAAGATGGATATTAAGATCGCCAGCGACAACGCTTCCTTTAAATATCCCGACCTGCCTAAAGCGGTACAGAATATTTCTATAGATGCCCGACTTCAGAACGATACCGGGCTTCTCAAGGACACCTATCTCACTATTGGCGGACTAAGCTTTAGAATTGACGATGAACTTTTCACTGCCAACGGAAGCATTCGGAACTTGACAGAAAATGCGCTTGTCAATCTTGCCTTAAAGGGAACCTTAAACCTTGCAAATATTGAAAAGGTACTTCCTGTGGAGATGGAACAAGAGCTTAGTGGCATCTTTAAAGCAGACGTGACCACAAATTTCGACATGAATTCTGTGGAGAACGAACAGTACCAAAACATAAAGAGCCAAGGAACCGCCAGCCTTACTAATTTTGCCTATACCGACAGTGGATTTAAGAATCCCATTAAGATCACCAATGCAAATTTGGCGTTCACTCCAGGCAATATTCAGCTAAAAGGGCTTTCGGCCACTTCGGGAGAAACAGACATTCAGGCGTCCGGGACGATACAAAACCTGATCCCTTTCCTTATGTCTAAGCAAGACTTGAAAGGACGTTTCAACCTTCGGTCCAACACTTTCAATTTAAACGATTTTATGAGTGCCGAAACCACCGCTTCAGAAGGCGCTACAAAAGCTTCCGAAGCAACCACAACGAAGGAGACCATTAAGATACCCGACTTTCTCGATGCTACCTTGGACTTTTCAGCAACAAAATTAATCTACGACAACCTTACCCTCGATAATGCCAAAGGGACCTTGCGGATACAGGAGGAAACGGCAACTATTAACAACGTGACTACCTCGCTCTTTGGAGGGAACATCGCATTGTCCGGAAATGTGTCCACCAAAGGTACCACACCCACCTTTGCGATGAACCTTGATCTCAACAAGATCGATATTGCGCAATCGTTTGGCCAATTAAAAATGTTGGAATTCTTTGCGCCCATCGCTCGCGCCCTTGAGGGTGATTTAAACACCAATATTAAGCTTAACGGAAATTTAAACAGTAACCTTACGCCTGTACTTACAAGCTTGGTAGGGGATGCGTTTGCTCAAATCATTACTGCCGAAGTGAATCCGCAACAAGCACCGCTACTGTCAAAGCTGGGAGAAAAAATATCCTTTCTGAACCTGGACCGGTTAAGTCTGCGCGATCTAAGCACAGCCCTTACATTCAATAACGGAAAGATCCAAGTAAAACCTTTTGATTTCGATATTAAAGGAATAAAAGTGACCGCGGCAGGAAGCCATGGATTAGACAAGACCATCGATTACGATCTTACCTTAGATGTTCCTGCACGCTATTTAGGTGGTGACGTAGCCAAACTCTTGGCCAAATTAGATCCCAAGGATGCCGAAACTACTACCGTTGCAGTACCGGTAGGTCTTAATGGTACGTTTACAAGTCCGCAGATCTCTTTAAACACCGAAGCAGCCGTTAAAACACTTACCCAAAAACTTATAGAAAAGCAGAAACAAGACCTAAAAGATAAAGGAACTGACATTTTAAGGGATATCGTAGGCGGCGGTGCTACACCAAAGGATTCTTCAGCAACGGGAGGTACAACGACCCCGAAAACCACCACTCAGGAAACAACTCAGGTTGTTAAGGATATATTGGGTGGCATCTTTGGCGGAGGGAAAAAGAAAAAAGATTCTATTAACGGAAGCAATTAACCCTACTGAACACCAATAGACACAACATACCCCTCGCTCCCGCGAACATTGAAAACCGTGTTATCCTCAAATAGTAAGTATTGCCCTTTGATTCCCTTGAGCACTCCTTCAAAATAAGGTGATTTTTCAAGATTTAGACTGTTTAATTTTGTTGGGTATTGCAAGACGGGAAATTCCAAATTCGTCTCCGTATTGCTTTCAATAAAATATTCGGCGGCTTCGGCAGGAATGAAGGGTCGTAGTTTATTACGCCATGCTACCAGATCCTCGTCTGTAACTTCGTTCTTAAGCATCGTACGCCAATTGGTCTTGTCGGATATATGATCTTTTAACGCCACTTCGGTGATCCCTGCCAAATACCGATTTGGAACCTCAACGATCTCGATAGCCTCATGTGCCCCTTGATCAATCCACCGAGTAGGTATCTGACTTTTTCGTGTCACTCCCACTTTTACAGAGCTGCTGTTGGCCAAGTAGACCACGTGGGGCTGTAATTGCACTTTCCTTTCATAGGCCAGATCACGATCCTCCTTGTCCAGATGTGCTGTACTCAATTCGGGGCGCATCACCCAATCTGCGGCTTGCGGGATCGCGTAAAAACAGTCGTAACAAAACCCTTGTCGGAATATTTTTTTTTCCAATTCACAATTTAGACATTGGTATCTCAAAAAATTAATAGAAATTGTTTTGTCGAGTAACTGATTGACATTTAGGAAATCATTCTCAAAAACTAGATAATACTGAATGGGAGAACCATTTTCAGTCTGCATTTTTGTTAAGACACCTTCGTAGTTCATTGGAGGAAAATTGTTATTTTTATTGCATAAAGATAGGCCAAATATATGCCAATACCCATAGTAAATTCTATTGCATCCTGGTTTTTGAAGAAGCGATTTCATCAAATCGAGCTCTTTTTGAAATACCCTATCGATGTACAGAATGAGCTATTGTTTGCTTTACTTCAGAAAGCGAAATATACTGAAATTGGTACTAAATATGATTTTGACAGTATCCGTACGTATCGTGAGTTTGCCAGTAGAATACCGGTAACCACATACGAAGAGAATGAGCCGCTTATACAACGTGCTCGAAAGGGAGAAAGTAATATTTTTTGGCCTACGCCCATAAAATGGTTCGCAAAGTCCAGTGGTACCACAAACGCAAAAAGTAAGTTCATTCCCGTGAGCAGTGATTCCCTTGAAAACTGTCACTATGCAGCAAGTAAGGATCTACTATGCATGTATCTCAATAACAATCCACAATCCCAACTATTCTTAGGAAAGAGTTTACGACTGGGCGGAAGCAAAGAGCTCTACGAAGAAAATGGTACCGTGTTTGGGGATCTTTCTGCCATTCTAATCGATAATATGCCATTTTGGGCAGAATTTAGCAGTACTCCAAGCAACGATGTTTCCTTGATGAGTGATTGGGAAGTCAAAATGCAGGCTATTGTGAATGAGACCATCCATGAGAATGTAACCAGCTTGGCGGGTGTTCCTTCTTGGATGTTGGTTTTGTTGAACAATGTCATGGAAACCACCGGAAAAGCCAATCTTTTTGAAGTATGGCCAAATTTAGAGGTCTATTTTCATGGCGGCGTAAGTTTCGACCCCTATATTGAACAATACAATAAATTATTGCCTAAGGATTCCTTTCGATATTATGAGATCTATAATGCTTCGGAAGGGTTCTTCGCTATTCAGGACCGGAATGCCAACAAAGAATTACTGCTCATGCTCGATTACGGTATCTTCTACGAATTTATTCCCATGGATTCCTACGGTTCTCCCGAAGAGCGAATCATTCCGCTTAGTGAAGTAGAAGAAGGGGTAAATTATGCTATAGTGATTACCACCAATGCAGGTCTCTGGCGATACAAGATTGGAGATACCGTACGTTTTACCAGCACCAATCCGTTCAGAATAAAAGTAACAGGACGCACCAAGCACCATATCAATGCTTTCGGAGAAGAATTGATCATTGAAAATGCCGAGGCGGCACTTCGAAAGACCACACTTCTCACCAATACCGAGATCGTTGATTATACAGTAGCCCCTATCTTTATGAATGGAAAAGAAAAAGGAGCACACGAATGGATCATCGAGTTTAAGACTCCGCCATCTGATTTCACTAATTTCTCAAGACTTCTGGATCAATCCTTACAAGAGGTAAATAGTGATTATGAAGCAAAACGATTCAACAATACCACTTTGAAGGAGCCAACCATACACTGCGCCAGGGAACGGCTCTTTTACGACTGGCTGAAACAAAAAAACAAGTTAGGGGGCCAACACAAAGTACCGCGCTTATCAAATTCACGGGTATACGTAGAAGAGTTGTTGTCCTTGAATCAACTTAGGGGCACATCCAGTGCCGTATAGGTATCTTACGCCATAATACATCTTGTATCAAAATAGATTTCCTTTTTTATACGGTACAAAAATGCACTTCAACGAATTTCTCGTGCATTCAACTAAAAGTTTTGGTAGTCCTTTTCTTACTTCGTAGGTTTGACCCATAAAAATTTCATAGTTGGGGCTAATGAAAAGAATTATTTACATAAGTTGTATCGTATTGTTTTGTGGCGTTATTTCTTCCTGTGGAACAACACAAGGGTTGCGCAAGGACAGTATGGAGGTTGCGGGCTATACGCTAAAGGACAAAGCGGAATTGATGCAACAAAAAATATTGAACACCAAACATAAGACAGTGATTGTGATTCCTTAGTTTTTGGGATCCAAAAAAAAAAAAAGCCTCTATTTTTAGTAGAGGCTTTTTTGGTTTATCAGGTCAACGTTACGAAACAGCTTTTAGTTTCTTTATTGTTGATTTACTTAATTTTTCCTGTGCATATTCCTTGGTGACATTCAGGGTTTTATCATCGGTGCTGGGTAGTTCGTACATAGCATCGGTGAGAACCGCTTCGCACAAAGAGCGCAGACCTCGCGCTCCCAATTTGTATTCAATAGCTTGCTCCACAATAAAATCAAGTGCTTCCTGAGTGATTACAAAATCAATCCCATCCATTTCAAACAACTTCTTATATTGTTTGATGATGGCATTTTTAGGTTCTGTTAGAATCGCTCGTAAAGTCCCTTTATCCAAAGGATCCATATAGGTCAATACAGGAAGACGCCCTATGATCTCCGGGATCAAGCCGAAATCCTTCAAGTCCTTCGGGATAATATATCGCAGCATATTGTCTCGCTGCAGGAAATCTTCCTTTTTGGAAGCACTAAAACCTACCGCTTGCATGTTCAAACGTTTGGAAATATGACGCTCAATACCGTCGAACGCACCCCCTGCGATGAACAGGATGTTCTCGGTATCCACTTCAATAAATTTCTGGTCGGGATGCTTCCTGCCTCCTTTGGGAGGAACATTCACGGTGGTTCCTTCCAGTAATTTTAAGAGTGCTTGCTGCACTCCTTCTCCACTTACATCGCGCGTGATGGAAGGATTATCACTTTTTCGGGCTATTTTATCGATCTCATCGATAAACACAATCCCGTTTTGTGCTTTCTCTACGTTGTAATCGGCTGCCTGAAGCAATCGCGTTAAGATACTTTCTACATCTTCACCCACATAACCCGCTTCGGTAAGAACGGTAGCATCAACAATTGCTAAAGGAACGTTCAGCATTCGAGCAATGGTTTTCGCCACAAGTGTCTTTCCGGTCCCGGTCTGGCCTACTATTATAATATTACTTTTTTGAATTTCAATATCATCATCGGTCTTTGGCTGCAACAATCGTTTGTAATGATTGTAAACTGCAACAGACATTACTTTCTTCGTGTGTTCCTGCCCAATAACATAATCATCTAAAAATTCCTTGATGAGTTTCGGCTTTTTAAGCATCAACTCTTTACTAAGCTCACTATTAGTAGAATGTAACGCTTCCTCAACCACAATACCGTGTGCCTGCTCAATACAGCGATCGCATATATGGGCATCCAATCCTGCAATTAACAGATTGGTTTCGGCCTTTTTCCTGCCACAAAACGAACATTCTAGATCTTCTTTCGACATATTTATTATTTCTTGTTCTTAAACTGAAATTATCCCCTAGAGAGAATTTCATCGATCATACCATATTCCAAGGCCTTATCGGCTTTCATCCAATAATCCCGGT
This sequence comes from Altibacter sp., assembly GCA_002696485.1. Lineage (GTDB taxonomy): Bacteria > Bacteroidota > Bacteroidia > Flavobacteriales > Flavobacteriaceae > Altibacter. The sequence continues at coordinate 20,956 of NZTP01000033.1, read as the reverse complement.
CACTGTCTCCATAGACCTTTTCGTAGGTCTGTCCGGTATGTTTTGCAATGATATTATACAATTCCTTTTTAAGAGCGATGATCTCCTTGGCAGTGATTTCAATATCGCTTGCCTGTCCTTGGGCTCCGCCCATGGGCTGGTGGATCATGACACGTGAATGTGTAAGACCGCTGCGTTTGCCTTTTTCTCCCGCACACAGCAGTACAGCTGCCATAGAGGCCGCCATGCCTGTACAAATGGTAGCTACATCGGGTTTAATGAACTGCATGGTATCGTAGATACCCAATCCTGCGTACACACTACCACCGGGAGAGTTAATATATATTTGAATGTCCTTAGAAGCATCGGTGCTTTCTAAAAATAATAATTGTGCTTGTACAATATTGGCCACTTGATCATTGATTCCTGTTCCCAAGAAGATAATGCGGTCCATCATTAAGCGTGAAAAAACGTCCATTGCAACAGCATTCATTTGACGTTCCTCAATGATATTAGGTGTTAGACCTACCGGCATCATGCTGCTCACGATCTTGTCGTAATACATACTGTTGATACCTTGATCTTTTATGGCAAATTTTTCGAATTCTTTTCCGTAGTTCATAAATACTTTTTCTTTTTCTGAAATAAAAAAGCGTTGAATGATTCCATTCAACGCCTAAATATAACTATTTTCTCGTTGAATTACTCGTATGCTTCTTTAATGAACGCATCATAGGTCACTTCCTTGGTCTTCAGTTTTGCATTTTCCTTAAAGAACTGAAGTAACTTATTGGTATTCAATTGCTCGCTCATTCGTTTTACCTCTTCTTCATTTGAAAGAATTCGCGCCGCGATGTTGTCTAATTCTTCTTCTGAAGGGTTTGTTTGTCCAAACTGAGCCATTTGAGCTTTAATCATGTTCTTTGCATAGTCCTTTAACTCATCAAACGTTACTTGAAGATTGTGTTCAGCGCGTAATTTTCCTTCGATCAATTGGTAACGTAATCCTTTTTCACTTCGCTCATATTCAGCTTTCGCCGCCTCTTCGGTCATTGGCTTTTCTCCTGAAACTTGGATCCAGCGCTGTAAGAATTGATCCGGTAGATCGAACTTGGTATGCTCGATAAGTGACTCTACGACATCATTCAATAATTTTTGATCACTTTGTTGCTCAAATTGTTTTTCGGCATCCTCCTTTATCTTCTGTTTTAATTCCTTTTCCGAAGTGACGACCCCTTCACCAAATAACTTATCGAACAGCTCTTGATTGAGTTCTCCCAGCTCGCGGGTGTTAATTTCTTCTATATTAAAAGAAACCTCAACGTCAAGACCATGAGCCTCGTCGTGTGATACCCCAAAATATTTCTGATTGTCATGGTCGTCTGCGAACATCCCCTTAGTCTTCAATACCACCTCATCACCAACTTTAGCTCCCAACAACGCTTTTGCCTGTGTTTTCCCTGCGATATGATCCAATTCCAACGTTATTCTTTTGTCGATGCCTTTTTCAGCATTTTTAAAAGACCCTGTAATTTCGTCTCCTTTAGCAACAGTATCTTTCGAGACCAATTTTCCGTATTGTTTACGAATAGTTTTTACTTGGTTGTTCAAAAATGCCTCGTCTGCAATCACCTTATAGCTAGTAATAGCTTTTTTAGTTACATCAACATCAAATTCCGGAGCAAGACCTAGGTCAAATTGAAAGGTAAAATCGTCGGAGGTCCAATCGATCTCAGCCTCATTCTTAGGAAGCGGATTACCTAACACGTCGAGTTTCTCTTCCGTAAGGAATTTATGCAAAGAATCTTGAAGGATCTTGTTCACTTCTTCCACCAAGACAGCAGTACCGTATTGTTTTTTTACCATACCCATAGGAACGTGTCCTTTTCTAAATCCCGGAATATTGGCATTCTTTCGATAGTTATCCAACACTTTGTGGACTTTTGCCGAATAATCCTCTTTCGCTATTTCTACGGTTACTACCGCATTTAGGCTATCAATCTCTTTTTTTGTAATATTCATTTTTCTGAAAATATGTTCCGTATAACGTCTCTTGCATCCTTCTTTTGAAGGCGGGTGCAAAAGTACGATATTTAATGAAATGCAACAAGCTTTTAACGACTGTAAAACAGCAGCTTATTTTTCCGCATCGAGCATTGAGAATAAGATAGACTGTAAGAATGAGAGAAGCAGACTGAACAAGAGCGCCCACCATATAGAAGACACGGCGAAACCAGCTACAAAATAATCGGCCATCAATATAATAAGTGCATTGATAATTAAAAGGAAAAGACCAAGGGTTAAGATCGTGACGGGAAGGGTAAGAATCACCAATATAGGTTTGACGATAAATCGCAAAAGCGCCAATACTACGGCGACAATTATGGCAGAGATAAAACCATCTACTGCCACACCTGGTAACACATAAGCCAATATAACCACAGCTACCGCCGTTAGTAAAAGTCGTAGTATAAATTTCATGATTCCTTTTTTATAAAGATAAAAAAACCACCCTAAATTTGGGTGGTTTTAACAAATCTTATGTGGTACACTTAATTATTTGTTACCGTTACTGTTCCATAGTTTCCTATGTTCACTTGAGGAATGGTCGCTCCATACTTTCTATTGATCGCGTTGATCATCAAATTGGCTGTATAAGCGTACCCTCTTGGAGTAGGGTGCACTCCGTCCAAAGAAAAGGCGCCTCCTGTTACATAGGTGGATGTTAGGACACCTGCATCGTAAGCAACTCCGGTTGCCGCTACTTGCGCAAGGGCAGCTCTGGCATCTACAAAAGCCAGATCATTTGCATTTGCCAGCCCTTCGATAACAGCATTGTACGCGGTAGAAGCCGCAGAAACACGTCCTTGCTCCACTGCAGTTAATACAAATTGATCTCCCAGTGGGATGGATACGCCTATTACGCCTAAAGGATTGTTAGGATCGGGTGTAGTTCCCAACACAGAAGATGCAGGAAGTACAACCAGGTCGTTGTCGTTTGCTTGGCGTAATTGACCTAACAATCCTGCGGTAGCAGGGTCTAGGTTAAAAGGTGGTCCTTGTAAAATTCCACTTATATCGGTAAGGTCATCATCCATGATGATAGGATAGTTTACTCCCGCTACAAAGTTTATTTGTCGCAATGCCGCTTCTTCAGCAGTGATTACTCCGGCACCAACCAATCCGGGAAGTACTGCAGTATTATACAAGCCAAATTGTGCATTTACAGCTCCGGCAGTGGCGGCATCCAAAGGAATGGCCCGCACAGGAACAGTGGTAAAATAAGGAATAGATGTTACATCCGGAATATTGACCAATACGCCTCCTGTGCTTGAAGCCATTAATGCATCTACTTGTGCACTATAGGAAGCAGCAAATACATTAGGGTCTGTAATATCTTGACTGCCATAGGTAGTAGGATCAAGATTTCCTGTTTGGTCTATTCCCGAACCTCCGGAGGTAGCATAACTCAAGATATCGTTATTTCCTATCCAAAGCGTAAAGAATGTTGGGTTGAGCGATGCCGCATCACCTATCACGCTTGCATTTGCGCTAGTGGCAAAACGTGCATAATACGGGTTGGCAGCTCCCGATGCTATCCCTGCAGGGTTTCCATACCCTTGGGCATTCAAATGAAAACTCTTCGCTCCAGGCACCCCCATATTGTTAAATGGTCCTGTGGCACTCGTGGTTACCTCTGTAGTGGGAGTTCCGTCCAAAACTACAGGTCCCGGGTTTCCATTTGCGTCAACGGACAGCACCAAGCGATTTGGCTGAATTTGGTTTCCGCTTAACAATAGTCCACCCAAATTATCTGACATAAGCGGCTGAGTAAAATCACCCCCACCGGCTAACGCAAATTGCTGGGCCATGATATTTGGATACGAATTCTCCTGTCCTGTAATATACAGCGCTCCATCTGCGTACCCCGCAGTTAAAGAGTTTCCTACTGCTACATAGTTTGAAAGATTCGCGCTACCGCTACTGTAAAATCCTTCTGAATCAACCGGAGTATCGAACTCTGGCTCACAGCTTACAAACCCGATAGCAAGTAAGCCAATACATATTTTTAGTGTGTTTTTCATCTTTTCTGAATTTTTTCAATTACATTTTATACGTTACACCCAATCCCGGAATAAACGCATTGGATTTATAGCGCCCGCTAAAGGGAGCTGCCTGTCCATTTTCAAAATAGAAGTCGTATGAAGCATCCACTTCTTTGAAATGAAGGTACAAGAAAGAAGCATCTACTTGGAAGCTGTCACCTACGTTAAACGTAAGTCCGGCAGTATACCCGTTGCTATCGTTACGTGGTGTTTCGGGAGCAAAGTACCCTTCACGTACCGGTGACTCATCAAAATAGTACCCTGCACGCAAAGTGAACATATCGGTAGCCTCGTATTGAAGTCCGAAACGATAGGTTGACGCATTCTTGTAATTTCTTAGGTTGCGAGAATCCGGAACATTTTCATTCGCAAAATCAATGTCCAACGACTCGTATACATCCCAAAAAGCTCTGTTAAAATCGAATGCAAACAACCACTTATCACAAAACTCGTAGGAGATTCCTACTGTCATTTCTGCAGGCAATGGCAAGGTAGCATCGAAGGTAGTGTCTTGAAACGGAGTTAGTGGCGAGTTAGGTATGTTCTCGAAATCTGCTTCACCGCCTTCGGCATTCAGTTTTATTTGAGAACGGTAGTTTGCCCCCAAGGTTAGGTCTTCGCTTAGTTTGAACATAGCTCCTGCGGTCCATCCCCAGTTGCTAATTCCCGAAGCATCAATGGTCACCTCGGCTCTGTTTCCGTCCAAATCAGTAAGCGTTCTGTTCAGGTTACGGTTAAAGTTCACCGAACCGGTTACATAAATAGGACCTCCACCAATACTTAGGTAATCCCCTATCTTGAATGAAATGGTTGGCTGAATAAAGATCGCCTGCAAGTCGATGTTGTTTACCAAGTGCGATCCTGCCCAATCATCTTCATACGATACGGTACTTCCAAAAGGGGTATACACTCCTATACCAAAAGCCAACCAATCATTGGCCTGATAGGATGCATATAAATAAAGCGGAGTTCCTGTTGGACTGTCGGTCACAGCAGATTCACCGGTCATTTCGTTCTGATAAGCTACATTCGAGAACACGCCGCTTACCCCGGCAGAAATATTCAATTTGTTCTCTAGGTGGACCAACCCTGCAGGGTTGAAAAACACAAGTTCACTGCTATTGATAACAGCGACACCTGTATGTCCCATAGCCAAGGATTTTTGTCCCTGCAAACTCACACGGTATCCTCCGGCATACGTTATTGCTGTTCCTAGTACAAAAACAGCAAGTAGTACTACTTTCTTCATAATATTTAAGTTAGATTAAAGTTTTGGTTTTATGGATGGTTTTAAAATTACGCAATATTAACGGGCTTTTATAGAATATTATGCATACATAATAAAACTCTCATTGCAATGTTATAAAAAATCTATCACTTTTTTATAAAATTCCGAAGGATTTTCGGCGTGCAGCCAATGTCCTGCGTTTTTTACACTCTCAATAACGGCCTTCGGAAAATGTTTCTTTATTTCAATTTCGTCAAGTTGTTCGATATAACCAGAATTCTCGCCCTTTAAGAATAGCGTGTCCTTAGAAAAGATTGCCGATTCCTCCAAAGCTTTTCCAACTTCGTCAATCTCTTTTGTAAGGACAGGCAAATTCATACGCAACGCCAATTGTCCTTTCTCCTTCCAATAGAGATTCTTCAATAAGAACTGCCGTGTTCCTGCATCTTTTATATATACTGAAAGCACGTCCTCTGCTTCTCCTCGCGACTTAATTTCAGAAAAATCCAAACTGCTCAATGCTTTTAAAATATCCTGATGGTGTTGCGGATAGGCTTTGGGAGCGATGTCTGCCACAATCAACTTTCGCACTTTTTCGGGATAGGCGGTTGCAAAATGCATCGCAGTCTTCCCTCCCATGGAATGTCCCAATAAGATGATCTCATCAAGCTGGTGTTCCTCGCAGTATTGTTTGAGGTCTTTGGCCATAAGCTCGTAGGAGAATGCAGGGTCATGAAAACTACGACCATGATTGCGCTGGTCCACGAGATGTACTTCAAAGCCAGCTTCTGAAAATTGAGTACCTAATGTCTTCCAATTGTCACCACTGCCTAAAAAACCGTGTAAAATCACCAAGGGAGTTCCTGTGCCTACTATGTGTGAATATAACCCCATTTACCTTAATTTTTGAAGGTATGTCGCAATTACACTTTCCAGCCCCTCGTAGAGCGCTTCACAAATTAACGCATGCCCAATGGAAACCTCTAGAAGATGTGGCACTTGTTCTTTAAAATACCGAATATTATCCAATGACAGGTCATGCCCGGCATTTACACCTATCCCTAATTGATGCGCTAAAACGGCACAATCCACGTAGGGGCGGACCGCTTGTTTATTTCCAAGTGCATATTGTTTCGCAAATTCTTCGGTGTACAATTCGATACGATCGGTGCCTGTATGAAAAGCCCCTTCTACCATTTTTAATTCCGGATCTACAAAAATGGAGGTCCGGATATTGTTTCTTTTACATTCTGAAATGATCTCGACAAGAAAGTCTTTATGCGTAATAGTATCCCACCCCGCATTGGACGTAATAGCATCCACCGCATCGGGTACAAGGGTGACTTGTGTGGGTTGGATCTCCAATACCATTTCCAAAAATGAATCGATAGGATTTCCCTCAATGTTGTATTCGGTAGTGACCACAGGTTTCAGGTCGTAAGCATCTTGATACCGAATGTGCCGCTCGTCTGGCCTTGGATGGATGGTAACCCCTTGTGCGCCAAATTTCTGCACATCCTTAGCCACCTGAATCACATTAGGCACATTCCCTCCACGGGAGTTGCGAAGGGTGGCAATTTTATTAATGTTTACACTTAATTTCGTCATGTTTCAGCTTTGATCACACAAAAATACAAAGTTGAGGCTCGGTTTTGCGTCTATATTTTAAGTAATTTGCATAAAAATTTGCCATTGGACACACGAAATTACATTATTAACGATATTCAGCCTTTTTCCATTACTTCAGAAATTAAGGAGGTTCAGCTTGCCTTCAATCAGCTTACATATACCCATATTCCGGTAGCGCGTGACGGCACGTATTTGGGGTGCTTAAGTGAAACCGACGCCCACTGTTTTGACGGCACAAAATCTATACATGAATATGCTTATGCAGTTGAGGGATTCTACGTTCGTGACAATACCAATTGGTTGGATATTCTGGAAGCGTTTGCCTTGCATAACAGCAATATTATGCCTGTATTAGGAAAGAACAATGAATATTTAGGGTATTACGAGCTAGGAGATATCCTCAATCTGTTTAATGACACGCCTTTTTTAAATGAAGCCGGAGGCATAATAGTAGTAGAAAAGGGCATACGAGATTATTCGTTTAGTGAGATCTGCCAGATCGTGGAATCCAACGACACAAAAATCTTAGGTGCATTTGTATCAAAAATGGAGAACGAAATGGTACAGGTTACCATTAAAATTGGACATACAGGAATGAATTCCATTGTCCAGACCTTTCGAAGATACAATTATGAAGTGGTTTCCAGTCATGACGAGGATGCTTTTCTCGAAGATCTAAAAGAACGATCGGATTACCTTAATAAATACCTAAACATGTAATGATATGAAAATAGGTATTTACGGTCAATTCTATCATAAAAACTCTGAGACCTACATCCAGTTGATCTTGGATGCATTGCAAAAAAAGCAGGTAACCATTGTAATCGAATCTAATTTTCTAGATATTATTAATGAACATCAAGACATTACCAAGAACTTTTCGGGATTTGAGACCTTTACTTCACTAGATGCTTCGTACGATCTTTTTTTTAGCATTGGGGGTGATGGAACCATCTTAAAATCGGTTACCTATATAGGGGATCTCGGTATTCCCATCGTTGGGATCAACACCGGACGTCTTGGGTTCTTGGCAACACTTCAGAAGGAAGAAATCACAGACAGCATTAGCTTAATTTTGGACGGAAAGTATACCCTATCAGAACGAAGTTTACTCACTATTACCACCGATCCCCACAACGAGGAGATCATGCCGTTGAACTTTGCCCTCAATGAAGTGGCAGTAAACCGAAAGAATACAACCTCCATGATCAAGGTGGAGACGTACATCAATGATAAGTACCTAACTTCTTATTGGAGTGACGGTCTTATTGTCGCAACGCCCACCGGCTCCACGGGATATTCCTTAAGTTGCGGAGGTCCCGTCATAGAGCCAAGCACCAATAGCTTAGTGATCACCCCTATCGCTCCGCATAACCTCAACGCACGTCCCTTGGTCGTTTCGGATGATACGATTATTTCGCTGAAAGTTTCAGGAAGGGAAAAGTCGTATCTTGTTTCATTAGATTCTCGTATCGCTACTTTAGAGAATGAAACTACCATGATCATTAAAAGGGCACCCTTCACTATAAAAATGGTTGAGCTTAATGAAGAAAGTTTTATAAAAACACTTCGGAAGAAATTATTGTGGGGAGAAGACAAACGCAACTAAACAATAAAATACCTTAAAATTTGTTTATCAACAGAGACAAATCCGCTTCGAATGCGGTGACCCAAAGTTTATTACTATATTTGCAAACTTTTAAGGTATATGAAGTATTTCGCAGCCCTCATTTTTTTTATGATCGCCACATTTATAGGCCATTCGCAAACCTACGAGGTAGGAGGAATGCTAGGTGGGTCAAACTATATAGGTGATGTGGGTAAGACCAATTATATAAATCCAAATTCGTTTGCATTTGGGGGTATTTTTAAATGGAATCGCAGTGCCAGACACGCATTTCGAGCTTCTATTTTGGTAGCTAATATTAAGGGAGATGATGCAGAATCTAACGAAACCAGACGTCAGCAACGCGGCTATTCTTTTGAAAACACCATCACAGAAGCCTCTTTGGGTATTGAATATACCTTTTGGGATTTTAACATGTATAGCGGAAAACCCGTCTCTACACCCTATTTGTATACAGGGCTTACCTATTTTGGGTACAATGCGTTGTACAAGCGCAATGATGATGTTATCGTTAAATACGATACGGCAGGAACAGTCGCAATTCCAATGGTGGTAGGCTTTAAGACCACACTGGGTACTAAAATGGTTCTGGGTTTTGAAATAGGAGCGCGTTACACCTTTACCGATGATCTGGACGGAAGCAACCCCATTAAAGGGTTGGCCGACGAAGAAAACCTTACATTTGGGAACACCAACAGCGATGACTGGTACGTTTTTACAGGCATGACCTTAACGTTTACGTTTGGACGTAAACCATGCTATTGTAATTTTTAAGATGAAATGAAACTACAAGATCAAATCGACAAGAGCAAGTTACCCCGTCACTTGGCAGTGATCATGGACGGCAATGGTCGCTGGGCAAAACAAAAGGGATTGTTCCGTACGGTTGGTCATGAAAAAGGCTCCAAGGCCGTTCGTGAAATTGTAGAAGGCTGTGGAGAAATTGGTATTCCTTATTTAACGCTATACGCATTTTCTACAGAGAACTGGAATCGTCCAAAAATGGAGGTAGAACTCCTAATGAAGTTGTTGGTTTCGTCCTTGAAAAAAGAAATCAAGACGCTTCAGGACAACGATATTAAATTGAACGCAATAGGGAACTTAGAGGCCCTGCCTAAAAAAGCCCACAAAGAATTGCTAGATGTGATAAAGAAGACCGAAAAGAACACCAAAATGACCCTTACTTTGGCGTTGAGTTACGGTTCCAGAGAAGAAATTACAAAAACTATTAAAGAGATTAGCCTTAAAGTTAAAAATAACCTAATTTCGCCGTCGAATATTGATGAAGCGGTAATTAATAATCATCTTTACACGCGAAATTTACCAGACGTGGATTTATTGATACGCACTAGCGGTGAGCAGCGTATCAGTAATTTCCTATTATGGCAAATCGCTTATGCCGAATTGTATTTTACCGAAACACTTTGGCCCGATTACACAAAAAACCATCTTTTTGAAGCAATCATAAATTATCAAAACAGAGAACGAAGATTTGGAAAAACAAGTGAACAGCTTACGTAAGAGTCCACGATTATTTAGTTACAAAAAGTGTTATTGTATTTGCGTATTTACAATACTTTCGGTTTTTAATCTTACGGCCCAACAAAAAGAGTTGGACAGTGGTAGAAAGTATACCATTAATAAAATTGAAGTTACGGGCGAACAAAGTTTCAACGAACAAACCGTAATTGCTTTTACAGGTCTAAAAGAAGGCGATCGATTATTTATTCCCGGAGAAAAGTTAAGTTCTGTCACTAAGAAACTTTGGGAACAGAACCTGTTCAGCGACATTGCATTTTACGTAACGAAGTTGGAAGGCGATCTTGTGGATCTTGAACTGTATATTGTAGAACTTCCTAAATTGAACGAAGCAACCATAGAAGGCCTTCGAAAAGGAAAGACAAAAGAGATCTTAAAGGATAATGATCTAAAGCCCGGAACCAAGATCACAAAAAATTTACTTACCACTACCAAGAACAACATTGTCAACCGGTTTAAAAAAGACGGATATCTAAACACTCAAGTAGTCATCTCTACAACCCCTAACATCGACTCTACCGGCGCAGAGGACGGTAAGAACATGCTCATTCGAGTTGATAAGGGAGAACGGGTTAAAGTTGCATCCATAACATTTGACGGTAACGAAGAGTTATCCGACAAAAAATTGCGTGCTGCCATGAAGAATGTAAAACGCAAGAATTTGTTGCGTTTTTACAAGCGATCGAAATTTAGTGAAGAAGGCTTTGAGGAAGATAAGGAAGCCATAATTACAAAATACAAATCCAATGGCTATCGCGATGCTCGTATTCTTGATGATACGCTTATTGTAAAAGATGACAAGACCATAGCCTTGAATCTCGATATTGAAGAAGGTAAAAAATATTATTTCGGTGATATTCGCTTTATAGGTAATAGCGTCTATACCGACAATATTTTGCGACAGGTATTAGGTATAAAGAAAGGTGAGACCTATAATGGGGTTTTACTCCAAGAGCGAATAGAAGATGCCACAAATCCTGAAGCAAACGATCTAACCAACCTCTATCAAAATAATGGGTACTTGTTTTCGCGTATCAATCCTGTTGAAGTCGCAGTGCGTAACGATACGATAGATTTCGAAATTCGAATTATAGAAGGGAAGTTAGCGTATTTCGACCATGTAACTGTTGTGGGGAATGATAAAACCAATGACCACGTTATCTATCGTGAACTACGAACCCGACCCGGTCAAATCTATAGCAAGCGAAATGTGGTACGAACTATACGTGAACTAGGACAATTAGGCTATTTCGATCCTGAACAGATCGGGCCTAATTTCAAGAATGTGGATCCAAACAACGGAACCTTGGATATGGAATATTCGGTAGTTGAAAAAGGGGCCAGCCAGATCGAGCTTCAAGGAGGATATGGCGGTGGGGGCTTCGTAGGAACATTGGGGCTTTCATTCAACAACTTCTCACTTCGAAACATTTTTAATGGGGAAGCCTATAAACCGCTCCCTATGGGGGACGGACAAAAGCTTTCTCTTAGGGCACAGGCGAGTAGTTTCTACCAAACTTATAGTCTTTCCTTGGTCGAGCCTTGGTTGGGTGGAAAGAAACCCGTACAATTGAGTACCTCCTTCTCACATACCGTACAGTACTTTTACGATTTTGTAAATCGTGAGGCAGACAGAGATCGACGCTTCTTAATTACAGGAGGTTCTGTGGGTATTGCAAAACGATTGCAGTGGCCGGACGATTACTTCACACTGTCTCAAGCCGTGAGTTTTCAGCACTATAACCTTAAAAACTACAATACCGGGCTCTTTACCTTTGGTGATGGATTCTCAAACAACTTAGCATACACCATAGGGTTAAGCCGAAACAATACCGCTACAAACCCAATTTATCCAAAATCCGGATCTGAGTTTAGCATTACTGCAAAACTAACCCCTCCTTATTCCGCTTTTAATGGAGTGGATTACGATGCCTTGTCCGACGAGCGGAGAGTGCTTAACGCAGTTCCTTCTACCGATGTGGATTTTGTAGATGCAAGAGCGCGTATTGCAGAGATCGACCAAGAGCGTTTCAAATTTTTGGAATATTATAAGGTGAAATTCAGGGGGACGTGGTACACTAAGCTAACCGGAGATTTGGTCGTTCGTACTGCCACCGAATTTGGGTTCTTAGGAGCCTACAATGGTGATCGAGGCGTTCCTCCTTTCGAACGATTCTTTGTAGGAGGAGATGGGCTTGGTGCTTTTAGTTTGGACGGTCGAGAAGTCATCCAGTTGCGTGGATATCCGAATCAATCACTATCCGATACAGACGGAAATACCATTTTCAATAAATTTTCGTTAGAAGTAAGGTATCCCGTTACTTTAAAACAGCTCGCATCCATATATGTGCTTGGTTTCGTAGAAGGGGGAGCCTCTTACGATGGGTTTAGAAACTATAATCCGTTCAGTATTAAGCGTTCTGCTGGCGTAGGATTACGTATATTTATGCCTGCATTTGGATTATTGGGGATAGATTTTGGATATGGATTCGATCCTATTCTTGGTGGAAACGAGAAAAACGGATGGGAAACACATTTTATCATTGGACAACAATTTTAACTTTGGCACGATATTTTCTTAAACAACAACCAGCAATTATGAAAACGAAACAGTTACTTTTTTTCGCACTTGTCATGTTATGCATAAGCTTTACTGCTCAAGCACAGAGAGGTGTTCGTATTGGATATATTGATATGGAATATATCTTGGAAAATGTTCCTGAATACACCGAAGCTTCCACGCAATTAGAAGGAAAGGTACAACGATGGAAACAGGATATTGAGAAGAAGCAAAAGGCTATAGACCAAATGAAGCTTAATTTAAGTAACGAACGTGTTTTGCTTACAAAGGAATTGGTCGAAGAAAGAGAAGAAGAGATTAAGATCGAGGAGGACGAGATGTTGAAATATCAACAGGATCGCTTCGGGCCGAACGGAGACCTAATGATACAACGTCGCCAATTGGTACAGCCTATACAAGATCAGGTTTTCAATATTGTTCAGGAAATTGCTGAAGCTAAGAAATTCGATTTCATCTTTGATAAATCTGCCGATGTGGTAATGCTTTTTGCAGCAGAGCGAAATGACATTAGCGATCAGGTATTACGAAGCATTAACAGAGCTGCCAAACGAACCGAAGCTGTTAATAAGAAAGAAAAGCGAGAAATTGAAGCACGGGACGATCTTTCCATGGAAGAAGATGCAGCTGTGACCGAGCGTGAAGAAGCTATTGAAGCTAAAAAAGACGAACGTGAAAAGATCATGGAAGAGCGTAAGCGTGTACGTGATTCGATTCGTGAAGCGAAGAAATTAGAATTTGAAACGAGAAGACAACGTTTGTTGGATGAGCGTAAAAGACGCCAAGACTCAATCTTAGAAGCAAGACAAAATAGAAATAATCCCCCGGGAGCCGGAGATGGTGAAGAGGACGGTGACGGTGGCGGACGATAATATTCAAAAATAGTATAAACCCTAATAGTTATAACACTTAATTTTTAATACAATTACAATGAAGAAATTTAAATTATTTGCAGTTGCAGTAGTACTTTTTATAGGAGCTACAAGTTTTGTGAATGCACAGTCTAAAGTGGCTCATATCGATACTCAGGCTTTGGTAGAGATCATGCCAGAAATGAAAGCAGCACAAAGTCAGCTTGAAAAGCTTCAAAAGACCTACGATACAGAGATCAAAGCCATGGCGAAAGAACTTGACACTAAGATCAAATTGTACGAAGGGGAAGCTGAAAGCAAAACCGACGAGGAGAATGCAAAACGCGTACAAGAAGTACAAGGAATGCAGAACAACATTGGATCTTACAGACAACAAGCTTTGAAAGACTTGCAGCAAAAAGAGATCGATATCTTCCAGCCACTTTTGGAGAAAGCACGTGCAGCGATCCAAAAAGTTGCCAGAGCTAAAGGATATCAATATGTATTGGATTCTGCTACCGGAAACGGTGTGATCTTGGCAGACGGATATGACTTACTTCCGGATGTAAAAAAAGAATTAGGAATCTAATTCCATTTTATTCAGAAAAAATAAATAAAAACTGCTCTCTTTATAGAGAGCAGTTTTTATTTTTATGGTCATGAAACAGGCACAACCCATTGGTATTTTCGACTCCGGCGTAGGAGGCACTTCTATCTGGAAGGAAATCCATGCCTTATTGCCTAATGAGCATACCATTTATTTGGCAGATAGTAAAAATGCCCCATACGGACAAAAATCTGCCAACGAAATACGCACCCTTAGCATTAAGAATACAGAAGCACTTATTGCTCTAGGATGTAAAATGATCGTGGTTGCATGTAACACGGCAACAACAAATGCTATTGATTTGCTTCGGAAGAATTACGATCTCCCCATTATTGGCATCGAACCGGCTATAAAACCTGCAGCACTCCAAACACAATCCAAAAGCATCGGAATTCTAGCTACCAAAGGAACGCTTAGCAGTGCATTGTTTCACCAAACATCACACGCGTTTACAAAGGATATTTCAGTAATAGAGATTGTAGGAGAAGGTCTTGTCCCTCTTATTGAAGCGGGTCAACTCGATAGTCCCGAAATGTATTCCCTGCTTCAAAAGCACACGGCGCCAATGCTGGCTGCCAACGTAGATTATATTGTTCTTGGCTGTAGTCATTATCCCTATATCATCCCGCAATTAAAGAAGATCGTACCGCCTCATATTAAGATCATCGATTCGGGAGAAGCTGTGGCGCGACAAACAAGAAAGCTTTTAAAATCGCATAATCTTAGCAATGAGGAAACCAACGTTCCAAAGCTTCAGTTCTTTACGAACGCTTCAAAAGATACCTTGCAATTTTTACTTCGTGCGTATGCGGAAATCATTTCCGTAGAAGAAAAAGACTTTTAACTCTTGAACCAACCCGAGTAGAATACATAATTCTCGGCAATTCGATGGATCTCCCCGTGCAGCAATTCCTTAGAAATACACTTGACCTTCTTCGCCGGAATGCCCGCATAGATACTTCCCGATGTTACCACAGTATTCTTGGTCACTACAGCGCCCGCTGCGATAATGGAGTTACTTTCTATCACACAGTCATCCATTACAATACTACCCATGCCTATTAAAACATTGTCCTGCACCGTACACCCGTGTACTATAGCGTTGTGGCCAATAGATACATTGTTCCCAATGGTCGTTGGAGAGGTTTTATAAGTGGCATGAATTACGGCCCCGTCTTGTACGTTGACCTTATCGCCCATTTTAATGAAATGAACGTCTCCCCTTATTACAGCATTGAACCAAACACTGCAAAGTCTGCCCATAGTAACTTCGCCCACTATGGTAGCATTCTCTGCAACATAACAATCGTCCGGAATCTCCGGGTATTTCCCATTGACAGCTTTAATAATCATTTGTTCTTTTTTTATTCAAAATACGACAACAGTTCTTTTTTTCTGGAAGGGCTTACCATAATTTGTTTTCCGTTGCTCAACACGACGCTTCCCCCTTTACCCTTATTGTATTCGGTAACTGCATTTACGTTCACTAAATACGATTTATGCACGCGAGCAAAACCATTGTCCTGTAAGAGATCTTCAAAATATTTTAGGGTCTTACTCACCAATTTCTTACTGTCCTTTAAAAAGATATTAGTATAATTATCATCGGCCTGACAGTAAATGATATCTGCTACCTGTAAAACTTCAAAACCATTTTGTATGGGAATAGTGATCTTTCCTGTAACATGACGATGGTTTGGTTGCAGCACTGTATGCGCAAGTCTGTTTTCCTTTTCTTTTATTTCTGAAACATAGTCCACAGCTTCAATTAATTTATCGATCGAGATAGGCTTTAAGAGGTAATACGAGGCGTGTGCGTTGAGTGCATCAATAGCATAGTGATTATAAGCAGTAACAAATACCGTCTCGAACTGACGATCCCCAACCTTATCCAAGAGATCGAAAGCGTTGCCATAAGGCATCTCTACATCCAAGAACACCAGATCCAAAGGATTATTTCGAATAAGTAGTAGCGCTTCTTCAACATTGGCAGCTTCTCCTAGTAGTGAAACATTGGGGCAATACTTAGCCAAGTAGTTCTTTAAGATCTCCCTGCTGTTCTCTTCGTCCTCAACAATAATGGCCTTTAACTTCATTAGTCTTTCTTTAAAATTAGAACCACGCGTGTACCTGCTTCATTTTCAAAAATATTCTCGACGGAAACATCCACCTTGTCTTTATACATTTCGTTTAAGATTGCAATTCTTTTTTGAATATTGCCCATGCCTTTAGAGTTTTGCTTCTTTTGATGCTCGGTCTTCAGCTCTTTCGATTTTTTTCGGCCAATACCATCGTCGCTAATGGTTATTGAAACTGTTTCGGGATCGATTTGTTCAAAATGTATTTCTAATAGTCCTTTTTCTTCTTTATATCGAAGCCCATGCCAAACGGCATTTTCTACATAGGGTTGCAATAACATAGGAGGAATAACAAACTCACTAAGTTGTAGCGTTTCATCCACCGTGATGGAGTAATCAAATTTATTCTTAAAACGCATGTGTTCCAATTGTACATATAATTCAAGTAGCTCGATCTCTTTGGCCAAAGGAATAAAATCCTCCTCACTGTTCTCCAAAACAGAACGCATTAATTGAGAAAAATCACTTAAATAGGTATTGGCTGCCCGCTCATCGTTACTGGCAATAAAACTATTTACTGAATTGAGTGCGTTAAAAATAAAATGCGGATTCATTTGGGTTCGCAATGATTTTAATGCCAAAAGATTATTCGCATATTTTTGCTGTTTTACGCTTTTGTACTGCGTGTAAGCGATTAGTAAAAGCAATAAGGCAATAAGGACCAATGAACCTATTACCCACTGCTGCACTCGATTGTTCTTTTGAATGAGTTCTTGATTCTCAAAAGCCAATTGATAGCGGCTTTCGTTGAGCTTGCGTTCATTCTCCAAGCTAATGATCCTATTCTGTCTCAAAGCGATCTCTCTGTTAAAGCGGGCTGCTTGGGAGATCTCCTGTTCTTTCTTTACATAGAGTTCATCCACAACCTCTACATACTGTTCGTACGTCTCTGCCGCTTTGCCAAAATCGCCAATATCGCGATAGATCTCCGATAGTTTTCGGGTTGCATCCTTTTGTACGAGCAGGTCTTCTTTCTTATCTGCTTCAGTAATACTACGCTGCAGATAAGGGATTGCTTCCTTGTATCTTTCCTGGCCTACATACGCATTGGCGATCTTGTAATTTTGACGTTGCGGGGTTAAGGGACTTGACAGGTCTTCTTCCGTATCATCTGCATCCAAAGATTGGATCTCGTTCAAAGCTTCTTCTCGCAGTTTAATCTCCTTGTCATAATTGCGATTCTGATTGTAGAAATCGGCCACTTTGTTCTTCTCTGCAACGGCTCTTTTTTTATTTTCTTTCTTGGCAAGACTTAGTGAGTTATCGAAATATTCTTCAGCTTCTTGCACGGCTCCACCCTGCGCATAAGCCTCTCCTATCTTAGAATTAAGGTCGGTTATCTTAGGTGTGATGCTGTGTGCGTTGGCAATATCAAGGGCCTTCTGATAATTAAATACACTCTTAACGGGATCATTAATCGCCTTATACGTATCCCCTAATCCTTCATATACTTCAACGCGTTGATAATTGGACAGTGACTCTTCTAGTAAATCTTTATAGGACGCAATACTTTCTTGGTAATTCTTATTATCCATATAGGCAGAAGCTAATTTGATACGGGTGTTCTGCGCCGGGTTGAAAGAAATACTGGTTTTGTAATTGTCTACAGCAAGATCGTACTGCCCCCAATAGGAGTTTATATTTCCTAAAGTTAGGAACGCGATGGCATTTTGAGCATCTGTAGCTTTCTTAGACCGCACAGATTCTAAGGCTCTTGTCACGTACTCAATGCTTTTTTTAGCATTCTTTTTCAGAAAAAAATTAGAGGAATCAATATACTGCTTAAAAAGATCTCGGGAAGCAGCCTTGGAAGTAGACTGTACCGTCAGGGCTTCGCTTCCGGCTTTCTTTACCTTTACTACCACTTGTTGTTTGTCGCGTATGGTGTGGTAAACGGTTTCAAAATCGTCACTTTTAATAATAAGTTCGTCTCCTATACTAGCGGTGATCGTAAACTCACCTCGCTCATTGGTTGTAGTATATTTACCCCCTTGGATCTCGACGTTTACTTTTGAGATGGGTAGGTCATTTTCCTCTTCAAGTACCTTCCCCGAGAGCGTAAACGTTCCTTGTTGCTTGCGCATTGTCTGCCCTTGAACTACAGTTAATACTGAAAACAGCAGAATGAGAAAAAATAAGAAAGCTCTGTACATGTGTCGTTTTTCACCGTAAACATACATACTTTAGTTCGATCCTAAAAACCAGTATAGACGCATTTACGACCTCTTTACAGGTAAAAAACAAGCTTCCCTAAAGAACGATTGCTATTGACTAACTGAGATGGCACGTTCCCTCAGTTCATATTTTACAGCAAATATCTTGGTATTATGTTTACTCTATAAATATAATCTAAAACCCTATGAAAACGATATATCTTTTTACATTCATTCTAGCATCTACAAGCATTCTATCTTGTAAGGCAGATACGCCCAAGCGTATTGGTTTTAATGAAACTACAAAGACTCATCACAATTCCATTGCAAAAGAACACTATATAAAAGTGGCTTTGTTGCTAGATACAAGCAATAGCATGGATGGATTGATTGATCAAGCTAAAGCGCAGTTATGGGAGATCGTAAATGAACTTTCTTATGCAAAATGTCGCAATGAGCGACCTTCTCTTCAAATTGCTTTATACGAATATGGCAATGACAATCTGAATGCACGGGAAGGTTATATACGAAAGATTCTAGGTTTCACAGAAGACCTCGATGATGTTTCAAAAGAATTGTTCTCTCTTACTACCAACGGCGGTAGTGAATATTGTGGCACGGTAATACAGGCTTCGTTGGAGCAGTTGGATTGGGGGAACGATGCAGACGATTTAAAAATGATCTTCATTGCGGGTAACGAGCCTTTCACCCAAGGAGACGTTCACTATAAAGATGCATCTCTGAACGCCAAAGAGAAAAATGTCGTGATCAATACAATTTTTTGCGGTGATTACAAACACGGGATCTCCTCATACTGGAAGGATGGGGCTTTGCTTACTTATGGAGATTATATGGCGATTAACCACAATGTAGAGACCGTACATATCGCCTCGCCTTACGATGATGTTATTTTACAACTCAATATTGAATTGAATAATACATATATACCTTATGGAGCTCACGGAAAACGTAAAGTGGCTTTACAAATGGAGCAAGATGATAATGCAGCAGACTATAGTAAAGCGAATGCCGTAAGTAGAACGGTTACAAAAAGCTCGCATTTATATAAGAATGCTACCTGGGATTTGGTCGATGCTGAAGCTGAAGAAGGGTTTAGTTTTACTGAACTAAAAAAAGAGGATCTTCCGAAGGAGTTACAAGAGAAGACATCTTCTGAACTCAAAAGGCATATCGCTCAACAGCGTGCGGAAAGAGAACGCATACAGAAACAGATTTCAGAGCTCAATGAAAAACGCAGAACGTATGTAATCTCAAAATCTAAGGAAGCATCAAACGGGTTGGAAAACGCCATGATCCAGGCATTGAAGAAACAAGCTGGTAAGAAAAACTATACTTGGGAATAAAAAATGCCCCGTAATTGGGGCATTTTTTTTAATTGTTAGGTCGTAACATACCGTTGTACCGCATGTCTTGCGACCAACGTCGTATCTTCCCTTCTACAAAATTATACCCAAGGGTTATTTGATGAAAACCACCACTTCTAAATCGTACTGTGCCTGTTTGATACGAGTACATGTAAGCAAAAACGAATTTCTTATAATTAACCCCTAGAACAGGTGTGAAATACTGAAGTTTTTGATCTTTAATCTCAGTACCATCCAAATATTCCGATCCGTCAAAAGATCTTCTGTAAGAAAGACCTCCCCAAATTCTTCCCTCTTCCAATTCTCTATACGCCTTAAAATTTATGTCTATAGCTTGCTCTCCGGTACGTTCCTGAAATTGAAACAGGAATGAGGGTTCAAACATCCAATAAGAACCATACTTACTTATATTGTACGATCCTGCAATCATATACCGTCTTTGATTATTTGATTCAAATCCTTCATCATTGAGACCTCTATTTTTAAAAATTAGGTTTTTGATAGTGAAATGGCCCGAAAAATTTAAAAAGTTATAGGAAGCACCTGCATCTATATTATAATAAGATGTACTCTGTATGATCCCAGCAATAATGGGGTCGAAATCGTTAGGGTCAAATTGTGTCTCATCTAATTTAGATTGAATAAAACCTCCGCTTAACCCCAAAGATAATTGATTAAGGTCAACGTCACTTCCGCGTGAAAAGGAAATATGATGTGCGTATGTTAAATACGCTCCGGCCTGTGAATGATATCCGTTTCGATCATTGAAAAGAATGGCGCCAACACCAGAGCGATCATTAAGCCGAGTATTAAATGTCAGCGTTTGAATGTTGGGAGCTTCGTCTTGATCAAACCATTGTTGTCTTGCAGTGATTCGCAGCTTAGAATAATTTGCTGCTCCCGCCATGGAAGGATGCAATAAATAGTAATTGTCTGCAAAATAATTAGAATACACAGGGATCCCGTCTTGTGCGTAAACAAATGGGGCTATTATTAATAAAAGTAATAAGTAGGTTGTCTTAATATTCATAATATGGATCTATCGTTTTAGTGTAAAGTGGCCTTTAAATTCCTTTTGAGTGTCGTTCTCTTTGTATTCCACCACGAACCAATAATCGCTCGAGGGCAACGGATTG
>NZTP01000032.1 GCA_002696485.1 Altibacter sp. | reverse complement strand
AAATGATCTTCACCCCTTTAGGAAAGCCCTTATGTGGCCCTATAAAAGTTTTGAGAACCTTGTCTTCACCATCTTTATCGTGAGTATAATTTTAACTGCGATGATGCCGTTGCATCTGTTTACACCAGTGGTAACGCCCCAAGAGTATCTCCTTATGTTCTTATTTATGTTTAAGGCCGTAGGCGGTATCGTACTCTTTTATGGTTTTGCCAAGGGGAAAAATTTCAACAATGCTATTTGGGATAGCAAATTCTATAATGCCTAAAGAAAAAAGATATGTCACAATACAAGAACGAAACGACAAGAATTTATACCGGTCCGGCGATGATCGCCAAAGGATTGGTGTCGCGGCTTAATGATCTGGGGATCAGCCCAATTGAGCGAAATGATAACGAAAGTAGTATTCAAGCCGGCTTCACAATAGGTGTTCCCGGTCAAGTGATGCTGTATATTCGTAACGACGAACTTCCTAAGGCGCAGCAAACCATCGATGCATACTTAAAAGAAATAGGTGAATAGCCGTTAAACCTTTTCGGCATACATACTATCCCGCTGCTCCTTGATCTTCTTATCGTTCATATACTCATCAAAGGTCATATAACGATCGATCACCCCATTAGGTGTTAGTTCTATAACGCGATTCCCTACCGTCTGCGCAAATTCATGATCGTGTGTGGTGAACAGAACCGTCCCCTTAAAATTCTTCAAGGAGTTGTTAAATGCCGTGATCGATTCCAGGTCCAAGTGATTGGTGGGTTCATCAAGAAGAAGCACGTTGGCACGCATCATCATCATTCGGCTTAGCATACAACGAACTTTTTCACCTCCGGATAGTACATTTGATTTCTTCAATGCCTCTTCACCGCTAAACAACATTTTACCCAAAAATCCGCGTATGTACACTTCCTCTCGCTCTTCTTCGGTCTTGGCCCATTGCCGCAACCAATCGACCAAAGACATCGTATTGTCGAAAAAAGAACTGTTGTCCAAAGGCAAATAACTTTGTGCCGTGGTAACGCCCCATTGATAGTTCCCGGTGTCGGCTTTGGCATTCCCGCTAATAATCTCATAAAATGCCGTTGTGGCACGAGAATCTCTCGAGTACACAACTACCTTATCTCCTTTTGCCAGATTGATATCCACGTTTTTAAAAAGTACTTCTTCGTCAAGTGATGCCGAAAGATTCTCGACGTTTAGAATTTGATCTCCCGCTTCACGTTCGCGTTCGAAGATAATGGCCGGATACCTGCGGCTGGAGGGTTTAATATCTGAAACATTCAGTTTCTCGATCATTTTCTTTCTACTGGTTGCTTGTTTCGACTTTGCCACGTTCGCAGAAAATCGTCTAATGAATTCTTCCAGTTCTTTCTTTTTCTCTTCGGCCTTCTTGTTTTGCTGTGCCCGCTGTCTGGCTGCTAACTGACTGCTTTCGTACCAGAAGGTATAATTACCGCTGTAATGGTTGATCTTTCCAAAGTCGATATCGCTAATATGTGTACACACCGAATCTAAAAAGTGCCTGTCGTGAGACACCACGATCACACAATTGTCATAATTAGCTAAAAAGTTCTCTAGCCAGCTTATGGTTTCATAATCGAGATCGTTGGTTGGCTCATCCATGATCAACACATCCGGATTGCCGAACAAGGCCTGTGCAAGCAGAACGCGTACTTTCTGTTTTCCGTCTAAGTCGCCCATAAGGCTGTAGTGCGCTGTTTCGTCAATACCAAGGTTAGACAACAAAGCTGCCGCGTCACTTTCGGCATTCCACCCGTTCATCTCCTCAAAAGCAACCTGAAGTTCCCCGATGCGCTCTGCGTTTTCATCGGAATAATCTTCGTACAGCTTATCGATCTCAGATTTAATAGCGAACAGTTCCTTGTTTCCGCGAAGCACGGTTTCCAATACCATAAACTCGTCGTAAGCGTTGTGGTTCTGTTCCAACACCGACATACGCTTACCGGGTTCTAAATGCACATGACCAGAAGTTGGATCTTGCTTGCCCGAAAGGATCTTTAAAAAGGTAGATTTTCCGGCCCCGTTTGCCCCAATGATGCCATAGCAATTGCCCTGTACAAATTGGGTATTGACATCGTCAAATAGGACTCGTTTCCCGAATTGAACCGATAGATTTGAAACTGAAAGCATAGCGTTTAGAAATTTTTGTAATTCGCCACAAAAGTAGCCAATTAACTGGGATTGAAGAAACATTAACGTTTTAAAATTCCTTTTAACGAGGAATTAACATTCCCACCCTGCATGGTGAATTACTTTTGTTTCTACCTAAACCACAGCACCCATTGTTTAATAAGTTACTATTCCTCCTTTTCATAGTTTTGGGCGTTTCCTGCAATAACGCTTCAGAAGATTCCTCCAAGACCATTTGGATTGGCGGAGAAGTAGTCAATCCCAAGTCTGAAAGTGTAGTCCTTCGGAAGGATCAAAAAGTATTGGACACTGTAGCTTTGAACGACAAGAACTTCTTTCTTTACGAAGCCAAGGATTTTAAGAGTGGATTCTATTCCTTTCAGCATTTCGAATACCAAATGTTTTATGTTGAGCCCGGTGACAGTATCATCTTTAGGGTAAATACCGTAGATTTCGACGAATCTCTTACTTACACGGGCAAAGGAGCAGACAAGAACAATCTTCTTATGGAGCTTTTTCTTCTTAATGAAGCCGAGAACAAAGTGGTTCCATCTTGGTATACACTTTCTCCAAAAGCTTACGAAGCCAAATTGGATTCCCTAAAACAAATACGTGTTTCTATGTTTGAAGATTTTAAGGATTCACATGATACCAGCGAAGCGTTTGAAGCTATTGTAGATGCCAATATCAACTACGATTACTTTTCAAAAAAGGAGATGTACGTAACCGCCAATGCAGCGAATTCCATAACCTATCCCAAAGGTTTTTTCGACTATCGCAAGAAGATTGACTTTGGCAATGAAGAACTTCGTTCTTATTATCCCTACTACCGATTCCTCAATCGCTACTTTGATAATATTGTATATGAAAAGTATAAATCGGAACAGGATTTAGACAAATTTTCCTATCTGCACAATTATCACAAGATCCAAACCATCGATAGCCTAGTAACGAACGATTCATTAAAAAACAACTTGCTTCGCACTTTCGTAAAACATTATTTGATCAACGGGAAGGACGCCGAAAAAGAAAGGCGTATCAAAGAACTCTTTTTAAAGACAAATACCAACGCTTATCACCATCGTGAGATCGAAGCACTCGCCGAAGCAACAATGCGTTTGACTCCCGGGAATATCATTCCCAATGTACTATTAGTGACCACAGATAATACCGTGACAGACCTACAGAAGTTGATCAAGAAACCAACCGTTCTGTATTTCTGGTCGGCTCAATCCATGCGCCATTATAAAGACATACATTCGAAAGCAGCCGAGTTGAAAGATAAATATCCCGAATACGACTTTATTGGAATAAATACCGATACCCATTTTAAAAAATGGCGCGATATTGTTCGCAATGCCGGATACAGCCATAAGTTGGAGTTTCAACTGGAAAATATAGATGAGGCTGAAAATAAACTGGTGATCAATACAGTGAATAAATCCATACTCGTAGATAAAAACGGGGTTATCCTAGAAGGAAATGCCAATCTCTTTAATCCGCAAATGGAAGCGCTGCTGTTAGGTTACCTCAATCAATAGCATCAAAATAAACCCACAAAAAAAGCCTCCATTATTGGAGGCTTTTTCTGTGGGTGATTGAATTTTAGTTCCCTTTCTTATAATCGGCTAAGAAGGTTGCCAGGCCAATATCTGTAAGCGGATGTTTAAGCAACCCTTCTATAGAGGATAAAGGCCCTGTCATCACATCGGCTCCTATTTTAGCACATTCAAGTACATGCATGGTATGACGCACGGAAGCGGCAAGAATTTGTGTTTCAAAACCGTAATTATCGTAGATCAAGCGAATGTCGGCAATAAGGCTCAATCCATCGGTGGAAATATCATCCAACCGGCCAATAAAGGGAGATACATAGGTCGCTCCTGCCTTGGCTGCTAGCAAGGCCTGTCCTGCAGAGAACACCAAGGTACAGTTGGTTCGAATCCCGTGATCTGTAAAATATTTAATAGCCTTTACGCCTTCTTTAATCATAGGGATCTTGACTACGATCTGTTCATGGAGCTCGGCCAGCTCCTCTCCTTCCTTTACCATGCCTTCAAAATCGGTTGCGATCACTTCGGCAGAGACATCACCATCCACGATCTTGCAGATGTCTACATAATGTTTAAGAATATTGTTTCGTCCGGTAATACCTTCCTTCGCCATTAACGAAGGATTTGTAGTCACACCATCGAGCACTCCTAAGTTTTGAGCCTCGCGAATTTGATCCAGATTAGCCGTATCAATGAAAAATTTCATAGTAAAGGGTTTATAATTTTAGTAGGTACAAAAGTACATAAGATCGTCTTGTTGTAAAACGTTTGCACTAACTATTTTCCGAACAAGCATTGTTTACAACCTACTTGAGCTTATAGTGATTGAGCAACATTCGCTCGTATACCTTATCGGGTAGCACTCTTTTAAGTACAATGGAGAATTTTTGAAGGGGCGCCCCAACTTTATAATGAATTCGGGGTTTCGTAGTGGAAATGATTTTGAATACCATTTGCGCCATTTTTGCAGGGTCCTCACCTTTATCTACATGTTCGTTCATTTGACGAAGGGTACTCCCATAGGCATCTCTGTAAGGCGAATCTTCCAAGACCGGGGCGTGATACCTTCCGGCAGCTATATTGGTGGCAAAATCCCCCGGGGCAATATTGGTCATTTCAATACCAAACTGCTTTACTTCCATACGAAAAGCCTCGGTGGTGATCTCTAAAGCCGATTTGGTGGCGCTGTAGATCCCGCGATACGGCAATCCCATATATCCGGCAATAGAGGTTATATTGAGAATGTGTCCCCTATGTTGCTGCCGCATTTGCGGTAACACTGCCTTCATCACACGGATGGGCCCGTACAAGTTGGTTTCGAACGCTTTATGGATCTCTGCATCGGGAGTTTCTTCAATGGGACCGGTTATACCAACTCCTGCATTGTTAATAAGCACGTCCAGCCTGCCTTCTCTTTTAATAACTTCGGAAACAGCCGCTTCAATAGAAGCAGTATCTGTCACGTCCATGGCTAGCAAGGGAAAAGAACATTGGTCTGTATACTTTTGAGGCGTTCTGCTAGTTCCGTAAACACGGAACCCTTTTTTGGTAAGAAATTCGGCTATGGCTTTCCCAATTCCTGAAGAACCTCCGGTAATAAAAACTACGTTCGCCATACGATTGCTTGAAAGGACAAAGATGCGTTACCCTGTGTACTTTTCCAAAAGATTGGAACGAAAAATAAGGGTACAAAAAATGGCAAGCTACCTACATCACACCGCTACGACCGTCTACCCTTGCTGCGTTCCCGCCCTGGGGGATTCAACAGGAGCTGGTTGTGTAGGACTTGCCGGTGCAAATATACGGGATTTTGTAGATTTCACAATGATTTTTAGTTCTAGATTATAATAAATATCTTGCCGAAAATTTGATCGAATCATGAAATTCCATAAGTATTTTATAGTGATGCTCTTAGCGGCTTTTGTAAGCGGCTGCGGCGATACATCAGAAAATGCCAACGACCTGTTCAGCATCCAAATCAAGGAGAATAAGAAGGTGTATACACCGGCCGAAACGATCTCGGTGTCGTTACAAAATATAAAGAACCGAGATATTTCTTCGGTGACCTACCTGCTGGATGACGATGTGATCGCTTCGGTGGAAGGAACAGCGCCTGTTTCGGTCTCTCTTTCAGAAAAAAAACTGGGACAACGAAACTTGAAAGCGCGTATCGAATCGAATGGATCCACCTATTCGGTAACAAAAATTTTTACCATGGTCGCTTCAGAAAAACCAAAACTTTATACCTATAAGATTTTAGAACGATATCCTCACGACCGTGATGCGTATACTCAAGGGCTAGAGTTTGAAAATGATACATTATACGAAAGTACAGGACAATACAAATCTTCATCGCTTCGAAAAACCAATTATACTACCGGCGAGGTGCTAGAGCAAGTCCCCTTGCCCGAAACCTACTTTGGTGAAGGTCTTACGATTTTAAATGATAAGATTTACCAACTTACTTGGCAAGAGAACACGGGATTCATCTATAACCTGGCAACCCTGGAGAAAAAAGGAACGTTTGTCTATGGAGCAAGCAAGGAAGGATGGGGATTGTGCAATGACGGTACGAACATCTATAAAAGTGACGGAACCGAAAAGATCTGGACCTTAAGTCCGGAGACTCTTGGTGAAGAAGGGTACATCGAGATCTATACGAACACCAGTAAGATCCCAAGAGTGAACGAACTGGAATGGGTAGAAGGAAAGATCTATGCCAATATCTACCAACAAAGTGCCATTGCCATTGTGAATCCTACCAACGGCGCTGTAGAAGGCGTGATCAATCTTAGCAATTTAAAGGACGAAGTCACACAACATGACAAGTTGGATGTTTTAAACGGAATTGCCTACAAGGGCGAGCCAAACATTTTGTATGTTACCGGAAAGAATTGGGACCAATTGTTTAAGATCGAGATCATCGAGAAATAACACTTCCTTTTTTAAGGATGTTTGTACCCTTACCGAAACCGATAACTTTTAAGGACTACAATAATTAGCTCCATAAAAAGTTATATTTTTACTGAAAATTATTCTAGATGAAGTATGTATACGGATTGGCACTTTTGGGGTGTCTCATTTTTTGGAGTTCTTGCCGAAATGATTTTGAAAGTGTTCCAAGTACCGGAAATTTGGAGTTTTCAAAGGACACGGTCTACCTCGATACCGTTTTTACCAATATAGGTTCCAGCACGTATAATTTAAAGGTATACAACCGAAGCGATGAGGATATCAACATCCCATCGGTACGCTTAGGCACCGGTGAGTCCTCCTACTATCGCCTCAATGTAGATGGTGTGCCCGGTAAAATATTTGAGAACGTTCAGATAATGGCCAAGGATAGTATTTTCATTTTTATAGAGACTACAGCCGACATCACTAATTTTCCTGCCGACGAGAGTCGTTTTTTATATACCGACCAGATCCTGTTTGACAGCGGTGCAAACCAACAGCAAGTCGAGCTCGTAACCTTAGTGCAGGATGCTGTTTTCCTCTTTCCCGAGGATCTTGGGAACGGCATGTTTGAAACATTAAATCTAGGAAAAGACGATGATGGCGAACCTATTTTAATAGAAGGCTTCTTTCTGGACGACACCGAACTGACCTTCACCAACGAGAAACCTTATGTGATATACGGATTTGCCGCTGTGGGTGCCGGTAAAACTTTGACAGTAGAACCCGGAGCCCGTGTTCACTTTCATGCCGATAGCGGCATCTTGGTTGCCAATACCGGCTCGATCAAGGCGAATGGACTGCCCAGCAGCGATCCGGAGTTATTGGAGAATGAGATCATTTTCGAAGGTGATCGACTGGAACCCGACTTTTCGGATATTCCCGGTCAATGGCTGACCATCTGGTTGACAGCAGGAAGTACCAATAACGAATTTAGTTACACCACTATTAAGAATAGTGCAGTTGGGATCCTTATGGATGCCAACGACGGTGACGAGACACTTACCTTAAAGAATGTGCAGATCTACAACTCGGCCAACATAGGTCTTTTGGCTCGAACAGGGAACGTATATGGGGAGAATATGGTGATCAATAACGCAGGACAATCGGCTTTGGCATGTTCCATTGGAGGCACGTATACCTTTAATCATTGTACGTTTGCAAACTATTGGACCGGAAGTTTCCGCTCCTTCCCTGCCGTTACGTTAGATAACATTTTGAACGAAACGTCCGGAATAGACCTCAACGCGTCATTCAACAACTGTATCGTTTACGGGAATGAGCAACGAGAGCTGGGTCTGGTACCTTCCAATTCAAGTGCGCAGTTCAATTTTAATTTTACCAATAGCTTGATTCGTTTTGAAGATCCCAACGGTGATTTTAGTGACGATCCCAACTATCAGTTTGAGAACAATGCCCTGTACACCAATAGCGTACTGAACGTAGATCCTGCCTTTCAGGATACGGAAATGAACAACTTCAACATAGAGAAAGATGTCTCTGGCGCAGAGAATATAGGGATCACCCCAACAGTACCTCCGGTTCCTGTTGATCTCAACGGAACGGTGCGGGCGAATCCTTCAGATGCCGGTGCGTACGAAAGCATTGTGTTTCCCGACGACGGAAATTAACTAGGTTAAAACAGGACAAGACATAAAAAAAACCCATCGCTCGAGCGATGGGTTTTGTGTTTCAAAAGTGAAAGAAAATTATATTATAGTACTCTTACGTTTACTGCGTTTAATCCTTTTTTACCTTCTTTAAGTTCAAATTCCACTCTGTCATCTTCACGGATCTCATCGATCAAACCTGAAATGTGTACAAAATGTTCTTTGTTTGTGTCATCTTCAGTGATAAAACCAAATCCTTTGGAATCGTTGAAGAATTTTACTGTGCCTGTTTGCATTATAATAGTATTAAATTAAGCGGCAAAGGTATACTTATTTCTTTCTCCACACTATTTTTTTGCAATTATATTTTCTGAAGGCTGCAAATCTTTGGAAAAAAGAAGTAGTTCTTCCCCATCACTTTTTAGTTTGGTCTCTCCTATATTTCTGAAGGCTAATTTCTCAAGTAAATGAATCGACCGTTGATTCTCATGCAATGTGATCGCGTATAGCTTTGGAAGTTCTAAGATTTCTGAAGCATATTTCACAACCGCTTGTGCAGCTTCAAAGGCATAGCCTTTTCCGAAGTAATCGGGCAAGAATGCAAAACCTAGGTCGGGATACGAGAGTGTATCTCGTTTATAAAGTCCGCAATTGCCAATGGGAGTGCTGTGTTCCTTCAGCATAACTACATAAGCTCCAAATCCATGTTGTTTGTAACTCCCCAAGTAATGGGTCTTCAAATACGATTCGGCATCTAACAGTGAATTGATATTCCTGTTCCCTATATACTGCAGCCATCCTTCACTGTTCATTAAGGAATACAGAAACGGTGCATCCTGCTTTGTGAATTCACGCATAGACAACCGCTGCGTGGAAAATGCTTCCATTAGTATTGCTTGAACAGCGGCAATCCGGCCATCATTTCGTGTACCTGAGCTGCGATAGCTTCCAACATCCCCTCGTCTTCATGGTTCAAGATCACGTTATCCATAAGTTCGACGATCTGTTGCATATCGGTCTCCACCAGACCACGTGTGGTCACAGCCGCGGTTCCTACCCGAATCCCGCTGGTTACAAAAGGCGATTTATTGTCAAACGGGACCATATTCTTATTTACGGTAATATCGGCTTTTCCTAAAGCTTCTTCAGCTTGCTTACCACTAATATTCTTATTACGAAGATCGATCAACATCATGTGATTGTCAGTACCGCCGGAGATCACGTGATATCCTTTATCGATAAATGCTTCGGCCATAACGGCGGCATTTTTCTTCACTTGTACCATATAATGAAGGAAGTCGTCGGTTAGTGCTTCGCCAAATGCGATGGCCTTTGCGGCGATAATATGTTCTAAGGGTCCGCCTTGGTTCCCGGGAAAGATCCCGCTGTCAAGAAGCGAAGACATTTTGCGCAAACTACCATTCTTTAATGTGATCCCAAAAGGATTGTCAAAGTCTTTACCCATTAAGATCATTCCGCCTCTTGGCCCTCGTAAGGTCTTATGAGTGGTGGTGGTAACCACATGACAATGGGGAATGGGATCTGCAATGATACCTTTAGCAATAAGTCCGGCAGGATGGGCAATATCTGCCAATAAAATAGCGCCCACTTTGTCGGCGATCTCACGAAACCGTTTATAGTCTATCTCACGCGAGTAGGCTGAGGCTCCTGCAATGATCATTTTAGGTTTTTCCTTTATGGCAATAGCTTCAATAGTATCGTAGTTGAGCATCCCTGTTGCTTCTTCTACTCCGTAAAATACAGGGTTGTATAAACGACCGGAAAAGTTTACGGGCGATCCATGCGTAAGGTGGCCGCCATGCGAAAGATCGAAACCCAAGAATGTATCCCCGGGCTGCAAACAAGCTGCAAAGACCGCAGTGTTCGCTTGCGAGCCTGAATGTGGCTGAACGTTGGCATACTCGGCCCCAAAAAGGGTTTTTGCGCGATCGATCGCGATCTGCTCTACCTCATCCACCACTTCACAACCGCCGTAATAGCGCTTCCCGGGATAGCCTTCGGCATATTTATTCGTTAGTACAGAACCGGCAGCTTCCAATACTTGATCACTTACAAAATTTTCGGAAGCAATGAGTTCTAAACCATTCAGTTGTCGTTGTTTCTCCGCTTCAATAAGTTCAAAAATCTGTTCGTCGCGTTGCATAGTTTTTCTGAAAAAGTTAATAAAAACCAAAAATAGTAAAAGCTTGCCGTTAGTTCTGAAGAAATTATATATTTGATTAACATTTTACAAACAACAAAAAAACCGCTATGCCTTTAACTGCCAACGACCCAAAAAGAAAAACGTGGCTGGATACGCCTACAGATACCGACTTCCCCATTCAAAATATACCTTTTGGTGTGTTTTTAACACGTGACGATATCATTACTATTGGAACACGCATTGGTGATTATGCCATCGATCTGGGCGCACTGCATCAATTAGGATATTTTAAAGGGATCGACCTTACCGATGATATATTTTTGCAAGACAGCCTTAATGATTTTATCGCGGATGGTAGAAAGACTTGGCGGTTGGTACGCAACAGGATCTCCGATATTTTCTTAGAAGGAAATAACAGTCTTCGCGACAATGAAGAACACCGCAACAAGGTCTTATTCACCATGGACGAGATCGAGATGCAATTACCGGTGGATGTGGGTGATTACACCGACTTCTATGCGAGTAAGGAACATGCCTTTAATGTTGGCTCGCTCTTTCGCGACCCTGAAAATGCGCTTTTACCCAATTGGCTTCACATACCTATTGGCTATCACGGTAGAAGTTCTTCCATCATCCCTTCGGGGACTCCTATTCGACGGCCTGTAGGACAGACAAAGCCCGGGGATTATGCGATCCCTGGTTTTGGACCTACCAAACTATTGGATTTTGAGCTGGAGATGGCCTTTATCACTACAGACAGTAATGATCTTGGAAAGCGCGTTTCCATAAATGATGCCGAAAATTATATCTTCGGCTTAGTACTGTTTAACGACTGGAGTGCACGAGATATTCAAGCATGGGAATATGTTCCTCTGGGACCTTTCTTAGGAAAGAGTTTCGCTTCAACTATTTCCCCTTGGATCGTCACCCTGGATGCTCTAGAATCGTTTCGCGTTGAAGGACCTACACAAAATCCGGAACCACTACCCTATTTAAAGCAAGGAAAAAAGAAGAATTTTGATATTAAACTTCAGGCGTCTATCTTGCCGGAAGGCGGCGAGGAAACCGTAGTGGCCAATTCCAACTTCAAATACATGTACTGGTCCATGGCGCAGCAACTTACCCATCACACAGTCAACGGGTGCAACGTTCGTAGCGGGGATATGATGGGGAGCGGTACGATTTCGGGACCTACTAAAGAATCGTATGGATCCATGTTAGAGCTTACGTGGCGAGGTAAAAATCCTATCACGCTCAAAGACGGCACCCAACGGAAATTCATAAATGATAACGACACGGTTATTTTAAGAGGGTTTTGTCAAAATGAAAAAGTGCGAATTGGTTTTGGAGAATGCAGCGGTAAAGTCTTGCCCGCACTGCCTTTTTAAATTTGGCACCACAATTGTATTCTATTCATCATAACCAATACGTTTCGTTATGAGATCAACTATTACCTTATGTTGCTTGGCACTATTGCTCGCGAGTTGTAATAGTGTAAAACGCAATCAGAAATTCGTCGCGCAGGGAAACTATGACCAAGCGATCGAACTCGCTGTAAAGAAATTGCAGAAGAACAGAGATTCTGATAAGAGCGATGCACATATCGTGTTGCTCGAAGAGGCTTTTGTCAAGGCAGTGGATGATGATACCCGTCGCATTGCTTTTCTGAAAAAAGAAAACAATCCGGCGGCATCACGTGAGATCTATCACCTATATAGAGATTTGGAGTTTCGTCAAAACCTTATACGACCTTTATTACCTTTATACAGTGATGTTCTTGGTAGAAATGCTAAATTCAAATTGGTAGATTATTCCGTAGAATTGATCGCTGCAAAGCAGGCTTATATTGCCTATCTCTACACCGAAGCAGACGCGTATATGGATCGACAGCAAATTGCCGATTACAGAACTGCGTACCACATTTATTGTGAGATTGACGAATTACAGCCCAATTATAAGGATGTGAAACGTCTCAAAGAAGAGGCACATTATTACGGAACAGATTTCGTTTTTGTTTCTTTGAATAACCGAAGCGGACAGATCATTCCGCACCAATTGGAAAGGGAACTCTTAGATTTCAATACCTACGGCCTGGACGATTTTTGGACCGAATACCACAATGAGCGTCAACAGAACATTCAATACAACTTAGGGATCGTTCTCAATTTAAGGGACATCGCAATTGCTCCCGAGCGTATTTTTGAAAAAGAGGTCATTAGAAAGAAACGCATACAGGATGGATGGGAGTATCGTTTAGACCGAAATGGAGCTATTGTAAAAGACAGCTTAGGCAATCCTATAAAGATCGACAAGTTCACAAATGTAGAGGCACGACTTTTTATCACCGAACAGTCCAAATCGGTGTTGGTAGCCGGGAATGTCGTGTATCGTGATCTCATAGCGAGACGTGACCTCAACGACTTTCCGTTGTCGAGTGAGTTTATCTTTGAAAATATTTTCGCAACCTACCAAGGAGATAAAAGGGCTTTGGAAGATGAAGACTGGAACTTAATCAACAATCGCTATGTACCCTTTCCAAGCAATTCGCAAATGGTGCTCGATGCGGGAGAAGACATAAAGCTTCGCCTTCGGGAGATCTTAAAGAATAATTCCATACGATAAAAAGAATCCCGCAATTGGCGGGATTCTTTTTAAATATATTCTTTTAAATGAGCTGCGCTAATACTGTGGTGTGAATCGTGATGTACCACGTTCCCATTCTTAATTACCAAGACCTGCGGACTTTGGTGTGTCACGCCAAACCTTGAAGCCACTTCGTTGGAAATATTACGATGTTGCAAGAGATCTAAGAAATAAAGTTTGATCTCCGCTTCGGTTAGGTCGTAAGCACTTTCAAATTGGCGTAACACCATAGCACTTATACCACATCGTGTTGAGTGTTTAAAGATAACAATCGGTTTTTCTTTCGATTCTTCTTCAAGTGTATCCAACTGATCAACATCGGTGAGTCGGTGCCATGGCACCTCTACAATCTCTTCCTTAACAATATCCCGTTGTGACTTAAATCTATCAAATATTCCCATGATTGAAATTTTATATAAAGGTACACATTCTACACCCTTTTTTTTCTGAAGGAATTCACAAAAATCACAAAACTGATTGTCAAAATGTCGTGCAAAACAAGCTATAAATCGGTCATTTTGTCGTAAATTAATTATGGCGTATCTTTTGAAATACCCCCTTAAGAAAACATAGAAAACCATGAATTTTAACAACTTTACTATAAAAAGTCAGGAAGCGATACAGCAGGCACAAGTGCTTGCGCAAAGCTTCGGACATCAACAAATTGAAAATGACCATATTCTAAAGGCCATTTTTGAAGTGGACGAGAACGTAACGCCCTTCATTCTGAAAAAACTGAATGTGAATATTGGGATGATCCAACAAATCCTCGATAAACAACTTCAAAGTTTTCCGAAGGTATCGGGCGGAGATATCATGTTATCCCGTGAAGCGTCAAAGACGGTCAACGAAGCCGGTATTATTGCAAAAAAGATGAACGATGAATATGTTTCTATCGAACATCTATTGTTGGCGATTCTTGACTCAAGCAGTTCCATTGCGCAGTCCTTAAAGGATCAAGGTGTGACCACGAAGGGCATGAAAGCAGCAATTTCCGAATTACGCAAAGGTGATTCGGTTACCTCACAAAGCGCCGAGGACACCTACAATTCATTAAACAAGTACGCAAAAAATCTAAATCAGCTAGCCCGTGATGGTAAGCTAGATCCGGTTATTGGAAGGGATGAGGAGATTCGTCGAATCCTTCAAATACTTTCAAGACGTACCAAGAACAACCCAATGCTCGTGGGAGAACCGGGCACCGGAAAAACAGCCATAGCCGAAGGTCTTGCCCATCGTATTGTGGACGGTGATGTGCCTGAAAACCTTAAAAGCAAGGAAGTATATTCCTTAGACATGGGAGCACTAATCGCCGGAGCCAAATATAAAGGTGAGTTTGAGGAACGTTTAAAGGCCGTCATCAAAGAAGTTACCTCCAGTGATGGCGATATCGTACTCTTTATTGATGAAATACACACCCTGGTAGGAGCAGGTGGCGGGCAGGGTGCCATGGATGCTGCCAATATTCTAAAACCGGCATTGGCCCGGGGAGAGCTTCGTGCTATTGGTGCCACGACCTTGGATGAGTATCAAAAGTATTTTGAGAAGGATAAAGCGCTGGAACGCCGTTTCCAAAAGGTCATGGTTGATGAACCGGATATCGAAAGTGCTATTTCCATCCTACGAGGGATCAAAGAAAAGTATGAGACCCATCATAAGGTGCGTATCAAGGATGACGCCATCATAGCCGCCGTGGAGCTCTCACAACGGTATATTACAAACCGATTCCTCCCGGATAAGGCGATTGATCTAATGGACGAAGCGGCTTCAAAGATGCGAATGGAGATCAACAGTAAACCGGAAGAATTGGATGTGTTGGACCGAAAGATCATGCAATTAGAGATCGAATTGGAAGCCATAAAGCGCGAAAAAGATGCCGCCAAACTGAAATCGCTTCAGGCAGATCTTGCCAACCTCAAGGAAGAGCGTAACGAACTGAATGCAAAGTGGAAAAGTGAAAAGGAAGTTGTAGACAACGTTCAGAAGGTAAAAACCAGTATAGAAGAATACAAGCTGGAAGCCGAAAAGGCAGAACGTGAAGGCGACTTCGGAAAAGTGGCCGAATTGCGCTATGGCAAGATTAAGGAAGCCCAAGAAGCACTAAGCAAACTTGAGATACAGCTTGCCGAGAATCAAGAGGGCAACTCTCTTATAAAAGAAGAAGTAACCCACGAGGATATTGCCGAAGTGGTTGCGAAATGGACCGGAATTCCGGTTACCAAGATGCTCCAAAGCGATCGTGAAAAGCTATTAAAGCTGGAAGATCACCTTCACAAACGTGTGGTGGGTCAAAACGAAGCCATTGTCGCTGTGAGTGATGCGATACGCCGAAGCCGTGCAGGACTGCAAGATGCAAAACGACCTATTGGATCTTTCTTGTTTCTGGGAACCACAGGGGTTGGTAAGACCGAATTGGCCAAAGCGTTGGCAGAATATCTGTTCGATGATGAAAATGCCATGACACGAATCGACATGAGCGAGTACCAGGAACGACATAGTGTGAGCAGGCTGGTAGGGGCGCCTCCGGGATATGTAGGCTATGATGAGGGAGGACAACTTACCGAAGCCGTTAGAAGAAAACCGTACTCGGTGGTATTGCTGGATGAGATCGAGAAAGCGCACCCCGACACGTTCAATATTCTGTTGCAAGTCTTGGATGAAGGCCGACTTACCGATAACAAGGGGCGCGTAGCCGACTTCAAGAACACCATCATCGTGATGACAAGCAACATGGGCAGCACTATTATTCAGGAGAAGTTCGATACCGTGAAGGATCCCGATACTGCGATGGAAGCTGCGAAAGTAGAAGTACTGGGATTGCTGAAACAAACTGTGCGTCCGGAATTTCTTAACAGGATCGATGATAGCGTCATGTTTACACCGCTTACAAAAGCGGATATCCACAAAATCGTGGGACTGCAACTAAAAGGAGTTTCTAAAATGCTGGCAAAACAGAACATCACATTGGATGCAACCGAAGAGGCGGTCCAATACCTTGCCGAACGAGGATTCGACCCTCAGTATGGAGCGCGCCCTGTAAAGCGGGTGATCCAAAAAGAAGTGCTAAATGGGCTTTCCAAGGAGATCCTATCAGGAAAAGTAACCACAGACAGCATCATTTTACTGGACAGCTTCAATAACGAGCTTGTGTTCAGAAACCAAAGTGATCTGGTGAACAATAAAGGTTAGCGTTCCTTAAAAACGCATTCATAATTTGGTTGGTTAGTCAAGAGCCACCTGTCGAGTGATCGCAGGTGGTTTCTTTTTTTCTGAAAGTTTAAAGACATACAGCACATAAAAAAACCGGAAGTTGCCTCCCGGTAGTATCAATGAAGTGGTTATTGGTTATTTTTTCAATACAGAAAAGGTCTTGGAGCCTTCCTGGGTTGTGATCCTCATAAAATAGGAACCTGCTGCTACATGAGAGAGATCCAAGAGCACGGAGGTACTATCATATTCTTTTGAAACGATCGATTGTCCCAAAGCATTAAATAAGGTCACCGAACGGATGGTTTGTGAATGTTCAATATTAAGTTGGTCTGTTACCGGATTGGGGTAATAACGAATTCCTGCCAAAGCAGCTTCGTCAACTCCTAATAACAATTCTACTGTGATCGCCAAAAGATCGCCTTCACATCCGTCCACCGTTTGACTTACATAATAGGTAGTCCCGTCTACCAACGGAGTGGTATCCGGGATCATTGTCATTCCCGCTGCATCTGCATACCAAGTCAAATTCTCCCCGGTCACATCCAGATCTGCCAAAGTCTCACCAGCGCTGAACGTTTGTGTAGAGGCCCCCGTGGGTGCCGCCGGTGCGGGAGTAACCATAACAGCTTCTTCTACGCGGTCTGAAGCACATACAAGTCCCGGTGTAACGGTCCAATTATAAAAGAAATAGTATAAGGTAGCGTTGGTATCATTGTCATTAATTGTTCCTCCGGTAATTGTACCAACGGTTCCAATAGGATACGGGAAGCCCGGGTGACCACTGGAAAATTCACGTACCATGACCGGACTGCTCTCTGCCACCAGATTAAAATCTGTACCCATCGGGACATAAAAATCCAAGTTCAATGTGAATTGTACCGGGGTTGAAGAGTTTCCAGCCGGAGCTGCTATGGTAGCTGTTTCCAGAATGTTCAATCCGCTGTCCTTTAACTGCATCACAACATCACCCGGTGTGGAAGAAGCAAGATACACATCTACCGAGTTGATGGTAAAATCTTGTGTAGCGTCAAATGCCAAACCCCAAGGACTAGTTACCGGTACTACTGCTGAAGAAGAGGTGTTGGTAGGTGCTACGCGTCCGCCTCCGGTTTGGGGCGTCCCGCCTCCACCATTGTTGATGGATTCTGCCCAAAAAGAAGTGCTGGAAGATAACGGTGGTGTAACAAAAGGCGAACCGGAGCCCACCAGATTGCCCCCGGTGGCTGCATCGTACCAGTTCACACTGTCCCCGTTATGTGTGGCTGTAAGCGTTGCCGTTTCACCTTCACAAATAGTCCCCGGACCGTCGGTAGCGGTAATCACAGGATCTACACACCCTTGCCGCTCTTGTGCAAAGAGGATACCACTGCTTAATAATGTTACTGTAAGAACAGCCAACATATCAAATCGTACTCTATTGTATTTTTTTTTCATAATTAAATCGTTTGATTATTTGGAAGTAAGATAAAGAATTGTTTGGAAAAAAAATATCTCATTATTGAAAATTGGTATCATTTTTAACGAGTTTGCTTACTTTCGCAGCTATGAGCTACGTTGCCAAATTTTTATGCCTAAGTCTTGTATGTCTGCTTTGGACAGGCTGTAAAGACGTGCCTCAGCCTGTAGCTGACAGTCGTGTGAATGATTACGCTCTGTACGATGCTTCCGGGGATCTTCATAGGTTCTCCTACTATAATGATCATAAAGCGATCGTACTTTGGGTGCAAGGAAACGGATGCCCCATTGTTAGAAACGCCTTAACAGACTACCACGAGATCGCTTCAGAATATTCACAAAAGGGCTTTGTTTTCTTTATGCTGAACAGCAATCCGCAAGACGACCGTTTGGAAATTCAGCAAGAAGCCTCGCAATTCAATTTTGAGGTGCCTGTGCTAAAAGACTCCGCACAACTGCTCGCAGATGCGTTGGACATTACATTAACAGCCGAAGCGCTAGTACTTCACCCCACCACCCGGGAGATCCTATACCGTGGTCCCATTAATAACCGATTGGACTATGAGGTTCAAAAAGAGGAAGCGTCAAGTCATTTTCTGAAAAAAGCCTTGGATCACATCCTGAAGGGTAAAAAGCCTACACAGAAGAAGGACATGACCCGTGGATGTACCGTAACGCGGCTGTCCAAAATTCAAGATGAATCACAACTTTCGTATACCAAAGACATTGCGCCAATTTTGAAAGAACGATGTGCGGTATGCCATATTGAAGGAGGCATCGCACCGTGGCAGATGACAGATTACCAAACGATACAGGGGTGGTCCCAAATGATTAAACAAGTGATCCTTAGTAAACGCATGCCTCCTTGGAAAGCCGATCCCCACATTGGTGTCTTTGAGAATTCTTTGGCCTTGTCCGACTCCAACGCAAGAAAAATAGTAGCCTGGATTGACAACGGTCTTGAATATGGTGAAGGCGAAGATCCACTACAAGCGCTCCCGCCGATCACCAAAGAATGGAAGCGAGGTATTCCCGATGAAATTATAGACTTAAAGACCGAAAGACTACCCGCGACCGGAGTCCTTGACTACAGATACCAGACCATACCCTTAAATAACGCTGAAGTGAAATGGCTTAGAGGTATTGAGATCCAACCGGGTAACAACAAAGTGGTACATCACGTGGTAGTCACCAACACCGAACGCAACAAGAAAAGCCTTATCACCAATCGCAAACAACGGCCTTGGACCGATAATTACATAGCGATTAGCAGTCAGGGAGCGCAGGCCACCTTTTTTCCGGAAGGTACCGGGGTCATGCTTCCGGAACAGACCGAACTTACGTTACAGATTCATTATACGACAACAGGAAAGCCGGAAGAGGATACGATGCGGATTGGATTATATTATCACGATACCCCTCCAAAAAAGGAATTCTACGCCCTATCTCCTTCCAAGAACAATTTTAGCATTCCACCCTACGCCCAACATGTGCCCCTGCGTGTAGAAGACTCTATCCACCGTGATATCAACATCTATTATGTCGCGCCCCATATGCATTATAGGGGAAAGCGTATACAATTTGGTGTCACCTTCCCGGACGGAAGCAAGGAGACCGTTATTTCCATATCCGATTATAACTTCAATTGGCAGCGTATGTATCGCTTGGAACAGCCGTTTTTTGTACCAAAGGGATCTACGATATGGGTAGAAGGTATTTATGACAATAGTTTCCAAAACCCCTTCAATCCGGATCCTTCCAAGGAGATCGGTTTTGGGTTGCAAAGTACCGACGAAATGCTTATCGGATTCTTCAATTATACGATAGAAGATTGACTTTTAGGACATTGGAGGTCATTTCAGAAAAAAATATTTTCAGAAATACTGTAACAAAAACACCTATATGTTCGTCTTCTTAGTATAACAATCAAAAAACCAACCGCATGAAAACTTACGAGAATCCTTCGAACGAAAATACGGCAAGACCCAACTACATTCTGGGCATCTACATTGCCGTTATTACATTGGTCACTGTTGCCTATTCGGTCACTACCATTGTAAGCAACCTATAAAAAAACCCGCTCATAGAGCGGGTTTGGTTTGTTATAACGTTTCGTTTAAAAAAGGATTACCAACTGGAAACCTCTTTTTTGATCTCTTCTTTGGCTTTTCCGGTCTTTTCTTGAATTCTTCCAACCAGTTCGTCAAATTTTCCTTCTGAATAGGTAGCGTCGTCATCTACGGCAATACCGTATTGTTGTTTCGCTTTTCCTTTGATTTGATTCCAGTTTCCTTTTAATTGCTCTGAGTTCATAGCTATGTTGTTTTAAAGTTAATATGAGTATAAAGATACCCAGAGGCGTCGGCTTTCTGTAATAAGGAAGTCATAAATAGGCTGCCGGAATTGTTATAGTTTTACAAAAGTCTCTTAAATTATGTTACAAACAAAAATCCCGTTTCGGGGCCGGAAACGGGATCTCTTCATCATAGCATAACTTCTTATCTACATGTAAACCTCACATTTAACATAGATGCGTTCTATTTCTATATACGAGACTATTCGTCTCTTGGATGTAAGTTTTGTATCTTTCTTCAGAAAAAAAAGGATTATGCGCACCCACCTACTCGTTATTCTATTGGCTGTCAGCTCTTTATCAGCTTGTCATTCTTCGGAAAAAAAGAAAACACTGCTCCCTGAAACCGAAGCTCCCGAGATGACCACCTATTTTCTTATTCGTCATGCGGAAAAGGATCGAAGTGACCCGGAGAACAGTGACCCCGAACTTACGGAAGCAGGATTGGAGCGGGCCAAGAAATGGGCAACTTTCTTTATTAAGATACCGCTGGACCAAATTTATTCCACTTCCTATAAGCGAACACAACAAACCGTCATGGATCTCGCTGCCGATCATGCTATTACGGTACAAACCTACGATGCCTCTTCACTTTACAGTCAAGATTTTCAACGTCTCACCAAAGCGAAAACGGTTCTCGTTGCCGGCCATAGCAATACCACACCACAATTTGTGAACGCCATCTTGGGAACCCATGAGTTTACCGATATGGACGACACAGACAACAGCAGTTTATATATGGTGACGGTAGTGGGTGATCAAAAGAAGGCATGGGTTTTTACGGTAGAATAAAGCCCTGCGTGTTTGATTAAAATCCGTCGTAATGACGAATAATTATTACTATTTTTGCGGGCTATGGCACTTCAGAAGAATGTAAAGATCAAGAACCGAAAGGCAAAATTCGAATATGAGATCCTCGATACGTATACGGCCGGGATCGTTTTAGGCGGTACCGAAATAAAAGCGATACGGGAAGGAAAAGCGTC
The DNA here is from genome assembly GCA_002696485.1 of Altibacter sp. Lineage (GTDB taxonomy): Bacteria > Bacteroidota > Bacteroidia > Flavobacteriales > Flavobacteriaceae > Altibacter. The sequence continues at coordinate 6,924 of NZTP01000032.1, read as the reverse complement.
TATCGCCGAAAGTTTTTGTGAATTCAATGATCGCAATGAACTTTTCGTGATCAACATGACCGTTCAAGAATACTCACACGCTTCACATTTTAATCACGATCCTAAAAAAGCCCGAAAGCTCCTGTTAAACCGCAACGAACTAAAGAAACTGGAAAAAGAGGTGCGAAATTCGGGGAATACGATTATTCCTCTACTGTTGTTCACGAACGATCGCGGATTGGCAAAACTGCAGATCGCACTGGCGCGCGGTAAAAAACAGTACGACAAACGAGAAACGATGAAAGAACGAGATACCCAACGTGATCTGCGCCGCATAAAGAAGGCATTCAATAACTAGCGCTGCGATTGAGCTCCGTACAACATATCCTATCCATGAACAGACTCCTACTTCTGATCCTCTTACTAACCACCCTATGCATGCAAGGGCAGATTGTTGGAAAGGTCACCGATATACAAGGAGAACCGCTCCCCTTTGTTAACATCTATCTGGAGAACAGCTATAAAGGAACGACAACCAACGACGACGGTAATTACAAACTGGATGTAGGTGTAGGAACGTATCAAATCCGGTTTCAATTTTTAGGGTATACTACACACAGTGAGGAAGTAACGGTAACTGCGGGAAATGTTCGTATCCTCAATATCGTCCTTCAAGAAGAGACAACCAGCCTAAGCGAAGTAGTGATAAGCAAGGGGGAGGACCCCGCCTACCGTATTCTTAGAGAGACCATTGCACGACGAAAAGAGAACCTCGACAAGATCGCTGCATACACAGCCGATTTCTATTCCAGAGGGGTTTGGCGGGTGGACAGCATTCCGGAAAAGATCTTCGGACAAGAAGTAGGCGATTTTGACGGTCAGTTGGACTCTACCCGAACCGGGATCATCTATCTTAGCGAAACCCTTAGTGAGATCGCATACCGCTCCCCGGACGACTTCAAGGAGCGCATTCTGGCCAGCAAAGTGAGTGGTAATGACAATGGTTTCAGTTTTAACAGTGCGCAAGATGCCAATTTTTCCTTTTACGAGAACACCATTGACCTAAACGCCGCCATCGTCTCCCCTATTGCCTCCAATGCCTTCAGTTATTACAACTATATCTTAGATGGCATTTTCTACGAAGGCACTAAGCTCATCAACAAGATTCGGGTCACACCCAAACGACCGAACGACCGTGTTTGGAGTGGTATAATTTATATAGTTGAGGACGACTGGCAGCTGTACGGGGTTGAACTTACTACCACGGGACAAGCCATACAAGTACCGTTTATTTCACAATTGCTTTTTAAACAGAATTTTCAATTTGATACTGCCAACAATTTTTGGGTGAAGCGCTCGCAAACCATTGACTTCGAATTTGGATTTTTCGGGTTTAACGGGGACGGAAAGTTCATCGCCGTATACAGCAATTACGATTTCGAGCCTGCATTCGATAAAAAATCGTTTACTAACGAGGTATTAAGGTTTGAACCGGAGGCTAATAAAAAGGACAGTCTCTTTTGGCGCGGCACCCGACCGGTACCATTGACCGATGAAGAGCTGAACGATTACATCAAAAAGGACAGCATACAAACGCTTCGGAAATCGCAGGTATATCTGGACTCTATCGATGCTAAAAACAATCGCTTTAATCTGCTGGACCCAATTACAGGTTATACATATAAAAATAGCTTCAAACGCTGGGATATTTCTTACGAAGGACCTTTTCCGAAGCTACACTTCAACACCGTACAGGGCTGGAACGGCGGGGTGGGTCTTAGCTATTTCAAGAGTTATGACGAGAATCGCAGCAACTGGATATCGATCTTCAGTAATGCGACCTATGGCTTTGCGGACGACCGTATACGGGTCACCGGCGGGATCGTTCGGAATTTCAACAGAACGAGTCGTTTGAACCTTTCGGTGTACGGCGGAAGTGAGGTACGGCAATTCAATGCTTCGGAACCTATCTCTCCCCTTATCAATACGGTGGCTACGCTCTTTTTTGAACGTAATTATATGAAGATCTACGAGCGTACCTTCGCACAATTGGGATACAACCAAGAGCTGTTTAACGGATTGCGTATCGCCACTCGCTTCGGATACGAACAACGGAGCCCGCTGTACAACAACACCGATTATGTCACCATCCCGAATGACGATGTGGTGTACACCTCTAACAATCCGCTGAACCCTTCGGATACCGATAACGCAGCGATCGTGGAACATGAACTGTTCAAGAGTACGATCACGGCAAATATTACCTTCGGACAAAAATACATGAGCTATCCCGACGGCAAGTTCAACTTGGGCAGCGAAAAATATCCTGCCTTGTCCCTCACGTTCGAGAATGCCTTGGCTGCTTCCGAAGCAGGTTATAATTACAGTCAGTTGAGCGCCCAATTGTATCAATCGGTGACGGTGGGTAACAAGGGTGAGTTTGTCTACAGGCTCAAGGGCGGGACCTTCTTCAATGGCGAGGACATCTCCTTCGTGGACTATCAGCATTTCAACGGGAATCAGACACGCGTAGGAACCAGCGGCAACTACACCAACGGGTTCAATCTGCTGCCCTATTACCGTTTGAGCACCAACGAAACTTACTTCGAGGGGCATGTGGAGCACGATTTTAGAGGATGGATCTTGGGAAAGATACCGGGGATCAATGCCCTGAACTTTAATCTGGTGGCCGGGGCTCATCTATTGAGCATTGCCAATACCAAGCCTTATACCGAAGTTTCCTTAGGGATCGATAACTTAGGTATTGGTAAGTACCGTTTGCTGCGTTTGGACTATGTGCGGTCGTATTTTAATGGTGAAAGCCAAGGGGCCTTTATCTTTGGGTTGAAGTTTCTAGGTCTTTTTGATTAATTATGCTGCCTATGCATTCGTTGTTATCGCATTTACAGTAATGCGTTATGCATGTGACATGCGCTCCGTTTTCCTTGAAGGTCGTAGGAATTTGTTTCACAGTAACGTAGGAATATACGTTATAAAATTGTATTGAAAATGGATTCGTGGGGTATAGTGGGGTTATAGTGGGGTTATAGTGGGGTTAAAGTGGGGTCATCATGCAGCTATTAAAGAGTGAAATTTAGGGTCAAAATGGGCCATTTTCGGTCAAACCCGGACAAATTGGTCAATTTCGGTCAAAATCGGACAAATCGGTCATTTTCGGTCATTTTCGGTCATTTTCGGTCAAAACGGTCATTTTCGGTCAAAACGGTCATTTTCCTACAATATTAAAATTGTTTCTTTTTCTATGTTTTTTTTCCATCAATGAAACATTCTCAACTTTCTTTTGCTGGTCCAAAAGAAAGTTGCAAAGAAAAAGACCTTTTATCCCTTTTTATAGGCATTTTGTAATGCTTACGCATTCCAAACCAATGCAAAAACTCGGCGTTCGCTACGCTCTCTGGATTTCCGAGCTTTTTGCATTATATGCTGATAAAAAGGATGTCGTAATAAGTAAGATTTTGGTTTAATAGTGTGATTTGTGGGATGGTTTCTGAGGCCGGTTTTGATGCTAAGCAACTTTTTCCCTTCACCCATTCACCACTTACGCTTCACCCTTCACCCTGCACCACTTACGCTTCACCATTCACTGCTCACTGTTCACTGTTCACTGCTCACTAATAACCCTTCACCATTCATCCTCCTTATTTGTATATTTACGTATGAAATACAAGATACATAAGGAAAAGCGGGTCTATGACGGCCATTTTAAAGTACGTGAAGCCAAACTCACTCATGAGACCTTTGACGGGGGCGAGATCACCGTTACCCGACAGTGTTTTGAGCGCGGGGATTCGGTGGCGGTCCTATTACATGAGACCGATACAGACCGTTTGCTGTTCACCAAGCAGTTTCGATATCCCACACTACCACATACCGATGGCTGGATCGTTGAGATCGTTGCCGGTTCGTTGGAAGCAGGAGATACTCCGGAGGAGCGCGTACGCACCGAAGTACAGGAAGAATTGGGGTATACCGTTGGTTCGTTGGAACACCTGTCTACCTTCTTTGTCTCTCCGGGAGGAAGCAGCGAGCGTATTCTACTCTATTTCGCAGCCGTTACAAGCGCTGCCAAGACGCATTCGGGTGGCGGTGCAGCCAATGAGACAGAAGACATTGCGCTCGTAGCCCGCTCTGTTGCGGAAACCCGCTCTCAATTGAATGCCGGGTCCTTTACGGATGCGAAGACCTTGATCGCCTTGCAGTGGTTCTTTAAAGATCGCTGATATAACAGCGTTTTGGATTCCTTATGGAACCTGACCGCTGCAGGCTGTTACGTGTGAAGCGTCTCTCCGGCTAGCAGTGTGCACTCTAATAATCTATTCTTTTTGTATGTGTAAACCATACGCTTTTCCGATAGCACATTGATATACAAGGATGATTGTGTGTGACATAGCGCTTAATTCCCTATCTTTATAACACATTGAATTAATCTTTGAGGCATGAAAAGAGATGTTAAACCACCAACTTCGTTCTGGGTTGTCGGTTTTTTTGCGCTATTATGGAATGTCATAGAAATTTACATCAGTACCTATGAAATCACATTTCTGCAAGAAAATTTAACCATTGAAGAGTTTAAAGTGATGCAGTCGCTCCCGTACTGGTATATCATTTTATTTCTTGTGGCCATCATTTCTGAAATACTTGGAAGTTTTATGCTTTTAATTCGGAAGAAGCTTGCGACCCTCTTGTACGGATTATCGCTGATTGCTTTGATCATTATTGAATTGTGTTGGATCTTGGTGTTTGATATTAAAAAAACGTCCCTATTCATGTCGTTTGTCCTACCTGTGTTGGTGATTAGTGTGGCGATCTTGCTTTATGTATACAGTAAAAGAGCTGCCAATAAAGGGTGGATCAGGTAAGTAAAATTTTCGTGGCTGCCGGACAGCTCTCTTATTCTTGTGCATTAAAAGCGAAGTCGTTGTCGTCGAAATAATTATTATCTTTATTCTTCTCCTCTTTAAATTTTACTGGCAGTAACACTATCCCGAATAGATTTATGGGATTGGATTATTTTAGTAGGAATATAACGAGTTGTGGGTAATATTAACTGAAAACATCAATTGTATTAATAAAATCTATGATTGAGACTTGGGCTGATTGTGTTATTTGTGATTATTCGCAAAATTACAAAGGCAAGGAAGTATGTAATAAAGTCGATTTTGTAGAACTACCTAAAAAGGGGAAGCCTACATGTGTTCTACCTAATCGCAGCCGCCAGTGGCCCCAAATGTCATACAAGACCGTTGGCAACAAGCTTGACCCATCCTAAATAAAAGCTACATATTTATAAACTATGGATTTACTGAACAAATTATTGGGCATAGACCCAAATTATATTGTGATTGGATTAATTGCCTGCTTCTTTTCTTTGGAGCAAATAATGCAATCCCCATTTAGTTTCAAAAAAAGAATTAATCATCTATTTCAAAATGTGTTGTTTCAAATTATACTCGTGATTCTGAATATCTTTTTTGTTACGTTTCAGGTCTTCTCAATTGAATGGTTAAACGAAAACAATATTGGACTTTTATATCTCATAGAATTACCTGTTTGGGTTAAACTTTGTATTTCAGTTGCATTATATGATGTTACAGCATATTGGATTCATAGAGGTACTCATAAAATCCCTTTACTTTGGAGATTTCACAGAGTGCATCATAGTGATACGACAATGGATTCCTCAACGGTTTTTCGCTTTCATCCCATTGAGTTAATTCTTGTATTTGGGATTGGTAATATAATTACTGCTGCACTATTTGGTACAGATGTATTTTCTATGGCCTTTTATTATTTCATCCTTTATGTATTCTTCTTTTTCGAACACGCAAACCTAAATTACCCAAAATGGTTGAATACTACTTTAGGATTGTTGTTCGTGATGCCTGACCATCATAGAGTTCATCACCAACAAGAACAACTCTATACCGATTCAAATTATGCGGATATATTTATAATTTGGGATCGGCTATTTGGAACTTTCAAAATGATGTCAGTTGAAGATATGAAATATGGATTAGCGGAATTTGACACAGAGAAAAAACAATCATTCCTCTATTTAATTAAAAGCCCGTTTATAAACATTAAAAGAATTCAATCTGACAAGAAAACGGAGTAAAATACCAGCAATTAACAAAATATAACCGCAATTGCGGTAAGATAGTAATCAAATAAAAAAGATTACAGTAAATCGATATACTTAAAACTGATAAAACCCCTAATCTGAAAAATTATAACGACGGTTATACGGTACCGCTGCCCACGATTAAAAAAAACAACATTACATTAACTAAAATCATTTAACTCAATGTATTCTTTATGAAAAAACTTTATTCTATTTTGCTTTTAATTTTTTGTTTTTCATTGAGTCTTGCACAAGCACAGCAAGAAAGTGAAAGCCCAAAATTTGAGATTATTGCTCATGGCGGGATTGGATACGTAAAAGTAAGAACGGAAGTTCAACCTCGCTATAATTTAAACGTAAACAGTGGCGAAATTTTATTAAACTACAAGGCTTGGAAAAAAATTGGAATTGCGTCCGGAATTGGATTTTCGGATGTAAACGGTAACGGTTTCAACCAAACAGGAGTTTTCTATCAAGAGAGAAATTTAATTAAAATACCTGTATTGCTCACTTTAAATCAAGATGTTTCCGAAAAACTATTCCTTTTCGGTAATTTTGGCCCTTATGCTCAAACAATAACCAAAGACCAAATTGAATACGAGAATTTGGGCGAAATCGATGTTTTTGAAGGATGGAATTTTGGTCTTCAACTTGGTCTGGGCTTCGGATATAATATCGTCTCTAATATGGGTGCCGGAATTATTTGCAATGGACAATCCGATTTTTCAGATTTTGAAACTAATGCCGGAAAGACATTTAATGACGAACAAAAACATAAAAATTTGAATTCGATAGGCGTTTTT
>NZTP01000031.1 GCA_002696485.1 Altibacter sp. | reverse complement strand
CATTTTCTACTAGGGAATGAGACAAGTGCCCTGACCGACAGTTTTCAAGACGATCTGCTCGCTCCGCCCATCTATACACGCCCTGCCGACTATAAAGGGTGGAAAGTGCCGGAGATACTTTTAAGCGGCAACACCCCTAAGATCGAGGCTTGGCGTGAAGCCGAAGCACACAAAAGGACGGCAACACGACGACCCGATCTGTTGGAAGAGTGACCCGCGATAGCAATTGAGGGAAATTACGCCGCCGCAGGTTGCCCGGGGGGGGGTAGCCAAGGGGAGTAATCCCGAAAGCGCGACCCTCCTGATAAAAGGAGGGGATCGCCCAAATAAAAATGAGAAAACAGTTGCACCCTAGTAGAAAATGCTTATTTTTGCAACCGATTTAATCCAACCTCTGGCGAGATCCGTGAATGTTGTTTTAAACAGAACGCTAAGTCAATAACAATGGAAGAGTTAGTAAAATTTGTACAAGACGAATTTATAACCAAGAAAGAATTCCCGAAGTTTAGTGCGGGAGATACCATTACGGTGTATTATGAGATCCGTGAAGGAGAAAAGACAAGAACACAGTTCTTTAAGGGTGTTGTAATCCAGATTAAAGGTACCGGAAGTTCACAAACCTTTACCATACGTAAAATGTCCGGAACGGTAGGTGTAGAGCGTATCTTCCCCGTGAATTTACCTGCACTTCAAAAAATTGAAGTGAACAAGACAGGTAGTGTACGTAGAAAACGTATCTACTACTTTAGAGGTCTTACCGGTAAGAAAGCAAGAATTAGAGAAAAGCGATCGTAGTTTTTCTTTGAAAGCACTTCTAAAAAGCACTCTTTTCAAGGGTGCTTTTTTTATGAACAAATGTTCATAACCTTCGTTTATAATTGGTTAATATTTAAACCCTTATAAAAGTTGTTTTATTGAATTTCTGTTCTATATTAGCAATATCAAAATGGTGTTACAGCCAGATTGTATACATAAAGTAACGTTCTTTATATACTTTTTTTTAGTTGTTTGAGATGCTAACGATCCTTGCGATGGTTAGGATTGAGATTAAAGAAAAGTTCGAGACTGTTTTTTGAGACCAAGCGTAACTTTTAGTTACTGGTTCGAGAAAAACAATTCTCTTGAAACCCATCACAACTGCAAGGGTATAATAAACTTGCTTTGATTCGCCTTGGGCGAATGGTTGGTAACGATGTGTTTCACAAGAAGCCATAGCACTGTAGCAATACAATGTTATGGCTTTTCTTGTTTTAGGAAGTTCGTGGCATTAACAAAATATAGTAGCACCCCCCTTTTAAAAGCCTGTTCAAATCGTTATATTTGCCATTCTTTACTACCAAAAGTTTATTTTTTAATACTGAAAAAACAATCCATTCAATGTCGAATAAAGCGAAAATAATCTATACAAAGACCGACGAAGCACCCTACCTGGCCACTCACTCACTGCTTCCTATCTTGGAAGCTTTTACAGCTCCTTCGCAGATCGAAATTGAAACACGTGATATCTCCCTTGCAGGGCGTATACTCGCTAACTTTCCGGAGTACCTTAAAGAGGAACAACGTGTGAATGATGCCTTGACAGAACTAGGAGAACTCGCCAAACAACCCGATGCCAATATTATAAAGCTTCCCAATATTAGCGCTTCTATTCCACAGCTCACCGAAGCAATTACAGAATTGCAATCACAAGGCTATGCTCTACCCGACTATCCGGAAGATCCTAAAACCGATGAAGAGAAAAAAATAAAAGCTACCTACGACAAGATTAAAGGGAGCGCTGTGAATCCCGTGCTTCGAGAAGGAAATAGCGATAGACGGGCACCCAAGGCTGTTAAGAACTATGCCAAAAAGAATCCGCATAGCATGGGCGCGTGGAAGAGCAACTCAAAAACGCATGTTGCTACGATGACCCAAGGGGATTTTAGACATAATGAAAAATCGGTTACCATTGCCGGGGCGGGAGCTCTAAAGATCGTACTCAACGAATCATCGGGAGCCAAGACGGTACTTAAAGAATCGGTTCCTGTATTAGCCGGGGAGATCGTGGATGCTTCGGTAATGAGCAAAAAAGAGTTACTGTCCTTTCTAGAACATCAGGTAAAAGATGCGAAAGACAAAGGAGTGTTGTTCTCATTGCATATGAAAGCGACCATGATGAAGGTAAGTGACCCGATCATCTTTGGACATGCAGTTCACGTCTATTTTTCAGAATTGTTCCAAACACATAAAGATACCTTTGATGCCCTAGGCGTAGATGTAAGAAATGGTTTTGGAGATCTTACAAGTAAGCTATCAGAACTACCTTCGGAAAAAAGAAAAGCTATTGAAAAGGACATTACTCGTATTTTAAAAGAACAACCTGACCTTGCTATGGTCAATAGTGACAAAGGGATCACCAATTTACACGTGCCCAGCGACGTGATCATTGACGCTTCCATGCCGGCGATGATCCGAAACTCAGGTCAAATGTGGGATAAAGATGGTGCAACCCGTGATACCAAAGCCGTGATCCCAGATAGTAGTTATGCCGATGTTTATCAAGAGACCATCGACTTTTGTAAAGAACACGGAGCATTTGATCCAACAACCATGGGAACTGTACCCAATGTTGGACTTATGGCACAAAAAGCCGAAGAATACGGATCGCACGATAAAACATTTGAGATACCTGCTGATGGAACGGTAGCAGTGGTTGATCAAGATGGCAACACTCTAATAGAGCATGCTGTTGCCAAAGGAGATATTTGGCGAATGTGCCAAGTAAAAGACTTGCCAATACGCGACTGGGTAAAATTGGCGGTAAGTAGAGCCAGAGCCACCGGGAGTCCTGCTGTATTCTGGCTGGATCAATCCCGTGCACATGATGCACAATTGATCAAAAAAGTCAAAGAGTACCTTCCACTTCACGACATACAAGGATTGGAAATTAAAATATTATCACCTAAGGACGCTACAAAATATACCCTAGAGCGTGTAAAATCCGGGAAGGATACCATTTCGGTGACAGGTAATGTGTTACGGGATTATCTTACTGATCTCTTTCCTATCCTAGAATTGGGCACGAGCGCCAAAATGCTTTCTATCGTTCCTTTGATGAACGGCGGAGGGCTCTTTGAGACCGGAGCCGGAGGTTCTGCCCCAAAACATGTAGAACAATTTACAGAAGAAGGTCATTTAAGATGGGATTCGTTAGGCGAATTCTTGGCCATAGCAGTTTCTTTGGAACATCTTGGCAATACTTTCGGCAATGAACGCGCCCTTTTATTATCTGAAACGCTGGATGATGCAACCGAAAAACTCCTTGAAAACAAAAAGGGACCATCCAGAAAGGTCAATGAACTTGATAACAGAGGCAGTCATTATTATTTAGCATTGTATTGGGCGCAAGCATTGGCTGCTCAAAATAAGGATGCTACACTAAAAGAGCGGTTTGCTCCTATTGCGAAAGCACTGGAGGCTAACGAAAAGACCATTTTAAACGAACTGACCGCTGCACAAGGCCATTCCGTGTCCATAGGTGGGTATTACTGGCCGGATGAAAGTAAAGTAATCCAAGAAATGCGTCCCAGTAAAACGTTTAATAGGATATTATCCGGCATTCAATAAATCTTTGTTAAAAAGCCTTCGGAACTTACGAAGGCTTTTTTTTATCGTTATTTTTAAAAAAAATTGCATTGAAAAATATTCTTGTATGGTTAGCGTGCTTCGGAACTTCGGTACTGATGGCACAGGAACGATATACCTTAAGTGGTACTGTTTCCGAAGCGGACACAGGTGAAACACTTATTGGTGTTAATGTTATAATCCCCGATCTTCAAACGGGAACGGTTACAAATCAATATGGCTTCTACTCCATTACACTGCCTCAAGGAGACTATGAAGTGTATTACAGCAATCTGGGCTTTGCAACGAAAACCATGGCAATATCGCTGCAACAAAATATCCAACAAGATATTATTTTAGAAATAGATACAGAGGAACTCAACGAAGTCGTTCTCAAAGCTGATGTTGAAAAACTCAATATCAAAAAGCCGCAAATGAGTGTAAATTCATTGTCTATGGAGACCATCAAGCAATTGCCTGTGGTCTTAGGGGAAACAGACGTCATCAAGTCCATTACCTTGCTTCCCGGGGTTACCAATGCAGGGGAAGGCGCCAGCGGCTTCAACGTTCGGGGCGGTGCTGCCGATCAAAATTTGATTCTGTTGGACGAGGCGACTCTCTATAACTCTTCACACCTGTTCGGATTCTTTTCGGTGTTCAATCCGGATGCTATCAAGGATCTTACACTTTACAAAGGAGGTATCCCGGCGCGGTATGGCGGACGTGTATCTTCGGTACTGGATATCTATCAAAAAGATGGCAGCAAGCGGGAATTCCGTGCCAAAGGAGGCATAGGATTGGTGGCTAGCAGGTTGCTGCTGGAGGGCCCAATTAAAAGAGATACCGCTTCATTTTTGGTGGGTGGCAGAAGCAGTTATGCCCACTTATTCTTACCATTGTTTGACAATAATAATGTGGCATATTTTTATGATCTCAATACTAAAATAAGCTACAATCTTAATAAGAACAATCGGTTGTACTTGTCGGGTTACTTCGGAAGAGATGTTTTTAGTATTGCAGACAGTTTTGCCAATAGCTTCGGAAATACGACCTTCAATCTGCGCTGGAATCATTTGTACTCTGATAAGCTCTTCAGCAATCTATCCTTAATCTATTCCGATTATTTTTATGGTCTTGAGCTGAAGTTTGTTGAATTCGATTTCGACAGTGGAATCCAGAACCTAAACCTGAAATATGACTTTACGCATTTCCTTTCAGAAAAGATAGACCTGCGCTACGGTCTTAACAGTATCTATTATTCATTCAACCCGGGTGATATTAAACCCACCACCGAGGGTTCGGGTATCAATCCTTTTAAACTTACCGATAAGTATGCCTTTGAGAATGCCGTCTATGCAGATGCCGAAGTAATCCTTTCCGGTCGTCTTGCCATTCAGGCCGGATTGCGAGTTTCAACCTTCAACAGGCTGGGGCAAGACGCTTTGAATATTTATAAAGATGACAATCCCATTTTATACGATGAGACTTTGGAAATTTACCAAAAGGCAACACCCATAGATACCCTTGCATTCTCGCGTGCTGAGACTATAAAATCCTTTGCACAGTTGGAACCACGAGTGGCAGTAGCGTACCAACTTAATGATAACACCTCACTGAAGGCGAGCTATAACCGTATGGCGCAGTACATCCATCTCATTAGCAATACCACTTCGCCTACCCCCTTTGACATCTATGCACCCAGTGGTAAATATATTGAACCACAATTGGCCGATCAAGTGGCTATTGGATATTTTAAAATTTTCGACAGATATTCGTTAGAAATAGAAAGCTTCTACAAAACGGTTAGGAATCGATTGGACTATGTGGATGATGCAGATCTTATTGCCAACAATGCTATTGAACAGATTCTTTTAAATGGAGAAGCAAGGGCGTACGGCTTGGAAGTGCTTTTCAGAAAAACAGAGGGTACGTTACAAGGCTGGATTGCTTATACGCTCTCTAAAAGCGAACAGCGAACCCCAGGAAGAGCACTTGTGGAAACAGGGATCAATAACGGTGCGTGGTACAATTCGCCATGGGATAAAACGCACGATATTAGCGTGACGGCCCAATATGAATGGTCCAAGAAATGGTTTTTTGGTGCCAATATGGTGTATCAAACAGGACAACCGACAACCTTTCCCAGTGGACAGTATACCTATAATGACATAGTGGTTCCCGTATATGAAGCAAGAAACAGCAGTAGGCTTCCATCGTATCATCATTTGGACCTTTCGGCTACCTGGGTACCAAAACCCAATTCGGAAAAACGGTGGAAAAGTGAGTGGGTCTTTAGTATTTACAATGTGTATAATAGGAAGAATGCTGCTTCCATCTCTTTTCGTGAAAATACTGATATCAACAGAAATGAAGCAGTTCGTCTGTCGATCTTTGGTATTATTCCGGCGATTACCTATAATTTTAAATTTTAGATCATGAAGCAATTTTTTATCTTTTTTGGATTGTTAGTAACGCTTTCTTCATGTGAAGATGTAATTGATGTTGACCTAAACGAAAGCGCTCCTAGATTTGTGATAGAAGCGAACATTTTTCACTTTAAAGAACAGGATCGCAATCGTGTTCATGTTGAACTAAGTGAAACAACTCCTTTTTTTAATAATATTCCGCAACCTGTAACTGGTGCTTCTGTTATAATTATAGCAGAAGACGGAACTCAATTCAATATTGAAGAAGCGCCCAGTGGAGGAGTGTATACTATGGAAGGGTTTCCGTTAGTGGAAAATTCGATGTACCGAATTGAAATTACGTACAACAATGAAATCTACACGGCTACAGAACAACTGGAATTGGTACCTTCTTTAGAATTTGTAGAACAACTAAATGATGGCGGTTTTTCTGGAGAAGATATTGAGTTGAAAGCATTTTTTAATGATCCACCGAACGAAGAGAATTATTATTTCTTTGAAGGTTTGAGTACCCGAGGGAATGCCTATGACACCTTTAACGATCAGTTCTTTGACGGGAATCAGATCTTCGGGTTTTATTCTGTGGAGGATCTAAAAGCCAACGATCAAGTAACTTTTTATCTCCATGGCGTAGATAAGAACTTTTACAACTTCATGTTTGTATTGTTGCAGCAAAGTACAGATCAAAGTGACGGACCGTTCGAGACACAACCCGCTACAGTAAGAGGTAATATTGTAAATACTACCACACCCAATAACTTCCCGCTTGGCTATTTTAGGATTTCTGAAGTATCTGTGCTCGCATATACTGTTCAATAATTGACTTCATTTTAGGTAAAGAATCGTAAATTTGTATATGAGTTTTACCAAAACTACCGAGGCAGATTCACATTACGACCACCTAGAAAAAATGAGCGTCGGCGATCTGCTCATTCATATCAATACCGAGGACAAAACAGTCCCATTGGCAGTTGAGCGCGCGCTTCCTCAGATTGTGACCCTCACCGAAGTGGTCTCTAATGCATTAAAATCCGGCGGACGTTTGTTCTATATTGGTGCCGGCACCAGCGGTCGACTGGGCATTGTGGATGCCAGTGAATGCCCCCCAACCTTTGGTGTCCCTCATGATCTTGTTATTGGTTTGATAGCCGGTGGGGATGCTGCCATTAGGAAAGCCGTGGAATTCGCCGAAGACTCCCACAAACAAGGCTGGGAGGATCTAAAAAAGTATGCTGTTTCAAAAAAAGATGTCGTGATTGGAATTGCGGCTTCAGGAACAACACCCTACGTCATTGGCGCACTTAAAAAGTGTAATGAAGATAATATTGTTACAGGATGTATCACCTGCAATGCGGGAAGTCCGTTGGCATTAACAGCGAAACATCCCGTAGTAGTAGTAGTGGGTCCCGAAGTAGTAACGGGAAGTTCTCGCATGAAAGCCGGAACTGCACAAAAATTAGTATTAAATATGATTTCCACTGCAGCGATGATTCAGTTGGGTCGCGTTAAGGGAAATAAGATGGTGGATATGCAATTGAGCAATAATAAACTCGTGGATCGCGGTACTAAAATGATCATGCATGAGCTCAATATTTCAGAAAAAGAGGCACAACAGTTGTTGAATATCCACAAGAATGTTCGTTCTGCCATTAAAGCGTATCGCAATGAGACACACTAACAAGCAAATTTTAGTGAAAGGTATTAAACGGCTAGTATTGTGCATCCCGCTTTTGGTCTTAACGACCTATATACTCACGTTCGCCTTTTTGAATAAAGAAACCATCCCACTTTATATATTCTTACCTTTGGGAATTATTGTCATGGCAGTAACGATCTTCCTTCTTTTTAGTGGAATAAAGATTATTTTGACTTCTTTATTTGGGGAAAAGAATTCTTCATAATTAATCTTTTTTTATAAATCGAAGGGTGTGTTGCTTGCCTTCAGCTTCAACGGTAAGAAGATAGACCGCAGCTTCCAAAGAGGAAACGTCAAGCGTTATACTTTCTGAATGTACTGTTTGCTCTAAAATACGTTGCCCCAATAAATTCATGATCAATACGCGCTGTATAAGACCGTTGTATTGAACGGTTAAAACGTTATTAGCAGGGTTGGGATACAGCCGTAGTGCATTGGCATCAACATCTGAAATTCCCAAAACAATATTGACAGTAACTGCAAGCGGTTCGCTCAAACAATTATCGACAATACTCACTGCATAATATGTAGTCCCATCGACTAGAACGGTTGATAATGGTAATGGATTGGCACCTGTCATCGCATCTGCTTCTGTTGCGAACCATGTTACGTTTGAAGGTGAAACCACAATATCGGCCAGTGTCGCACCCTCATTAAAAGTCTGGCTCGCATCCCCGGTAGGAGTCGCAGGAGGCGTACAGGGTGTTAAGCTTATCATTCCAAAATATTGGCTGGATTCCGAGTTTATGGCCGTACTCGTTCCTGTATTAGGATCCAAGCTTCGCACCCCTGCGGCATTAGACACAAGTACGTTATCGTTACCCAAAATTGCTACACCTCTTAGATTTCCTTCATTCCAATAATTGAGAATGGATCCATCGGCAATTGAAAATTCATAAAGTCCGGAGCTATTGGGTCCGGTGACACTAAAAACAGCAGCATATACAGAATTATTCGCTGTATTGACCTCCATTTGTTGGATGAAATTCACAACCCCTTGATTCAGTATATTTCCTAATACATTACCACTATAATCACGACGTTCAATTTTAGATTCTGAGCCTATATAGGAAATATAAACTTCTCCGTTTCCAACGTCAATAATATCGAAGGTAGAATCATTTCCAGTAGTAGAGAAAAAACCTAGATTATTTCCATCTAGATCAAACCTAACTATGGCATTTCCAGGCGCACCATTATTAGTTCCTGCATTGGTTACCCACACTTCCCCATTAACGATTTCCATTCCTCGGATATTATCTAAGCCACCTCCGGTTACTTGACCTCCTATGGTGCTAAGATAATTCCCATCAATATCAAATCGATCGATTCGATCCCGTATTTGATCTGTGATCCAAATCTCATCAACAACTTGAAGCAACGCTTTTGGAGTTCCCGGGTCCAAAGGTGTAAGATCGATAAAAGACGGGTCTAGTATAGTTCCATCGTTGGGATCTAAAAGCACAACCAATGGATCTTGAATAACAGCAATTCTTTCTTGAGCTGTTAATAAAGAAACAAATAAGACAAGAATTATAAAAAAAGGCATACGGAAGTTAGTAGAAATAGTATTCATATTTGGCTGGTTTTAGAACTACAAGATAGAAATAAAATCGATTTGCATAGAAAAAACAATACGATGAAGGGAAATGATTTATGTCTAGTAAATAGGAAACGAGTACATTATAAAAAAACCAATTGCCCTAATGAAGCATTTTAAAGTAATTAGATATGCTTGTAATTCACCTTCATCTTGTTGAATTTACGGCATAAAAAAAGACCCAATTCTTTCGAATTGGGTCTTTATAAGAAGGCGGCGACCTACTCTTCCACAATGTAGTACCATCGGCGCAAACGGGCTTAACT
>NZTP01000030.1 GCA_002696485.1 Altibacter sp. | reverse complement strand
TTTCTCATATTTATTCCTCCTTAATTGCTCCACATTTTGTGCAAGTGTATTCAATTACTAATTCTTCAAATTTTACAGCATCAACGCCATATCCTTCCCAAAAGGTATCAACATATCTGTCTGTTTCTTTCCAATCGTGTTCACACATCTTATTCACCTCAAAACGATTTACCATGCATAAACTCACGGCTTTGATTGTATTCAATCTTAGCGAGAATCGCACCTGCTATATCTAAATCTTTACCAAAAGAATAGTCCATGATGCGAATAATCACATCTGCTAATTCCTCTTCAACACTATTAAATTCAATGATTTTATTTGAGGAAGGGTTATCGTTTCGCATGGCCTCCAATGCTTCTGATAATTCAGAATGCATCAGTGCAATTGCTTCACCGTCATTTCTCTCTTCTTTCCAAAAACCATGATTCACCGCATTGGTGTAGATTTTCTTTGCTAACTTATTCCATTCTTTTTCAAACATTTGTTTCACCTATTTTATTTACATCCTTGCCTCTTAGTTGTTTTACCGAAGTTTTCCCAATCAAGGCTAAGAGGGACTTCGTTTGTTGATAAATATTCTTTTCATCAAAAGAACATAACTTGCTGATGTCTTTACGAGAAGGTTCTCTCCTTTCAAAGACATTTGTTGTTATCCAACAGATAGATGCATAGTAGCATTTTCCTTTAGTAAAGTTGCTATTGCTCACAATGTTCTCAAAGCGAGCAAGAACATCTAAACATTGTTTTAGATAATTTCTATCTTTAGTTATTTGAAGAACATGATATTCAAGTTGATATGCTGGATTGACTTCTGTATAGTTTATTTGATTTCTGTAAAGAGAATTCAACTTTCTTACAATTTTACGCACTCTTTTTGGATTCACTTGAAATTCTCTCATAACTTCTTTCATAGGGATGGGTGTTCCTCTCTCTTTGAGAGCATAGAAAACAACCGCAGTTGCTCTGTCCTCATAAGAAAATTTACCAAATATTCCTTTACGATAGGCTTCCATGTAAATTTTATCAACTCTTTCTTTCAGAGAAGAAGAGGGTGAAAAGTTCGCCAAAACAATACGACAATGCGATAGTGCTTGACTGATGTTTTTAGGAATAATACTTGACTTTCCAAAGCGATTAAATTTATAGGAACCCTCTCCAGAAATCACCGAGCCTAAATATCCCTTATCTGCTGAACGGATGGATTGCCCGTCCTTCCCCATTGATAAAATCGTCTGTTCAAAAATTTCCTCAATGAGAATAAGACCACATTCATTACAAATGTGTTCGCCCATTTCCTCATCAAAGGTTGAGTTTGCTGTTCCGCACTCTTCGCATTTCTTCATCTATATCAACCCTATTTTCATTTGGTTCAGAAAGAATATAACTTTTAATTGTATGAACAATATTAATTGTCATGTTATCATTTAAAAGAGCCATCGCTCTTGCGGGGAATTGGTCGCCAATAGAAGAATCGTCATTTGCATTATCAATGCAAATTGCACCAGACCATTGAGGCTCGTTTCCTTCCCCGCTTCTTCTCGTCGGTTGCCAAACATATGTTGAAACATTCTGTGTTCCCGTTGATTTAAAGTTTTGACAAACCAGCATCCAATCATAACCATTACCACGAACAAACATTGTTGTTAATTGATTATCAGAATTCCAGACTGGGAAAAACCTATCCGGTCTTTGTTCAACCATTTCATTAATTAGTTCGTATGCTCTTTTTTCTACAATGTCTTGTTTTCTATTCTGTTGTAGAAAAGCAATCATAAGATTCAATTCTGCATTGGTTGGTTCACGACCTATTAATTTTACAAATAAATTCCTAGGAGAGGTATAAGGCCAAGAACCTCTTTTTTGACCATGCACATAGAAATTACAATAACGGTCTAATTCTTTAAAAGAAATTTCTCCCCAAACGCCATCGCTTATTTCAATGGCGCATGTAGTTGGCCCTATCCTTTGAACATTCAGCCGAACATCGTGCTTTTCATAATCATTGAAGAAAAAGAAAGGCAAACGGTTTTCTAAAACATACGAAACATTCTCTGGAATATTTAAGCAAGACCAAAGAAATCTGTTGAGTTCAGCCTTGCAATCTGTAAAACAACTACGATAAAGGACTCTCGCAATAACATCACACATATTATCTAATGACAAATAAATTCCATTAATTGTGTGTCTTCCAGACTTCTTTTGAAAGAAGATAGAAAAATCTTTTATAGAAATAGTAGCAGAGACAGTGGATGGGATATGGCCTTTTCTGCCACCATATCTTGTCGTTCTTGGTTTAACGAAAATTGATTTTAATTGGCTTTTAATTCCCTCATGCAGAGGGTCTTTTGATTTAAAACCTGCTCTGCTCATATTTAGAACTGCTCTTCCATTTTCCTTAAAGAAACGATTAGTAATGTGTTTAAAAATATCACTACTCATTGTAGTATTATAGTATTCATTTGTATCGTTTGGCTTTTTTATTCTTACATCAAATTCCATTGTATCACATCATGTATATCTTACTGTTATCTTTATTGCATTCATCATGCATTTCATTTCTAATTTCATTGGGAGAGTATAGTTTTTTTCCGCATACTCGGCAGATGGTGGCAACTTTGTTGCCTTTTCTATTGTTATAAATATATTCAGGATTTTTTTCTTTCATAATTAAGCCCCAATCTATTCTTAATTATAATTCTGTCTTCACATATTTTACATTTTTCGCCCAAACAATTTTTATTGTGATAGGCTAAAACATCTTCATATTCTTTCATCTTTCTTAACATATATTTATTGAATCCTTCATCTACTGCTTCTTTGTTATGCCAAAGACAGTCATATATTGTTTGAGTAAGAGAGAACTCGTTGAAATAAATTTCGTCATTTTTGGCGATGCTTGCCCATCTAGTGATTTTTGAGAATTGCTGAGGATTCATGTCAATGAATATTTTTACGCATGAACTTATGAGGTCATTTGTAGTTAATCTTTTCTTCAAGACTAACACCTAAATTTCTTACGCATGGGAATAGTTTGTAGGTTATCAAAAAAGTAAAGGCTTTCTTTGCCGTCTTTTGTTAGAACCCACTCCTTTTCTGCTAAGAAATTCCATTTGTCATAATCGTTAATCGCATATTTCCATTTATTCAATAACTCCTCAACAGAATTAAAATCTTGGTTTTTGTATCTAATAATAGTGTAGCCTTTTGCCCAAATATAACCATGTTTTGCTAAAGCAATAACATGATTATTTTGATAAAAGTCTGGTTTGAATATCGCAACATCTTCATGTATATACGGGTTCATCATTTTCCACCCTAAAACATTAAGGTGGATTTTGAGGGCTTCGGGTGCAATAAAGTGCTTAAAGTCGGGCTTCATCACCCAAAAAAGGGGATGCCTCCATGTGGTTGGGACATGGCGACACCCCCGAAGGTATAGGAAACAACCGTTGAAGACTCAATAGGAGCCTCCAACAATTGCGGGAGTCAAGTCCACAGATTGAACCGTGTCCCAGTTGATTTCGTTAATTCCCTCACGGGCAACCATTTCACCATCCACGAAAACCCAATGGGTTGGGTGCGTATGGATGTTTTCAATGACTTCCGAAGCCTCAAGGCTTAGGGTCGTGTGTCCAGTTTCGTTCAAAATTCGTAGTGTAATCATCATTCTCACTTCCTTGTTTTCTCCAATGTTTGTTTCCTATTTAAACCACCCTATACTTCGGGGTCGTCGCCGTCATACAAAAGTCCAACCACAGCCACGCCCACCACGGGAATACTTGCCGCTACCGCTACATAAAATAAATTCTTTATTAATCCCATTTAATCACCTTTTCCTAAAATTTCTGCTATCTTTTTACTTGCGAATTTCTTTGAAGGAATTTCACCTTCCCATCCCAAGTCTCGCAAATAATTAACTTGGTTTGATGTAGGTGGATTCTCCACCATAATTTTTCTTAAAGAGTTCAATTGCGCTGTGGATAATTCCTTACGGTTAGAAAGTTTCTTTCTAATGCTCATCAAAAACTCTGCTTCCCAAGCGTTTCCTGCAAACGATTCATCAAAGATAGGTATGCCATAATACTCACACATATTAGAAAATGTTTCGCTAGGAGTCAGAGCAAGTTCTCTTTGATGCCTTTCAAACTTCTGCTGTTCTCTCTTTTTTCTAATATTTTCTTGCCGAATGGCTTCTTCACGGGCCTTTCGTTCTCGTTCAGGTGCGCCTTTGTCCCATTCAATTTGAGCCAGCCTTGCTTTTTCTGCGGCTTCTTTTCTTTTTTGTTCTGCTATAATTTTTTGTTGCTCTAAGAATTCCAATCGGTCTTCTCGTTCTTTTTTCCATGCTTCAAACGCTGGCCGCATGCTATGGGATTGAGCAAAGAATAGAGATAAATCCATCATTAATTTTTCATTAGGGAAACCACGGGTTTTTATTTGAGCCTTGGGGTTATCGGGATGATTCCATCGCCAAACAATAGAAGCCATATCATAATCAACCCCAAAGGTTCCTCTACCCTTCTTTCTTAAGACCTTTCTATATTCATAGCGGCGATACTTAGCATCGTAATACTGCTCCTTTTCATAAACATTGTGCCAAACATCCATTTCTTTGACTGCATCAAACATATTTGTAAAAGCATCTCCATTTTCAGCCCACCATGCTTCCGCTTTCATGGAACCTACACGCTCTTTGAGCCAAAGTTCAACCTGTTCATCTGAAACCTCGGCAAGATTAACATTCTTTTCCTCTGCGATTTGTCGCATAATTAAATAAGAATTGATGTGGTCGCTTCCAACAATTTCCTCAACACCATTTTCTGTATTTCTGATTCTAAAATGATAAACAATACCATGTCCACAAAGACAATGATTCTGATGGTTAGAATTACTCACCCAATCTGGCATATCGGCTGAACCAGCCCACCAAACATCACCAGTAGCAATCCATTCTTCCTTTGCTTCTTCGTAGTTGTTAGCAACAGAAAGTTCTGTCATTCTTTTGATGAGAATTTTATCCCATCGTCCATTTCCTAGTTCTCTTCGCATTTTAATCTCCTCCTTTTGGTAATTCAAAACCCATAATTTTTACTACTTTGTTATTCACGGAAATAATTTGGGCTTGTAGTGTTTTTAATCTATCATCAGTTGCTTTTTTAATAGCAGATTTTAGAGTATTTTGAATATAAGTATTTACTTGGTCATTTACCATGCTTTCAATGATAGTTTCAAGCATTTCATTTGCTTTCTCAAGTTTTTCTATTCTTCGTTCAAGACGCATAAACTCGGTTTGCGACTTACGATTTGCTTTAGCAAGACCTGTCTGCGCTTTCTTGCTATAATAACATTCATCGCATTTTCGGAAATTAGAGTTGCTTTCTCTCGTAAGACTTTTTGGCTTGTAAGATTTACCACACACTTCACATTTCATCATTGTAAAAACTCCCTGTCTTCTTTTTCAAATTTGTATTGTTCTACAAGATAACCCTGTAAAATAGTGTCCATCTTTTCTTGGAGTGCTTCAATTATTCCCGCAATCATTCTACGGTTCACACTAATCCAAAGTTTATGATAGGTGTTAATCACTACTTTAGGCTCATCATCATCATTATAACTAATGACGATTGGTGGCATTTCTTCACTGTTAATCAGTCTAAATTCTACTTTTGTTTTTTCTGGTAGCATTTTTATTTCTCCTTTATTTTTAAAAAATGGCGGGCGTAGGAGGATTTGAACCCCCGGTTTCGGCTTAGAAGGCCGAAGTGTTATCCAAACTACACTATACGCCCCCGCTATCTTTCAACCAATGTAAGCACTACAAAGTGCCAGCACATTGTTGAGTTCCTTTGATTCAATCATATTTTCAAGCCTACTTAAGTCGCCCTCTCTTTCCAGATGCATCTTCTCTACAAAGTAAGAAGAAAGAAGTTGCGCTAATTTTTCTGGGCTGGCATTTCTCAATAGACGAGAAAGATTAGCCGACACATTATCCTTGTAATTTAATTCCGACAAACAATCCCAACAATCAACAGAAATATTGGCATCAGCGTGGCGGTCAAAGATTGTGTAAGCGAGTCTTCCATTACATTTTTTACATTCATTCATATTTTTTCACCTTCTCGGTTAGTTCCGTCAAACAACGGTAGCAATAGTGTTTTTTGTGTCCTATAACCACATTGCAAGCAATACATCTTTTTTGCATTTAATCACCATCATATGGTTGATAGTAAGCAATTCTACCACATATTGCACATTTGCATTTATTTTGACCAAGTTTAAAGTCAAGTATTTCCATAAATTCATCACAACAGTATATCATTCTTTCATCTCCACTAATAGTATTTTTGGGTTTCGTGCATTGTATTCTCGCACATATTCATTGTATTTGATAGCATATTGGTTTGAAGGAAACCATTCTGGTCGCCGGTCTTTTTTCCAATCAGCAAACCTCCATTTGCCTTCAAGGTAATAGTGGCGATAAGACTGAATGACAAACTCCCATTCAGTCAGAAAAGTGTTGGGTATTCTGTACTCATCGGCCATAGCAATAGATACTGGCGAGGCTTCTTTCCAACAGCCATCTTTCATAAAATGGTCGCCCCATGTTTGGAGAATACGGGCATAAGTCCCGTGAGTTTTACCATATCGGTAGGTATATTCTTCACAAAGAGCAAGTGCATGTTGCATAAGCCAATCAGCATTGTGTGGATTCTGTCTCGCCCAAATGGTTGAGGGGTGGTTGAGCATGGCTGGTTTCATCAGTTTTGATTGAGAACAGGCATGAAATTGTTTCAAATCACGCAAAGCAGGTTCTTTTCCATACTTCGCAAGATACTGAAAGTAAAGTGCATTTGTGTGAATCATTTGACAACTCTCGGTTGGCATTTTGACCACATGTTTGTCCAGCATTTGTCGTGCCGCTTCAACAGGGTTTTTTGATAAAGCAAAGATGTTCATTCTTCCACCTCTTCATAGACTGCCTTTTGCATCCAATATTGATGCCACATCATCGCAGGAATCATAGCACTCCAATTAGACGAACTAGGGTTCTCTAAGTAGTTCTGAAAGGTTTGTTCTAAATATTTCCTGCACTCAATACGAAAAACATCAACAGAGTTTCTGTCCATAGGTTCGTGCGTTGCTCCAAAAGAAGCGACTTGTTCTTGTCTTATCTCATTTATATTCACTTTATCACCATTCTTTTTAATGATAATTGGTATGCTTCATATGGGCGCATACCTTTATCCCGTAATTGTTTGAAAATTTTTCTTCTCCTTTCCTCATGTTTGACAGGCCTATTAAGATATTCTGTTTTGTAAAGCCTATGAGAATCGGGTCTTATCACATCTTTCATGTATTTCATTCTAACACCAATTTTGTTTGTTTTCCGTTCCATTCAATTTCAATGGGGATTCGGAAAGTTCTTTCACCGATGGAACCACATCCCAAACAGATAAAATGCTGATGAATCACATTATACGGTTCTTCAACAGACAAGTCCTCTGCGGTTAATTCATAATCATCGTGTA
>NZTP01000029.1 GCA_002696485.1 Altibacter sp. | reverse complement strand
TGCCGTTAAATTAATACCTTTGCACCATGCAAATACATGTAGTAAAATCTAAAATTCACAGAGTCAAAGTTACAGGTGCCGACCTTAACTATATTGGCAGTATCACCATAGATGAGGATCTTATGGATGCGGCTAATATTATTGAAGGTGAAAAAATACAGATTGTCAATAATAATAATGGCGAGCGATTTGAAACCTACGCCATCCCGGGAACCCGCAACAGTGGTGAGATAACATTGAACGGAGCTGCCGCCAGAAAAGTGGCTCCGGGAGACATCCTCATTCTAATCACTTATGCGATTATGGAAGTTGAGGAGGCCAAAAAATTTAAACCTGCCTTGGTATTTCCGAATGAAGAGAACAACCTACTGACCTAGATTTGAAAAAGCCTGTCACTAAGTTCCTTAAGATCGCAATACCACTGGCGTTAGGGATTTTTCTTATTTGGTACTCTTATTCAAAGTTTTCACAGGAACAGCTTCAAGAGATTCAAGTGCATTTTGAGAATGCCAATTACTGGTTTGTCTCATTAGCGGTGTTCTTAGGCTTATTAAGTCACGTCTCGCGTGCGTATCGCTGGAACTTTATGTTGGAACCTTTAGGCTATCAACCAAAAGTGATCAACAATTTTATGGCGGTCTATATCGCCTACCTCATGAACATTTTTATACCAAAGAGTGGTGAGGTGTCACGTGCAGTAGTTTTAAGCAAGTACGAGAACGTACCATTCGATAAAGGGTTTGGCACCATTATTTCTGAAAGGATCGTCGACCTTATCTTTCTCTTTGGTTTTACCATAGCAGCACTTATGCTTCAGTTTGACGTGCTCTACGCCTACCTTACAGAGGTCATTCCGGCAAGAAAACTATTGGTAGCCCTTGTCATCATGGTGGCGTTGTCGGTACTTTTTTTACTGTTTCTGAAGTATTCCAGATCATTGCTTCAGCAAAAACTGAAAAATTTCTTCAACGGATTAAAAGAAGGGGTGCTGAGCATCCTCACGATGAAGAAGAAAGCCGCGTTCATACTGCACACATTCTTTATATGGGGTCTCTATCTACTTTCATTCTATGTAGCGACCTTTGCCCTTCCTGAAACCTCAAATATTGCTATGGGAACGATCATTATAACCTTTGTCGTAGGGAGTTTCTCATTCGCCTTCACGAACAGTGGGTTTGGATCCTACCCTTTCTTTGTGGCCGGAATCCTTGCCGTATTTGGGATCGCAGAGACCGTTGGGACTGCTTTTGGATGGATTATATGGACCTCGAACATTGCCTCAATCATCTTCTTTGGGGGGCTTTCATTTATTATGCTGCCAATTTATAACCGGGTAGGAAAGTAGTCTTGCTTCCGTACTACAGGAAATTCAAAATTTAGTATCTTTCGATCCTCAAAATTTCCTTTATATGAAGAAATACGTCCTGATATTCCTAACTTTCCTAATAGGATTTGCATCGCTGGCACAATCGAAGATTTTGTACGAAGAATTCAATTCATCAAAACTTGCCGAGCCGAGAAGACTTAAAATTCAACTCCCCCGAGATTATGAAACCAATACCGAAAAAGTTTACCCCATAATCGTAGTCTTGGATGCAAATTATTTGTTTGAACCCGTTGCCGGCAACGCCGATTATTTTGCCTATTGGGAAGATATGCCCGAATCCATCGTAGTGGGAATTATGCAAGGCGATAGCAGATATGAAGATTGTGATTATGACGACACCAACTTTCTCCCGGCTGATAAAGGAGCAGATTTCTTCGAATTTGTAGGACTGGAATTGATTCCCTATATCGATCAGAATTACCGTACCGCCAAGTTTGCCATTGCCGTAGGACATGATTTTACAGCTAACTTCATCAATTATTATCTCTTTAAAGACCCTCCATTATTCAATGGTTATATCAACCTAAGCCCCGATCCTGCTCCCATGATGATCGATCGTCTTGCTGAGCGGGTGCCTGCCATCCCCTCAAAGATTTTCTACTATTTGGCAACCGGTACCGACGATATCAAGGATTTAATGGAAAACGCCGAACGTCTCAATGCATTGCTCAAGCCTCAGGCAAGTAAAGAATTCAACTACTACTACGATAATTTTGAGGGCGCCACGCACTATTCATTGGTTGCTCGTGCGATCCCTTCGGCAATGGAAAAGATATTCTCTGTGTATCGTCCAATAAGCAAACAGGAATATACCGATAAGCTATTGAAAATGGAAACACCCATCCATCAATATCTAGTGGATAAGTATAAAACTATAGAAGATCTCTTCGGCATTACGAACCCCATTCGGGTAAATGACTTTATTGCAACTTGCAAAGCTGCAGAAAAGAAAAAGCAGTGGGAGTCACTACGAGAGATCGCCACTTTGGCACAACGGCAATATCCTAACACAGTATTGGGAGATTATTATATGGGTCGCTATTACGAAGAAACAGGCGATGCCAAAAAAGCGATGCGTACTTTTCAAGGAGCATATGATAAAGAAGAAGTGGACTTCATTACCATCGATATCATGCTTGACAAAGCCGATAAGATCAAAACCGATTTCGGGTATTAAAAACTGTCCGCAGCTCGATAAAACAAAACCCTCCAAAAGCAAATTGCTTTGGAGGGCTACATCTTTGGTTAATCAGTCTATTTTACTCCTCAATAAAATACCGTAATCGATAATGCTAAGATAAAGGAAATCCAGATCGTATGGTATACGTGAAACTACGTAATTATTACGTAGCCACACGTAGGGTATTAAATTTCGAGAATGGTATTCTTATGTGCCAATGCCCATCTCGTCAAGGCATTAGTGCCGCCTTCCAGTTCAAGTTTGGTAATGATGTTGCTGCGATGCTTTTCGACGGTTCGGGAGGAAACAAAAAGAGTTTCGGCTATTGAATTTGTATTTGTCTGTTGAGCAATAAGCTTTAGTATGGTTATTTCTGAAGGCGTAAGCAATTGTAATTTTTTAATTTCTTCCGAAGCATTTTTAAGGCTAAGAGCATCAAATGATGTACTGAAGTATTCGTTGTCTTCGAGAACAGCTTCAATGCACTTTTCAATCTCTTCAAAGGAATCCTCCTTCAATAAGTAGCCGTTTATTTGTAAAGCCTTGGCCTGCGTAATATATTCAGTATCCTTGTGAAAAGAAAGAATAATAAATTTTGTATTTACACCTTTGTCTTTGGCCGTTTTTATCACTTCAAAACCAGTAAGCAAAGGCATATCAATATCCAATAATCCAATCATAGGTTGATGTAGTAATATCATTTGCAATGCTTCCATTCCATTGGTGGCTTTGCCAAGTATGTGATAGCCGCATTTCTCTAACTCATCGAACAAGCCGGCGAGCAGCAATGGATGGTCATCGGCAATTACTATGGATATATTCTTTTTATTCACGGTCTAGGTTGGAATTTCAAGGGATATGGTGGTTCCGGAATTTGGCATGCTGTCTACACGCACTTGCGATCTAAGGATCTTGGCTCGTTCCAAAATGGTCTTCATCCCCATATGTTGAGTGCCGTTCAATTTTTCTGAATACGAGAACCCTATCCCATTATCTTTGATGACCGCCTCAATGCGACCGGCTTTTCGTTCGATGGTTACAGAGGCCGCTTTCGCTTCGGCATGTTTCACCATATTATTCAATACTTCCTGTATGATCCTGTACAAATGTAAGGAAGCTTCTTTAGAAAGTAGGTCGTCAATATTATCTAATTCATTGGTAAAGAAAATATTGGTGTTGGCATCCACCTCGTTGATCATGGACTCGATGGCTTTTGTTACTCCCAGTCTCTCTAAATTGGCAGGGTATAATCCGCGTGAGATCATTCGAAGTTCTTCGAGCGTACTCCCTGCCAATAGATCCATCTCCGGATCCTCTTTCATCTTTGTCTTTTTAGTGAGCAACATCAATTTTTGTCCAACACTATCGTGCAGTTCGCGAGCAACCCTAGTGCGCTCTTCTTCCTGAGCGCGTATAAGTTCTTGTGAGAATGATTCTTGGAGCCGCCCTCGTCGTTTGGCGGCATTGCGTGATCGGATTAAAACCACACCTGCAAACAAGGTAAACAAGCCAAATCCCCCAAACCATAACCATTGATTCTGAATTCTATTTTTAGCTGCTAACAGCTCAATGTCCTTCTTTTGTGTTGCGATCTTTGCGTCGCGTTTCCCGGTTTCATACAAAGTTTGATAATACGATAATGCCTTTGCCTTTTGAATGCTGTTAATGGAATCCTTTAGCTTTGTGAAGTTCTTAAAATGAATAAAGGCTTGCTCTCTATTGCCCATAGCCTCATAGGTTTCCGCCAAGAACTTTTCTGCTTCCTGGATCTCTTCGTAATGCGTTCCCCTATTTTTAATCGCCAAATGCTCCTTCCCATAAGTAAGGGCTTCACGATACTTGCTTTTTGCCAAAGCAACATGTTTTAGCGCGTCCAAGTAGGGTTCTCTGTTCCTTCCCTGTGTATATTTTTCCGGCGCAGCTTCAATGGCTGCTAGGAAATCATCCGCCAGTTCTAAACTATCCACTTCTGCGTAGGCGATCACATGAGCGGCTAATAATCCCGGGGCATAGTAATCCGGGTTACGGGTCTTTTGTGATGCTTTCAACGCTAATTTCAAATTGGCAATACGCTCATGCTGCTTTTCTTGTTTTCGGGCGTCTGTGGCAGCATTATAATAGAAAGAAACAAGATGTGCATAGCTTTGTATCTTCTGTGCCAGTGCAATAGCTTCGTCCCGCTCCGTCTTAGCTTCTTGAAAGAAAGCGTTTTGTCCGTATAGAATGGAAAGTGAGTTCTTTGCGCTTATACTATTGAATGTATCCTTCTCCTGCTCGAAGATCTTACCGGCCTCTTGCAGCACTTGGGATGCTTCAGAAAAAGCACCTAAAAAACTAAGGGTACCTCCCTTGTATAGTTTCGCAAGTCCAACGTATTTTAAGTTATTCGCTTTTCGCGCAAAAGTTTCAGCCAGATCATAATAGTAGATGGAGGTTTTATGATCTTCCAAAAAATAATAACTGTCTGCCCCTTCCAGATAGTACTTTGCCAACGTATTAGGATCCTTGATCTTTCTCGCTGTTGGGAGGAATTCCTTAAATATCATATTTCCCTTCTCGGCATCTCCCGTAATGTTATTCTGAAAGTAGATCCGGTTGGCCATGTGCCATGTGGCTATACGAAGCGAG
Organism: Altibacter sp.; assembly: GCA_002696485.1. Lineage (GTDB taxonomy): Bacteria > Bacteroidota > Bacteroidia > Flavobacteriales > Flavobacteriaceae > Altibacter. The sequence goes on along the minus strand of NZTP01000029.1, from coordinate 58,090 downwards.
TCCAAAGAAAGAGCATGCGCTACGGTCTCTGAAATAATAGAGTCATTTGAGAAATTAGTATTTGAAACGATGTGGGTGGATAAACTGTCCAATAATTTAAGTTTTTCTCCACCTTTTGAACGTTGGATTTGAGAGGTAAGGGAATGAACTATTTCTTCTGAAGGACTTTCTTGTGCCTTCATCGAAGCAAGGATAAATAATAAGCAAAAAAGCAATCCTACTTTCAACATACAACAGTCAATATTACTGTAAATATAACTATTTTAGCAGTGGATTATGGCAAAGACAAAAACTACTTTTTTCTGTCAGAATTGCGGTGCGCAGTTTGCCAAGTGGCAAGGTCAGTGCACTTCATGCAAGGAGTGGAACACCATTGCCGAAGAGGTGATTCAAAAAGCCGAAAAACCTGTTTGGAGTACACACGAAAGTCCCTCAAAGCGCATTGCGAAACCGCAACGTATCTCAGAGATCTCGGCACATTCCGAAGCACGGTTGGACACAAAGAACAACGAACTTAACAGGGTTTTAGGTGGCGGGATTGTACCCGGCTCGCTTACCCTTTTGGGAGGTGAGCCCGGCATTGGAAAGAGCACCTTAATGCTTCAGATCGCATTACAACTTCCCTTTAAAACACTCTATATATCAGGAGAAGAAAGCGCGCAACAAATAAAGATGCGCGCAGAACGCATTCAGCCTAACGCCACCAACTGCTATATCCTTACTGAAACCAAAACAAAGTTGATCTTCCGGCAAATAGAAGAGGTGTGTCCGGATATTGTTGTGGTCGATTCTATTCAAACCCTGCACTCTGAGGCTATTGAAAGTAGCGCAGGAAGTATCTCACAGATTCGGCAAACAACCACAGAACTTATAAAATTTGCCAAGGAGACGAACACACCTGTAATTTTAATTGGTCATATCACTAAGGACGGAACCATTGCCGGCCCAAAGATCTTAGAGCACATGGTGGACACTGTGTTGCAATTTGAAGGTGATCGCAACCATATTTACCGCATACTTCGGGCCAATAAGAATCGTTTTGGCAGTACTAACGAGTTGGGTATTTATGAAATGCAAGGGAACGGGCTGCGTGAAGTTTCAAATCCCTCCGAGATCCTAATATCCAAGAACGAAGAAGAGCTGAGTGGCACAGCCATTGCCGCGACTTTGGAAGGGATGCGACCGCTCATGATCGAAATCCAAGCATTGGTTAGTTCTGCCGTATACGGAACACCTCAACGAAGTGCCACAGGCTACAATGCCAAGCGGCTTAACATGATCTTGGCAGTCCTTGAAAAAAGGGCCGGTTTTAAATTAGGTGCGAAAGATGTGTTTTTGAATATTACCGGAGGTATTACCGTGGATGATCCGGCGATCGATCTTGCCGTTGTTGCCGCTGTACTCTCGTCCAATATTGATGTTGCCATAGAAAAGACCATGTGTTTTGCTGCCGAAGTGGGACTCGCCGGGGAAGTTCGCCCTGTGACTCGAGTGGATCAACGCATCTTGGAAGCAGAAAAATTAGGTTTTACCAGCATCGTAATTTCAAAATATTGTAAAGTAGAACGAAAAGACTACGCCATTCATATTCTTAAAGTTTCCAAGGTTCACGATGTCGTCCATCATCTTTTCGGGTAATATCGTATTTAACAATTCTTTGTGCGTTCTAAACAGTTGTAGCCAGTATCTTTAGTTGTTACTAAAGTATATATTATGGCACTTTTCAGAAAAATTAAACAGACCTTTTCCCTTTTACGCAGTGTGGATCTCGATGCCCTGGGCAAGATCTCTCAAAAAATAGATCTCCCGCAAGTGATGGCCGCTGTTGGTGAACTTGACGATCGACAGCTGCAGGGTCTAATGAAAATGCTGAAAAGCCAAAGCAAGAAAGGACAACATAAGCTCCCTCCCATAGACGGTGATTTTTATGACCTTAGTTTAAAATTAAGCCCGGAACAAAGAGAAATCCAATTAAAGGTGCGCAACTTCATGGAGGATGAAGTAAGACCTATTGCCAACGACTTTTGGAACAGGGCCGAATTTCCGCACCACATTATCCCTAAAATGGCCGAACTCAATATTTGCGGAATGGCTTACGAAGGGTACGGGTGTCCAAACCAGACCTTCTTAATGGAGGGTATCATGGCCATGGAACTTGCACGGGTCGATGTATCTATATCTACTTTTTTTGGGGTACACAGCGGATTAGCAATGGGTTCTATCTATCTCTGCGGAAGTGAGGAGCAAAAGAAAGAATGGCTCCCAAAGATGCAACGCATGGAATGTATAGGGGCGTTCGGACTTACAGAACCGGAGGTGGGATCTGCCGTTGCCGGAGGTCTAGGAACGACTTGTAGACAGGAAGGTGATGAATGGGTCTTGAACGGACAAAAGAAATGGATTGGGAACGCAACTTTTAGTGACGTGACTGTAATTTGGGCACGCGATGAAGCTTCCAATCAAGTGAAAGGCTTTTTGGTGCGTAAAGACACTCCGGGATTCACTGCAGAAAAAATGCAAGATAAAATGGCTCTTCGTACAGTTCAAAATGCACTTATTACACTGAACGATTGCCGTGTCCCTGAAGCAGATCGCCTTCAAAAGTGTGACAGCTTTAAAGATACAGCCAAGGTGTTGAAGATGACTCGCGCCGCTGTTGCCTGGCAGGCTGTGGGTTGCTCGCGTGGCGCCTATGAGAGCGCATTGAAATACACTAAAAAAAGAGAGCAATTTGGCAGACCCATTGCTTCTTTCCAATTGATACAAAACCATTTGGTGGAAATGGTCGCCAACCTTACCGCCATGCAAACTCTTTGTTTTCGACTTTCAGAATTACAGGATCAGAAGCTTTTGACGGACGAACATGCGTCATTGGCTAAAGTTTTTTGCAGCATGCGAACCCGAGATGTAGTGAGTCGGGCACGGGAGGTGATGGGTGGTAACGGTATTCTTCTGGAATACGATGTAGCACGTTTTGTTGCCGATGCGGAAGCCATATACTCCTACGAAGGCACCAAGGAGATCAATTCTTTGATCGTAGGAAGAGCCATCACCGGATACAGTGCCTTTGTTAGTTAAGGAGCCGGATTCGGGATTGTCGCGTGCACCGTGTTGATGGCTGTTATTATTTCTTCGGAAAGGTTTACAGAAATACTGCCTATATTCTCCTGTAGCTGTTCCACGGTCGTGGCACCCACAATGGTAGAAGTGACAAAAGGTTGCTGTCTAATAAATGCCAAGCTCATTTGAGTGAGGCTTAAGTCATGCTGCTGAGCGATCTCTTGATACTTTCTGGTAGCCTCAAAGGAGCCATCACCGTGATATCTCGAATAGTTTGGAAATAGAGTGACTCTTGCATGCCGAGGAGTAGCACCGTTCAAATACTTTCCGGTGAGCATCCCAAATGCCAAAGGAGAATACGGCAGATAACCAAGGTCTTCTCTCAGGATCACTTCCGACAATCCAATCTCGTCCCTTCGGTTCAATAAATTGTATGCGTTCTGTATCGATACCATCTTAGGTGCTCCTTTGCGGGCCTCCTCCATGTAACGCATGGCTCCCCAAGGTGTCTCATTGGACAGCCCCATATACCGGATCTTCCCTTGCTTCACGTATAAATTTAGGTGTTCGAGTGTCGCAGCAATGGTATCTTCCCATGCATCATTATGTATGTAGTCTCGACTCCCAAAAATATTCACACCCCGCTCGGGCCAATGCAATTGATATAGATCGAGATAATCGGTTTGAAGTCGTTTTAAGCTTTTGTGTAATGCATCGTCCAAAGCTTCCTTACTAAAGGAGAGATCTTTCCGGATGTGTTCAAAAAACCGATTGGGCCCTGTTATTTTCGATGCGAGGACCATTTTGTTCCTAACACCCTTTTTAGCAAACCAGCTGCCAATGATCGATTCGGTGCTTCCTTGGGTCTTTGGATTACCCGGCACCGAATACATTTCGGCGGTATCAATAAAATTAACGCCTTTGTCCAACGCCATATCCAGTTGCGCATGACCTTCAGCTTCAGTATTCTGTTGGCCCCAAGTCATACTGCCAAGACATATTCGACTAATTTTTAGATTGGTATTGGGCAGGATGGTATATTGCATAGCATGGCCTTTTATGGCTACAATTCATTTAATAATTTTGAGATCTCATCCAATTTAGGAGTCAAAATCACTTCAATTCGGCGGTTCTTAGACTTGCCTTCTGCAGTGGTGTTGGTAGCGACCGGAGCAAACTCTCCCCGACCGGCAGCTGTTAGGTTGTCTTTAGGAATTCCGGAATTTTCAGTAAGAATGTGTACAATAGCCGTAGCCCTTTTTGTGGAGAGATCCCAGTTGTCACTTATGTTACCGCTACCTCCATAAGGCACATTATCTGTATGTCCCTCTATAAGAACCGCGATCTCTTTATTTTGAGCCAACACTTTACCTAAGGCTACAACAGCTTCTCGCCCGCGTGCATTCACTGCCCAACTTCCACTTTCGAACAACAATTTATTCTCCATGGAAACATACACCTTACCATCTCTTTGTTCAACTGTGAGACCATTGCCTTCAAAATTAGTAAGTGCTGCAGAAATAGCTTCTTTAAGCGCGCTCATCTTCGCATCTTTGGATGCAATGATGGCCTCCAATTCTTCAACGCGTTGAGACCGAGCTGCAAGGTCCTTCTTAAGTTTTTCCAATCGTTCATTTTCCAATGCCAAGGCTTTTTCCTTCGCTTCCAATTGTGTTAGCAATTCTCGATTTAACGCCAAGTTATCACTAAGAGCCGCAGAGCTGTTTGCCTCCAGCGCATCATACGATTCTTTGAGGCGGTTATAGTTATTTTCACAGGCTGCAAGATCCATGTCCAGTCGGCTCTTTTCGGAATTTAGTTCTTCGATCCTGTCTTTCAGAATATCCACAGAATAGACCTTTCCATCGCTAGCCGCATTATCCAGTTGTGCCATCAAGGCTTCATTTTCGGCTTTCAACATATCGTACCGAGATTTGAGGTCGTCGTAGATCTTCGATGAAACACAAGAGTTCATGAATAATAGGGCAGAAATAGCCCAAATTCCCTTCAGAATCATTTTCATAGTATACAGTTAAGTAGGTTTATAAAATAGTTCGAGTGTATAATCATAATACTCCGGCTGACTGATCCCCTGTGCGTAGTATATATTTTTTTCTTCAGTATAACGAGAACGATAGGCCGTATCGATTTGTTGGTGCACAGCATCCTCCTTCAGTACTTTCAACCCCGTAACATCCAAAACGACTGCTCCAAATTTTAATTGTCCGACGCCTTCTTCCAAAAATGCGGTATACCAGCTCTTTTCACTTTTGTTCCAACTTCGTGCGAAGACCCGATCTCCCACGGTCACAACCCAGATCTCCAAAAAGGTCTCTCGTTGAAGCCCACCTTTGATCTCTGTATAGTTATGCGTGTCAAGATGTGCAAAAAATTCGGTTGGAAAACTCATCTTTCTAAGGATAATTCTACTAAATGCGGACAATGATCACTGTGGTAGGCGTCAGGTAATATTACCGCTCGTTTTAATTTTTTTTCCAATGGTTTTGCCACCATATTGTAATCAATACGCCAACCTTTATTGTTTGCTCGCGCATTGGCGCGATAGCTCCACCAAGTATAGTGATGAGGTTCTTTGTTGAAATGCCTAAAGGAATCTATAAATCCGCTTTTAATAAAACCATCTATCCATTTGCGCTCTACGGGAAGAAACCCCGATACATTCTTGTTACGCACAGGGTCGTGAATATCGATGGCTTCGTGACAAATATTGTAATCGCCACAAATGATTAAGTTGGGAATTTCCTTTTTCAAGGTGTCTATATATGTTTGAAAATCTGCCATATAGGTAAGCTTATGGTCCAAGCGATCCAAATTGGTGCCACTTGGAAGGTATAAGCTCATTACGGAAACGTGATCAAAATCGACACGTAAATTTCTTCCTTCCGCATCCATATATTCAATTCCCGTCCCATACTCTATATGGTTGGGCTTTATTTTTGAAAAGATCGCAACACCACTATACCCTTTTTTCACGGCACTAAACCAATAATGATATGGATATCCGGCAGCTTCAATGGCTTCAACCTCTACCTGATCGAAATTAGCCTTGGTTTCCTGTAAACAGATCACATCGGGACTTGCTGCTTGCAACCAATTCAAAAAACCCTTTCGCATTGCAGCGCGTATGCCATTCACATTGTACGAGATAATCTTCATATCGTATCCTTCTTTATACCGTACTAAATTAAATAACATTGTATTTTTACAAGGAACATCGGCAAAAAGATTTTAAAAAACAATCAACAAAATAAAGTAGGCTGTGTTTAGTTGTATACCTAATGAAATACTTTCTTACTCTTATTCTCTTTGCAGTGACCTTTACCATGGTTGCTCAGGATACCACTTCCAATTACAGAAGTAAGAAGATCGTTGTTCGGGATACGATTCAAATAGACAGTGTAAGTATCAATCCCAGCCGCTTCTATATTGAAGGAGCTGCCGGCGCTACGATCGATTCGGTCTTGTATAGGGTAGATTACAGCAGAGCGCAACTCATTCTTTCGGAAGCAGCACAAACAAGCGATTCGATCACGATCCATTATTTACGTTATCCCAAATTCTTAGTACAAGAATACTTTGCCCTAGACCCTAAGATCATTTCTGAAAGTACCGGCAGTATCGAAAAATTGTATTCCTTGGACAAATCCAATCAGCAAGGGGAATTTACCCCTTTTGAAGGATTAAACACGGTAGGTAGTATTTCTCGAGGGGTGACCATTGGAAACAATCAAAATGCCGTGGTAAATTCAGAATTGGACCTGCAGATCACAGGCCAACTAAGTGAAAAAGTATCCATACGGGCATCCATACAAGATGCCAACATCCCTACACAAGAAGGCGGTTATTCCCAAAGTTTGGATGAATTTGACCAAATATTCATTGAGCTGTATAGTGATAATTGGAACATTCGAGCCGGTGATGTAGACCTTCAAAATTCAACAAGCTATTTTGCCCGTTTTAACAAAAAGGTACAAGGGATTTCACTGGGCGGAACACTCACCCATAACGATGGTTCCAAAACCTCGGCATTTGCCGCCGGCGCACTGGTACGAGGTGTTTTTGCCAGAAGTAGTTTTGTGGGACAGGAAGGAAATCAAGGCCCCTATAAGCTTGTGGGACCTAACGGTGAACTTTTCATCCTAATTGTATCGGGGAGTGAGCGCGTGTATGTAAATGGCATCTTACTCACACGGGGTGAAAACGAGGATTACGTGATCGACTATAACGCCGGCGAGATCAAATTCAACCCTATCTACCCGATCACCAACAACATGCGCATTTCGGTAGAGTATCAATATACCGATAGGAATTATACTCGCTTTATAGGATACGGTGGCGGGGGCTACAGCACCGATAAATTAGATATTGGCGTGTATGCCTATTCCGAAAACGACGCAAAGAACCAACCTTTGCAGCAAAATCTTTCAGAAGAACAGGTTGGCATCCTGCAAGCTGCCGGAGACGATCGTGAAAATATGACGGCCCCTTCGGCCGTTCCGGAAACCTTTTCAGAAAATAAGATCCTCTACCGAAAAGAGACGGCGAACGGTGTTGAGATCTTTGTCTTCTCGAACAATCCGGAAGAGGAATTGTTCAACGTACGATTCACCTTGGTAGGGGCCAATATGGGGAATTATATAATTAGCGATGCCGGAGCCATTAGCAGGATCTTCGAATACGTTCCGCCGGTGAATGGAATTCCACAAGGTAACTACGAGCCAATTATCCAGTTGACCGCACCAACAAAACTACAAATTGGTGGATTAATGGGAAATTACCATCCTTCTGAAAAGACCACAATTGATTTTGAAGTGGCGGGAAGCAAGAACGACCTTAACCTATTCTCATCACTCGATGATGGTAATAACGATGGTTTTGCAGGGCGTCTAGCTGCCCGACAAAGGTTTTTAACAACGACCGATACGCTGAAGGTAGACGGTTTTGCTTCAGCAGATTATATACATCAAGATTTCCGAAACATTGAGCGTGTCTACAACATCGAGTTCAACAGGGATTGGAACCTTATTGCGCCCATGGGAGACCAATCCTTTATTATTTCGGGAGTTGAAGCCTTTCACCCAAAGCATGGCACTGCCCGCTATGAGTTTCAGCAATTGGATTTTTCAGAAAATTATTCCGGTTCTCGCCATGTGGGAAGCACGAATGTACGATTTGATAAACTACAGCTGTATTCGCAAGGAAGCTACTTAAAAGGGAGCGGCGATTCGTTGGATTCAAAATTTGCACGTCATAATTCTTTGGTCACCTATTCGATGAAGAAATCTTGGATAGGTGGAAAAATTGCGTTCGAGGACAATCAAGTGAGTACTGCTCAAACCGACAGTCTTTCTCCCGTGAGTCAGAAATTCAGATCGTATGAAATCTTTTCGGGTATAGGCGACAGCACTAAGATTTTTGTGGAAGTGGGTTACAGAAGACAGTCCAACGATAGTTTACGTCAGAACATCTTGCAAAAAGTGAACAGTTCTAACACCTATTTTCTAAAATCAAGACTCATAAACGGCCAAGATGCTCAACTTTCGGTATTTGCCAATTACCGTACACTTAAAGATGAGTTTGGAACGAACGAAGATGAGAAATCCCTAAATTCCAGGATTCTATACAACCAAAGCATCTGGAACGGTGGGGTAAGTTTGAATACGGTCTTATCTTCTAACAACGGTGTGATCCCCAGGCAAGAATTCACGTACGTAAAAGTGGATCCCGGTCAAGGAATCTATACCTGGAACGATTACAATAACAATGGCATTCAGGAACTAGATGAGTTTGAGATCGCGCAATTTCAGGATGAGGCCGAGTATGTTAGGATCCTATTGCCTAATCAGGTTTTTATAAAGATCCGTCAGAATCAATTTAGCCAAATCCTTACGCTAAACCCAAGAACTTGGGAGAATAAAGAGGGCTTCAAAAAATTCCTATCACATTTTTACAATCAAACTTCGTACATCTTAGATAGAAAAGTTCAGCGCAGGAATGACGGATTCAATATCAATCCGTTCGAAGACGGCGGTGACGACCAATTGGGCTTGGTTCTTAATTTCAGAAATGCCTTGTTCTTCAATCGCGGGAAACAGCATTATACGACCAGTTATACCTATATCACCACTTCCAGCGATAACTTGCTTTCACTTGGGCTTCAGAAGAATCGACTGAAAAGTCATCAATTGGCTTTCAACCACAAGATATGGGAGAGTTGGTTGGTGAATGTAAGGAGTTCCTTGGGTTTTACTGAAAGTATTTCAGAGAATTTCGGATCACGAAATTATACCATAGACAGTTACGAGCTTGCTCCCAAACTATCGTATCTTCTCAATGCGCAGACGCGGTTCGATGTGTTCTACAGTTACGGGAACAAGGACAACCAAGTGGGAGATATGGAGTCGCTTTTACAACAAAAAGGAGGCGTTTCTTTTGGATTTAGTAATGTAGAGAAGATCTCGCTTAATGGAGAGTTCAGCTATATTGAAAATACCTTTGAAGGAAGTGCTTTTTCTCCGGTCGCATATCAGATGCTAGAGGGCCTTCAGCCCGGTACCAATTTTACTTGGAACCTTTTGCTTCAGAAGCGTATTACCAAATATTTGGATGCGAATTTGTCTTACTTCGGAAGGAAAAGTGAGACTTCCAAGACTGTCCATACCGGAAGCATCCAACTGCGTGCCTTCTTTTAATAAAAAAACCCTCAATCTCTTGAGGGTTTTTTGTTAATACGCAATTAATTCCGAAGCAATTAACGAACGATCAATCGTTTTGCGCTTCCGTATTGATTGTTTCCAATGCGAACGATATATACGCCCGTAGCTGCATAAGACATATCCAGATCATAGAAATACCCCTTACCATCCTCATTATCGAGTCTGTAGCTAAGTAAGGTTTGGCCCAAAAGGTTGGTCACGGTAAAGGTCATACGCTCTGTAACGGTAGTTGTAGGCAGTTGAATCTGGAATTGATTGTTGCCCTTTTCAAGGATTACCAACTCGCTATTGTCGATGAAATTATCATCCACACCTAAAGCATCATCTCCACATAACTGAAGTGACCAGCTGGTCAATGCTCCTCCATCCAAATTAGCATCATCTGTAATTTCTAGAGTCCAATCTCCTAGAGATGACATACCGTCAAAATCTGATAGGTCCCCTTCCGGCTGGAAGCTCCCTGTAAATGGCGCTGTTCCGATAGTTATAGAGGTTGCTGCTTCATCATCGAATACTGTATTGATCATGTTATCCCCGGATCCGCCATTATCTGTGGAAAGTTCCACGCGAGTTCCATCGGGTCCTTCCAAAAAGATATCTAAGTCTCCCGTAAAGGTATGAGTAAGGTTAATTGTGACGTTCACATCGTTGATAGTTATATCATCTACAATGCTTATGATCGATTCGGTCACTGTCCCTCCATTGGGCCCAATAGGCATAGAAGTCGCATTAGTTTCTGTATTACATGATAAATTAACAACCTCTTTAGTAGTGGCATCGTTTGAATTGTCCCCATCTGCCGCAAGTTGAGTACTAGATTCAATTGTATAGGTCCCGGGGGCTGAAAGATCTGCCAATGTTGCAAACGTATATGAAAGTGTAGCTCCCGGAGCGATTGGTCCAGCAACAGTTTCCACTACCGGAGTTCCTCCATTTACCGTGTACGACACATCAAAATTAGATTGAGCTGCTGTTCCGAAATTTTCCATCGTGATCGTTACAGTCTCATTCCCAAGACCTTCTCCTGTATTTGGAGATGTGATGGCTGTTGCTCCAATATCGGCTGCAAGAATATGTGTGATATTCTCCGTTGTGCTATTGTTGGTATTGTCTTCATCGCCCACAAAATTAGTTGCGACCGTAACTTCATAGGTTTGACCTTCTGTAGACATATCTACGGTAGCCGTAAAGGTATACTGGGCAGAAGTAGAAGAAGGAATTGTTCCTGTAAATACTTCGTTTGCAATCAAACTTCCATCAACCGTTAACGACAATGGAATGTTCGATTGGTCTAACTGTCCGTAATTAAAGATGGTAACTGTTATTTGTTCGGCATTGGAAAGATCTCCATCCACTGGACTATCGATTGAAACAGCTCCAAGATCAACATTGAAATTAGGTGCGATCTTGAAAACTCCTACAACGTCTTTTCGCCCGTTATTCATATATTCATTGATAAACCAAAAGGTCTTGTCATCATCCGGATCGATATCGATCTTGCTGTAATCACCGTATCTCAATCCCGGAATGTTTGCATTTCCGTTGGCGATAAGTTCTTCAGCGATTGTCATCGTGTTGAGTGGATCTGAAGCAAAACGCCCGGTATAATATGAGCTTACACGTACTGTTGATGGTGTTGTAGGACCGGACATGGAAGAATATCCCATTCCAATATTCCCTTGAATATCCATCATCATACTTGCGTGCCAAGCATGTCTTCCATCGGGAGCGGTATACGTTCCCTCTTGGTGGATCGTCCATGGTTGTCCATCACCTGTCTGGCGAAGCTCGAACCATCGTACCCCCGCCAATTCTCCGGAAGAGGCATCTGTATCCACAACAAAGTTAAATACAGCAGAATTATGCCCACCAAATTTTCTGAACTGGGCTTGATTCATGATCGTTGCCTGTAGTGCATCGATCGCAATCCCTCCACCGGGTTGTGTAAGGTTAGAAAAACTACCCCCGTCAAACACCGAAATAAAAGGAGTGGTATTGAGTTGGTTGGGAGCAGATACTGTTGAGTTTGCAGGAGTATCCCAGTCGACATCAATTGTCCAGACCTTAATATGGTCCTGTGAAACTCCCGCCCAGGCATCGTCTTGAAGGTAAACCACGGGAAGGCTACCTGCAGCGGGCATGTTGTCATCGGTTACATTCAAGGCTTGTGGGCTGTAAAAGCCACTGGTTGCAATTCCCGGAAGGTTGAATCCTTGGATCCCTGCAGCAGGATTTCCAAGAAGCATCTCGGCGCGTTCCATCGCCCACACTTTATTTGCAGATGAAGTATTATCGGTTAAATAATATCCATCGCTCCAAACCGATAATTTTTGGTAGTCATTGATTTGACTAATGGTGTATACAAACCATCCGTCATTTATTGGATCCGGCCCATCCGATACCGCAATTTGAGCTCCGGCTCCTAAGAAACTCACCACCCAACGATCGGCAGCTTTGTCATAAGAAACTGTAAGGTCACAACATCCTCCCGAAGGAAAAATTGCAGGATTGGGCGAAGTTTGCGGTAATAACTGATTTCCGGATTTGTCGTAAATGGTAAAGCCGGTATTGAACACTACGAGTACATGATTAGGTCCTACAGCCAAAGAAGGATCTGTAGGTTGTGAACTTGATGAGGCAGCATCAAATACTAAAATAGGTGCTTTACCATCGATCTTTTGTGTAAGGGGATGCTGATTACGAACAAAATAATCGTCTTCAGTTTGTGCATCTTTTCCAATAATCACTTTGTTTCCGGATGCTCTGCCGTCTTGTGCTTCTTTGTCTGACACCTCGGCAGGTTTTAATTCAGACATCCGTGAAGCGATTGAAGGAACGTATTCCATCGAGCTTACTTTCCCGGAGTAAAATGCTCCCTCCGATTGAATCTCTTGTGCTTTTACCATAAAAGTAATGGTAAAGAACACCAAGAAAAGAGAAATTTTAGATTTCATAATTTTAAATTTTACAATTACAATTTTAAGATTTGTTTAAGAAACCAAGATACTACCATTTTCTGAAATCTCCATACAATTAATTTACAATTATAAAAACATAAATACTTTATTTACAGCGTATTATCATTTCTTTTTCCTATCGATCAACTAGAGCTTTTTGATATCACTTGCACGGTATGGATTTAAATTTAGGTATTTGGAATAAAAAAGAGCGAAGGGTTTCTTCGCTCTTTTTAAAATTATATCAGGTATTGTGAGGGATAGATTACTTCACAATAATTTTTGCAGATTTTTCGAAAGATCCGCTTCCCATTTTTACAAGATACACACCACTAGCAACATAAGACATGTCAAGATCGTATGTAAATTTGTTACCCTGATTCACTAAATTATTGAATACTAGAATTTTTCCGTTAATATCATACACACTAATTGGCAATACATCACCATATGATGTGTTCAATACGATCTCAAATCTCTTATTATCTGTAGAAGAAATAATCATTTCAGCATTTGCGATTTCAAGATCGGAGACAGATAATAGCACTTCGTTACGAACATTCTCTGCATAGTAATCATTATCGGTAAAGTTATCTCCCGCTAAATTTGTATTGGTTTCAATACGATACAGCTGATTTTCAATAGAAAGATCGGCCGGAACTGTAAACGTATATGTGTCTGTTGCACCGGCGGCAATGGAGCCTGTATAGGTCTCACTCACCAAAGTTCCTCCATCCACGCTGTAGGTTACAGGAATATTCGTTTGTGTCGCAGTACCGTAATTTTTAATGGTTACAGTAATATCTTCGGCATTACTTAACTCTCCGCTATCCGGTGTAATATTGACAATTGCAACGTCATTAGCCGGCAAGGTATTTTCCAAATTGAAAGCTCCTACGATATCTCTTCGGTTCGAATTAAAATACTCGTCAATAAACCAAAAATCTCTTGCATTGGATGGATCTACGGTTAAATGTGTATAATCTGCATAGCGAAGGTTGTTATTGTTCCCTGATCCCTGTCCAATTAAACCTTCGGCAAAGGTCATTGTTCCTAAAGCATCTCCTTGTAAACGACCCGTATACCGAACCGAAACACTTTGGGCCGTACTAACCGAGCTGTATCCCAATCCGATATTTCCGTAAATATCCATTGCCATACTTCCTGCAAAAGCATGTCTCCCGGCAGTTGGAGTTATGTAAGTACCTTCTTGATGTATCGTCCAAGGCATCCCGGACTCTGTTTGACGCAATTCATACCATCGAATCCCGGCTAATTCCCCGGCAGTAGGATCTGTATCTACTACAAAATTAAATACAACAGAGTTATACCCGTCAAATTGACGATATTGGGCTTGATTCATAATTGTAGCCTGTAAGGCATCGATATCGGGTCCGGAAGGCTGACTTAAATTTGAGAAAGATCCCCCATCAAAAACACTAATAAAATCTGCTGTAGTCAATTCTTGAGGAGCAGAAATAGTTGAATTCCCCGGTGTATCCCAATCTACATTTATAGTCCATATCTTTAAATGGTCGTCACCAACACCAGCCCAGGCATCATCTTGCAAATAAACCACATTGAAGTTTCCGGGTTCGGGATGTGAGCCCCCTGTGTGGTGAAAACCTTGAGGACTGAAGAAACCACTTGTCACAATACCTCCTAATTGAAAACTTTGAAATTGTGCAGGATTTCCTTCCAACATTTCCTCTCGCTCTACTGCAAACACTCTACGTGTCCCGATATTGGCAGTTACGTAATAGCCATCAGGCCAAACCGAAAATTTTGTATAATCAGGAAAACTTCCAGTCCCAAATCCCGTAGTATACACATACCAACCATCATTTACCGGGTCCGGTCCTTGAGATACAGCTACGTTGAAACCGTTTGGAGAGGCATCGAATTCGGTAATAAGAAAACGGTCGGCCATTTCATCATATAAGACAATAGGATCTCCAATTGCATTTCCGGGAAAGATAGTAGCTAATGATGCCTCCGGCGTTAAAGGGTTACCGGCCTTATCAAAAATTCTAAATGCTGTATTCCACGCAGCTACGTAATGATTTGGCCCTACGGCACCGGTAGGATCAGATGGTGTAGCTTGTGAAATGTCTGCTTCGAAAACGAGTAAAGGAGCACGTGTATCACGGGTTGCCGGAGTAGTTTGAACAACGGGATCCGGACCCATAGATCCTTTTCCGGGTACTACGCTATTACCATACTGTCTTTTAGGACGACCCTCTTTAGGTGTATTGTCTGCAGCAATAAAGGTTCCGTCGCTCATTTGCTTTGCGATGCTAGGAACAAGTATCGGATCTGCTAAAAATCCTGAATCGGTAGGTCCCGAATTCCCCGTATCCTGCGCAGTTACGGATAGTGTACATGCCGCCATTAGCAGTACAAAAAAATAATTTTTTAGTTTCATTAGAATGATTTTTTTAATTTATAAACGTTAAAAAGTTCATAAAAATAGTCATTCCGCCGCTTTTAAAAAAGAGAAACCTTCTCTATTTTATTGTAGCCAAGCCTTATATGAAATGCTGCTATGTATTTTTTCTGAAATATCTGAAATAGCAATGCGTTCTTGTTCCATGGAATCCCTGTAACGAATCGTTACGGTTTCATCCTCTTTTGTTTGATGATCTACGGTGATACAAAAAGGGGTCCCTGCGGCATCCTGCCTTCTGTAACGGCGGCCTACTGCGTCTTTCTCATCATACACGACATTATAGTCCCATTGTAACGTATCAATAATGGACTGCGCAATTTCAGGAAGACCTTCCTTTTTTAATAGGGGTAATACTGCTGCTTTTACGGGAGCTAGAATAGAAGGAATCTTTAGTACCGTACGGGTGCTTCCATCCTCTAAAGTTTCTTCCTGCAATGCCGTACTTAGTACTGCTAAGAACATGCGATCCAAGCCTATAGACGTTTCTACTACATAGGGTGTATAATTCTTGTTAAGCTCGGGATCGAAGAATTGTAATTTCTTTCCACTATATTCTTCATGTGCTTTCAAGTCGAAATCGGTCCTGGAATGAATTCCCTCCAATTCCTTGAACCCGAATGGAAAGTTAAATTCAATATCGGCTGCAGCATTGGCATAGTGCGCCAATTTCTCATGGTCGTGAAAGCGATAGTTTTCGGCTCCCAAACCTAATGAAAGGTGCCATTTCAATCGAGTCTCTTTCCAGTATTCGTACCATTTCATCTCCTCTCCAGGACGTACGAAAAATTGCATCTCCATTTGCTCAAATTCCCGCATTCTGAAGATAAACTGTCTTGCGACAATCTCATTCCTAAAAGCCTTTCCTGTTTGAGCAATTCCAAATGGGATCTTCATCCTTCCCGATTTTTGGACATTCAAGAAATTCACAAAGATTCCTTGGGCTGTTTCCGGTCTAAGATATAAATCTGTTGCACTCTCTGCAGAGGCTCCTAATTTTGTTCCAAACATGAGGTTAAATTGTCGCACTTCGGTCCAGTTCTTACTTCCTGTATCGGGATCGGCTATGCCCAGTTCCTCTATAAGAGCCTTTACATCGGCAAGATTTTCAGACGCCAAAGAACGTGCCATTCGCTCCAGAATCTGTCGTTGTTCGGTTCTGTAACGTATCACCCTATCATTCGTTGTCACAAACTGCGCTTCATCAAAGCTCTCCCCAAATCGGTTTCGGGCCTTTTCAATTTCCTTCTCCGCCTTCTGATTCAATTTTTCGGCATAATCTTCGATCAAAACATCGGCGCGATATCTCTTTTTAGAATCTTTATTGTCGATAAGCGGGTCGTTGAAGGCATCAACGTGACCGGAGGCCTTCCAGGTAGTAGGATGCATCAAGATTGCAGCATCGATACCAACAATGTTTTGGTGCAAGTACACCATGCTTCGCCACCAATATTCACGGATGTTCTTTTTTAGTTCGACACCATTTTGGGCATAATCGTATACCGCGCTCAAGCCGTCATAAATCTCACTGGACGCAAATATGAATCCGTATTCCTTTGCGTGCGAGATTACTTTTTTAAATTGATCTTCGTTGTTTGCCATAGCGCAAAAATAAAAAAACCGCTACGATAACATCGTAGCGGCTTCTCTTTTTTAAATCAATTTTTTTTACTTAAGCTCCATGGTGGTCGTTGCCACTTGTTTTGGACCGTCAAAAACATTGATCACATAGCGTCCCTCAATAAGATCTGCTTCGGTGGCATCCACTAAAACACACACGTCCAATTCTTCATTCTCATAAAAAACCTTGGTGCTTTCACTATAGTTCAGCATTCCGTTCTCAAATTCTAGCGTAGCTTTTTTACCTAATAAATTGTTTCGCGGATTGATCACCTGAACATATAAAGTTCGGTCCCCTCTTTCAGCAATTGGATTGGGCGTCAATGTGAAGCATGCACGTACTTTATCGGCACGACTTGATCTTCTTGTATCCACTACTTTACCGCTACTTCGCACGATCACGGCTTCTCCGCGAAGGTCTACCGCGTTAACGACAGATCCTTTTTTAATGGTTTCAGCCATGGCAACATTCTTTTCATTTACAGAATCTACCACTTTAATAGTATTGCTGAGTACTACGTTGGTGCTGTCGCGTTCCATTGCGAGCATTTGATTGGCCGCAATTAAGCTATCAGCTCTTTTAAATAACATCTTGCGCTCTTCCTTAAGTCTGCCTACCTCAGCTTTATACCGCTCGATCAAGCCAACATTGGCTTCCATTCCTTTCACTGAATCAAGTAAGACCTCGATCCTGGCACGGGCCGCTAACAGATCTTTGTCCTTAAGTTCGTTGTCTTGAATGATCTCATCGTAATTAGCGATAAGCTCTTCCAGTTCTGTTTCAATTTCTACCTTTTGTTTCTCTAGCCCGGTTACCGTATTTTTACTATCGTTGTAAAGGGTAACTGTGTAAACAGCCAAAGCGATTAATAATGCAGAAAGTACACCAATTAAAACTTTAAATTTAGTGCTATTGGTTTCTGTGGTCATAATGTATGGTTTATAATAGATTTAGGGGGTAAAAGTACTACGAGAAACAACACCGAAACGTTTACGAAATGGTAAAATATATTAAAATATGTTAAATCTCTTGTTTCCAAAGGTTTGTGCTGCCTGCAAAAACACACTTTTAAAGGCCGAAAAGATCCTTTGTGTCCAATGTTTACATAGCCTGCCGCTGGCATGTCACCATCGTAGTGAAGACCCCACCATGAAGAACGTTTTCTATGGTCGCATCCCCTTGGAGCAAGCCACCGCCCTTTTGAAATTCGAGAAAAGAGGAAGCACACAGGAAATTCTTCACCAATTGAAATATAGAGGGCAACAGGAGATTAGCTCCTATTTTGGTCTCTGGCTTGGAGCCGAGCTTAGTGAAATTGAAGCTTACAATTCTGTCGATATGGTGATTCCCGTTCCTCTCCATAAGCAAAAATTGCGAAAAAGGGGGTATAACCAGGTGGCAGGGTTCGGGAAAGCGATCGCATCTTCCTTACAGATCCCTTATCGGGACGATATTTTATTAAAACGCTCTAAAACCAACTCGCAGGTTTTTAAACAACGATTCACACGCTTTGGTAGCGAAGCCGTCTTTACCGTTAAAAACACCGAAGCACTTGCTAACAAACACATTCTGTTGGTCGATGATATTGTTACCACAGGTGCGACCTTGGAACGTTGTGGCGAAGTACTACTGAAGGGGTCGGGGGTGAAACTTAGCGTGGCAACCATTGCCATCGCATAAAAATACCTATTTTTGTCTTGCTATAATTTCATCTGTGTGAAACACCGCCTGCTCTACATTCCCATCCTTATGCTATTTCTGCTCTCATTTGTGCAGTGTGCGAAAAAAGGAACTCCTTCAGGGGGTGCTAAGGACACCATCCCTCCTGTTCTGTTACGAGCGGTTCCCGAAAATTTTACGACCAACTTTTCAGAAAAGGAAATTAGGATCTATTTTGATGAATATATAAAACTAAAGGACCTTCAGAAGAACCTCATCATCTCGCCACCTTTAAAATACCAACCTATTATTTCTCCGCTAAGTACCTCAAAATACATAAAGATAACACTTAGCGACACCCTGCTTGAGAACACAACCTATTCCATTAATTTTGGAAAAAGTATTGTGGACAACAATGAAGAAAACGCCTTCGATTATTATAAATATGTCTTTTCTACGGGTTCTTATATTGATAGTTTAACTGTTTCAGGAAAAGTGGAGGATGTCCTATTGGGAAAGGCAGAAACCCCTATTACCGTATTGCTGTATGAAGCAAACGAGGCATTTAAGGATTCGCTGATCTTTTCAGAAAAACCGATGTACATTACCACCACGAGAGACAGCACCAATACTTTTGAACTTACGAATGTAAAAGAGGGAAATTACATCCTACTGGCTCTGAAAGACAGTAACAACGACTATATTTTTCAGCCTAAAAGTGATAAGATAGGGTTTGTAGATACTACGATCCATATTCCTAAAGATACATCCTATACGCTGCGTTTGTTCAAGGAGGTTCCTTCGTATCGTATGGAACGTCCTAAGCACGAATCGAAGCAACACATCATTTTTGGTTTTGAAGGCATCATAGACAGTCTCAGCATCGATTTATTAACCGCAGTACCTTCCGATTTTAAAAGTACAATCTATAAAGATACTAAGACCGACACGCTCCATTATTGGTTCAAACCTTCAATAACCGGCGACTCTCTTGTATTTCTTGCAAAGAACAAGTCCGTAACAGACACCTTGACCTTACGACTAAAGAATCTATATAAAGATTCGCTCACTGTCACTGCGTTGAACGCCGGTACACAGATCCCTCAAGATAGTTTGCTATTACAAGCAAATACACCGCTATCTTCTTTGACGATGGAAAAAATTTCTGTGATTGACAGCGATTCTATACCGATCCCGGTTTCAGGGAGCATAAACCGAAAGAACAATCAAATAGCGCTCTTTTTTCCTAAGACCGAAGAAGAAAGCTATAGTGTGGCTGTGCTGCCGGGGGCAATCACCGATTTCTACGAAAAAGAAAATGATAGCCTGTCGTTTTCAGTTCGTACAAAAGCAGCGTCCGATTATGGAACTCTTCGACTTACGGTGCAAAATGTTCCTCCGGAGCCCATCATTGTTCAGCTTGTAAGCAATAAATTTCAAGTGATTCGCGAATTGCCTCTGGGTGAGGACCAAATGGTATATTTCGACTATCTCTCGCCGGCTATCTATTATATTAGGCTTATTTATGATGAAAATGCGAATGGACAATGGGACGCCGGGAGTTTTTTAGAGCGCCGCCAGCCTGAAAAAGTGGTCTATTATCCATCTCCATTGGAAATTCTTGTAAACTGGAGCCTGAATGAAACGTTTACGTTAGAATAAAGCTATCCCTGTCTTGTAAGAATTGAAGGTGTTCACGATGCTTCTTAATATGCTCCTTCTTTAAAGTTAGCGTTGCCACGAATTCTTTCTCCGGCTCGGTGTCCAGCATGGACGCACCCAAAACATCGTAGACCCCGGTATGCCCGGTATACACATGTCCGTTCCCATCTTCTCCAACTCTGTTTACCCCAACGCAATACGCCATGTTCTCAATAGCACGGGCTTTCAGCAAGGCATCCCATGCGGCAATACGTTTGGCCGGCCAATTTGCCACGTAGAGGAGGACATCATAATCCACTGTATTACGCGCCCAGACCGGAAACCGAAGGTCGTAACAGATCAAAGGACAAATCCTGAATCCTTTGTAGTCGACAACAAGTCGATTACTCCCTGCCGTATAGGTTCTATGCTCGTTGGCAAGCGTGAACGTATGTTTTTTATCGTATGTTTTATAGTCTCCATTTGAAAGAACGAAAAACAATCTGTTATAATAATTTCCGTTTTCTAAAATGATCACACTCCCCGTAATGGCTGCCCCGGTTTTCTTTGCCTGTTGCTGCATCCACTGAAGGGTTTCCCCGTGATTTGGTTCTGCCAATAGCTTTGCGCTCATTGAAAATCCAGTTGAAAACATTTCTGGCAGAACGATAAGATCGGTTGCTTGTGATATGTTTTCTATCTTCTTGGAAAACATGTCGCGATTGGCCTGCGCATCTTCCCAATGAAGATTTGTTTGTATAAGAGTAACTGAAAGTGTTTCCTGTTTATTCATTCGATTGTAAGAGTGAGATTATATCTTGATGCTGTTGCATGGTTGCATGCACTAACGCCGTATTCCCTCGATCGTCGGTTATGTACGGGTCGGCGCCATGGTCCAGCAAAAGTTTTACAAGATCGGTCTTAGCAAAGGTCACTGCAAAAATAAGGGGCGTCGCACCATTGGAGTTGGTGGCATTGACATTCGCGCCATGTTCTATGAGCTTTTTCGCGAGCGGCACAAACCCTTTAAAACATACGCCCATTAGTGCCGTGTTTCCTGAAGCATCGCGTGCATCGACATCTTGGGTGTGCTTCAGAAGAATTTCTGTAACTGCTTCGGCATTGTAATAGGTCGCTAATAAAAGCGGCGTCGATCCTCTGGCGTCCCGTTCAGAGATCAATTGAGGCATCTGCGACAGCAGCGCTTCTACTCGGCTTGTATTCCCTTCTCGTATGGCGTTGAAAAATTCGTCCTTCATATTCCTTAAAATTAAGCAAAGAAAGCAACATGCATCGCTGTTGCTTTCAGAAAATAAGTAAGATATATGCCCTTCACACTAAAAAAACCTGTGTCAGACCGTTAATTATTTAATATCGAAACGATCCAGATCCATCACTTTCGCCCAAGCAGCGACAAAGTCATGAACAAACTTCTTGTTTGCATCATCACAGGCATATACTTCGGCCAACGCACGCAGTTCCGCGTGCGACCCGAAAATAAGATCTACTCGCGTTCCTGTCCACTTTTTCTCACCAGTATTTCGGTCGCGCCCTTCGAACAGGTTTTCATCCTCAGAAATAGCTTTCCAAGTGATTCCCATATCCAATAGATTGACGAAGAACGCATTATTCAATGTATCCGTTTCTTTTGTGAATACACCGTGAGACGATCCATCAAAATTTGCATTGAGAACTCGCATTCCTCCAACCAGTACGGTCATTTCGGGAGCGGTCAATGTTAACAACTGAGATCGGTCCACCAAGAGCTTTTCTGCGGCAACACCGTAACTGTCCTTAATATAGTTTCTGAAACCATCGGCGCGCGGTTCCAACGCATCGAAAGATTGAGCATCTGTTTGTTCTTCCAATGCATCTGCACGACCCGGATTGAAAGGAACAGAAATATCGAAACCGGCGTTCTTTGCTGCCTCTTCTATGGCGGCACATCCTCCCAGTACAATAAGATCGGCCATCGATACGCCTTTGTTAGCTGTTGCACTTGAAGTAAAGTCGTCTTTTATCTTCTGAAGTGTCTGTAACACCTTAGCCAACTGCTTTGGATTGTTGACCTCCCAGCTGTTCTGAGGCGCAAAACGGATTCGGGCACCGTTCGCTCCACCGCGTTTATCCGATCCCCTGAAAGTGGAGGCAGATGCCCAAGCCGTCGATACAAGTTCGGTTATTGAAAGTCCGGAGGATAGCAATTGCCTCTTTAAATTAGAAATATCTTCTTCATGTATGGTTTCATAGGAAGGCTTTGGAATAGGATCCTGCCATATCAATTCTTCCTTTGGAACTTCCGGGCCTAAGTAGCGATCAATGGGTCCCATATCCCGATGTGTTAACTTAAACCAAGCGCGCGCGTAGGCGTCGGCAAACTCATCGGGGTTTTCATAGAAATGTCGCGAGATCTTCTCGTAGGTAGGATCCATACGGAGCGACAGGTCTGTTGTCAACATGAACGGTGCATGTTTCTTTTGCGGATCGTGCGCGTCCGGAACTGTCCCGGCTCCTTCGTTATTCTTGGGTTTCCATTGATGTGCCCCTGCCGGACTCTTGGTCAATTCCCACTCATATTCGAATAAATTCTCAAAATATTTATGACTCCATTTGGTAGGCGTATCTGTCCAGGCTCCTTCGATTCCACTAGTAATAGTGTCGGCTCCTTTTCCTGTTCCGAAGGAATTGTTCCATCCCATACCCATGTTCTCAATACCGGCGCCCGCAGGTTCGGCTGCAACATATTTTTCGGGATCTGCCGCTCCGTGGGTTTTTCCGAAGGTATGCCCCCCTGCAATAAGCGCTACAGTTTCATAATCGTCCATAGCCATACGCCCAAAAGTTTCACGAATGTAATGTGCTGCCTCTACGGGATCGGGATTAGCGTTATGTCCTTCGGGATTTACGTAGATCAATCCCATGTGTGCTGCCCCTAGCGGACTTTCTAATTTTTCCCCGGCATACCGATTTTCATTACCGAGCCATTCGGTCTCCGAGCCCCAGTAGACATCTTCTTCAGGCTCCCATACATCTTCTCGGCCGCCGGCAAACCCAAACATATCAAGTCCCATCGATTCGTGTGCACAATTTCCCGCCAATATGAATAAATCGGCCCAAGAAAGTTTTTTCCCATACTTCTTTTTGATAGGCCATAGTAACAACCGAGCTTTATCCAAATTGGCGTTATCCGGCCAACTGTTGAGCGGAGCAAAACGCTGCTGGCCTGATCCTCCGCCTCCGCGACCGTCATGAATACGATAGGTCCCGGCACTGTGCCATGCCATACGAATAAAGAACGGACCGTAATGACCGTAATCTGCCGGCCACCAATCCTGACTGTCGGTCATTAATTTGTAGAGATCCTCTTTCACCGCCTTTAGGTCTAGGGATTTGAATTCCTTCGCATAATCAAAATCCTTTTCCATTGGGTCTGAAAGTGAGGAGTTTTGACGAAGAATATTCAAATTTAGCATGTCGGGCCACCAGTCTCTGATGCTGGTCCCGCCACCGGCTGTTTGGTTCAAATCACCGCTTAAGAAAGGGCATTTTGCTGCCGATTCGTTTACATCCCATGCCTCTCCCTGAGGATTTCCGTTGTTATTTTTTTTAGTATCCATAGCTTACACTGTTAATTTTGAAATCGATAGCTATAAAGTTACCAATTCCTTACTGTAATGCCTAATCCTTCAATTGGATGTTTTAATTTTAGAATTGAATTTGCTTATAGTTTCGTTCTCATAGGTCATGAATACGTCCACTTGACTTCATTTAGATAGCATTCAGAATTTTGGCTGCATCTTTCAGTGTATCTTCAGTTTTTGCAAAGCATACTCGTATTTGGCGGAAGTCTGTTTGGTTTTCATTAAAAACTGAGGTAGGAATGGTCGCAATCTTGTGTTCCTTGGTAAGTCGTTCGGCAAAAGCGCAATCACCTTCCGAAGAAATATCAGAAAAATCCAGTAACTGAAAATACGTTCCGGTAGACGGAACAAACGTAAAGCGTGAGTCCTTGATCAACGCTAAAAAAAGATCGCGTTTCTTCTGATAGAACGAAGACAGTGCCGTATAGTGGTTGGGCTCTTTAAGATAGGTCGCCAATGCTTTTTGCACGGGATGATTTACGCAAAATACATTAAACTGATGGATCTTTTGAAACGCTTTCATAAGCGGTTCCGGAGCTACACAATAACCCATTTTCCAACCGGTATTATGGAAGGTCTTACCAAAGGAAGCCGTAATAAATGTGCGCTTCGAAAGTGTTTTGAATCGAGCGGCACTTTGATGTTCGTGGCCATCAAAAATAATATGTTCGTACACTTCATCACTTATAACCCACAGGTTGTGTTTTACAGCCAGCTCTTGAAGTTCTAGCATATCCCCTTCAGAAAAGATCATTCCGCTTGGATTGTGCGGCGAATTGATAATGATCAATTTGGTCTTATTGGTTAGCTTGCTGCGTACCAGTTCCCAATTGGGTGTATAGGATGGAGCCTCGAGTTGCACTGAAACAGGGGTGCCGCCAAATAAACGTATCACCGGTTCATACGAATCGTAAGCCGGAGTGAACAATAGTGCTTCGTCGCCCGACTGAATCACCGTAGCTATGGCGGCAAACAATGCTTGTGTGGCGCCCGCCGTGATTGTAATCTCCGATGTTGGATCGTACAATGTAGTATGAAGAGACGCTATCTTTTTCGAGATCTCCTTGCGCAATTCCGGGTCTCCGGGCATGGGTGCATATTGATTATGACCCTGTTTCATAGCATGCGACACAAGATCGACAAGCAGCGGATCGCTCTCAAAATTTGGGAACCCCTGTGACAGATTCAATGCATTGTGTTCAGTTGCCATTTTGCTCATTACTGCAAATATGGATGTTGAAATGGTAGGAAGTTTTTGTGGAATCATGCTTTGATTATTAGGTAAATAGGTAGCTATCAAGTGTTAAAACATACGCTTTTTTATTGAAATTCCAGAAAAAGTGTATCTTGCCATCCCCAAATGTACTTAACCAATGAAGAAATATTGTTATTTCTTGTTGCTTTCTGTTGCCTTATTTTCCGCTGGCGGAGTATCTTCTTTATACGGGCAAATTGATGATGATCGTACTTTAAAGAGTAAAAAAGAGCGTTTCAGGACGCTTATGGATTCGTCAAATCTACATTATAATAACGGAGATTACAGAAAGGATCTTGCTTTAAATTTCGATTTACTGGAACTGGCCTTCGAGATCAACGAGCCTTATTATATTCATAAAGGATATCGTAATTTGGCCTACGATTATCTCATTCTTGGCGATACACTTCTGGCTAAAGAAAGTTTTGAAAAAGCTGAGAAACAAGCGCTATTATCAAATAATGATACGGTTCGCGCCCTTACCTACATGGATTTGGCGAATATTTACACCATTACCGGAAGTGGTCCTGAGGCTGCCTTCGACTATCATGATAAATCGATCGATCTCTTCGAAAAATTAAAGGATTCTGCCGGACTTGCAAAAGCTCATTATAATGTTATTCTCACAGCCATCGAGGTGGACGACCTTACCTTGGCATATACGCATATCATTAAGGCACGTAAGCTTATTCCTCATGGTGATGCTTCCTACGCGGCAAGTTTAGATAATTTGATGGGACAGTACCACTATTGGAAAGAAAATTACGAAATGGCCAATGCGTATTTTAAGAAAGCGATTGCCCAAGCCGAAAAGGAGCAACACAACATTGTACTTGAAGAATCTTATTATTATTACAGCGAAAGCCTGTTGGAGCAGGGAAATTATAAAGATGCGTTTAGTGCAAGACAGCAGTATGAGAATTATTTAGGTATCAATCAACAAAAGATAATTTCTTCTAATGTCGAAGCCGTTTCCACCAACCATATTGTAAAAGAATATAAAACCTATGTACAACAGGCCGAAGAAAAAGCTGCCCTACAGGCCGAGATCGTAGCGAATAAAAGTACATTGAATAATGTTCTTCTTGTTGCCTTTTGTTGCTTTCTAATTTTATTCGTTGTTCTATTTCTTGCCTTTCGGAATAGAAAACAATTGATCAATGAACTAAAGCTCAAAAATCAAGAATACTTGACCGCAAAAGAAGAAGCCGAACAACTTTCACAAGCTAAGAATAAATTCTTCTCTACCATAAGTCACGAGCTTCGTACTCCTTTATATGGTGTTATCGGTCTTACCACTATATTATTAGAAGATGCGTCTCTTAAAAAGCATTTAAAGGATCTTAAATCGTTAAAATTCTCTGCCGACTACCTATTGGCATTGATCAATGACGTATTACACATCAACAAAATAGAATCTCGAACACTTGAGAACGAGTTTGCTTCCTTCAATATCCGGGACCTCATTAAAAAGATCACCTCTTCTTTTGAATATATGCGCGTTCAAAACAACAACGAGCTGCATATCCATATTTCTGAATCGGTTCCTGAAGTGATCTACGGAAACTCGGTGCGCTTGTCTCAAGTACTTATGAACCTAATCGCTAATGCCTGTAAGTTTACTGAAAACGGCGATATCTATGTGATCGCTGAAACGACGAAGAATACCTTGGAAAAAACCGCTATTAAATTCTATGTGCGTGATACTGGAATTGGAATACCGGCAGAAAAACAGGAACATATATTTGAAGAATTCTCCCAACTAGATGCGCATAATTACAAGTACCATGGAACCGGGCTTGGGCTTCCTATCGTAAAGAAGTTGTTACAAATAGATAATTCAGATATTTCTTTAAAAAGTGAAGAAGGAAAGGGATCTTTATTCACCTTTACGATCGAGTATGACGTGGTTCATGAGCTGCCTGAGGACCAATTAGAAGAAGTTTTTGATCCTTCCCAGTTAAAGGACAAGCAAATCTTGGTGGTTGAGGATAATCGTATCAATCAAACCGTAACCAAGAAGATCTTAGAAAAAAATGGTATGCGTTGTTCCATTGTCGAGAATGGAGCTCTTGCTGTCGATATCGTTAAAAATGAATCGTTCGATCTCATCTTAATGGATATCAATATGCCCATTATGAATGGAATACAAGCCACAAAGGAAATAAGGACGTTCAATAATAACATTCCAATCCTTGCCCTAACGGCTGTAGAAGTAGAGGAGATGCGTCATTCAATCTTTGAGAGCGGAATGAATGATATTATTGTGAAACCATATGACGTCACACGGTTCATACAAACGATCTATCGCAACCTTACCGAAGTAAATAGTCCGATTTCGAACAGACCAAAACTAAGGGCAATGTAAGTTTATCCCTTTATACTAGCACTTAGGTATTCTCGGTTCATTCGAGCGATATTTTCTAAAGAGATCCCTTTGGGACATTCTATTTCACAAGCTCCGGTATTGCTACAGTTCCCAAAACCTTCCTTATCCATTTGTTCCACCATATTCAAAACACGTGTAGTGGCTTCTACCTTCCCTTGTGGCAACAGAGCAAACTGACTTACTTTTGCTGAAGTAAACAACATAGCACTTGCATTCTTACATGCCGCAACACACGCACCACAACCTATACAGGTAGCAGCAGCAAAAGATTCATCGGCATCTTCCTTTTCAACCGGAATGGCATTGGCATCTATGGTATTTCCGGAAGTATTTACCGAGATAAACCCACCTGCTTGCTGGATCCTATCGAAAGCACTTCGGTCTACCACCAAATCTTTAATCACCGGAAAAGCCTTGGCACGAAACGGCTCAATAACGATCGTATCGCCATCATTGAACATACGCATGTGTAATTGACACGTAGTTACCAAACGATCCGGTCCATGTGGCTCACCGTTGATCTGCAAGGAGCAGCTTCCGCAGATTCCTTCTCTACAATCATGATCGAAAACAACAGGCTCCTCCCCTTTTTCAATAAGGTCGTGATTCAATACGTCCAACATTTCCAAAAAGGACATATCCCCATCAACTCCATCCAAGGAATAGGTTTGTAGGCTGCCTTTTGCGGCGGCGTTTTTTTGACGCCATATTTTAAGTGTCAGTTTCATAATGCTTATTTATAGGAACGCGTTTTTACTTCAATATTTTCATAATCAAGATCCTCTTTGTGTAAGACGGCATCACTGGGCTCCCCTTTGTACTCCCAAGCGGCCACGTACATGTAATTTTCATCATCACGCAGCGCCTCTCCATCTTCGGTTTGATATTCTTCTCTAAAGTGGCCCCCACAAGACTCATTGCGATGCAGTGCATCCTTAGCGAACAATTCTCCTAATTCCAAGAAATCTGCAACCCGTCCGGCTTTTTCAAGTTCGGCATTCATTTCGTTCATGTCTCCCGGAACCTTCACATCCTTCCAGAATTCGTCTCGTAGTTGCTTTATTTCTGAAATTGCATCTTGCAGATCCTTCGCATTTCGGGACATCCCGCATTTATCCCACATGATTTTTCCTAAACGCTTATGAAAATAATCGACCGGTTTTGAACCGTTATTTTGTATCAATTTTTCCAGTCGTTCCCGAACGTTCTTCTCTGCTGCTTCAAATTCCGGTGATTCAGTAGAAATAGGTCCTGTTCTAATGTCTTTTGAAAGATAATCTCCAATAGTATACGGTAGAACGAAATAACCATCTGCCAGTCCTTGCATCAGTGCTGAAGCTCCCAATCGGTTAGCTCCATGATCGCTAAAATTGGCTTCTCCTGTGGCATAACACCCCTCGATAGTAGTTTGTAAATTGTAATCTACCCAGATACCCCCCATGGTGTAATGTACCGCAGGATAGATCATCATTGGCGTTTCATAAGGATTCTGATCTACGATCTTTTCATACATCTGAAATAAGTTTCCGTATTTATTCTCAATTGCTTTTTTTCCAAGTTGCTGTACTTCGGCATCGGTAGGATTGTGATTTCCTTGAATGGCCGCTTGTTCTTTTCCGTACCGTTCAATCGCAGAGGCAAAGTCCAAATAGACAGCTTCTCCTGTCTTATTGACTCCAAAACCGGCGTCGCAACGTTCCTTGGCGGCTCTCGAAGCGACATCACGCGGCACGAGGTTTCCGAAGGATGGATACCGCCGCTCTAAATAATAATCGCGTTCTTCAGCAGAAAGATCGGTGGGCTTTTTCTTACCTTCTCGGATCGCTTTCGCATCTTCTAATTTCTTTGGCACCCAAATACGACCGTCATTCCGAAGGGATTCAGACATCAACGTAAGTTTGGATTGATGTTCCCCCGATACCGGAATACAGGTAGGGTGAATTTGAGTAAAACAGGGATTGGCAAAATAGGCTCCGCGTTTGTGAATCTTCCAGGAAGCGGTTACATTGCTCCCCATGGCATTGGTTGAAAGGAAAAATACGTTTCCGTAGCCACCCGATGCGATCACTACGGCGTGCGCCGAATGACGTTCGATTTTTCCGGTTACGAGATCCCGTGCGATGATCCCTCTCGCCTTTCCATTAATCACAACAAGATCCAGCATTTCATGTCTGTTGTACGGCTTGATCTTCCCACGATTTATTTGACGGTTCATAGCAGAATAGGCTCCTAAGAGCAATTGTTGCCCTGTTTGCCCTTTGGCATAAAAAGTTCTGGAAACCAACACACCCCCAAAGGAACGGTTGTCTAGCAGTCCGCCGTACTCCCGTGCAAACGGCACTCCTTGGGCCACACATTGATCGATAATATTTGCCGAAACCTCAGCCAATCGATATACATTGGCTTCTCTGGAGCGATAATCCCCTCCTTTTACCGTATCGTAGAAAAGACGGTAAGTGGAATCTCCGTCCCCTTGATAGTTCTTAGCAGCGTT
Source organism: Altibacter sp. (assembly GCA_002696485.1). Classification (GTDB taxonomy): domain Bacteria; phylum Bacteroidota; class Bacteroidia; order Flavobacteriales; family Flavobacteriaceae; genus Altibacter. Next base: position 28,190 of record NZTP01000029.1, on the reverse strand, counting down.
GATCCCGCCTTGGGCAGCAATGGAATGGGCGCGACGTGGTGAATCTTGATAGCAGAACGTCTTTACATTATATCCCAACTCTGCCAAGGTCGCAGCTGCACTACCTCCTGCAAGGCCTGTTCCTACCACAATAACATCAATGTTACGCTTGTTGGCCGGATTCACAAGATTGATTTCGTTCTTATGTTTTGTCCACTTATTGGCTAAGGGTCCTTTAGGTATTTTAGATTCTAATATCGACATAGCATTCTTTTTAGTGGGGTAATTGATTAAAATGATGGTACAGGGCAATAAAAATGAACCCTAAGGGAATGGCTACCGCATAGACCTGCGTAAAACCGCGGAGTGCCTTTGAATACTTGTTGTTGAATCCTACACTCTGAAACGCAGAAGAGAATCCGTGCCATAGGTGAAAGATCAATAGTATAAATGCCAATACATAGATCCCCACGCGTACAGGACTTTCAAATTTATGCACGGTTTCGGCATAATACCGTGTTGCATCTTCGGGATGGGATTCTATATATTTATGGACCATTTCCGGAATCCAGAAATCGTAAAAGTGCAGCCCTAAGAAGGCAAGGATCACCAATCCGGAGATGATCATGTTACGAGAAGCCCAAGTAGAGTTTGCGCTTCCGTGGAATTTCTTGTAAGAGATCGCACGAGCATTGCGGTTGCGTATCTCAAGGATAAAGCCCATTACAAAATGGAACACTACCCCAAAGATCAATATCGGCTGTAAAATGAATTGTACCAAGATATTGGTCCCCATAAAGTGAGACCAGCTGTTAAAGGTGTCCGGTGCAATAACCGATGTAAAATTGATAGTAAAATGCTGCGCTAAAAAAAATACAAGAAACAAACCCGAAAGTGCCATAGCAACTTTTCTGGCGATTGAAGAGGATAGTATTCCCATTATGGTTTTCTTTTCTAGAATTTACATGACAAAAATACGGCTGCTTACCCTTTTAGCCAAACATTCGCATTTCTTTTATTGATGATAGTAGTAACAATTCTTATTTAACTTCCAAATCGGTTCGTGCCGATTTAGCTCCCACTGCCACAACAACCGTATAACTTCCTTTAGGCAGATAATAGCTGCCATTCTCGGCCTTGGTCACTTTTGTTCCGGCTTTGTCCAATACTTTTATTCCTTTTTCTGAAAGGGTTAGATCGTAGTCCTGCACATTAAATCCCTTGTCAGCCGATCCGGTAAATTCCTGAACCACTTTTCCTTCTTCTGTTTCAATACTGAAGGAGACTTCGCCAGCTTCTGGCGTATAGTATTGAAGGCTTACTGAAGGTGTATAGGGTTCACTCCATGGACTGAAGCTTCTACCCCAACGTCTGGATGATTGCACCGGTTCTAAAACGCTTACCAATACCTCGGTACTGTTTTGCGCATTCATACGTTGAAGCAAGGATATATCTGCAACATAGATAGAGCGGCCATGTGTTCCTACCACCAAATCCTTTGACTGCGGTTGAACGACCAGATCGTGAACGGCTACATTGGGGAGTCCTTCAGAAAACGGTGCCCATGTGTCCCCCCGATTAAAGGAAACGTAGGCCCCGTTATCGGTTCCCAAATAAAGAATGTTCTCATTGGCCGGGTCTTCACGAATCACATTTACCGGCGAGGCAGGTACATTCCCCGAAATATCCTTCCAAGTATTTCCATAGTTCTCGCTAACATACACGTAAGGCATAAAATCATCCCAACGATAGCCGTTTAGCGTCACATAGACACGTTCCTTTTTATGGGCTGAAGCAATCACTCTACTCACCCAAAGATCCTTTGGAAAACTTGTGGAAACATTCACCCAATTTCCGCCCGCATCTTTGGAAACATGCACCATTCCGTCGTCACTCCCTGTATATAATAATCCGAATTGAAAAGGCGATTCACTAATTGACGTAAGGGTTCCGTATGCTACATTTCCTTGCTTCCCTCCTTGTGTTAGATCACCGGAAATTGCAGCCCAATCGTTACCTTGGTTCATACTTCGCATGAGCTTATTTCCTCCTAAATAGAGAATGTCTTGATTGTGCGGACTAAGCAATATAGGCGTTTGCCAATTGAAGCGGTAGGGACTTTCCCCTAGTTCATGTTTTGGTTGAATGTAGGTCGTTTCGTTGGTATCGCGATTTATTCGATAATAATTCCCAAACTGAAATCCCGTATACACAATAGCGCTGTTACGGCTATCGATCTGTATCTGCATACCATCTCCACCCATGATCGATTCGTAGGGATATTGGCCACTTTGATGCCAATACGGACTTGCTTCGTATTCATGCGAGCCGACCCAAACGCCATTATCCTGCAATCCGCCATACACATTATACGGCTCTTCATGGTCCACATTGATCGCGTAAAATTGTCCTACGGCAGGGGCATTGTTCTTGATCCATGTCGCACCATCATCGTAGCTTATATTGATTCCTCCATCGTTCCCATCGATAAGATGACCCGGTTGCTTCGGATTGATCCACAGCGCATGATGATCGGCATGTACATTATCGGCATCGATGGAAGTAAATGTTTTTCCACCGTCCTTCGACTTCAGTATAGGCACTCCATAAATATAAATCCCATCTTTATTGCTTGGGTCTACGTGAATCTTTCCGAAGTAATATCCGTAGGAATAATAGATTCCGTCCAAATAGCCCTCATGCGTCTTGTTCCAAGTCTTTCCGCCATCGGTACTTTTATAGACCTCTGCGCCAATAACAGGCGTATCGAACAAAAGCGAATTGGCGTCTTCCAAATACTTCGCCAGGTCGACGGGCTGAACCGTTTTGCCACGCACCATATTCTTAACATTTTCTGCTTTGTATTTCTCTTGAAAGCCGTTCATGCGCAAAAATTGATTGAGCTTGTTGTTGTCAAGTTTCAGGAATTGATCTGAAGTCATGGTTTTAAAATCGTCTTTGGTAAGCATGTCGGAACTTTCCTCGGAAGTCGCCTCTTCGTCTCGTCTCGACTGATTGTCGTGAATAGCGTATACAGTATTGGCATCGTAAATGGCAAGCCCGATGCGACCCACACCATCACCGGTAGGAAAGCCACTTCCATCCACCGAAACTTTGATCCATGAATTTCCGGCATCGGTACTTTTATAGATTCCGCTTCCGGAGCCGCTTCCGGTAAAATTCCATGCTTTCCGGTCTTTGTCCCATGCTGCGGCATACATTAAATTATAGTGTGTAGGATCTCGGACCACCTCTATAATCCCGGTTTGGTCATTGACGAATAAGGTTCGGTTCCATGTCTTGCCACCATCCACAGTTTTGTAAATCCCGCGCTCATTATTAGTAGAATAGAGATGTCCAACAGCCCCGACAACAATCTCATTGGGGTTTTCAGGATTGATCAAAATACTGCTTATATGGTGAGAATCTTTCAACCCTATGTTTTCCCATGTCTTACCATTGTCACGGGTCCTTAAGAGACCTATTCCCGCGTAAGAGGAGCGGGAGGCGTTCACTTCTCCCGTACCCACATACAGGATATTGTTCTTCCAATCCATTGAGACGCTGCCCACATTTTGGGTGGGACTGTTGTCTAAAATAGGGGTAAAACTAGTCCCGTTGTTCTTTGTATGCCAAACACCACCACTTGCGTAGCCAACATAAAACTCAATAGGATTGTTGGGGTTCACGGCAAAGTCAACCACACGTCCACTCATGACCGTTGGACCAATATTCTTGAAAGGAACATTTTTTACTATAGAATTTTGTGTAGCATTTTCCTTTTGCTGAAGCGCGCTTTCTACTACAGATGGGGACGTAGCGGGTTGCTGTGCAAAGATGTAAAGAGAAAGAAAACAGGAAAGTAATAATGATAATTTTTTCATCGATTGGAAATTAGAAAGTGGAAATTACTGAAATGCCTTTGGTTGACAAAATTTTTAAGCCCGGATTCCTACGCATTGCATATATTTCTTTTAATTTTGAAGAAATTCAGAAATCTTCACAATGAAATACCACCAAATAGACAGCAAACTTTTTATAAAGAACCGAAAGAACTTTATGGCGCAAATGAAGCCGAAAAGCATAGCGGTTTTCAACAGCAATGACGTATACCCCGTAGGTGCAGATAGCACCATGCCCTTTCAGCAACACCGGGATATCTTTTATTTAAGTGGCGTGGATCAAGAAGAAAGTATCTTGCTCCTTTTTCCGGAAGCAGCCGATGAAAAGAATCGTGAAGTATTGTTCCTAAAAGAAACGAACGATCACATTGCTGTTTGGGAAGGAGAAAAACTTACCAAGGAGCGCGCCTATGAAGTAAGTGGTGTTAAAACAGTTTATTGGCTCAAGGAATTCGATAAGATTTTCTTTGAATTGATGACACAGGCCGAAACAATTTATTTCAACACGAACGAGCACTACCGGCAGGCAGTCACTACCGAAACCCGTGAAGACCGCTTCATTAAAACAACCAAAAATAAATTTCCGGCACACAATTGGGCAAAGAGCAATCCTATCTTACAACGGCTTCGTTCGGTGAAAGATCCTATCGAGTTAGAGCTCATGCAACAGGCCTGTGATATCACCGAAAAAGGCTTCCGGCGCATCCTTTCTTTCATAAAACCCGGCGTTTGGGAGTACGAGATCGAAGCAGAATATATGCATGAGTTCCTTAGAAACCGATCCAAAGGTTTTGCCTACACTCCTATTATCGCCAGCGGCACAAATGCCAACGTGCTTCACTACATCGAGAACAACCATCAATGTAAAGAAGGAGACCTCATCTTAATGGATGTTGGAGCCGAATATGCCAACTACAGCAGTGATATGTCCCGCACGATTCCGGTAAATGGAACATTCACCAAACGCCAACGAGAAGTATACGATGCTGTTCATCGTGTAAAGGATGATGCAACCAAAATGCTGGTACCGGGCACCTTGTGGAAAGAATACCACGTAGAAGTAGGCAAATTGATGACCTCAGCATTGCTGGGTCTTGGTCTGCTGGACAAAGCAGATATCAAGAATGAAAACCCGGATTGGCCTGCGTATAAAAAATATTTTATGCATGGTACGTCGCATCATATTGGACTGGACACACATGATTACGGTATCTTATGGGAGCCTATGAAACCTAATATGGTCTTTACGGTTGAACCGGGTATCTACATTCCTGAGGAAGGTTTTGGTATTCGTTTGGAGGATGATGTGGTAATTCAAGAAAACGGAGAGCCTTTTAATCTAATGCGTAACATTCCAATAGAAGCCGAAGCGATCGAGGAGATCATGAACTCTTAACACTTGAAAACAGGCGCTACGTTACTTTCTTTTTTCGGAAACCGATCACACCTTGGGTGATCAAAAAAGCGATAGCCGCCGGCAAGACCCATCCCAAACTATACCCGGATAGCGGAATCCAAGATTTTAAAAAAGTTACGAGCGCTTCAGAATTTATAGATTGTAAAAAATCGGGTATGCTGAAAAGTAGTGTAGTGATCGTTACTGCCTTAAACGCCGTTGCACTTGTCCATTTCTTCGGAAGGGCATTCAGTATGATCAAGACAATGGTTACCGGATAAATAAACATTAAAGCGGGCACTGCTACATCGATGATATAGGCAACATTAAATTGTCCCATGACAACGCCTAAGATACATCCCAAAATACCTGTAACTGTGTATGCGGTTTTTGAGCCTCCCAGTATGCCTTTCACGAAATCGGCTGTTCCCGTTACAATGCCTACCGCAGTTGTAAAGCAAGCAAGTGCCACCAAGACCGACAGAAATGCGGTGCCTATGGAACCTAGCGTATTGGTGCTTAGCAATGTTAGCAGCTCGGTTCGAATTTCGATAGAAACTGTACCACTGTATAAGGCTCCCAACGCTATGAGTCCGCCATAAATTAGGAAAAGACCTATCCCGGCTAATAGCCCTGCTTTGGCGATCATTCCCTTCTTTTCTTCATAATTATATTTACCCTGAATTGCAAAAGAGATGACAATGACCCCTCCCACGACCACGCCTCCAATGGCATCGAAGGTTTGGTAACCCTCCAAGATGCCCGCCGTTAAAGAATTTTCAAACATAGAGGCGCGTAATGGCTCAACGTCAATAAAGATCCCGATACCGATGATAAGGAGTAAAATAACAATGATGAGCGGTGTAAGGAATTTCCCTATGATGCTTACTATTTTATTTCTATTCAGTACGAACAAGAGCACCAATCCAAAATACAACGTACTTGTTGCGAGTGGTGATATTGAAAAATAAGGCTGTATGGCCATTTCATAGGTGACCGATGCGGTTCTTGGAGAAGGCAGAGATACTGAAATTGCATAAATCAAAATCGCATAGACCAACGCAAAAAAAGGCGATACCTTATTGGCAAAATCCAGCAAGGTTCCTTGTAATCGAGCATGCCCGTAAATGGCCAGAATAGGGATCACTACGGCAGAGAATGCAAAACCAATGGCCACCCAAATCCAATCCACTCCGGCATTATACCCTAAAAAAGGAGGCAGGATAAGATTCCCGGCTCCAAAAAATAGCGAGAAGAGTGCAAAAGCAGTAACAAAGGTTTGCTTGCTGTGATTCATTGACTGATATTTGTTCGCCGAATATAGAAAAATGAAGCTGAAGTTCCACAATACCTATCTTTTTTATACTGTAACTGGAAAAGGCCCGGCCATTGTCCTATTACATGGCTTCTTGGAAAGTGCCAGCATGTGGAAGAAACTCGTCCCAGAACTTTCCAAAAAACACATGATAATTGTCATCGATCTGCCCGGTCATGGCAAGAGTGGCGTTGTTGGCGAGATGCATACTATGGAACTCATGGCACAGGCGGTACATGCCGTTGTAAAACATCTGGATTTACCTACTATCGCACTTATGGGTCATTCCATGGGAGGATATGTTGCCTTGGCCTATACAGAATTATTCCCTTCGGAAGTGGAGGGCCTTATATTACTAAATTCTACTCCGGCCGAAGATTCCCTCGAACGAAAAGCAAATCGTGATCGCGCCTTGACCATGCTTCAGAAAACACCCAACGTATTTATTCGTATGGCTATTACAAATCTTTTTGCTGAAGAAGATAGAACGCAGTATGCTTCGGCTATAGAACAATTAAAAGAAGAAGCGTTGCAATTTCCTTTGGCAGGAATCACTGCGGCGGTAAAAGGGATGCGGGATCGAAAGGATCGCACTTCAGTACTTCGGCAATTTTCCGGCTCAAAATACATGATCTGCGGAACGAAAGATCCTATTGTACCGCTGACCATTTCAGAAATACTAGCGAAACATTGTCATACGGACCTTATAAAAATTGTAGGAGGCCACTTGCTTTTAACTGAAAATTATGATGAAACTGTCAAAAAGATGCGTTTCATCGATTTTTTATGCATTTAAACGATTTTATATAGATTTTTTTCATACATTGGTATCAACAAAAAAACCAATCCGATGAAAAATACCTCCTCAAAAGCGTCGCTGTCCTTTCTGGGCGTACTATGCACTACCTTTGGTCATGACTACATAGTGACCCGTAAAGTTACCAACCACATTAACGAATACAAATGCACCAATTGCGGCCGTGAGGTCACAGACAATCAAAGTGGCAAATTGGAGGCATTGACGCAAAAGATCAAGGAAGTAAATACCAACGTTGCGGAATTCTTTCAGAAACGAACCAACAGAATTCCCTTACATTAATATGAAGCATTTCATGTGTAAATGGAAAGGGCATCGCTTTACTCCCATTAAAAAAGAATCTCACCTGCTTCCAGAATACGAATGCACGAATTACAGTACACGATATACCAAAGATGGCTATGGTCGTATGGTTCGGCTTACAAATTTTTGGATAGAGAATCACCAATATTTTGAAGCTTTTGTGTCTAAACAAGAAGCCTCTTAATTAATCTTCAGTTTGCAAGGCATTCCAACCACGTGCCACCAATGGTATTTTTGTCTGTGCACGGGTAATGAGGTGTATCCCCTCTTTTTTATGGGTCATATGACCCAGTACCGTTAAATGTGGATTTGCCTTTATCTTCGGAAAATCTTCCGTACTAATCGTAAACAACAATTCATAATCCTCTCCGCCGCTTAGTGCTACCGTAGTGCTGTCTAATTGAAATTCTTCGCAGGTACTTATTACCTGCGGATCAAGGGGTATTTTTTCTTCATAGAGGTTGCATCCCACATTTGATTGTTTACACAGGTGAAGCACTTCCGAAGAAAGTCCGTCGCTAATATCGATCATAGCCGTAGGTTGCACGTCAAGCTCCTTAAGCAATTTGGAGATATCCTTTCGCGCTTCAGGCTTAAGTTGACGCTCTATTAGATAGGTATATGCATCAAGATCGGGTTGTGAATTTGGATTCACTTTAAATACTTCCTTTTCGCGCTCTAGTACTTGAAGTCCCAGATAAGCAGCTCCAAGATCTCCTGTAATTACTAACAGATCGTTCTCCTTGGCTCCATTCCGGTATACAATACGCTCTTTTGGTGCATGCCCTATGGCTGTGACACTTATAAGCAGTCCGGTGGTTGATGACGTAGTGTCACCCCCAACCACATCAATGTTGTAGATCTTAGCTGCAGTGGCAATGCCGGCATATAATTCTTCCAATGCCTCTACCGGAAACCGATTGGAAACAGCAATGGACACCGTGATCTGGGACGCTTCAGCATTCATGGCATACACATCAGACAGGTTTACGATAACGGCCTTATATCCCAAATGTTTCAGCGGAACATAACTTAGGTCAAAATGCACTCCTTCCACAAGAAGATCGGTCGTGACTACCCATTGCTCGTTCTTTTGCGAAGCAATGACAGCCGCGTCATCGCCAATTCCTTTCACGGTCGTTTTCTGAACTATGGAAAACTGTTTAGTGAGATGATCTATGAGTCCGAATTCTCCTAATTGAGAAATAGGTGTTTTACTTGGTTCCTTACTTTCGAGCATATTGCTTGTATTATGAAGAAACAAAAGTACAGTTTCACCTTCAAAAAACGATAAAAAAGCTTGAATTCATTGACCTAGTAAAATAATAGGGTACTGTTTTTTAACATTGCTATTCAATTTGCAACTATATAAATTAGTAGTTTTACGAATCTTATTCAAAAAAATGAAACAACTTTTACGCTTGTCTTTTGTTCTTAGCAGTACAATAGCATTAACTCAAACGCCCTGTATCGGTGGGATGGCGGGCGCTTATCCTTGCAATGGGTATGACCTACAATCACACATTCCTTTATCCACGATGAACACTACAGGAGCGAATGATTCTTGGGGTTGGATCGACCCAACCAATAATGATGAGTATGCTCTTGTGGGACTTGAAGATGGAACTGCTTTTATTGATATATCGGACCCGAATGCTCCTGTCTATTTAGGCAAATTACCTACCCAAACCAGCACCAGCCAGTGGAGGGACATTAAAGTCTACAACAATTACGCTTTTATAGTAAGTGAAGCCCCGGGTCACGGAATACAGATCTTCGACCTTACACGATTACGAAATGTAAGCAATCCACCCGTTACGTTTACAATTGATGCCCATTTTAACGGTTTTGGAAGCGCCCACAATATAGTTATCAATGAAGAAACGGGCTACGCTTATGGTGTAGGAGCAGACACCTACGTAGGCTCCCATTTTGTAAATATTCAAAACCCTTTAAATCCAATAGATGCCGGAGGGTTTAGTGGAGACGGATATACACACGATGCGCAAGTAGTTACCTATTCGGGACCGGATGCAACATATTCCGGGCGAGAAATATTGATAAGCAGTAGTGGTTCAGACGCTGTAGTTTCCATTGTGGATGTTACTGACAAATCGAACCCGCAAAGCGTTGCAACTATTTCGTATAGTAATGTAGGTTATACCCACCAAGCCTGGTTTACTGAAGATCAGCGTTATTTATTATTAGGGGATGAGTTTGACGAATCCAATGTAGGGTTTAATACCCGAACCATTATTTTCGATCTTCTGGATCTGGACAATCCGGTCTTGGACTTTGAATATTTTGGGCCAACTTCGGCAATCGACCATAATGGTTATGTTGTAGGAAACACTTATTTTCTTGCGAATTATTCGGCCGGAATGCGAGCCATAGACATTAGCGGCATAGGTTCGAACACCATGAATGAAATTGGATTCTTTGACACCTACCCTTCCAACAATAACGCTAATTTTAGCGGTGCATGGAATGTGTATCCATTCTTTAACAGCGGGAATATCATGATCTGTGACCGAAGCGGTGGATTTTTTTTGGTAAAATCTTCGGCTCCCGATACCACCAATCCCGTGGCCGTTTGCCAGAACATCACCATACCGCTTGATATGAATGGAGAAGCTGTGGTCAACCCGGTTCTTGTAGATGGAGGTTCTTTTGATGATAGTGGTTTTTACACTTTAGCGTTAAGTGAAAACAGCTTCGATTGTTCACAAAAAGGACCCAATGTAGTAACTCTTACGGTTACAGACCCTTCAGGAAATACCGACAGCTGTACCGCGACCATCACTGTAGTAGATGATCTTGAACCCCTGCTGGACTGTCCCCCAAATACTACAGTAGGGTATGATCCGGGAGTTGATTATTACACTGTGCCGGATTATGTACAAAACGGAGACATTACGGCAACTGACAATTGCGACGGAAACACAGGTATTGTTCAGACCCCTTCAGCCGGAACCCAAGTAACTGAAGGAACCTATACCATCAATTTTGAGACCATCGATTCCGAAGGCAATAGCAACTCCTGCTCTTTTGTACTTACGGTTCAGGAAATTTTGAACGTGGACGACTATTCGTTTGAAAATGGCATTACGATCTTTCCGAATCCCGCAGTAGAAACAATCACAGTACAGTCGCAGGAAATTCCAATAAACGCTATTAGAATTTTTGATATTACAGGAAAGCAAGTGTATTCGCAAAATAATTTAGATACGTTGCGTAAAACGATCTCTTTAAATACTTTTTCAGAAGGCTTGTATTTTATGAGGTTAAACGACTTGGTGACCAAGCGACTCATAAAAAAGTAATTAACATTGTAAATTATAAATATTTTAACGACAAAATGTAGTGAAATACACTATCTTATAAGAGATTACGTTCAAAATAATGTATATTCGCTCAAAATTAACTCTCAAATACATCATGAAAAAAATAATACTACTTTTAATTTCCTTTACTACAGCATTAACATTTGGACAAACCCCTTGCAGTGGTGGTTTTGCCGGAGGATTTCCATGTGATGGTTATGATCTGCAATCCACTATCTCTCTCGCTCAAATGAATGCGAGTGCAGGTAACGACTCTTGGGGCTGGACAGACCCGGATACTGGGAAGGAATACGCTTTGGTAGGGTTAAACAATGGAACTGCATTTATTGATATATCTGACCCTATTAACCCCATTTACCTTGGTAAATTACCAACACATACCGGCAACAGTACATGGCGCGATGTAAAAGTGTACGCCAATCATGCTTTTGTCGTGAGTGAAGCAGGTGGTCACGGAATGCAGGTCTTCGATCTTACCAGACTTCGCACCGTTACGAACCCTCCCGTTTTCTTTACGGAAGATGCTCACTACAATGGTTTTGGTAGTGCGCACAATATTGTAATTAATGAAGAAAGCGGTTATGCATATGGTGTAGGAACCTCTACATTTAACGGAGGGCCACACTTTGTGAATATTCAGAACCCCACAAACCCTGTAGCTGCCGGAGGATACGGTACAAATGGATATAGCCATGATGCACAGGTGGTTACCTACAATGGGCCGGATTCAGATTATACAGGTCGCGAAATATTAATTGGAAGTAATGAAGATGAGATTGCCATTGTTGACATTACCGATAAAAACAACCCGCAAGGCATAGCAACTATAAGTTATTCGAATGTTGCTTATACGCATCAAGGATGGTTTACCGAAGATCAGCGTTTCTTCATTGTTGGAGATGAATTGGATGAATTGAACATTGGCGGTTCAACCCGAACAATTATTTTCGATTTCAATGATTTGGATAACCCGGAGTTTCATTTTGAATACTTCGGAAACACACCTGCCATAGACCACAATGGATATGTGCGTGGTGATAAATATTATATGGCGAACTACAGAGCCGGAATGCGTGTGTTCGATATTTCAGATATACTCAATAAGAATATTGAAGAAGAAGGTTTCTTCGATAGTTATCCTGAAGGAAATAGCGCAAGTTTTGACGGTGCATGGAATGTGTACCCCTTCTTTGCCAGTGGGAACATCGTAATCAGTGATATCGACCGAGGATTCTTCTTAGTGAGAGATCCTAATTTCTTAGGAGTAAATGATCAAACAGTTGCCGATTTTACCATAATTCCTAACCCGGCAGATACCTTTTTAACTATTTCGACCAATGAGACTCCTCTCAATACTATTGAAATTTATAACCTACTAGGGCAACAAATTATTGATAAAGAAGTAAATAATACAGTATCAGAGCGTTTGGACATCTCATCTTTACCTTCAGGTACATACCTTATCACAATCAATAGTACCACTACTAAACGATTGCTTGTGAAATAAATCCCCCAAAATCATGCTATTTAAAAAGAACCTACTACCTATTTTCCTTGTCCTTATTGTGATGAGCGTGTTCTATGCTTGTGATAAAGATGACAATCCTGTCGATGAACCGGATGACACTGCATTTCAAGGGGTTATTGATTATGTCAAGACCTTTGGCGGCAGTGGTGAAGACGATGCTACATCTATGGTGATTGCCAACGATGGCAACTATGTCCTCTTGGGGTATACCGAGAGTAACGATGGCGACATTACAGACAAGACCGGAACTGACGCGGACTTTTGGGTAATTAAAGTAACTCCTGCGGGAGAACTCCTTTGGAGCAAAACGTATGGAGGTGTTGACACCGACAAAGGCTCCAATATTACCAAAACTTCAGATGGTGGGTATCTGTTAAGTGGGTATAGCACCCCAATTGATGGTGACAATGCCGGATTTCCGGATTACTGGATTGTAAAGATCAATAGCGAAGGAAACCAAATGTGGGATAAATATTATGGCTTTTCGGGCGTTGATCAAGCATTTGATGCCTTCCAAACAAGTGATGGAGGTTATTTTATTACCGGATTTTTAGATGTAACGGCTAGTGGCGGACAAGGGGATGATGACGGAAGAAACCCACAACACGGTGTAGGTGAATTTTGGGGTATTAAATTGGACTCCAATGGCAATACGGTTTGGAGACGTTACTTTGGAGGCACCAATAACGACAGAAGCTATGGAGCACTAGAAACAGCAGATGGTGGCTTTCTTATGACAGGAGCTTCCGAAAGCGATGACTTCGATATTACAGACAGCAAAGGTTCTTACGATTATTGGGCTGTTCGTTTAAACAATGCCGGAGACTTGCTCTGGACGAAGTCGTTTGGCGGCAGTGAGATCGATATAGGATATGCGGTGAGCCACACCAACGACGGCAACTATATTATGGTAGGAGATACACGCAGCACCGATGGCGACATAACAACGCCTTTGGGGAATGCGGATGCTTGGGCTGTAAAATTCAACGATACAGGTGCCATTATTTGGCAAAATACCTATGGTGGAAATCAGTTTGAATCGGCTAGAAGTGTTGTGTCGACCAACGATGGCAACTATATTATAACAGCCTCTTCCAGAAGTGCAAACGGAGATCTTACATCCAATAAGGGATTGAACGATGCTTGGGTATATATGATCAACGAACAAGGAGGAATAGAATTTCAAATGTCAGTAGGCGGATCTAAATTGGATTTTGCAAACAAAGGGGTGAAGACACCGGACGGTAAGATAGTGGTAATAGGAAATTCGGAGAGTAGTGATGGTGACATTCCTCAAAATCGAGGCACAAAGGATCTGCTTCTTTATAAAATAAAATAATTATTTAATATCCATTAGTAATCCCCCTTAGAAATGACAAAAATTGCCCTCTTGACCTTGATCGCCATTGTAGCATTTGGATGCAACAACGACGATGACACGACCGCAACACCCGTAAGTGTCGACCTAAGATTTACCCATAATTGGGATGGAGATGCGATCGCAAACTCAGACTTCGATCAAATCCAGTATACCAATGCGCACGGTGAACAACTAAGTCTTTCAAAATTGGTCTACCTAATTTCAGATGTGACCTTTACAAATTCCAGCGGCGTTGCGTTTGATGCAGGCGATTACAATTTAGTGAATGTTCGAGAACAGTCTAATTTGACGTTTACCCCGAATGTCCAAATCCCTCCGGGAGATTACAATGTCACTTTTACGTTTGGTTTTGATGACGAAGACAACATAGACGGCGTTTATCAAGATCTTAACTCTGCAGATGGCGGATGGAATGTTCCCATGATGCTTGGCGGCGGTTATCACTACATGCGAATGGAAGGAAAGTTTATAGACAACACCGCTGCTGAAATTGGCTATGCGTATCACACCATCCGTGCAGCCGATACGAGCACGACACCGGTAACGACTCAAGACACTTCTTTCGAGGTAGACCTGGGGACAGTAACCATCGGTAACAATACCGAGATCGAAGTAGAAATGAACGTGGCAGAATGGTACAAAAATCCAAATGAATGGAACTTGAACGATCTGCACACTGTATTGATGCCTAACTTCATGGCACAGATCATGATGTCCCAAAACGGAACTTCTGTCTTTAGCAGAGGTACCGTGACCCAAAATTAAATATACAATGCGCTTTTTAGCACTTATCTTTATTTCCATACTGTGTTTCGCTTGTACCGAGGCTGACGATACGGGTCCGGAATACGAGGCTACACCCAGTCCGTTGGAAATTCCGCAATTGTTTCGGGATAAATTGATACCACCGGTCGTTCCGGCAGACAATCCACAAACTGTTGAAGGCATTGCTTTAGGTAAAAAGTTATTCTTTGATCCTATACTTTCCGCAGATGGAACTCAAGCTTGTGCTTCATGCCATAATCCGCAAAATGCTTTTACCGATGAAAGACAATTCAGCATTGGGATCGATGGCATCGCAGGAAATCGCAATTCCATGCCCATATTCAATATGGCGTGGAATTTTAATGAGGAATTTTTTTGGGACGGTAGAGCCGCTACGTTGGAAGTGCAGGCATTAGAACCTGTTACAAATCCAATTGAAATGCACAATACGTGGGAAAATGCTTCAGCCAGTCTGCTGGCCGATGCCGAGTATCCCGAATTGTTTGAAGCTGCCTTCGGAACAAGGGCCATCAACAGTGATCTGGCTACAAAGGCATTAGCACAGTTCATGCGAACACTGATCTCTGCAAATTCAAGATTTGATAAATATCTTTTAGGAGAATTGGAATTAACTCCTTCTGAAGCAAACGGACTGGAAGTGTTCATGGACGAAAGCAGAGGGGATTGTTTTCATTGTCACGGCAACCCGAACAACCCGTTATGGACCGATAATATCTTTCATAATAATGGCCTTGACGCCACAATTACCGATAAAGGCAGAGGAAATGTTACCGGGGATCCACGTGAGTTTGGACTTTTTAAAACACCTTCGCTTCGGAATTTAGCATACACCGCCCCGTATATGCATGATGGGCGTTTTGCAACTCTAGATGAGGTGATCGATCACTACAGCGAAGGATTGGTCTATTCTGAAACGATTGATCCACTCATGAAAACTGTTGCTGAAGGTGGTGTACAACTTACGGAGCAGGACAAAGCCGATTTGAAAGCTTTTTTGCTTTCGCTATCAGATCCTTCCTTTATTAACAATCCGAATTTTAGAGCTCCGGACTAAAATATTAATACAATTAAACAGAAGCCGCAAATCCTTTTTCTAAACGCTGAAAAAGGATTTGTTAATTATTAGCTTAATCTATAATTGTATAAGTCATATTTTGTGTCGAACTATGGTTAAAACGGGCATTTACCGTATATTTGCACTCTAATTTAGAACAAATCTATATAAACGAATGATAAAGGTTAGTGAAACAGCCAAGTCCAGGATCTCTCAATTAATGCGGGAAGACGGCTTTGACGTAAGCAGCGACTTCGTACGCGTAGGCGTTAAGAGCGGTGGTTGCTCCGGCTTGTCGTATGAACTCACTTTTGATAAAGCACTAGGTGATACCGATAAGCTTTTCGAGGATACTCCGGTAAAGATCGTGGTCGATAAAAAAAGTTTTTTATATCTCGTGGGAACCACTTTGGAATATAGTGGCGGGCTCAACGGAAAAGGATTTGTTTTCAACAACCCCAATGCCAACAGGACTTGCGGTTGTGGAGAAAGTTTCTCATTATAAAATGTGTTGAAAAAGGAATATGGGTAAGTTTACTGAAGACGATTTAAAGAAAGAACTCGAAACCAAGGAATACGAGTACGGATTTTATACCGATATAGAATCTGAAACTTTTCCTGTGGGATTGAACGAGGAAATCGTTCGTGCCATTTCAATGAAAAAGGAAGAGCCGGAATGGATGACCCAATGGCGTTTGGAATCTTTCCGTTATTGGCAAGAGATGGTTGAGCCGGATTGGGCAAATGTAACCTATGAAAAGCCGGATTTTCAGAATATATCATACTATTCGGCTCCTAATAAAAAGCCTAAATACGATAGCATAGACGAGGTAGACCCCGAATTACTAGAGACCTTTAAAAAGCTGGGGATCTCACTTGAAGAGCAAAAAAAATTAGCCGGAGTTGCCGTTGACATCGTAATGGATTCGGTTTCGGTGGCAACTACGTTCAAAAAAACACTAGCAGAAAAAGGAATCATCTTTTGTTCTATTTCCGAAGCGATCAAAGAACACCCTGAATTGGTGAAAAAATACATAGGAACCGTTGTTCCGCAGCGAGATAACTTTTACGCAGCTCTCAACAGTGCTGTATTTAGTGATGGTTCTTTCTGTTATATTCCAAAGGGAGTGAGATGTCCCATGGAACTTTCTACCTATTTCAGGATCAATCAAGCCGGTACAGGCCAATTTGAAAGAACCTTGGTCATCGCAGATAAAGGCAGTTATGTGAGTTATTTGGAAGGATGTACGGCTCCAAGTCGTGATGAGAATCAATTACACGCCGCCGTTGTAGAACTCATTGCTTTGGAAGATGCTGAAATAAAATACTCCACCGTTCAAAATTGGTTTCCCGGAAATAAAGAAGGAAAAGGCGGGGTGTACAATTTCGTGACCAAACGCGGAATCTGTGAGACCAATGCTAAGATTTCATGGACTCAAGTAGAAACCGGAAGTGCCATTACCTGGAAATACCCTAGCTGTATCTTAAAAGGAGATAATTCTATTGGCGAATTCTATTCCATTGCTGTAACCAACAATTTTCAGCAAGCCGATACCGGCACTAAAATGATCCACTTAGGCAAGAACACTAAAAGTACGATCATCTCCAAGGGGATTTCGGCAGGAAGATCTCAAAACAGCTATCGCGGTCTAGTGAAGATTAGTCCCAATGCCGACAATGCACGAAACTTCTCGCAGTGTGATTCGTTGCTTATGGGTAACAAATGTGGCGCACATACGTTTCCATATATTGAAGCAAAGAATAAGACCGCCCAAGTAGAACATGAAGCCACCACCAGTAAGATCGGGGAAGACCAGATCTTCTATTGCAATCAGCGTGGGATCGATACCGAAAAGGCCATTGCACTTATTGTAAATGGATTTAGCAAGGAAGTATTGAACAAGCTCCCTATGGAATTTGCCGTGGAAGCACAAAAGTTATTAGAAATAAGCCTGGAAGGCTCTGTTGGTTAATCTATGAAAAGTATGAAAAAAATCGTTTTTGCCATCGCCTTATCAATGGCGTTCATTTCGTGTAAGAATGCTGAAGAAAAAATGCCTGAAGAAAGTAATGAAACTTCAGAGATCACTACCAATTCTGAAACTGCAAACCGTTACAACATTCATTATAAAGGAGAATTCATCTATCTAGCAGATGGCGCTGTACTCAAGGGGAATAATTTCATATTTGGTGTTACTCAAAATGAAAAGGCATTAGAATTGTCCAAAAGGGTTGCCCCTGTAAAAAAAGATGAGTTTGATATGGTTCCTGTTGTTGTAAAAGGGACAGTAGAAAGAAAAAAAGCGAATGAAGAAGGATGGGAGCAGGTATTGACCATAACCGAAATTATTAGTGTTAGTGATACACCTGCCACTCCTGATGTTAAAATAGAAGCAAAGAAAAACTAAGTATGTTACACATAAACAATTTACACGCCGGTGTCGAAGGCAAGGATATATTGAAGGGTATCAACCTGGAAGTTAAAGCCGGAGAGGTTCATGCCATCATGGGTCCCAACGGTTCCGGGAAGAGTACTTTGGCCTCTGTGATCGCCGGTAAGGAAGAATTCGAGATGCATCAAGGGGCCTTAACCTTAGACGGGGAAGATATTTCAGAATTGGATCCGGAAGAGCGCGCACACAAAGGAATCTTTTTGTCATTTCAATACCCCGTAGAGATTCCGGGCGTATCGGTCACCAATTTTATCAAGACCGCGATCAACGAAACACGTAAGGCGAAAGGCTTAGAGGATATGCCTGCCGCCGAAATGCTTAAAATGATCAAAGAAAAGGCAGATATGCTGGAGATCGATCGTAAGTTCTTATCTCGCTCCCTCAATGAAGGATTCTCGGGAGGCGAAAAAAAACGGAACGAGATCTTTCAACTGGCCATGATGGAGCCCAAACTTGCGATCCTGGATGAGACCGATTCCGGCTTGGATATTGACGCCCTAAAGGTGGTAGCCAACGGGGTGAACAAATTGAAGAGCAAAGAGAATGCAGTGGTAGTGATCACACATTACCAACGTTTGTTGGATTACATTGTACCGGATTTTGTACATGTACTCATGGATGGTAAGATCGTGAAATCCGGCGGGAAGGAATTGGCCTACGAATTGGAAGAAAAAGGATACGACTGGATCAAAGAAGAAGTGAACGCATAAGCGTAACATGAAGCAGCAAACACTATGAGTTTAAAAGATAAATTACTATCCTCTTACCTCGCTTTCGAAGACAATTTGGAGCAAGACTCCCCTATTCATGATCTTAGAA
The DNA here is from genome assembly GCA_002696485.1 of Altibacter sp. Taxonomy (GTDB): domain Bacteria; phylum Bacteroidota; class Bacteroidia; order Flavobacteriales; family Flavobacteriaceae; genus Altibacter. The sequence goes on along the minus strand of NZTP01000029.1, from coordinate 9,113 downwards.
ATGAGGCTATCAAAATATTCGAATTGAAAGGATTTCCTTCCAAAAAGGAAGAAGCCTGGAAGTATACTTCACTTAATTCATTACTGAAGACTGACTACAGTGTATTTCCGAAGCAATTGGAGCGTTCTATAGAATTCAAGGAGGTTAAAAAATATTTTCTACACGATATCGATACCTATAAGATCGTGTTCGTTGATGGTGTATATAGTTCTTTCCTTTCTGAAACGACACACGATAAGCTTGATGTGTGTTTGATGTCTTCGGCTTTGAACAAAGCAAAATACAAGCCCGTAGTTGAAGCATACTTCAATAAAGCTGCCAAGCAAGAAAGCCTTACGGCATTGAATACCGCATTCGCAAAAGAAGGTGCGTACATCCATATCCCGAAACACAAGGAAGTAGAAAAGCCTATCGAGATCATCAATTTCTCAACCGGAAACGAAGCTGCAGTGTTCCTGCAGCCGCGAAATCTGATCGTAGTAGGTGAAAACGCGCATGTTCAAATAATAGAACGACACCAAAGTCTTTCCGAAAATGAAGTCCTTACCAACTGTGTGACCGAAATTTTTGCCGAAAAACGTGCGCATGTAGACTATTATAAAATACAAAATAACGTGCCGACCGCTTCTCTTATTGATACGACCTATATTTCGCAGCAGCGGGACTCCGATTGTAATGTGCATACCTTTTCCTTTGGTGGCAAGCTTACACGTAATAATCTCAATTTCTATCAAGAAGGAGAACACTGTAATTCTACGTTAAAAGGTATTACCATCCTTGAAGACAGACAACATGTGGATCATAACACTTTGGTTCACCATATCGCGCCAAATTGTGAAAGCCATCAAGATTATAAAGGAATTTTCGGTGATGCTTCTACCGGTGTCTTCAACGGAAGAGTGATCGTAGAAAAAGATGCACAGAAGACAGATGCTTTCCAACAGAACAACAACATATTAATCGATGACAAGGCAACGATCAATGCTAAACCGCAATTAGAGATCTTTGCAGATGATGTAAAGTGTTCACATGGGTGCACCATTGGACAATTGGATGAAGAAGCCATGTTCTATATGCGTTCGCGCGGCATTGGAAAGAAAGAGGCGCGTGCCCTTCTTATGTATGCTTTTGCAAACAATGTACTGGAAAGTGTAAAAATACCGGAACTAAAACGACGTATCAACAAGCTTATTGCAAATAAGATTGGGGTAAGTTTGGGCTTCGAAATTTAACCCTTAAACCTCAATTATGGCGTTGGATGTTCAAAAAATACGAGCCGATTTCCCCATCTTGCAGCGCCAAGTGAACGGGCACCCCTTGGTGTATTTGGACAATGCTGCCACCTCTCAAAAACCACAGGTGGTTATAGATGCGATTGTGGATTATTATTCAAACTACAACGCCAATATCCATCGCGGAGTTCACAGTTTGTCACAAGAAGCGACCGATGTCTATGAAGCGGCTCGAAATAAGATTCAACAGCATTTTGGTATTCAACATGCGCACGAAGTGATCTTCACCGCCGGAACCACTCACGGTATTAATTTGATAGCATCAGGCTTTTCGTCATTCTTGAAAAAAGGAAATGAGATCATTGTTTCAGCCTTAGAACACCATTCAAATATTGTCCCATGGCAAATGCTGTGTGAACGAACCGGCGCCACCTTACAAGTCATCCCCATGAAGGAAGATGGCACCCTTGATCTTTCTGCATACATCAGCTTACTTTCAGAAAAAACAAAACTCGTATTTGTCAACCATATTTCAAATGCATTAGGCACGATAAATCCTATTGAAACCATCATTCAAAAAGCGCACGAAGTCGGGGCTGCTGTGCTTATTGACGGGGCACAGGCATGCTCGCACATTAAACCCGATCTGGCAGCGTTGGATGTGGATTTCTATGTAACCTCTGCACACAAGATGTGTGGACCTACAGGTGTAGGTATGCTCTACGGAAAAGAAGTATGGCTCAAGAAATTACCTCCGTATCAAGGCGGCGGAGAAATGATAAAAGAGGTTTCTTTTGAAAAAACCACCTATGCCGATCTCCCTCATAAATTTGAAGCGGGCACACCCAATATTTCAGGAGGTATTGCATTTGGTGCGGCAATTGATTATCTTAACAATATTGGTTTTGATGCCATCGAAGCGCATGAAAAAGGTTTGCTGGAATATGCCACCGAACAGCTTCTGCAAATCGAAGGGTTGCGTATCTATGGAACAGGTGTAAAAAAGACATCGGTGATCTCCTTCAATATTGAGGGCATACATCCATACGACATTGGTACCATTGTTGATAAATTAGGGATTGCGGTGAGAACCGGACACCACTGCGCACAACCTATTATGGATTTTTACAAGATTCCCGGTACCGTGCGTGCATCTTTCGCATTTTACAATACAAAAGAAGAAGTAGACCGGTTGGTAGCAGCTGTGTCGAAAGCAAAACAAATGCTCACTTAAAAACAAGAAAATGAAAACACTATCATTAGCATTCACACTCGTCCTCGCCTTCATGATCCTTGGTTGTGACGAAACAAAAAAAGTAATCGACGTGGCAGGAAATGTTCAACTTTCAGGGGCTTACAATATCACTTCGGTAGAAGGGATTGCTGTACCCGGAAATTCAGAAAAAAATGTATTTATTTCATTCGCCGCATTAGACAAGTCGGTTCGTGGAAATACGGGTTGTAATACGTTCTTCGGAAATTACACCTTGGACCTCTACGCGCTTTCATTTAAAGACATTGCCGTAACCGAAATGGCTTGCGAAAAGCCTGTCATGGACATAGAGCAAGGCGTATTGGCAGCGCTTAGAAACACAGGCTCCTATGGGCTTCAGAACAACATACTTACTCTTTATTCTAAGAACGATCGCAGCGTGCTTCTAACCGCACAAAAAGACACAAAAGAATCGAATTAGTTATGACCATTAAGACCATACAGGAAGAATTGATCGATGAGTTCGCCATGTTCGAAGACTGGATGCAAAAGTATGAATACATGATCGAACTAGGCAAGTCCTTACCGCTTATCGAGCCCTCGTTAAAGACGGAAGATAAGTTGATTAAAGGCTGTCAATCCAAAGTATGGTTACATTCAGAATTGAAGGATGGTAAAGTGCGTTTTACCGCCGACAGCGATGCGATTATTACCAAAGGGATCGTGGCGATCTTGGTAAGAGTCTTCTCAAATCAGTCCCCGGAAGCTATTTTGGCAGCAGACACCTCCTTTATTGATGAAATAGGCTTAAAAGAACACCTATCCCCTACCCGGGCCAATGGTTTGGTGTCCATGATCAAGCAAATGAAACTGGATGCCATTGCCTATCAAACCCAATTAAAAACGTAACCTATGGAAACTACACCAATTGATACTACCGAATTAGGAGAAAAGATCGTAAAGGTATTAAAGACCATCTACGACCCGGAAATTCCTGTCGATATATACGAATTAGGTCTTATCTATGATGTTTTTGTCAATGAAGATGCCGAAGTGAAGATTTTAATGACCTTGACCACACCTAACTGTCCGGTTGCCGAAACACTTCCGGTAGAGGTAGAGGACAAAGTAAAATCGATAAAGATGATAAAGGATGCCGAAGTGGAGATCACCTTCGATCCTCCATGGACTCAGGACCTTATGAGTGAAGAAGCGAAATTGGAACTGGGCATGTTATAATGGAGAAGGAAATTATAAATAGAGTTGCCAACAGCAAACTAGTTACCATTGATCTGGAGGAATATTATCCGGCAGGAAACCGTTTGCAACTGGATATTGCACCTTGGTTATTGGAGGGCATCGTTCTAAAAGAAAACGACTTCCGCAGCCATGTCTTAGAGACCGACTGGTCACAATACAAAGATTGCTTTATAGCTCTTTATTGCAGCACTGACGCGATCATTCCCGGCTGGGCATATATGTTACTTAGTGTCGCTCTGGCTCCTTACGCGAAAAAAGTTACGGTTGGTTCTCTCGAAATGCTGGAAACTGCTATCTTTTCGGAAATTATTAGTGATCTTTCTATTGAAGAGTACAAAGATAAGCCCGTGATTATTAAAGGCTGTTCTCATAAGCCCATCCCCCCGACTGCTTACACATTACTTGCTCAAAAGCTTCAGCCCGTTGCACAGAGTATTATGTATGGAGAGGCCTGTTCATCTGTGCCGCTATTCAAAAAAAACCGGCAGTAAAATAACACGCTTTACGTTGTAAATTTCGCAGTATTTACAAGATTTTTTATTTCAGAAAGTAAAAAGAAAAAGTACATTTGTTTTATCAAAACCTAAATGATGAGAAAATTAACCTATCTATTTCTTCTCTGTCTCCCATTTTCACTATACGCTCAAGACGCTGAAGAAAAAGAAGCCCCAAAGGATGGTTGGACCAAAGGAGGAAACATTTCGCTACTGTTTAGCCAAGCGGCATTTAATGAAGAATGGACCGGTGGAGGAACATCCAACTATGCGGCTAATTTGAACCTAACGTATGACTTCAATTACCGTCAGGGTCCTCTGGTTTGGGACAATCGTATTATTGCAGATTACGGGATCACAAAAACCAGAGAGCAGGAATTTACGCGAAAAACCAACGATCGTTTAGAGTTGAACTCTGTTTTGGGAAAACAGATTAAAGAAAGCAATTGGTATTACTCTTATTTCCTAAATTTTAAAACTCAGTTTTCATCGGGATACGAATACGGAGAAGATGCAGCCGGCAATGAGGTACGAACCGAAACAACGAAGTTTTTATCTCCCGGGTATTTACAAACCGGCCCCGGACTGCTATGGAAAAAGAGCGATGATCTTAGCATAAATATATCACCTGCCACGGCTAAACTTATTTTTGTCGACAATGCTTTCACAAGTGTTCCCGGCTATGTAGATGGAGATTATTTTGGTGTAGATATGGGAGAATCAACACGTTTTGAATTTGGTGCCTCGGTAAACGGATATGCTAAATTTGACCTAATGAAGAATGTAACTTTGGAGAATATCCTTAACTTGTATTCTAATTATTTGGAAGACCCCCAAAATATTGATATTGACTACACGCTTAATCTTATTATGGCTGTCAACAAATTTATTACTGCCAATGCGACATTTCAAGCAATATATGATGACAATGCCGTGCAAGCATTTCAGATCAGGGAAGCGTTAGGGATAGGTATAACTTATGGTTTTTAATTCTCTAAAAGTTAGGTAAGCAGTAGCGTCATGTGAACCGATCGATGTTTTTATATCTTTGGTTAGTTAGTCTTCGAAAGGTTCATGCTACAAACGAAAAGCCGTCTCTTATGACGGCTTTTCTGTTTCTTCGGTGTACGCATCGTACAGAAAGTGGTTGTATGGGAACCTACTTACATGTATCTCCTTCACCTTTTCATAGACAAGCCGTCTAAATTCTTCAAAATTTTCTTTTTCTAAGGCCGAAATAAAGATCGCTTCCGGGTTTGAAGTATGCATCCAGGTACGTTTCCAATCTTCTAGAGAATAATGCGCCTTGGTCTTTTCGGTCATTAGATCGTCCGCGTCTATCGTTTCAGGTTCGTATGCATCGATCTTGTTGAAAACCATGATCGTTGGTTTATCGGCACTCTCAATCTCGTCCAAGATCTTATTTACGGAGGCAATATGATCTTCAAATGAAGGGTGCGAGATATCGACAACGTGCAAAAGAAGATCGGCTTCTCGTACTTCATCTAAGGTGCTTTTAAAGGATTCTACCAATTGTGTGGGTAATTTTCGAATGAATCCAACAGTATCGGTCAACAAGAACGGCAGGTTGCCTATAACTACCTTGCGAACGGTAGTATCCAGAGTAGCGAAGAGTTTGTTCTCCGCAAAAACGTCACTCTTGCTAATAACATTCATTAAGGTAGATTTACCCACATTGGTATATCCCACCAAAGCCACGCGTACCAGAGAACCCCGATTTCCACGTTGTACCGCCATTTGCTTGTCTATGGTCGTGATCTTCTTTTTCAACAATGCGATCCGGTCGCGAACGATTCGGCGGTCGGTTTCTATTTCGGTCTCACCCGGACCGCGCATTCCAATTCCCCCTCGTTGTCGCTCCAAGTGAGTCCACATACCTGCCAAACGAGGCAATAAATATTCATACTGAGCCAATTCTACTTGGGTTCGAGCATAGCTTGTTTGTGCCCGTTGAGCGAATATATCTAAAATGAGATTGGTTCGGTCAATGATCTTACATTGCAGGATCTTCTCAATGTTCTTTTGCTGTGCAGGAGACAGTTCATCGTCAAAAATGGCAACACCTATGTCATTATCTTCTACAAATTGGCGTACTTCTTCTAGTTTACCCGTTCCAATAAATGTCTTAGGATTGGGCATTTCCATTTTTTGTACAAAGCGTTTCAGTACTTCTCCTCCTGCGGTATAGGCTAAAAACTCCAGTTCATCCAAATACTCCTTAGACTTATCCTCATCCTGTTGTTGGGTGATAAGGCCAATGAGTATGGTCTTTTCGTAATCTAGTTCAGTCTTTTCAAGCATATTTTCAATTTCTTTCACAAAGGTACAAAACACATGGCACTGCTTTTTTCTATTTTACATGTAATTAACAATCAATGCAAGATGTCTTGATCGCTACCAAAAATTAGTCCTGTCCACGCGATAAATTGATAAATTTTCTTGCTCTCAATTTTTTTTAGTGGCAAGAAGAAAGATTTTCCTTTGACTATGCCACATCACAATCTACACAACCTTAACGAGTTTGATGGAAGCTCTTATGAAAATTAACAGTGGGCATAAACAGAAAAATAAGTGTAGTGAGAAAAAAGTGATTATTTCCAGTCTCTGCGACTTTTACAATTCATTAAAATTAACGTATATTTAACACGGCTTTAATCGGAAAATTCTTGCGGTACGTCTAAAAATTATCACAGGAATTTTATAATTGAGAAAATTATATAATTTAGTGCGCAATAACACCCAACCTCAACTATATGGATTTACTATTATCCCCTACATTAACTTCTAACCTTTCCAAAATGTTAACACATACTGCAATGAGTGCTAAAATCTATTTAGCGCTTTTTTTATTTTTTACAACAGCACTTTCTTTTGGTCAAACTACCGTCGATTGTTCTGCAAATCCGTTAAACAATACATTTTGTTATGCTAATAACGACAATTCGTCATTTGAATTTCAAAGCTCCAATGGGTTTCCGTTGCGAATTGTTTTCAATTCCGGTACCGTAGAGAACAATTTTGATGAGGTGGTAATCCTCGATTCCAATGGGATCACCGATCTTAATGAAGAAACTCCTTATGGGAATAACGGCGATCTTACCGGTTTGACCTATACTTCTTCGGGAGATACCATCACTGTAATGATCACGTCCGATGTTTCAAATAGTTGTCAGTCCGGCGGGCAGACCGCTTGGGATTACGATGTTTTTTGCACTAGCTGTCTTAATCCTGAAGTGAGTTTTGCTACCGAAGGGAACTGTGATGGTGACGGTGAGTTCTTTATAAACGTTGATGTTACCGATCTAGGTTCGGCATCAGCTCTGGAGATAACAGACGATCAAGGCTCCACCCCTGTAAGTGCTCCGGGAACCGGCACCTACCAAATAGGTCCGTACGTGCCTTTTACCAATGTTATTGTTACCGTGACCAATCTTGATGATACCAGTTGTGCCGTAAGTAGCGATCCACTCACTTTTGTATGTATTGGTGATGGTGGCTGTGAACTTCTTAACGCAGGTCCCGATGTGATTTTATCTTGTGAAACACCCTGTACTGAATTAGAAGCAGAGATCATCGCTGTACCAAGACTAACAACTTCGTCTTATTTGGTACAAGGTCCCATATGCGATCTTCCTCCTGTTTCAGGGGGAACGCCAACCAACTTAGTAATTGACGACCGTTGGAGCGATGTGATCACGATCCCTTTTACCTTTAATTATTTTCAGAATGATTATACCCAATTGGTAATGGCGGCCAACGGACAGATCTCGTTCGACACCTCTCTTGCTAACCAATTTAATGGATGGAACAGTGCTCCGGAAGATCTTTTGCCTTATACCGATAGCAACTTCCCTCTCAATACCATCTATGGTGCATTTCATGACTTAAATCCTGCGGTCAATCCTGATCCGGCAAGGATCAACTACTTTGTAACCGGGGAAGCTCCGTTTAGGATATTTGTACTAAACTTCAATAATGTCCCACATTTTGGAAGTTCTTGTGACAGTACCTTTTTTACAACACAGCAGATTTTACTGTACGAATCTTTAAATGTCATTGATGTTAACCTTATCAACAAGCCAAGTTGTCCAGGTTGGAATGAAGGGTTGGCCACATTAGGCATCATGGGTAACGACCTCACCGAATTTAGTGTACCTCCGGGCCGTAACACCGGGGTTTGGGAAGCCACTAACGAAAATTGGCGTTTTGTTCCCAATGGGGAACCCACCGGAGCAAGTTCTTTCCAATGGTTGGACCCAACTGGTGCCGTTATTGGAACATCACCAAGAATTACCGTATGCCCCACCGAAGATACTGTCTATACAGCCGTACTTACTACCGAATTGGAAGACGGGTCAACCGAAGTACGAATGGACGAAGTGCTGGTGGAACTCGAGCTGTCTTTTGCCATAGAAGTAACCCCCGATGTACAGGCGTGCGACCAAGAATCGGCAGATCTTTCGGTAACTGTAAGTGGCAGTGGTGCACCAAACGCTACTATTCTATGGAGTACGGGAGAAACTACTCCCACGATTACAGTAAGTGAATCTGGTGATTATACGGTAACCGTTACTGTTGAAAACTGCAGCCTTGAAAAAACGATCAATGTTCAGTTGGAGGATAGTCCGGTGATCGATCTGGGGGCCGATATCGAGACTTGTTTCGAAGCGCCAGTTATCTTAGACGCCTCCCCTACTAACTTCGACCCTGCTATTGCTACGTACGAATGGAGCAAGGATGGTATTGTGTTAGCTTCAGAAACAGATGCGACATTGGTCGTGACCGAACTGGGTGAATATAGTGTTGTTGTAACCATAGGCTTCTGCTCTAGCACCGACAGTATTTTGATAGAACCTAGAAGCGACCTTGAGGTTACGGCAGGTGACGACTTCA
>NZTP01000028.1 GCA_002696485.1 Altibacter sp. | reverse complement strand
TCAACGAGACCCGAAGGGATTAGTGTAGTGTCATTAAAGCCTAAAACAAGTGGTCTCCTATTGAAACCCATTTACATCTCCTTATGTTTTGTACTGCTCGGGGTCTTCGTCTTCATCATCGGGCTTAATATCGGATAGGAGGTCTTCGAGTTTAGAAAGAAGTGAGGTTAAATCATCTTGATCCATTTCTTCCTCTTCTTCCGACTCTTCCTCATCAGCCATGGGAGATTCTTTTTTCTCCTCACTTTCTTCGTCCTTTACTTCCTCAGCGGCCTCTTCCGCATCCTTGTTAGGTTTGTCCATGGGAACCTCAGCATCGCTATCTAGCTCATCTGGTGTACCCAAAGGGTCCTTACTGTCCATCTCTTCGCCGCCTTCATCAGCCTCCTCTGCGGCCTCATTTTCAATCTCATCGGCTGCGTTTTCTACGGCAGGAACCAGCATTTTAAGAACTTGACCTATTTTTCCAAGATCCTTAGCAACTTTAGTGAAGTCCATGTAATCCATGAGACTTGCCTCGCTTAAGGATTCGCCATGACCCGCGTCCTCAAAAAGATCTTCAAGGAAAACAGCAAGATCGATAGCCTCAGCACCGTTCTTGGTTGTCAGCGAGTTTACAAACTCGGAAAGAGTCTTCTCAATAATCGATCCCGTGGGAGCATGTTTTGCAATTTGAGAGATGATCTCACCCTCGGTAAGTGTTAAAGTTTTGAAGGTTGGAACCTCATCAAGCTTTCTAACATCTATTCCATACTTTTCGTTAAGAACTTCAAGAACATGTTGCTTCACGGGTTTCTTCATCTCGTGAATAAAGCTAGCAAACTTATTTAAGTCTTTTTGAGTGACCTTCACTTCATTCATAGATAGAGTATTACCAATCAAACCCGCTATTTGCTTTTTAGTGGCTAGAGCAAGATAGGGAGCGTCTGAGATAACTTGAGCAACTTGATGCGTGACATTGTCAGTATCACTTTCAAAGATCATGGAAGCTAGGTCTTGAACACTGTCGGTGGATACCCAAATGCTATCAAAGTTTTGCTTGGCCTCCAATAGCTCTTTTTGAATAAGCTCTTTCCTGCAAAGATGCTCGTATAAATTGGTCTTACCAACGAACCTGACCTCTACTTCTCCATCTTCTTGTAGACTTTCAACTGTTCTTTTGGGAAGATCAAAGCTGGTCGATACGAGATTGACAAGCTTCATACCCGTCTTCATTCCGGGTGATTGCAGAAGTTCATCGTTCTCTTTGAGGAATGTTACTATCTGATCTCTGATTTCGTTAACACGCTGAAACTCATCAGAAGAAATAATCTTAGTGGACTCTCCAAATCTTTCTTTCTTCTCGTTTAGCCTATCTTTAATTCTCTCGTAAGTAAGTTTAGTTTCGTACATCGACAATATCTTATCAAAAGACCCTTCAGCAGTTTGATAGTCATCTTCCATTAAGTTGGAGAGAACATTCAGCACTCTTTTATCGGTGGCCTCTTCAAATGCTTTTTGGTTTTCAAGAATCTGAGCATCCTCAACAACCACCTTTGAAAGTTTTAAAGTAGGTTTAAAAGCATACTTACCGCTAATCACTGATCCATTTTCAGTTAAGTAAGTAGCAACACCATCCTCGACAGAGAACAATTCAACGTTCTCTCTCAATGTACGAGCTAAGTAATCGCCAATCTTTATGAGATTACTAAACTCTTTTCCACGATTTTCAATCAGATTCGTTAACATATTAATACACTTGTTACAAAATTATTTAGAGCCTTCTTTAGGCGTTATTTTATTAAAATGATCTTTACCTCTCATGTCCTCAAGCAGTTTGATCAGTTCATCGTCACAATTCGACTCAATAGCTAACGATTTCATAGCATCATAGTCCAAAGACTCTAAGGCGGGTGGTGGGGTGTCCCCAGGAGGTCCTGCTGGGGGAACGCCTCCAGCAGGTGGAAGACCTCCAGCAGGTGGAAGACCTCCGCCCATGGCCTGACCAAGAGCAGGATCCGATTGATCTTTCTCAAGACCCTTTTTAGCTTCTTCAATTTCAGAGTCAGACATTTGATAGTAATCTTTGTAGATTTTTTCTATCGGGAAAATACCTAAACCCTTAACAGCCTGCACGACTCTTGCCTTCTGCTCATCAGTATCGAGCATTCTTTTAAGTGCCATATCGGACGGGGCTGGTAATTTAATTTTGAGCTTTTCAATGAGGCTTATTGGAAATCCCTTGAGCATTAAGTGCCTTTTTGCTAAAGTCTCTAAACCTAACTCGATCGACTTTTGAATTCTAGTTATGACACGAGCAAACTTAACATCTAACTGGGCTAGGTTTGCCTTACGCTCAGGAGCCTGATCTTTTTCAACAATGTAATCCTTAGGAATCTTAAGAGCAGCTAAAAGTTTGTCTCTGAAGTATTTAACATCGTCAACTTCACCTAGATTCTCAGCACCAGGAAGGGTATCAATCTTAGTGCCAGTTCCTTTTCCATTCACAGCGATATAGAAATCTTCGTCAGCGGCGAGAGCATTAAAGTTTTCTTCAATATTTCCTGTTCTGGCATTGTAGCTTTTACGCTTTTTAAACTTATCCATCTGCTTCTTGATATGCATTTCGGCTTTAGAAGCAGGTAAAGAACCTGTATCAATGTAGAAGATACGACGTTCAGGGGCACGAACAAGACGATAGATAAGCATTGCATCCTCCATCATCTTTAAACTCTTGTAAGTGACCCTAGCAGCCGCTGCAACTGACTTACCGTAAGGGTAGTGAGTTGGGTCAGAAGTATGCAGCCTAAAGTGAACAATTTGACCAGGATCAAGATTAATCATCTTGGTCTCATCTAGATAGGGTCCGATAGATCCGTAGGTAGTCCAATCATTCTTTTGAGGAACTTCTTGAAGAAATTGTTTGAGATAACCAAACTCATCCTCAACTCTGTAAATAAAGTTAGGATTCAATATCTTAATTCTTTGAATACCACGCTTAACATTGTTAAGATCAATAATGGTCTCAAGGAAAATATCCCCATACTTAACAACATTCCTAGAGATGTCCCAAAGATATCTGACCATGTTCGTTTGCTCGAACATAGCCATTATTTCTTGCTTTGTCATCTCATCATCGGTTACGATATCCCAAGGAGTTCCATCGATATTTTCTTGCGTGCAATCATCGCTGTAGATATCAAAAGCTGAGGAAATCTCAGGATACCCATCCATATCCTCATACTCTTTGTATCTCCTCTTACGATCAAACTCAATTTGAGGCATGATCGGATAGTAAGATTTTTTGTGTCCAAACTCTGAGGGAACTTTAATAACTTCCCTGGATTGAACTGTATCGCCCTGAAGAGGCTTGGGAATATCTAAAACCCTTCTCGTCGTAGGGTCTTGATACATGGTTTTTCTCTGGTCCTCTACATCTCTTGCAAAGAACTTTTTAAAGAATCTACCAATTAAGCCATAAGGTTTGTTATACGGCTGTTGCGGGTCAGCAAACTGCGTGTAACCCTCACCTCCCTCTCTTAGTTTCTTATCAGCCATTCAATGTTCTCTTCAGTTAATTCATCCGTAGATGTCTTCACCCTATATGTATTAGCGTTACGTATAGCCGGTGGGATATAAGTCTCTTCTTCTGCCTTTTCTATGAAGGCGCTACCCCTTAAGTTATTAAAAATCTTGATGGACGCTGCAAATGACATAATTAAATCGTCGTGACAGTTAGCATCTGGCTTGACTCGCCCTGTATCAGAGTCAATAATGAAGGTTAAAAGCTCACTAACAAGCCTATCTGAGTTGATTAAAACTTTACCTGATCTAATGTTATGCTCAAGATCGGCTAATAAATTCTCTTTATTTTTTTGAGTAATCATTATTCCGATCTCTCTTTTGTCGTCCATTACCAAGTTTTCATACTCCAATTCTTGCTGTAGGAAGTAAATTAAATTATTCCCTATACCATTTCTCTCAGGACACACGAATGCAGTATTGTATAGCCTACCCTCATCTGCTATAATCTTAGCAAATTCATTTATGGGAGTTCTATTAGAATAAAATTCTGCTACCTGCTTACCATTATAGATGTCAATAATATGGAAAGCTGAGTAATCTCGCTCACGCCCAATTGATGGGTCGGCTGCTAGTACATATTCATGGTTTGGTTGTGGATCTTCCCAAATCCTCATTCTATTGTTATACTTAATCCAATAATTTTGACTACAGTTCTCCTTTAAATTTCTTAGTATCTCACCTTCAATATATGTCTCACCAGTTCCCAAAAAGCTTGCTTCGTATTCTTGTAACCATTCTTTGTAGCTGTGCTTTTTTCGAGTTTGCTCTTCCCATTTATCTACATGTATCGGCGGGCTGCAATTTTCCATCTGCTCATACAGCCATTCATACCCCTCACGTCTTTTATACTCAGGGTGCTCATACCACTTGATATCAATGGGGTGAAATCCGTTGTTACCCTCTAAAGCTTCAGTATACATTTTGTGAAACCAGTTGCCAATACCGTTGACCGTGGATAAACACACAACACGACCTCCGGTGGACGTAGTTGGCCCCACAGCGGCCCAAATGGTATCGATGTGCTCAATGAAGGCTGCTTCATCTAAGATCAGGAGAGAGGCTGATATGGATCTTCCTGACTGTTTTCCCGAAGCTTTGGATTGAATAGATGATCCATTTTCAAAAGAAAGAGTGTGATCATTATCCCTGGTGGTCTTGGGCTTCATCCAAAAAGGAAGCTCTTCGTACATGATTTTAATACGAGATATAACTTCCTTTGCTTCCGCATCACCTTTCGATAAAATAGCAACTCTTTTGTTTGTGCCAAATATAGAGAAGTGAAGAGCATAAGCAGCCATTAATGTAGTGCAGCCTGCCTGCCTAAACTTACGTAGAATTGTTAGTCTGTAATCTTGGAACTCGTCAAGAATACGAGTTTGAAATGGATATAGCTTAAAGTTAACCATTCCTCTCATGGGATGGACAACCTTAATGTATTCATTTGTAAAATATTCGCAACTGTTAGAACATTTTTTAAATTCTTCTGCTATCTTTTGAAGATCTTCGCTATTATTATTCATGATTTATTTCTCTATTTGTACCAGAAAAGATAACCAACCAAAGTCTCTAGAGAAACTAGTTAATTACTGTAAAGGTAATGAAGCTTTAAGGATTCAAATCAATTACTCCGCTAGTTCTATCTATGAAGGCCACAAGGAGAATATTGAATTCTTTGAAAAAATGCCGTTAGAAGATGGTGATATTATAGTTTTATGTCACGATGACCTAGAAATTATTTCAAGAGAAGAAGAATTAATCAAAAACCTAAGGGTGGCTAGAAAGCCAAATGTGGGGTTTGTTGGACTCGCTGGGGGATGTTATATCCCCAGAGACGGCGCTTGGTGGAACGCAAGAAATACAGGAGATGCTCGGGGATTTGTCTTTCAAGGCAAGGACCATGAAACAATGACTCCAAATTACTTTGGTAAAAGTGGTCAAGTAGTTGTTCTAGACGGATGCTTACTCGCTATCACTTACGGAAACCTGAAAAAGGTTGGGCTGGAACAACCAGATTACTTGGATTCTGGGTGGGACTTTTATGACATACATTTAACATATGAGGCTCATTTGAGAGGATATTCAAATTATGTGGTACCTATTGTTGCAATGCATGAATCTCCTGGTATGATGAGACAAGGTTGGTTCACCGCCAGAGATCAATTCCTGAAGCATCATGGACAACATTTGAATTACGCAAAACTACCTACAGACAAAACTCACGGATTACCATAATGGATTATTTAGTAAGTGTTCTAGTTTGGATCTTGGCATGCTACGGCATGACAACAATTATCGTAAGCTCAACTATCATGGAGCCGGTGCGAAACTTAATTTCAAGAATCGTACCTCCCCTAGGAAAGCTCGTTAACTGCACTCTTTGTACGGGATTTTGGGTAGGTGTATTTTGGAGTATGTTATACTGGAATCCATTCTCCAAAGTTGATGGAAGTCCCCTATTGCACGCCCTTTTTTCGGGGTGCTTCGGATCCGCTACAACTTGGCTGATCTACCTTAAGATGTTTCCCTTAATGAAAGGAAAGTAGTCAACAACCGCCAGAGCAGTTAGTGACAGGTCTGATACCGAATTTTAATTTAAGTAACATTAGAATAGGTTAACAGGAGTAACTTTGTTTTTAAGTCTAGGTCTTTCAAATGCACCACAATCAGCAGTTCCTAGTCTGGTTGAGTTTGAAAGATCTTCCGAGCTTGATGTGAAGCCTAGTGCAGGACCACTAACCACATAATCTAATGCAAGATTATTAGGGTGATCAACGAGTGCGAAATTTTGTGAGGATCCGGTGTAATCTCCTAGGAAGGAAACTTCACCTACTGCTGGATCTGACCCGTCTGTGTTAAAAGTAACGAGAGGGCTGTGATTAATAATTGTACCAAAAACATTAGCATGATTACCTGTGCCACGTTCAGTAATATCATCAATGCTTGAACAATCTATGAAATCAGGACAGAACGCTAATCTAGAAGACGTAGAGTGAGTATTGTAAATATTACCAACGGAGAAAAATGTACTTGAGGTATCTGTTTGGTTAAGATTAACTCTAACATTATGCCACGTACACCCCGAAACATTAAGATTAATTGCTCTATTAGATCCACCACTTCCTAACAACCAATCTTTGCTATCATCTCTTTGATTCTCCATTACAGTGTTGACAATGTTAAAAGTTATTGTCCCATCCATTTGGAAAATCTGAATCCAAACCCCTGTGGTCCTCTTAGTCCATATTGTTCTAGTTAAATTTATTGTGTTGTTCCTAGGTGTCGAAGGTGTTGTGGCAGCGATCTGCCAAGGAGAAACAGCATCGGTACCCGAGCAAACACAATCTATCACTTCAAGTGTAGTATCGCTGTCTCTTTTAAATTCATGTGTACCATCTAATGCAAGGATGGCACCTGTATCTAACTTACCATCCTGAGGTGTTTGAGCCTTATATCTAATAGTAAT
>NZTP01000027.1 GCA_002696485.1 Altibacter sp. | reverse complement strand
CCACTTAATACTGCATCTGCAATATGGCACATAATATCATGTGCTTGAATAGGACTTAATTTAGTTCCATTAGGAATGTTTTGTAGTAAGTTCTCAATTAAAACTAAACACTTTCTTAATGGCTGAGAACCTGGTGCTTTTCCTCCAGAAGTTTTTAATAAACTTCCTTTAGGTCTAATATCTGAATAATCAAATACTGGACTTGATGTTCTAATACCAGTATAACACTCCATAAGAATTTTTACTGCATCAGCCCATCCTTCTATTGAATCATTAACTAAATATCTTCTTTGACGATTAAGATTAGGTTTATGAATCTCTCTCATCAAATCAACATGGTGTCTTTGAACAGAATAACCAACGCCTGTTCCACCGAGTAATAAAAACATAGCCTCACTAAAGGCTATATGTGAATCTATTGGCATATATGCACAATTGTAAACTCTATTTGGTGAAATTTCAATAGGTTTTCCACCAAACTGCATTGAACGCATAGAGGGCAATACTTTCTTTGGAACAACAAAATGCTCATAAACATCTCTAATATCTTGTTCTAATTGAGGATATGTTTTAATGTGCATATCCATATTTCTTTGACATATTTCACTCCATGTTTCTCTTCTTTCTAATTCGGGCTTAAACTTTGCATATTTCATATGCACCGTAATATCGGATAATATCTTTTTATCTGGGGCTTGTTCCATAATTAACACCTATGTTTAGTTCTTTTGGGAAGTTTGTCTAAAGTAGTAAAAGAGCAAATAAACTTTCTATTACCATCAGTAATCACCCACTCTTTTTCCATTAGAAACTTCCAGTTTATGAAGTCCTTTACGGCTTCATTTCCACAAGAAGATAGTAATTCATCTACTGATGAATAGACCTCCCCTGCGTAGTCTATGCGACTCTCACCGAGCGCATAAATATACCCCCGCTTGCCTGTTGCGAGGATAAAATTGTCGGGGTAAAAATCGGGTTTTACCACCGCAAGGTCATTTAGAATTACAGCATTATTGCTATATTTCCAACCCTTCAAATCTAACATGATTTGTAGGGCATTTTCGTGAATAAAATTAAGTAAATCGGGTTGCATCACCCAAAAAAGGGGAAGCCATTAGTCGGTAAAAACTAATGACTCCCCCTAATCGGGCTTGAAAGAACTTTAAGAATCAATTAATCCTCAAAGATTTCCTCCAACGATTGCAGGGGTTAAATCCACCGATTGAACGGTGTCCCAGTTAATGTTAGCAATTTCTTCTCTTGCAACCATTTCCCCATCAATAAAAGCCCAATGGGTAGGATGGTTGTCAATTTGCTCAATAATGCCTGAAGCGTCAAGCATTAAGTCTGTGTGGCCTGTTTCATTTAAAATTCGTAGTTTAATCATATTATCAATCTCCGTTCATTCTTGCTAGTTCTCTCAAGTATATAAACAACCCTATTCTAAAGGGTAATCTCCTTCTGCTAAGTGTGCGATAATTCCCACGCCTATTGTTCCTGCTACGGCAAATCCAGCCGCATATGCTATACCTTTCATAATCTTTCCAATCATTTATTCATCTCCTTTTAATTCACTTATTTTTTCACTTGCTTCTTTTTTGGTTTTTACAACCCCTTCATATCCTAAGTCTTTTAGATATTGAAGTTGTTTTTCTGTGGGCATATTTCTTTTCATAATGTCCACTAAAGTTCTCCTTTGTCTTGGAGAGAGAGTTTTCTTTTTTACCATTCTTTCTTTAATATCAACCAAGAAATCTGTCTCCCATTCATTTGAGGCAAAACTGGCATCAAATACAGGAATACCGTAATTAGCACAACCGTATTCAAATTCTTTACTTTGCTCTAAAAGAACTCTATTTGCTCTTGCTTTCTTTTCTTCAAGAGCAATACGCTCTCTTTCTAATCTTTCTTGTCGCCTTCGTTCATTAATTAGCCTTTGTTGTTCTCTTTGTTGGGCTAAACGCTCTTGTTCTAGCCTTCTTTTCTCAACATTTTCAGGAAGATTATAAATTCTTACTCTTTCTCTTTCTGCTTCTGCCGCTAATCTTTCTCTTTCTTCTCTCGCTAATCGAGCCAATCGCTTTCTTTCTATAATTTCATCTTTACGATTTTCTCGTTCAGTTTGATACTCAACAAATTCCTTTTGTAGTTGTTGAGACTTAACATAAAACAATGCTAAATCTTTCATTAGATTATCGTTAGGATAACCAGTCGTATTAATTTGAGCCTTTGGATTATCAGGATGATTCCATCTCCAAACAATAGAAGCCATTCTATAAAACTCACTACCAAAATTACCGCTACCTCTTTTAATTAATTTACGAACAGGCTCATTTCTTTCTAATTCGGCACTCCAAATAGTATCAACAATGCGTGTATTGTAATGTAAATCCATTTCTTTAACAGCATTAAACATCATTTCAAATGAAGGCCCGTTTTCTTTCCACCATGCTTTTGCTTTCATAGACTTAACACGAACATTAATCCATTCTTGGATTTGTTCATCTGTAATCGCATCAACAGGTAATTGAGTGTCTTCTGCAATTGCTCGCATAATTAAATAAGTATTGATATGGTCACTACCAACACATTCAACAACACCATTTTCAGTATTAACGATTTCAAAATGATAAACTACTGAATGACCACATAAGCACTTACCAATACCCATTTGAGAATTTTCAACCCAATCAGGAACATTATCATCTTGACCCCACCAGACTTCTCCAGTTGCAATCCATTCTTCTTTTGCATCGTCATAATTATCAGCAACCGATAATTCAACCATTCTTCGCTTTAATACTCTATCCCAACGACCATTACCGAGTTGTCTTTTTGCTACAATTGTTTCTGCCATTTTTATTCACCATTATCATCTAAATCCTCTTTTTCAAACTGTCTTTGCTCCATTAGATAAGATGTGAGGATTGTGTCCATCTTCTCTTGCAGGTTCTCAATAATACCAGCAATCAATCGCCTATTTAAACTAATCCATATGCGATGGTAGGTATTAAGAACCACTTTTGGTTCATCGTTTTCATTTTGTGCTATTACCAAAGGAGGCATACCACTATCATTAATTATTCTAAATTCTACATTATTATTTTCTCTCATACTAATTCCAACCTTTCTTTATTTAATGAAATAGGGTGTTGATAAATATACCCGCATTCATTTCCTTCTTCATCATACATTTTTTCTAATAAGTTAAAAAAGCAAAATCTCTTTGCTTCATGTGTTGCAGTATAATTTCTTTTATGTATGTTCGCATCTGCGCCTGTAAAAAGAACAATTTTCCATTTACTAAATCTTTTTTGTAATGAAATCATTATGGCACGAATAAAATTAATCATTGATTCTTCTGTTGGTTCAAGAACCCCTGAAAAAATCATACCATTCTTTATTTCTTCAAATGTTACTGCATCATTGTTTAGTAATATATTCAATACTACTGTTTCTTGTGTTTCTTGTTTTGTGTGCATAAAATACCTCCATTTATGTTTGTTTGTTGCGTTGAAAGTGGCAACCGTCCACAGTATATAAAGGAAGCAAAAAATAAGCCTCGCTACGGGCATAGAGGGAATTGAACCCCCATCTTCGGCTTAGAAGGCCAAAATGCTATCCATTACACCATATGCCCCTAGTGAGTCTTATTCGTTTCTTCCGTAAATATCTGCCAATACCAATGCTTCATTGATATTCTTTGTTTGAATAATAGTTTCAATTCTTGCTAAACTATTGTTTTCATCTCTATCTATACCATAAACTATAATTTCAGAAATAATCATAGATAGTTTTTGTGGACTTGCATTAACTAATACTCTACTTAGTTCTTCAGACAAATGCCATTTATAATGTTCTTCTGCATAACAGTCCATACATTCTATTCTTTCCATAACATCATGCTGATAATTAGGAACTAGATAGTGACCTTTTCCATTACACTTTTCACAGTTAGGATTACCCATTAAAAGTCCTCCGTCAAACTAAATAACTTTGTTTTCTTTTGATTCCAATATTGGAGAGAAAGCATAGCAGTAATAAGAATATTATAATTAAAAGCAGATTGATTCTTTCGGAAATCATCAACCGCTATTTCATAAAGTTTCTTAGAAGCGTCTATTTTCTTTTGAACGATTTCTTCGTCCATTTTTTCCCAGACTTCTCCATATTCTCGTTTTAGCGCACCATAAATTAATTCTTCTGTCTCGCTATGTCCATACTCATTCATTTATTTCACCTGCCTTTTCTTGTAGTTCAGTCAAACAAGTATAACAATAAGGTCTTTTCTTGCTGACTACTACATTACAGCCAATACATCTATATTGTGGTTTTATTTTCATATTTATTCCTCCATTAGTGGCATAGGATATTTTCTAGGCTGAGCATTATTATATGCCGTTGCTCGCCTATTCCATTTGATTGCAAACCAATTACTCGGAAACCAATCAAACGGTTGTCTGTTTTTTCTCCATTCAGCAAATTCCCATTTGCCTTCACGGTAATAATGACGATAGGATTCTATTACATAATCCCATTCATTATATTCAATTCCATACTGAACTCTTGCAGTATTATAGAATACATCACGGTCTATTCTATATGAATCGTCCATAGCAATAGTTACTGGTGTTAATTTGTTTGTAGGAAATTCATAATCAGCAACAATACTACGGTGTAGAATACAATCAAGGATTCTTTGATGTGTTCCATGTTCTTTATCATAACGATAAGAGTATTCATCACAAAGAGCCAAACCATGTTGATAAAGCCAATCAAAGTTAGCCAAAGATTGCCTCGCCCAAATGGTTGAGGGGTGGTTTAGCATGGCTGGCTTCATTAATTCTGAACCAATCTCTTGATGAAATGCCTTAAGTTCTTTCAATTGTGGTTCTTTACCGTGTTCTTGAACATATTGCATACAAAGAATATTAGTATGCAACATTTGACAGGTTTCAGTTGGCATTTTGACAATATGCTTGTCAATCATTTGTTGTGCTGATTCTCTCGGACATTTTGATAGTGCGAATATATTCATTGTTCCATCCCTTCTTGACTGTTTTCTAAATTGATAATAGTGTTAATTAGTTGCTGTTTTGCTTCTTCATAGTTCTTATTATCTAAATGTAGAATAGCAACATATATCATGCCAACAATGTTTTTAAGCATAGTATTTACTATTTCTCTTAGTCTATTACATTGTTCTTCTACTGTTCTTTCAATTTCTTCAATCAATTTTCTCTTATCATCATCATTCATTTAAATAACCTCCTTGCTTCTTCGTATATTTTGTAATGGTCTTTACGACCACTCATATTCTGTATTTTACAATACTCGCTTCTTTGCTTTGCTACTATTACATCAAGATTCAAGTATTCTTCTTTCCATATTCTAGTTTCTTTAACTACTTCTCTCATTTTCATCTTTCATCACATTTATTTTTATTTTTAAATCTTTTAAACAACTAGCACATATTTCTATTTGCATTTCTTCTAATTGTTCTGTTTCTAAATCAACTGCACTCAATGATAATTCATGCGTTGCTTTTAGATAACATACTTTACAACGAATTATTTCTTCCGTTGTAAAAGGAATTTTACCTAATAGATTTTTAATCCATTCAAACATATTAATCACCAAAAGGCGGAGGAAAACAAGTCATGTCTTAGAACCCACACTATTACAGAATGAAGTTTATTTCTTGTTTTTACTGTAAAAACCCCCTGTGCAGGAAAGTAAGGCTAAAATGACACCAAAATTGCCGAGGAGCAACCTGTTATACTTCGCAAATAACCGTATGACGGATTTTCCTTACTTTTATTTCATAAACCTGCTTATCAACCTAAGCATCAAAGCGAAACTTAGGGTTGAATAGGTAATTTAGTTTGGTCGGGGTCATAATACCATTTCAAAGGCTTTTGAATGGTTATTTGCACACCCTCACGACTACAACCTAAACAAATATATTTGGTTTCTTCAACCATATTTTGTTCTTCATCTAAGTAATAGTCGTGTCCAATCATTTCTATTTCTTCATGTTTACATATCATATTATCACCTTAATTTAATTCGGGTCTTGGCCCTACATAAAATAAATTCTTTTTTGCTCTTGTAATTGCAACATAAGCAATATTATTTTCTTCCTGCCCACCCAACGGATGAGGCATTCTTTCTGTTGCTAGAATATAAACATTATCAGCCTCAAGACCCTTAGCCTTGTGAACTGTTGAAAGCATAATCTCTCCGTTATCTGCATTATCAAATACTCTTTTAATTTCATATTTGATTCCACCAACTGTTGTGGCTTTATTTACAAAGATAGCAATACAATCCTTCTTATCTTCTAAAGCAAGTGCTTGTGATATTTTATCAGCCTTGATTAGTTTATTATATTCATAATCAAAGTTATCCATAAACATGCTCCAAAATTCTTCTGTTCCCATATTGTCGTTCTTTGTAATCTTATCAACAGAAATAATCAATCCTGCCGTCATATCCCTGCCTAAAATATATGCGTTCTTTCCTTGACTAATTAAATCATAGAAAGCACTCACTAAAGGAGCATTATACCTACAAAGAACCATATCGTTTGTTTGGGGATTGAACGGTGCATTCTCAATAACTGTTCCGTTGATTGCATCTTTACGAGCATGGAAATCCTTTACGAATCTATTCGCCTCTTTAACAACTGATGTTGGGCATCTCCAAGAAATACTTAGAGGAAATTCGCTTATTTCTCTCTCACCAAGTTCAAGGCTCTCGTAAAACATGCCAATACTGTTTGAGTCAGCCCCTCTAAATCCATAAATTGCTTGATTTTTGTCACCGACAATGATACATCTTCCACCTTTTACGCATTTACGGATAAGTTCTCTTTGCGCTTCATTAAAATCTTGCGCTTCATCAACAAACATTACATCATAATATGGTAAAGGATAGTTATTTTCTAATGGTAGCCAAATCATATCGTCAAAATCAACGATATGAGTCTGTGTTCGGCACATAGTCAGAATTGCAGGAATCGCTTCTAAAGCAATTGCTAATTCTCTATCCGATTGAAAACTAATATTGTATTCTTCAATCAAATCCATTATTGCATGTTTATCAGTTCCTTTTGTAAGAGAACCTTTCACTAAAGAAATTAGTTTCTTTAATGGTGTAACATAGAAGTCTTTACCAAGAAGTTCTTTAATGATATTGTTTAGTTTGAATTTATTATAGCGAGTTCTAATTCCTGCTTCTTTTATTGCTGCATAACCAAATGAATGAAATGTTTTTGCTTCAACATCACTTGGCAATCTTTCTGCTAATTCAGTTGCAATAGATTTGTTAAACGCTAGAAAGGCTGCCTTTGTTCCAAAAGGAAGTCTATTCGCTCCTTCAACAATAGTAAAGGTTTTACCGCAACCTGCACCTGCATTAACAAATACATGGTTATTACTATTCTCTATTGCATTCCATATGTTTTCTTGTTCTTCTGTTCCTGTTATCATTTTTATTACCTCCAATTAATATTTGGGAATAGGTGGCCGAAGGAGGAAAACAAAGTAATTATAGGCAGGAGGTAATAACTTCCTATAATTACTTGATACTTCCCAAAGTCGCCCCTTATCCTCTACTTCGGCCATGTGTATTTTTGCAAACCCTCCTGAAAATTTCTGTCAAATTTGACAGACCCTCCTAACAGAAAAGTTGTTAATAATGAATATAAGTGAGAGAAAATTGACTTTCAGGGTTTGATTCCTTACTTGCGGGGAAGGTGCTTATTTCAGCCAGTAGTTCTTATGGAATACCTTTTCTCCGTTATTACTGTCAATTTATTATTTTGCAAAACTCTCATGTGAATATAAGTGCTGAGAGCAGGATTTGAACCTGCGAACCAAATGTGGACAGGAGTTTAAGCCCTGCGCTTTTAACCATGCTCAGCCATCTCAGCGTATTTACTTGAACAAAAAGAAATGATTACTAATTATAATCACACGGATGAAAAACCCCACGCTTTGCATACTGTTCAAGTAATATGCGGGTGGCGAGCCGTATATAGTGCGACCCGCAGGGGGTCAAACATTGATTGAATAAGATTTAATGGTTCTCAATTGAACCATGTAAGATAAATGACCCAAGAAATGAGTCCTACGATGATACTTCCCCAAAATAACTTTAATCGTAAGTTATTGATGGGATTACATCTTTTTTTCAGACAGTAATGACTGGTTGATATAGTTCCTTTATGCACATAAGTTTCTAAAAGATGATTAGAACCTTCGGGAATATCAATTCCGCACTTTTGGCATATTTCATCTTTTTCGGCTTTTACATATACTTCTTCAACTAAACGCATCACTAATCCTCAAAGAATTAAAAGGGGGGAAACACAGGGGAGCGAACTCCCCCATGTTTCGGCTTTATCAGAATAAATTCTGATAATTCAGTTTAAGAATCCTTAGACTCAAAAACCCCGTTGTTCAGGTCAAAGACCTGAAGTGCGTCCAAAAACCGCTATTACCTTCATTCATCAGATGGCAAAAGGCTTTCAACTGAACCATCCCAGTTTCCGTCCTTAAACATCTTAGATAGGTTATTACGGGTTCTTTTAACGACTGCTGAAGCATAATCTTCAGCACCCTCGTATGAACCGCCACCACTCTTAATGTGCTTCATGGTGATTGCACCAATAATTGCATCATGGTTGTAGTATTGAACACTTGCTTCTTCAACAACACCGCAAATGCGGTCAATTGCTACTCTAACGGAAGCAGGAACAGCAGATTTTTGACCCCTTCGGAAAGGTGTTCCATCTCTACCCTTTAATAGAGCCTTTAATGCGCCTAAAGCAGCATCTCGCTCATTTGGGTTGTTCTGTCCTATTTGTAGGTTCAATTCAACAACTTGGCGCAATCCAGCATCCAAAGTCGTGTCGGCTTCAAGGTATTCGTTCACTTCAATAACAAGTGAATCCCATTGTGTGTTATCCATGTTTATCTAACTCCCGCCCTTTTGGGCTATACTTACCACATTTGATAGGGTATATAAACAACCCTTTGATAAATACCTCCGATTTTTCGTTCAAGCGAAATTACAACTTTTTTCTTAGTTCCCTGTGGGGGACAAGGGGCATTTTCAACGATTCTATTTTGATTAATTGATTTCTATTTAAATCTGTTAAGATTAATTGAAATGATTTACCTTTTAACAACGGGGCGTTGAAAGTGGGGAATTTTTCATATGAATTATCACCTTTGAGAAGATTCTCAAGATACGATAAAGTTAGATTCTTCGCATTTGTGTTGCATAACTGATTAAAAATGGCTGTTTTTGATTGAGGTTTCTCACTTTTCTCGTTTCTCACGATTCTCAATAGGTCTTTCTGTCTATTACTACATAACCCCTAAGAAACTGATAGCATAAGTAAGAAGAAATTAAGGGGTAAGTAGTAGTAGAAGAATGAATGAATGAATGAGAAATGAGAAAATTGAGAAAAGTAAAAAAATATATTACTTATGTCTACATAACCCCTAAGATTCTTGCTTGACTTACATTTCGCACTTGCACAATCGGATGAGAAACCTAAATTAAATCATTATAATATAATATTAATATTAGAATATGAATACGAATTAATATAAGACCAATTGAAAATAAGATAGAGAAAGAGTAACTATTCTGAGGGGTGAAAAGTTATCCCTGATAGCAGGAATGAATATACTCTCATTTAGGATAAATCTGCGTTTTATGACGCATTCGCTATCATATGGTTGTAAATTGCTTTGCAATTAAGACCCTATATGCCGCAATCAGCCCGTTGTTGAAGTGATACTATGTCTATACAATATGTAAGAACAATGAAGATTAATTACGGAGATAAAATGAACGAACTGGATTTTAACAAACTAAATGGTGCTTTGGCTGAAAAAGGTGTCTATTTGATTGACTCTTTTAGCCGTGTTGATACTGATAATTACGGTTATGTCCATGTTGAAGAAAACACTACTGTTTATGGAATTGTTATTGAAAATGAAGTCCAATTTACTGTTGATTGGGAAAGCGATGCAAAAATCATTACTGATGGTCTTTACAACCTTCACAAAGATTGCCACTACAATGAAATTAATACTACTGTTAAAACCCAAAAGTGGGCTGAGCCTGAAGGAACTCAATTACAATTTACAATACCTCTTGACGGTGAAGTTCAAAATTTTGACTGTTGGGGTAATAACCACATTCTTTATGAAAATGGTGCAAAAATGTATGCTTTCCTTGAGAATGATTATATCGGAATGGTTTTGCGTTTCCGTGTTGTTTGGGAGCAAGAGAATGTTCAGCGAAAAGAAGCCATTGAAGACGCTATGGTTCAAACCGTTCTAAATGACATGGGTAAAATACAAAAAGCCGTTGAAAGCCGTCTTAAACTCAAAAAGTTTGGATATAATGTTGAAGAAGTCGGAATTGATTGTCATTTCGATGCTAAGACCGAATCAAGGTCAGAATGCGCTCCAGACATCATTAAACAAGTTAGGGAGGCAAGAAAGGGTAATTAAAGCCCTTAAATCCGTAAGACCCCACAGGGGGCAGGGTTATTGCAAAGCATAACCATATGGTTGTAGTTACTTTGTTATACGGAAACCATATATTTCATTGTTCATGTATTACTGTCGGAAGTCATGAGCCGACAGGGATTGACTGAATACCCTCAAGGTCGGGGGTAAAGTGCTTGTTTTCGTGTGGTGCGACATATGAACACCTAATGCCCGTATGGGTGAGGGTTTTCCTCTATGAAAGTGATTAAGGCTCAAAAGGCGCATTCTTACCAAGAATGTTCATAAACAAGGCAGATAGGCTCTTAAGATATAAGAGCGACCTAAAGTGAGTGCGACCCAATCGTATCTATCTTAGTGATACTCAATTCACTATCCCACCCTTTTTACTCCATTTATGCCCTTAAGCGAAGAGAAAGCGATGATAGAGGCTGAAAAAGGCACATATGTATAAAAATATCAATTACCATCAAGATACTTCCCTGTGCCCCCTTTTGGGGTTTAATGCAAAGCAACACCATATGGTTTTAGAATCTTTGATGATAAAACCCTATATCTCACCAATTACCGTTTATCATGTGCAAAGATTGTGTAAGAGCATTGAATACTATTAGCAACGGAATGTCCAAGTTTCTCCGAGATGGTTTTGAAACCGCTATCATGCGAGATATGTCTCCCGAAATGAATGATGAGGAAGGAATGTTCCATTTGTTCATTTACGAATTGGTTGCAGAAACAGCGAAGCATGTCATTGATATGACCGTTATGGAGGAATTGACCTCTAAATTAATGGATTCTCTCATGGAGGCCGCTATTGATTCCGAATTACGCAGATTCCAAGATAAGCATGCTTGAATCCCTTTGGCGAGGTTTTTCCCTCATTTTTCCCTCGCCATCGGGTTATCAAAGCAAACCATATGGTTGTAAATACTTTGGGTTTACAACCTTATGAATCATTAAATCCCAATATACGCTTCAAGGGGCGAAAGACTTGAAGAACACAACAGGAGGAATATATTATGAAGATTAAGAACTGGAACATGAATACAAGCAAGGTTCGGGCATGGGCTGAAAACCAACCCGAATCGGATAACTTACAGGCTGTCCTACTTTCTCTCACATTGGGAGATAATGCGGCAACTGATGAACTAAGAAGCACTTATTGGACTGCAATTCGTTCAATTGGCAGCACTATGCCTAATTTTCCGAAGGCTCGTCGTGGGAGAGAATCAACGCTTACCGACAATCAAGAAATTGTATTGGCGACTGTGGAGGAAAAAGTAGCGGCTGCTTATGCATCAATCCCTACTGAATACCATGACATTCTATTGTCTGTAATCGTCCCACACGGGCGAACTGGTGGAGTTTACGCCAGTATTGATGATATGGTCGCAAATTACAAGAAACAAGCACATAACTACATTATGCAGTCATTGAAAGACGGTAGAGTGGCTTTGACTGATGAAGGCGAATTTGACCTTGATAAGTCAGGTATGCTACAAATCACCCCTCGTCCAACTAAAGACGAGGATTCCGAAGGAGGTTCGGAAGACGAGTGATTCGGCAAGGATTTCGCCCCTTGTCGCCCCTTGCGGGGGGTTTACACAAAGTAAAACCATATGGTAGGGCTTTGTTCTACCTTACGATATATCACCGATTTTAACGGTTATCATGCGAAAGATTACAGAAGACGCAATAAGAGCATTTAGAAACAGACAAGAATTTAAGCGAGGAAATACTGAAGTTAGGGTTTTTGGGCATCTTTGCCAACTTCGCCTTCATGGGAATGTTATCGCTGAAGATAAAGACGGAGAATTGTGGATTACATCGGCAGGTTGGGAATCAAACACTACAAAAGAGAGACTTAACGGTTTACCTACTGTTTCAATCCATCAAAAGGATTACCAATGGTATTTAAACGGTAATGTATGGGATGGGGAATGGATATTAATTTAAGGAATACTGTGGAGAGCGTTTTTGATTGTTTTCGCTCAGGTAATGGAGCCACGCATAGGGTAAATGTGCAAATAGCCGAAATAAAAAACAATCCCCGCCTTTGGGTAAAGACAAAGCAATACCATATGGTTGCACTTTGAGCAACCCTATACATACTACTCATTTAATCGTATATCATGGCTAACCAATACAATGTTGCACTTTGCGCTGGACGACACGAAATTAAGACAAATGGGGGAGTTAGTGTCCCTAATGCTATTTATGAGCATATTCAGAACCCTATGGATTTTGATTTCCTAGAAGGTCGTGCTAGTGATTTTATATATCATTTGGAAGATAATAATGTTGAGATTCTAAATCTCTACATTACTGGTTTAACTCCAGCATTAACCTCATTTTTGGCATTAGCAAGCAATTGGGAGGGAAAAATTACATTGTGGCACTTTGACCGTGATTCTTTCACTTATATGCCTCAATACTTTCAAAACTGGATGTAATCCGCCCCTTCGGGGGTATTACCAAAGATACTACCATATGCTTTGTAAGAGAGTGGTTAAGCGACGGATTCGGCCTATTACCATGCGAGCAACCCTAACAAGCGATTTATTCCACAAAGGAAGCGAGAAACTGGTTATCAAGACCTGTGCCGAGATGTTGAACTATATGCCCCAAATTTACGGGTTTATCAAAGATATCGGGGTTGAAGCCAAATTGACCTCAAATATGTATGATGCCAGCATTGTCATTCGTGGCGAGACACTTATGCCGAACATTGACAAAATCGTCAGATTCATTGAAAGTCATGGCTGGCAAAAGAATTAGGGCTTGCGCCCGCCTTTACAAAGCATATGGTTGTAATCGCTTTGCGCTTGTGTAATTACAACCTTATCCGTCATTTGGTTGGTATTAGTGCTTCGGAAGGCATTGAGGCAGATTTCCCCTTATTGGAGGTAATTATTATGAATGAAAAGAATTGGATAAAAAACACAAGTGAAGTCAGTCTATGGCTTGAAAAGGAAGATAGAGGTGATAATGGCAAGGCTATTGAATTGTCTATTATGCTCGGAAACAACAGTAATGACGACGATATGCGTTCAACCTATTGGACGGCTATTAGGTCTATTGGGAGCGTTTATGCGGATTTCCCAAAAGCCCGTCGAGGTCGAGAATCTGCTTTGCCCGACGAAGTGGAGCAAAATGCGATTTCTGTGAAGAATGCGGTTTACGCTGCCTTTGCGGGTATTTCTAACCAAGATGTCGTTTTGGCTGCGGTTTTGCCACATGGTAGAACTGGCGGTGCTTATGCTGATATTGACGCATTGGCTACCCATTACGCCAAGCAAGCGTATAATGCGCTTGTAAAGGGCTACAAAGAAGGTCGTTGGGATGGTTCTATGAACGGTGAAATCCCGACAATGACCCCACCTGCTGTTAAATCAGCCGAAGGAGGTCAAGAGGAAGAATGATGCGGAAATGCCTTCCGTCGCCCCCTTCGGGGGGTTTCCTCTACGATGGCAAAGCCAAACCATATGGTTGTTGTAATGTATATATAGACTATATATGGTTCATTATAGACGCTAAATGGATTATTTAGGGATGTATGACTCGGAACATAACATTTAACAGTTGCGTGATGCGTTCTATAGAAATCTATTCAAATAGCGCATATAATTCTATTCGATGAAATAAATCTATATATATTGCAATTTATCTCAATAGACTATATACAACCATATGGCTTTGTTTCAAATTTTTTATTTTTGTTCATTTAAATGAATAGGCATTAATTAATCAATTTTAAACCAAAAAGCATTTATTCCACTACTTTAAAACATTAATTAGTTTAGATTAAAGGTTATTCCGAGCATATTATATGCTATGACTTCCACCCATTAAGTGATACAGTATGTCTGCCGAGAAACAGGCATTAACTTATTTAGATGAGATATTCACCATAATACGAGAAACCCTTGAAGATGCTAAACAAAACAGAAAAGATGCTAGACAACTTACTAATTCAGAAGAAAAGGCTTTACAAGAAATATTAAAGAAGATTAAACTAATATCAAAGAATTTAGACGATTATCTTAAACAGTTTAGAATACAAACTTCATTATACGATTTTAAAGAAGATTAAATATACTTATTTAAACTATTATAATTAAACTATATGTTTTTATTCTGGGAATATAAATCTATATAAAAAAATAAAAACGCAAGTGCCAAATAAATTCCGCCACAAAATTTTGAGATTTTTTTTATTAT
>NZTP01000026.1 GCA_002696485.1 Altibacter sp. | reverse complement strand
CGATACACAAAAATGTTTGCGTGTAAGCGGAAAGCATAACGACCTGGAAGAGGTGGGAATGGATACCTATCACCACACCATGTTCGAAATGCTGGGGAATTGGAGCTTTGGCGATTATTTTAAGAAAGAAGCGATCGAATGGGCTTGGGAGCTGTTGACCGAAGTCTATAAGATCGATCCATCCATACTTTATGTTACCATTTTTGAAGGGGATGCTTCGGAAGGCTTGGAACGCGATACTGAAGCTTATGAATACTGGAAACAGTTTGTGCCCGAAGACCGAATTTTAAACGGCAGCAAGAAAGATAATTTTTGGGAAATGGGCGAACAAGGACCCTGCGGTCCTTGCAGTGAGATTCACGTTGATATTCGTTCTTCCGAAGAAAAAGCAAAACAAAGCGGTGCCCAATTGGTCAATCAGGACCATCCTCAGGTCGTCGAGATCTGGAATCTGGTCTTTATGCAGTTCAACCGTAAGGCGAACGGAACTCTTGAAAAATTACCCGCACAGCATGTAGATACCGGAATGGGTTTCGAACGCCTTGCGATGGTGCTGCAAAACAAACAAAGCAATTACGACACCGATGTCTTCACGCCTTTAATACGGGAGATCGAGGCGATTACCGATACCACCTACGGGAAAGATGAGAAGGTCGATATCGCCATTCGTGTGATCGCAGATCATATTCGCGCAGTGGCATTCAGTATTGCCGATGGCCAGTTGCCCGGTAATTCGGGTGCGGGCTATGTGATACGCCGTATCTTACGACGGGGAATTCGCTACGGTTTCACCTTTTTAAACACCAAGGAACCATTTATCTATAAATTGGTGGCCACCTTGAGCAAGCAAATGGGTGAGGCATTTCCGGAGCTCATTTCAGAGCAGAACCTAATCACCAATGTAATTCTTGAGGAGGAGCGCTCCTTCCTGCGTACGTTGGATCAAGGATTGGTATTGTTGGAGCATGTGATCGAAACGGCTTCTTCCAAGACCATTTCGGGTAAGAAAGCTTTTGAACTGTATGATACCTTTGGATTTCCTATTGACCTTACCGCATTGATCTTGCGGGAAAGAGGTTTTGATCTGGACGTGGCCGAATTCGAGGCGGCGCTTCAAAAACAAAAGGAGCGTTCTCGGGCCGCCACAAAGGTAGAGACCGGCGATTGGGTCATCCTTTCAGACGATGCGGAAGAAGAATTCGTGGGGTATGATACGTTGGAAACTCCTATCAAAATCACGCGGTATCGTAAAGTGGAGAATAAGAAAGAAGGAGAATTGTTTCAATTGGTCTTCAACCTCACACCTTTCTATCCCGAAGGAGGCGGACAGGTGGGTGATAAGGGCTATCTGGAAGCTCCCGATGGCGGTGTGGTGTACATTATTGATACAAAAAAGGAGAACAACCTCATCATTCATTTTGCCAAGAGCCTTCCCAGAAATCCCGAGGCGACCTTCAAGGCAGTGGTTGATACCAAACAGCGGCAGCGTACCGCGGCCAATCATACCGCCACACATTTACTGCATCAAGCTTTGCGAAATATTCTGGGAGAACACGTCACTCAAAAAGGGTCGATGGTTCACAGTCGGAATTTACGATTCGATTTTTCTCACTTCGGAAAGGTAACAGAAGACGAATTGAAGCAAGTGGAAGATTTTGTGAATGCCCGTATACGAGAAGGAATCGCACTCGAAGAACGCAGAGGTATTCCCTATCAGCAGGCAATCGACGAAGGCGCCCTAGCTTTGTTCGGTGAAAAATACGGAGACAGCGTTCGAGCTATAAAATTCGGGAAATCCATGGAGCTTTGTGGGGGTACTCATGTACCTGTTACCTCAGACATCTGGCATTTTATTATTACTTCGGAAGGTGCTGTGGCTTCAGGAATACGTCGAATTGAAGCGATTACCGGAGATGCTGCCAAGCAGTACTTTGTGGAGCGCAGTGAAGCCTTTGCACAAGTACAGAAAGTATTGAACAACGCGCAGGATCCCGTAAAGGCAGTATCCGGGCTTCAGGAAGAGAATGCACACCTTCAGAAACAAATTCAGCAATTACTGAAGGATAAGGCGAAAAACATGAAAGGGGATCTTAAAAATGATGTGGAACATCTTAACGGGATCAATTTCTTGGCAAAGGAATTGGAACTGGATGCCTCCGGATTAAAAGACCTGGCCTTTGAATTGGGCGGAGAGATCGACAATCTGTTTGTGATCTTTGGTTCCCAAAACGAAGACAAAGCATTGCTTACCTGTTATATCTCTAAAGAATTGGTGGAAGAGCGAAAATTAAATGCCGGCCAGATCGTAAGAGAGCTTGGTACGTACATTCAAGGCGGAGGCGGCGGACAACCTTTTTTCGCTACCGCCGGAGGGAAGAATCCCGAGGGTATTGAGGCAGCGTTGGAAGCGGCTAGAACTTATGTGCGGTAAGAATTAAAGAGGGACGGGGCGTTTTCCGTTATGTCGTTAGACTTATATGTCTTTGTGACAAGGTACTTGGTGCAAGATGTATCCGTTCATTTAACATGAAAACATGAAGCTTTTTACTAAGATACCGTTAGCGCCTGCCAAGGATCCTATTACCTACGATTCCAGTGTGTTGCTAATGGGTTCCTGTTTTACTGAGAACATGGGAGGGAAGCTTGATTATTTCAAGTTTCAGAACGTACAGAATCCGTTTGGGATCGTGTTCCATCCCTTGGCTATCGATATCTTGGTGGATATCGCTTTAAGCGAAAAGCCCTTTAGGGAAGCCGATATATTCTTTCACAACGAACTATGGCATTGTTTTGAGGTACATTCTCGGCTTAGTAGCCCAAATAAGGAAGCGTTTCTAAATACCTTGAATACCCAAAGGGAACTACTGAAGAACACCCTCTGCAACGCAACGCATATCATTTTTACCTTGGGAACAGCTTGGGTGTATCGACATACTGAGAGCGACCGTATCGTTGCGAATTGTCATAAAGTGCCACAAAGGGCTTTTTCAAAGGAATTGCTCTCTGTTTCTCTTATTTCTGAAACAATTCAACAAAGTATTGACCGTATTCATGCGGTGAATCCTAAGGCATCTATCCTCTTTACCGTATCTCCCGTGAGACATCTCAAAGACGGATTTGTGGAGAACGCCCGAAGCAAGGCCCATTTGATCGCGGGACTGCATGCGGCTTTGGATGCACGACCCAATGTCTTTTACTTTCCTTCTTACGAACTCATGCAAGACGAGTTACGAGAGTATCGATTTTACTCGGAAGATCTTATTCATCCCAATGCTACTGCCATCGAGCTTCTTTGGGAACGATTCAAAAACGTTTGGATCGCTTCGGAAACCGCAGCCATACAGAAAGAGGTGGACAGCATTCAGAAGGGACTGCAACACCGTCCGTTTCATGTGAAAGGCACGGCATATAAAGCTTTTCAGAACAATCTTCAGAAAAAAATATCCGAATTGGAACAGCGCGTTCCAGGACTGAAATTCTAGAATACGACAACTGCCCTATTGAGTTGCGTTGGGTTTTGAGGCATCTTTGCCTTGTTAACCAATTAAAAACCCAGCAATTATGAAAAATTTTAAGAAAGTATTATTCGTTCTCTTTATAAGTTTGGCCGTGACGGCCTGTAAAAAAGATGACGAAGGCGGTGACGACGGTCAGGCAGGAGAAGGCACAGTAACCGCTAAAGTGAACGGCGCCAATTTCACATCAATGAGTATTGCATCTACGGCATCAGAAACCAATGGAGGTGGATCGACAACAGTTACGCTACAAGGATCGGATGCTTCTGGAAAAGGAATCTTTTTAATAATAAACGCCTTTGATGGGACCGGTACGTACGAAATTACCGATGCGAATGTATTCATTACGGCCTCTTATGTAGAAGCAAACGTAAATGACCCCATGAATTCTCAAACTTGGAATGCTCCTTATCAAAACAGTGGCGTTGTGGGAGAAATTAATGTTTCTGAAAAAACAGACACTACTATTAAAGGAACGTTCAACTTTACATGTAAGAATGTAAATGGAGATCAGTCGATCAAGAATATCACAGACGGGTCCTTTAATTTGACGATTCAATAATCTTATCCAATAAATGAAAATCTCAGTGTTGAGGTTTTTACGTGGAGCCGGGAGCGGAACAAATTGTTCTTCTTCCGGTTTTTTTAGGTGAGTGGGTGAGTGAGTGAGTAGGTGAGTTGGTGAGTTGGGGAGTGGGTGAGTAGGTGAGTGGGTGAGTAGGTGAGTAGGGGAGTGGGGGAGTAAGTGAATCTATAAACTTTCCAACCTGCAACCCTCTCACTCACAATAAGTAGAATACGACAATTGCCCTATTGAATCCCTTCTTTCTTTAACGCACCTTTGAGATATCAATTAATTAAACCACGCATATGAAACTTTCAACTACAGTAACACTAATGATCGCCCTCGCAGTATGCTCGGTGATCCAAGTCTCGGCCCAGCGCGCCGAAACTCCCGATTTTCGCTACGATACCGGTGCGAAGATCAACGAAATGACCCTCACCCAAGGAGGCACCATGGTCGTAGCGACCAATGATGGTCTCGTAGGAATCAAACCCGGAAGTAATGAGCTGCTATTTAATTTTACCGATTACGGTCGTGTGAAGCCGGAAGAACTTTTCTTTGTACCCAGTGCTCCCTACGTAATAGTGGGTGATGTTGGGTTTGCAAACCTTTCAGCCAAAAAAGCAGTGATCGATTACATGTCCGGTAAGGTATTGTTCACCACCGAAAATAACGGCTGGAAGACTGTAATGACCTGTGATGTGATGATGCCTCAAAACAAATTGGTGGTAAGCGGTCAACGTACCTCCAAAGAAAAATTTGCCATGCAGGTGGCCGTCTACGATCTCAATACCGGAAAAGAGGATTACCGTTTCCATTTGGACGAACCGGGACGTGTAGGGATTGCCAAAGATTACAGTGTAACCGGAAGACCGCTCTTATTGAAAGACTATCTCATTGTACCCACCGCACAGGGATTGATCGCTAAAAAGGCACAAACCGGAGAGACCCTTTGGGAAACGAAGATCAAGAACGTGAACTGGTTGGTAGCCGATGCCGGCGAAAAGGAGATCTATGCCTTCGAGCAGAACGCCAGCGGGACCAACACTGAAGTCTACAAGATTAGCACCACCGGTGCAGAGCTGTGGAACAAACCTGCTAAGGTAAAAGGAAAGGTAGCCAATTTTGAGATCCTGCCTCAAGGTCTTGCCATTGTGAGTAACAAGGATGATGGTGGAAGTAACAGTGTCTTTGCTGCTAAGAATGAATCTGAAATCGGATTTTTAAGTGCCTCCACAGGAGAAGACCTTTGGGAAAAGGCACCTAAGACCAAAGGCTATGTGCAGCATTTTTATATTATGGACGACGGAATTCTCTTCGGAATTTACCAAGGAGGGATCAACAAGATATCGTACGACGGACAAACCTTGTTCAAAAAGCCTTTGAAGACAGGTGAGAACATCATGACCATGGCCAATACACCGCAAGGATTAATTTATATCACTTCAGAAGATGCCAATATCGTGAATTTGGCTACAGGAGACCAGGTATGGAACAAACCATTAAAGTATAAAAGAGCGAATGCGGTTTCTTCCAGCTACGACAGTAAGAATTCCCGATATCTAATAAGTGCCGATGGCGATCTGTTTGCCGTAGACGCCAACTCGGGAGAGGTATCCACATTGGCCGAATCTAAGTTTGAAGGAAAAGAAGATCCTACAGGCGTGGAGGTTCGCGATGGAGGTATCTTGTTGACCAGTGACCAGAACATGATGTTGTTGGACTGGAATGGCGGTCAGAAATTTCATGAATACTACCGCGCCCCCGGAAAGAGTGCCTTGGGAGCCATTATCGCAGGCGTTGCGGCAGTTGCTACGGCCACAACGGCGGTAGCAGCCTACAATGCAGCAAACCAAAACAGAAATAAATTAGGTAATTACACAGATCGTGGTCAACGGTATGCCGATTTAGGTGATGGGATGGCAGCAGCATCGGGTGCATCGGTAGCAGAAATGTTAAAACGCTTTAAAGAAACGGCAGCCACCGAGAACGCACAATTTGTCCTGACCAAACTAGACGACGGTGTTGGTTTGGTAAAATTGAATAAGGACAGCGGTTCTAAGGAAAAGGAGATTGTATTGAAGGACAAACAACCGGAGTATCAGGTAGACGAAATAGGAGGTATCTTGTATTACAAAGCCGATAACAACTCCATCTTCGCATACGATCTAAAGAAGTAACTAACTAACCAGGTTACGCGGGTTGCAGATAGTGAGGAGTGTCTGTAATCGTACCAACCCCGTATACAACGTACGGGGTTTCTTTTTACCTTTAAACTAATGATACGAACGATTTTATTTCCAAATCAAAAGAACATGTTGGTATGGGCCAATGCGCTCTTCCTGTTGGCATTGTTGCTCATGCAGCAAATAGATGCGCTCACTGTGGTCTTTGCCTATTTTCTCGAAACTATTGTGATAGGCGTTATTCATATTGTCAAGTTATGGATGGTTTCTTCGGAAGGAAAAGTACCGCAATCGGAAAAGGGATTTCAGCTTCGAGGGATTCCGTTGATTCTATTCTTTATGATGCACTACGGAATGTTCGTTGCTATCCAGTCCATCTTTGCGTTTACGCTTTTTGAAGCAGCCGTACCGGAGATTACCAATTCCTTTGCTATTCTAGACAACTACGCTTATGTGCTTTCGGTACCGGGGATGTCGGTCGTATTGGCCTCATTGATCGTTACCAACCTTGGTTATTTCTACACCAATTTCTGGAAGAACCAACAATACAAGCAATACACGCCGGGAGCCATATTGATGAAACCGTATGTTCGCATATTCGTCCAACAGTTCGTGGTAATCTTGGCCTTTTTCTTTTACCTCCTCTTTTCTGCCGGAACGATCGCCGCCGTCTTGTTGATTGTATTTAGATTGTTGATAGACCTTGCTGTAGTTGCCTTGCATAAAGATTCGGATGTCTTGGATACACTGGCAAAGAAATTTGCGAATTCACCTGAGGCTTACGAAGAGATGAAGCGAAAATATCAGGAATTTTCAGAGTAATTTTAAAAAATACGTCAGCTGCCCTATTTCAAACGCATTATTTTTTTTGCTATTTTGTATATCACTAAAGACCAAATGAATATGAGATCTTATGTTTTAACTCTTTTTATATGTATGTTCCTGGGATTTTCAGGATTCTCTCAAGTACCTTCACCTGTGTCCGGCACCTCCGGTTCGGCGAATAGTACTGCCAATAGTTGGACAATGCTTGAGGATAACAAGTTCTATATGTACGATTCTTCGGGAAAAAAACTTACCAATCTTCAGCCGTTAAGTTATTTGAAGACCGATACGTTACCGGTATTGGACAAAAACACCCGCACGCTGTATTTATGTGCCGATATTAAAGAGGCGCCCACAGGAGCGACGGGTCGCGTGTCTGTGTTGGCAAATAATGTGGGTAAAAATTTTTACATCACGAATCCCTATTCCTTTATCGTGTATATAGACGATGCGTCCCAAAGCGGATCCTTCAGTAATGTCAACGGAAGCTATGTTGAATATTTTGAAGAGGCCAACGCAACCTATGTCTTGGACGGGATTCGAAATTTTTCAAACTGGGGAGCCAAGTCGATCTATGCCCTGCCCAGTGCGCCCAATGATACCTATTGGTATCGTGATACCGATAAAGGATTGTATGCGATACTTATCAAGGGAAAACACATCGATTATACCAAAGCAACCAATGAGAAGGATGGGAACGACCTTGTAGTGTCAATTGATGGAGTAAAAAAATATGTGCTCCCCGGATATTACACCATGGCTTCTTTTGTATATAAACCTGTGCAGCTCTACAGTGCTTCCGGTTCAAATTCGGTAGCCGCTACCAACGGGAGTTCAGGTTGCGTCCAAGGGGACTGTTACAATGGTTGGGGGAAATGGCAATATGAGAATGCCCACTACGACGGGTTTTGGAAAAACGGAAAGAAAAACGGATACGGTCTCTATAAGTGGGACGGCATTGGGAAATACATTGGAAATTGGGAAAACGACACCATGAGTGGGTATGGGACTTATATCGCCGATAATGATGATAATATTGTGGGCGAATACCGCAATGGGAAATTGAACGGTGCCGGTTATGCCGTCTACGGTAAAGATTGGCAACAAGGTCTATATACCAATGGAAATCTTGTTACTCCCTATACATTCTACACCAATAATATAGAAAAAGGATGCACCGCAGGAGATTGTCAAAATAAATATGGAAAACTTGACTACGCAAATGGAGATTCCTATATAGGTTTCTTCAAGAACGGTAATCTTTATTTAGGGACGTACACATTTGCGAACGGAGACAAATACAGTGGGATGTTCAATGCTCAAAATCAGTTTCACGGTACAGGGCGTTATTTTTATGCCAGTGGAGGTTATTATGGAGGAGAATGGAAGAACGGACAGTATAACGGACGCGGTTATTATCACAATAGTGATTTTGTCCAACAAGTAGGAGAATGGTCCAATGGAACATTCGTTAAATCATTAAAAAAATAGAAAGCAATTAACACGTAAAACCAAAATAATATGAAATCACTAACGCTAACTTTTTTATGCATGCTGTTTACCGGCTTGCTCATGGCACAAGAAACACCAATGGCACCTACTACCGGAAGTAGTACTAAACCGCCTACAACTACAAATACATCTGCTTATGGGTGTGTAAGTGGCGATTGTGTTAACGGGTGGGGAAAGAAGACCTTTGATTATGGCTATTACGAAGGTTTTTGGAAGAACGGTAGCAGAGACGGTTACGGTCTCTTCGACTGGAATGACTCTGGAAAATATATCGGTTTTTGGGTAAACAATGACATGACCGGATACGGCGTATATATTGGGGTCAATAAAGATATGGTTGGAGAATATCAAAACGGATTTATACAAGGACTCGGGTATATAGTGGAAGATGAGGTTTGGGAACAAGGGCGCTATGAACTGAGTCAGTTGAAAGATTCCTACACTTTCATCGATAACGGTACCACGACCGGTTGTATTGCAGGAGATTGTACCAATAAATACGGCCGATTTAAATGGTCTAACGGGGATTCATTTACAGGATTCTTTAAGAATGGTAATCTATATATGGGCACCTATTTGTTTGCCAATGGGGACAAATACACCGGACAGTTTAACAGCAGTAATCAATATCATGGGCAAGGTAGGTTCTTCTTTACCAGCGGCAATTATTACGTGGGTGAATGGTTGAACGGAAAATACCACGGAAGGGGTTATTACCAGGGCCAGACAGCTGCCGATGATCGCGTAGGGACATGGAACAACGGCACCTTTGTTAAAAAACTTTAATTTTATTAGCCAATAGATCAAAGCACGATCCTTCGGGGTCGTGTTTTTTATTTTTTCTTTACATTCGTTTCTATAAAACCCCTCACATGCATAAGATTGCACTCCTCATATTCCTTTTCTTTCATGGAATTCTTTTCTCACAATCTCAAGCTCAAAAAATAGACAGCCTGCTTCAGGTGGCTGAGACAGCCAATGATTCGGTGCGTCTTCGCATCTTTAACAAGGTAAGTTTCTATTATATTTTTAACGACCCGCCGCGGGCGAAACAATTATTGCAAAACGCCATTGCTGAAGCAAAGAATAAGAAGGTTCCTTTTTCCGAAGCAGAACTCGTAAACACCTATGGAATCTATTACGACGTTTCGGGACAATCCGACTCCGCAAATTATTATTTTAAAGAAGCACTTGCGTTAAGTCAACAAAAAGATTTTGAGACCATCACAGTCATGGTCATCAATAATTTGGGAATGTTTCATTGGAACAAAGGAAATTATCAAGAAGCCCTCGATTATTTTTTTCAAGCCCTTAAGATGAATCAACCCAATACTAGTGAAGCCGCAAACGCAATCTATTTCAATAACATAGGATTGATTTATCAGGAAATGGGGCAGTACGAGAAGGCAATCGAATATCACAACAAGTCATTGGAGCTGCGACGTAGGTATAATAAAGCCAGTGAGATTCCAGCTTCCCTTAACAATATTGGGATCAACCTTGCGGCACAGGGTAAGTTCGATGAAGCCGAAAAAATTTTGAAAGAGGCCATTACTACTGCCGAAGCCGCCAATGAACAGGGAAAATATTTCGATTCCCTAAGCAGTTTGGCCGATCTCTATGTCACTCAAGGAAAACCATCCATGGCCATCCCATTGTTTGAAGAAATTTTAAAAGGGCGGGATGCTTTTAATATCGACCGTCGTGCAAATCTAGTCCCTATATCGTTTTTAATCTATACGAACAACCAACGTGACAATATTAAGGAAGCTTCAAAATATGTGTCACTAGGAAACCAATTCTTAAAGGAATTCCCGGATCTTAAGAATGCAGCGGTCGATTTCTACCGCCATGCTTCAGAGACCTATTTTAGAACGGGGAATCCCAAGTTGGGCGGTGAATACCTTCAGAGATCATTGGACGCCAAAGAACAGATTTTTTCAGACAAAAGCGCAGCCGCGATCGCAGATCTTGAAACAAAATACAATCTGGCTCAAAAAGAAAAGGATCTCGCCGAAACCAGGGCAAATCTGGTAGAGCGGGAGTTAGAAGTGGAACAAAAGAACTCACTTATTTACGGTGGGATCGCCATTGCGATCATCTTTGGTCTTTTGGGATATTTGTTCTTTAACCAGCAGCGACTAAAGAACAAACAATTGCAAAAAGAAAACGAGTTAAAGACTGCCCTTGCCCGTATTGAAACTCAAAACCGCTTGCAGGAACAACGACTGCGAATATCCAGAGACCTTCACGATACCATTGGGTCTCAACTCACATTTATTATTTCTTCTATTGATACCTTAAAATTCGGACTGAGGGATACCGGCGGAAAAACAAAGGAGAAATTATCCAATATAAGTGCATTCGCCTCGCAAACCATTTATGAGCTTCGGGATACCATTTGGGCCATGAATAAAAGCGATCTTACATGGGAAGACCTGCAAGGACGTATTTCAAACTTTATTGAAAAGGCCGGTACGGCATCCGCTAATGTGGATTTTAATTTTTCCGTGAGAGAAAATGTCACGCCGGACATTACCTTTTCTTCGGTGGAAGGTATGAACATTTACAGGATCATTCAGGAGGCAGTGCATAATGCGCTAAAGCATGCAGAACCACAACATGTTTCGGTAGAAATTGACGTCAAAGAAAACCAATATATTTTAACCATTACAGACGACGGTAGCGGATTTCGAACTTCTTCTGAAGCAAAGGGCAATGGCCTTCAGAATATTCAAAAAAGAGCGGCAGATCTGGGTGGAAGCGCTGCGATCAAATCGGAACCGGGAAAAGGAACACAGGTATTGGTAACCTTTAATAGGTAGTGAAATACGACAAATGCCGTATACGTGGTTTGGTAAGGTAGTCGTACCTTTAGAAGGCCAAATGAAACATCATGAATTTTGAATCTGTTATAGGATTCGCGCTCTTTTTTTGTACGATCGCGGGGTTAACACTCTTTTTTTTTCTTCGGAATAAGAGGTTAAAAGCACGTCATAAAATTCGGCAGCAACAACTATCGGAAGCTATTGGAAGCCATAAAGCACAGATCGCTCTACGCGAGAATGCATTGAATACCTATCATTTTTTACGGTATAATTTAGACGAAGCACTTGTTGTTCAGCCCAATATAAATATCTAGATTTATGGTAACTAACCAAAATAAATCTAAGATGTCAACACTTCGCAGTTTCTGCTTTCTTGTATTCTTTTTTTCCTCTTTTCTTCTTCAGTCACAGGAAACCCTAAAAAACATTGATAGTGCACTGGCAGTGCTCCGCAAAGCTCCAAATGATACAGCAAAGGTAGAACTTTTGCTTACCATAGCACGTCATTATAATGTTACGCATCTGGACAGTGCCAAGGCTTTTGCCGAAGATGGTATTCGTCTGGCAGAGACCTTGAAGTACCCTTACGGAAAGATGATGAACTTGAATGTTTTGGGGAACTATTTTGAACGGAAGACGGATTACGAGAATGCAATGGCCCAATATAACAAAGCGCTTGATATTGCAAAGGCTACCAATAGTACTAAGGGATTTGCCGTAGTACTCAATAATATCGCAACGATTCATATCCGAAAAGGAGACTACCAAAAAGCCATTCCATTGCTATTTGAAGCACTCAAGGCAGAGGAGAAGTTAGGCAATAAGACCGGGATCGCACAAGCATACAATAATATAGGGGTGGCGTATTACTATCTTCAGGATTTTGACAAAACAACACAGTATTTGACAAGGGCGCTTGAAATGCAGGAAGCCTTGGGGAATTTTGCCGGTTTGCAAAACGGGTATAACAATGTAGGTGCCATTTATGACTATCAGCAGAAATACGATGATGCGATCGCTTCCTATGCTAAAGCGCTCGCCATTAGCAAACAATTGGGAGATGTTAAAGAACAGGCGTCCAACCTTACAAATATGGCCCTTGCCTATTCAAAAAAAGGTGATTTTACTACCTGTGAACGTCTCTTTCTAGAGTCGATCACGCTGCGTGAAGCAGCACAAGATTTTAACGGGATGGCCCATTCGTATACTACCTTTGGGGAATCCCTGAGACTTCAAAAGCGTTTTCGAAAATCTGAAGAATACTTGCTGAAAGGGGTAGCCCTTGCCGAACAGCACGATATAAAGCTATCGCTTAAGGAAGGTTATTCAAGTCTTTCGGAACTCGCTAAGGATCAAAACGATTTTGAAAAGGCCAACACCTATCTTTACAGTTACATTGCCGTAAAAGACTCGATTCTCAATGAGAAGAACAGCCAGATCATTCAAGAAACTGAAGCAAAGTATGAAACCGAAAAGAAGGAAAAGGAAATACTTCA
This sequence comes from Altibacter sp., assembly GCA_002696485.1. Classification (GTDB taxonomy): domain Bacteria; phylum Bacteroidota; class Bacteroidia; order Flavobacteriales; family Flavobacteriaceae; genus Altibacter. Next base: position 3,818 of record NZTP01000026.1, on the reverse strand, counting down.
GCAACGGGCTCAATTGGCAGAAAAGGACCTGCAGGTACGAAAAAAGAATACCTTGATATATGGCGGATTCGGCTTGGCGCTGCTTCTAGGTATTTTGGGTTATCTGGTTTATAACCAACAAAAATTAAAAAACAGACAGTTGCGAAAAGAAGGAGAGCTAAAAACAGCGCTGGCACAGATCGAAACCCAAAACCGACTGCAGGAACAGCGTCTTCGTATCTCCCGTGATCTGCACGACAATATTGGCGCGCAACTCACTTTTATCATATCAAGTCTGGATAATCTTAAGTACAGTTTTAAGGATATGGAAACGTCCTTGTCACAGAAACTCTCCGGGATCAGTTCGTTTACATCGCAAACCATTTACGAATTGCGGGATACCATTTGGGCGATGAACAAGAACAGCATTACGTTTGAAGACCTTCAGTCGCGAATTAGCAATTTTATTGAAAAGGCGAAATTAGCTTCGGAAGGGACACAGTTCTCCTTTACGGTAGATGCTTCGGAAGCAGCTTCTCATGCATTCACGTCGGTAGCGGGAATGAACCTCTACCGAATCATCCAGGAAGGGGTCAACAACGCCATAAAATATTCCGATGCTTCAGAAATAGGTGTGAACATTTCAGAAGATACATCGCATTTCCTGCTCACTATTTGGGATAATGGAACAGGTTTCGACCCTGATACCACACAAGCGGGTAATGGGCTCCATAATATGAAAAAGCGAGCGAGAGAACTTGGAGGTGCGTTGGACCTGATTTCCGAAGAAGGTAAAGGAACGACGCTGAAGGTTCTCATTCCAAAAGAGGAGGGCAAATCCTAAATAAGGCAACTGCCCTATGGCAGAAAGGTAGAAACTGTTGTAAATTTCAGTACCTTTAATTCTGAACCCACCAAAGATGAGTTTGAAAGTTGCCATTGTAGACGATAACAGTTTCTTGATCCATGCGATCAAAGAGAAACTATCCTTCTTTGAGGATATTGTGATAAAACATACAGCCCTCAATGGCAGCGAACTGCTCACCAAACTGGAGGAGAATCACAATCTGGACGTGATTCTTATGGATATAGAGATGCCGGTGCTTAACGGGATCGAAAGTACGCAAATGGTGAAGCAGAAATATCCGCAAATCAAGATCATCATGCTTACGGCCTTTGACAACGACGAGAATATTTTCAATGCCATAAAAGCAGGAGCCGACGGTTATCTGCTAAAGGAGATCAATCCCGAAGACCTGTACAACGGGATCAAAGAAACGCTTAATGGAGGTGCTGCCATGAATCCTTCCATTGCATTGAAGACCCTGAAATTGCTTCGAAATCCCATCGATATCCAAAATCCGTGTGACAAAGAGGAGATCTCACTTTCCAAACGCGAAGTGGAGGTGTTGGAACAATTAAGTAAGGGCTTAAGTTATACTGCCATTGCCGAAAACCTTTTTTTGTCACCAAGCACGGTTCGAAAACACATCGAGAACATCTATAAAAAATTACAGGTACACAGTAAGATGGAGGCCGTTCAAAAGGCGAAGAATCACAACATCATCTAATCTTTGTAGGCTTGCGGGATCTGTCGGGCATTGAGTATTTGTTCTACGGTATAGCCCAATTCCAGTAATGCCGCTTCAGTATACGGCGACGATATAAGTGTGAGCGCAATGGGCTCTCCGCTATTTTTATATCCCATGGGAACTGCCAAACAAGGATGTAATCCCACCGCTGCGTAGGCCGAATGATAATTATTGATAGACAGGATCGCATCCAACTCGTGCTCCTTTATGGGTTCTTGAAAATATCGGTTTCCATTGGTAAGAAGTCGGGAACGCAGCAGTTCCAAACCTTTTGTATCTAAGGTGTCGTTCATGATGCCATCAAAGATTCCTTGTCCGTAAGGCATGCGTACCGTGCTGTCCTTCGCATTGTATCTCATGATCGCCTCCAACGAGGGAAGCGTATCTGCTATAGAGGTGTATTCTCGAAGGTAGACAGGAAGGTCTTGTTTCATCTCCAAATTCAGTAAACTAAGAAAACCATCTAAGGAGATCTGTGGCGGATCGAACGGAACCAGTGTAGCACCTTGCGCTTCCAGTTGTTTTAATGAAGCTGCGTAGATGCTGTCACTAAGCAACCCCTTTAGTATGCCCAACCGTTTTCCTGTAAGATCTTTACTCTTTTTCTGAAGGATATATGAACTTGTAGAAGCAATACTGGAAGGATCCTTAGCATCCTTGCCGGTCATGGCATCCAGTAATATGGCAGCATCGGTCACATTTTTGGCCATGGGGCCGGGCGTGTCCAAGGTGTGTGAAATAGGAACGATCCCCGACCGGCTCAATACCCCAACAGTGGGTTTTAATCCCACTAACGAATTTTGACTGGAGGGTGAAATGATAGAGCCTGCGGTTTCAGTTCCCACCGCTGCCACTGCGTAGTTCGCTGCCACCGATGTTCCGCTACCGGCACTACTCCCTCCGGTCTCGAAGATCTTTCGCCCATACGGATTCAAGGTTTGTCCGCCCAAAGCGCTGTATCCCAATGGACAGCCCGAACAGAAATAATAAGCCCATTCGCTAAGGTTCACTTTCCCAAGAATAAGGGCACCATGTGCCTCCAATTGGCTTACAATGAAAGCATCTTTGTCAGCGGTAGTTTGTTCCAATACAGCCGCTCCGGCTGTTGCATTCATAGAAGCTGTGGTAATGTTGTCCTTTAAAAGTATAGGCATTCCAAAAACGGGATGTTTCTTTTTCCCCTTATTTTTATCCCGAGCTTTTGCTTGTTCAAGTACCAAAGGGTTAAGTGCCATGATGGTATGTAAGGACATATTCGGGTCAAGCTCATAGGTATAGATTCGCTTTAAAAAGAACAGCGTGAGCTCTTCGTAGGTGAAGTCACCCTTGCTAACATGTTGCTGAAGGCTTGGGATATCCTGTTCCAGCACCATAGGCGCTAATTGTGCGTAGCGTTCTTCAGAAAAGGCCGAAACAGCCTCGTACAAGGGTTGAAATACATCGTTCTTATCCTGATACTTGGATTGGATCAACTTGAATTTCATCCGGTTGCTTTCATGCGCTTGTTGCGCATCAATTTCCTGAGTTTCATCATAGGTTTGCCACAGTATTACCTGTTTTGTTTCTGAAGGTGTTTTTTTGCAAGAGATGCAGACACAAAGGAGGAATAGACAAAATGCAGTGAAAGAAGATGCGTTCATGGTGTATAAATTTCTATAAATGTAAAAAACCACGCTTATACTTAAGTGTGGTTTTTTACATTTATTCTGAAAAATTTGAATCTTGATCGATCGATCAAAGTTTAAAGGCCTCTTTTACGGCTTCAATATGATCTAATTTTTCCCAAGTGAACAATTCTACCTCTTTCTCGATACGACCATTATACGGACTCTCGAAAACTTTGGTAACTGTTTGAGGCATACGTCCCATATGTCCGTAGGCAGCTGTTTCCAAATAGATAGGATTTCTTAGCTTGAGACGAGATTCGATGGCTGCAGGACGCATATCAAATAGCTTCGCTGTGATCTTTGCTATTTCTCCGTCAGACATTGATACGTGCGATGTACCGTGTGTATTTACAAGGATGGAAGTAGGTTCTACAACACCAATCGCATACGATACCTGTACTAAGACTTCATCGGCTACTCCGGCGGCCACAAGGTTTTTGGCAATATGTCGTGCCGCATAGGCAGCACTGCGATCCACTTTACTTGGATCTTTTCCGCTAAACGCACCACCACCATGTGCTCCCTTTCCGCCGTACGTATCTACAATGATTTTTCTTACCGTTAGACCTGTATCTCCGTG
>NZTP01000025.1 GCA_002696485.1 Altibacter sp. | reverse complement strand
TATCCATATCAGCATCATGCAAAGTGAACATAGCCAATCCATTATTGTCATCATCACAAACTACCAAAGGGTCCGGCATTGGATTGACAACAGGAGGTGGCACAAATTCAATATACACATCACCTTCAGAAGTACAGACTCCGGCGAAATCTACGATAAGTTTGTATCGTCCTGTAGTTGTAACGGTTAAGTTTGGAGATGTTTCAGCAGGTACAAAAGGCACAAAAATACCTGAACCTAAAGGGTTCTCATATTGCCACTCATAGGTAGTACCCGGAGGGGCTGTGATATTAGGCACAATAGTGTATGACTCTCCAATACATCGAGCTGTACCATCGCTAGCGGTGAGATCCAAACCTAGATCTACGCTTCCAATATCAAAAGATCCTGCTCTGAAGAATACCGCTGAATCAAAACTGGAATCACCCCGATCTGCAATCACCATCTTGAGTTCATAGGTTTGCCCCGGTGTTAAGGTTGCTTGCGCTGTTAGAGAAGTAGTATAACCATCGAATGAAATTTCATTTAAGTTATTGGCACCTGAATTACTTACATAAAACTGAGGGAAAAAATTGACATCCGGAATTTCAGTGCCACACATAAAGGTATCTGCGTGAATTGACAGTGTGCTCACAGGAACATTCATAGACCCGGGAACTGCGGCAATATTGGTTCCCCCGTAGGGAGTTCCCGAGTCGTCCGGAATTCCGGGTCCTCTTAATAAGAAGGCAAAACCATCACGAAACTGACTGTCACATTCAAAATCATCTTCATACTCTTCAGAAGCAAAAATAAAATCAAAGGATACATTCGGTATAACCGGGACAAAGGTGAATTGGAACACCGTAGCGTTATTTGTACCAACATTGTCCCCACTTTGATTGTCCAATATAATCTTTAAATCGTTGTCGCCTAACCATCCTGCCCCTGTTCCCGTGGTACCGCTGGCATTATTAGGACCTTCGGCATCTACCGCATGTCCCGTAGAAAGTATAATACCTTCAGCAAAAGGAAAGGTAGTTCCAGCTGCATTGAAATATCCCCAACTTCTATCATTGATATTGGTAACTCCGCCAGGGTTCTCCTGTAAAAAGGTCATATTTGCCTGCACACAGCTTCCTCCGCCTATAAGTACATTGGTGATCAATTCTTCAGCTGTAAAAGAAGTTTGAGGAGCTGCAGGGTCATTTACTACAATAGATTGAGAAAAGCACACTGCGGAAAATGCTAGTATGAGGGGGAGTAAAATTTTCTTCATAAAGTAGGTGTTAAGACGTCAAATATATTGATTACATTGATTTTCTTTTTATATTTTTGCAAAAAATGCTATTAAATGTCTGATTTTAACATTCATATACAACCCACAAATAATGAAAATATTGTAAAATTTGTAGCCAATTCCTTTTTAACACAGGCAACTAGCTACGAATTTAAGAATATTGATGAAGCATCGGCAAGTCCGTTAGCTCAGCAATTATTCTATCTTCCCTTTGTGAAGACTGTGTATATCTCACAAAATTTTATCGCAATTGAAAAATACAATATCGTAACGTGGAGCGATGTAGAAAATGAGGTTTCTCAGGCTATTAGTGACTACTTAAATTCGGGTAAAGCGGTGATTGTAGAATCCAACACACCTAAAAAGGTTCCGGTCACTATCTATGCGGAAAGTACGCCAAATCCTTCGGTCATGAAATTTGTAGCCAATAAGCCTTTGGTAACCGGCACTTTTGAATTTAAGAATATCGATGAAGCGATCCATGCGCCCCTTGCTAAGGAATTGTTCAGTTTTCCATTTGTAAAGGAAATATTCCTTAGTGCGAATTATGTTTCTGTAATGAAATACAATGTTGCTGAATGGCAAGAAGTATCTATGGAAATTCGCGAGTTTATCCGAAACTATATTGAAAGCGACAAACCTGTACTTTTGGATGCTATGCTTCAGAAGGAAAAAAATGCGTCCGTGACATCTTCCGAAGTAACCAAAGACACAAACGAGAATTACTCTGATATCGACAAAGAGATCATCGCCATCCTGGATGAATATGTACGCCCAGCTGTAGCCAGTGACGGAGGTCATATTGCGTTCGAATCTTTCGACGAAGAAACCAAAACGGTTCGTGTCCTGTTACAAGGAGCCTGCAGCGGTTGTCCTTCTTCGACAATTACGCTCAAGAATGGTATTGAAACCATGCTTAGTGAGATGCTACAAGGGCGTGTTGCTAGAGTAGAGGCGATCAACGGATAACCGTTAGGTTTTCTCCTTACAACCCTAGGTTTTAACGATATTTTGAGAACTTTTGGTTCTTAAAATCGTATTTTAGAGACCTAATAGATAAAACTAATATTATGGCTGTACTAAAAGTTATTGAAGTATTGGCAAACTCCAATGAGAGTTGGGAAGATGCTGCCAGAAATGCAGTGAAACATGCTGCTAAGAGCGTAAAGAATATTCGGTCAGTCTATGTGCACGAACAAAGTGCCATGGTCAATAACAATGATATTACCGAGTTCCGCGTGAATGTGAAAATCACCTTCGAAGTCAATTAATTTATAAGACTTTATACATGAATACGCTTTTGATGATCAAAAGCGTATTTTTATTTCTTTATTTCTCAATCTATGCGCCATCTTTTTCCCGTAGCCCTTATTTCGCTTTTCTTTTTATCGTGTAATTCTTCAAATAAAAAATCTTTGGAAACCCATCAATATACCAATGAACTTATAAACGAGACCAGTCCTTATTTGCTTCAACACGCCCACAATCCTGTTAACTGGCGCGGTTGGAACGAAAAAACACTTGAAAAAGCCAAGCAAGAGAACAAGCTGATGATAATAAGTGTTGGGTATGCGGCTTGTCATTGGTGCCATGTGATGGAACGTGAGAGTTTTGAGGATTCTACCGTTGCAGCCGTTATGAACCAACATTTTATTTCAGTGAAGGTGGATCGTGAGGAGCGTCCCGATGTAGACCAGATCTACATCAATGCGGTACAACTTATGACCGGAAGTGCCGGTTGGCCTTTGAATGTGATCACATTGCCCGATGGTCGTCCCGTTTGGGGAGGTACCTATTTTAAAAAAGAAGAGTGGATTGCCGCCATCAATAAAATACAAGAGATCTACGAACAGGAACCTGCGAAGCTCGAGGAATATGCCGCTAAATTGGAAGAAGGCATAAAGAGCATGGACCTTGTCACATTTAACAACGAAGCTGTCGATTTCAAGCATTATGACACAAACAACATAATCGAAAAATGGTCTACCAGCTTTGACCACAGATATGGTGGATACAAAAGAGCGCCAAAGTTCATGATGCCCAATAATTACCATTATTTATTGCGTGAAGCCTTACAAGCCGAAAATGCCGAATTATTAGATTTTGTGACCCTAACCCTGGATCAGATGGCCTATGGAGGCATTTATGACCAAATAGGGGGCGGTTTCTCGCGTTACAGTGTGGACGAGCGCTGGCATGTACCACATTTTGAAAAAATGCTATACGATAACGCGCAAATGGTAAGTCTGTACAGCGATGCCTATTTGGCTACCAACAAAGAACTTTATAAGGAGGTCGTTCTTGAAACGCTCGATTACATACAGCGCGAGATGACGACTGCCGAAGGTGCCTTTTATTCGTCTTTGGACGCCGATAGTGAAACAGCTACGGGGGAATTGGAAGAGGGCGCATATTATATTTATACGCAGGAGGAGCTGAAACCACTGTTAAAGGGAGATTTTGAACTTTTTAGCAATTATTACAACATCAATAGCTTCGGAAAATGGGAAGGTGATCATTATATATTGCTTCGGAGTGAGGATGATGCTTCGTTTGCCTCAAAATACGGACTTACGACTGAAGCATTTCAGAAAAAGAAAGACACATGGAAACGGACACTTTCCCAATTCCGAAACAAACGTCCAAAACCCAGACTGGACGATAAAACACTTACTTCTTGGAATGGATTGATGTTAACGGCCTATGTAGATGCCTATAAAGCTTTTCAAAAAGAAGACTATTTAGAAGCTGCCCTAAAAAATGCCCGATTTATTGCTGCTTCCCAATTACAACCCAGCGGAGCGTTATACCACACCTATAAAGATGGCAAAAGCAGCATTAATGGTTATTTGGAAGACTACGCGGCGGTGATAGAAGGATTTATCGCATTGTATGAGGTGACTATGGACGCTACTTGGTTAGAACGGTCGAAGATTATGGCAGATTATACCTTTTCACATTTCTTTGATGAAGAAAAGCACATGTTCTATTTTACTTCAAAAGAAGATGCTAAACTTATGACACGCACTTTTGAGTATCGAGATAATGTGATCCCGGCCTCTAATTCGATTATGGCCAAGAACCTCTTTAAATTGTCGCATTATTATAATGTGCCGAAGTACGGAGAGACCAGCAAACAAATGTTGAAAAACGTCCTTCCTGAATTGGAACAATACCCTTCAGGGTTTTCCAATTGGATGGATCTGCTGAAGAATTATCAATCGAAATATTTTGAAGTAGTTGTTGTGGGGCCCGAAGCTAAACAACGAATAGAAACACTTACTGCGTATTACATCCCTAATATGCTTATTGCCGGAAGCACTACACAGCAAGATGATTATCTTTTAGAAGGACGCTTTGTTGAAGGTGAAACCTATATTTATGTATGTGTTAACAACACGTGTAAATTACCGGTGAAAGAAGTAGAAAAAGCAATTGAAACAATTAAAAAATTTTAAATACCCTATGGAGAAATTCAAAGATATAGATACTTACATTCAAGAATACGGAGAAAAACTTATTGACTTTTTACCTACTCTAATTGGTGCCGTTTTATTGTTGCTTGTTGGATTATGGGTAATAAAATTTATCAATCGCCTTGTAAACAAATTCTTTGAGAAGAAGGAATTTGATGTTACGTTAGAGCGATTCGCGGCCAACCTAATCAATTGGGGACTCAAAATTGTGCTGTTCGTCTTGGTAATAACACAGCTGGGTGTGGAGTCTGCAAGCCTGGTAGCTATCATTGGTGCTGCCGGATTGGCTATTGGTCTTGCGTTGCAAGGTTCATTAGCTAACTTTGCCGGGGGTGTGCTCATCCTACTATTGAAGCCTTTTAAAGTAGGTGATTTTATTAAAGGTCAAGGTGTGGAAGGCACTGTAAAGACTATTTCTATTTTCAATACGCACTTAACAACGTTTGGAAATCAGTTAGCTATAATTCCCAACGGAAAATTGTCTAACGATACGATCATCAATTACACCGAAGAAGGTATTCGTCGTGAGGCGATCACCTTTGGCATTGGGTACGACAGTGACATTAAGCAAGCCAAGGACATTTTATTAGAACTGGTCATGGAGCAGGAAACAGTATTAAAACTAGAAGACAAGATGCCTATGGTAGTGGTTTCAGAATTAGCGGACAGCTCCGTGAACCTATCGGTACGATATTGGGCGAAGAATGAAGACTTTTGGAATTTGCGTTGGCATATTCTTGAAGAAGGAAAGGCGCGGGTAGAAGCTGCAGGTATCGTGATCCCGTTTCCGCAAAGAGACGTACATCTATACAATATACAAGACTAATAAGTAAATTTTAATTAACTTTGCATCCATACTATTTGAAACTTAATAATACCCCTTTCTTAAATAAAATTATACAATGGTCTATAGACTCCTTACCTTTTTATTTGTCCTAGCTTTAAGCGCTAATGTATATTCTCAAAACCTTGAAACGGATGTCCTATATAGAATACTTGACAAAGCAATTGACACTCAAGAAGGATTAACAGAAGCACAAATAAATAGTATGAGTGGTTCGCCTTATGCAAATGACACATTTTTAACAGGCACGGTATATTACGATGGAAAGGTAGCAGCAGAGAATGTACTTTTGAGGTATAATGCCTCTTCAGATCAAATTGAGATTAAAAATCCAAAAGTTAGCATTGATCGATTTGGAGCATTACTCAAGAATCCTAGTATATCTGCCTCGATATTTAATGAAAAGTATGTTTTTGTTCCTGCGCAGGGAGATATTTCAGAGAGATATTACAAAGTATTATATTCCGGTCCAGATTATAAGCTCTATAAAAAGACCACAGTAGAGTACATTCCTTCGCAAGTTGCCAGAACTAGTTATGAGAAAAATGAACCGGCTAAGTTTGAGCAGGCCCATACTTATTATTTAGTATCATCAAATATGACTTTTACCGAACTTGGCAACAGCAAGTCGAAAATTCTTTCGGCTTTAAGTGATAAGAAAATGGAGATCAAGAGTTACTTTAAAAAATACAAGCCGGATACCAGGAATGATTCAGATCTAGCAAACCTTATCTTATACTACGATACGCTTTAATAAAATCATCCCCCTACATAATCCTTTAAATAATACGGTTCAAAGTAAGCGACATCCTCGATGTCGTTTTTTTTGAACTTCGCTTCGGCTAGCGAAGCCATTTGAATTGCTGAAGGTAGCGTTTCTTCCATAAAGACGGCATTGGGATGGTCACAGATTGCGCTAAACTTTGATACCCCGTTACCTAAAAAAACAGTGGTGCCTTTTTCAAGATATTCAATAAATGAAGCAGGAGTAAGTATCTCTGCTTTGGTCCCTCTAATTTCGGAAGTGCCTTCAAATACCGAAGCATACACTTCCATACGCCTTGCATCCAATAAAGGAATAAAAAACCGCGCCTTTGATTCGTTTGCCTGCATTGCCAGAGATCGCAAGGTTGCCACAGAGATCAAGGGAATGTCCAATGACATACACAGTCCTTTAGCCGCAGACACCCCAATCCGTAAACCGGTATACGATCCGGGACCTTTACTTACGGCAATGGCATCAAGCATATTTTTTTCAATGCCTGCTTCAGAAAGCACGGCTTCAATAAAAGGATGCAGCTTTTCAGCATGAGAATAACCCCCTTTCAAATCCTCTTGTAATGCAATAACGCTTCCATTAACTGAAAGCGCTACTGAACAATTCGTGGTGGAAGTTTCAAGACATAAAATGGTAGCCATTAGTTCTCTTCGCTTTCCGTTTCTAATTTGGCCGGTGCGGCCACCTCAATCTTGTCTCCTGATTTAAGTGTTTTTGTAACCGTGTTATACGGTCCTGTTATAACCACATCGTCTTTTGATAATCCTGAGGTGATCTCGATATTGGAATCGTCCTGTATCCCGGTTGTTACCACACGTAATTTAGCCTCGTCCCCGTTCTTGACATAGACACATTCAAATTTTTCAGTATTTACAGCAGTGGTTTCACTCACGGCCGGTTTTTTTACATCGGTGGTATCATTCTTAATCACAATAGCACTAATAGGCACCCCAATTACATTTTGCTTCTTATTGGTAATTATATCTACCGTAGCAGTCATCCCGGGACGGAATGGAGAATAGTATTCGGGTTTTCCTTCGGTTAGATCTTTATACGAATCTGCAAGTATTCGAACTTTCACTTTAAAGTTGGTTACTTGGTCTGCAGACAGAGTGCTTTGTGCAGAGTTCGCAATCTCGGTAACGATCCCCTTGAACTCACGCTTCAAGTATGCATCAACTTCTACAATTGTAGAATCTCCCAAGGAAACCTTTACAATATCATTCTCATTCACGTCTACTTCCACTTCCATATTATCTAAGTTGGCAACCCGAACAATTTCGGTACCCGCCATTTGAGCGGTTCCTACAACGCGCTCACCTAGTTCCACAGATAGTTTTGAAATGGTTCCATCCATGGGTGCGAATATAGACGTACGAGATAAGTTGTCTCTCGACTGCTTAACATTTGCTGCTGCACTTTGAACATTGTAATAAGCCGATTGCTTATTCGCTTGCGCCACCTCATAATCGGCTACAGAACGGTCCCATTCCGATTTAGAGATTACGCCTTTTTCGAATAAGGTCTTATTCCGATTGTAATTGAGTTCGGCGTTTCGCAAACTAGCTTCTGCCTGAGACAATTGCGCTCGTACATTTTGTAATCCGGCCTGAGATTGGCTCAACGCAGATTGGATAAGGTCTGGATTGATCTTTACTAAAAGATCACCCTTCTTTACCTGCTGTCCTTCTTTAATGGGCAGTTCGATGATCTCTCCAGACACTTCAGAAGATAACATCACCTCTACTTCTGGTTGTATTTTTCCGGTTGCCGCAACGGTTTCAATAATATCAAGCGGCTCGATCTTTGTGATCTCAACTTCTTTAACATTGCCACTTTTACCAAACCAGCCGGCCTTTTTACCGACAATAAGTAATACAATGAGCACTGCTATTACTGAAACAATAATGATAAGTGTCTTTCTCTTCATAATTAGAACTTTAATTCGGTTGCAGGTACTCCAAAATACAATTCGAGTACTTTCAATTTAAATATATAATCGTACTTCGCTCGATTCACTTCAATTTGTGCATTATCGTAACGTAACTTAGATTGACTAAAATCAAATGCATTGGTCAATCCCACATCATAGCGATCTCTTGCATACTGATAGGCCAATTCCTGAGATTCTAATGCTGCCTTGGCTGCCTCATAAGATTTTAAGGCTCCTTTTGCATCGACATACGCTTGGTAGACATTGGATTCCAGATCGAGTTCTGCTTGTTCCAACTGAAACTTGCTACGTTGTAAATTAATTTTATTTCGCTGCACATTTCCACGAACCGACAATCCGTTTAAAATAGGAACATTAAGTTGTAACCCATAGCCTATACCATCGTTCAAGTACAGTTGCTCTGTAAAATCACGCTCTAAGGGGTCATTGTCTGCATATCGCGTATTGTATCCAAAAAAGGCTGAAAGGGTTGGATAATAAGCGCCGCGAGCTAACTGAAGGTCCTTCTCGGCCAATTCCACGTTTTTCTCAGCGATCTTTACTTCGGCTCGATTCTCCTTCGCAGATGTGATGATGGTTGTCACATCCTGAGCTGAAATTCCTTCGTCTATTATGGTAAAATCTTCATCTGCGATATCGAAGTTCTGATAGTCCTCTACCAATAATAATTGAGCAAGATTAATTTTTGAAATAGTAAGTGCATTTTCGGCAATGGCGATTTGCTGTAATTCGCTCGCGTAGGTCGCCTGTATCTCCAGCAGATCGCCTCGCGGAAGCACACCTCCATCAACAAGATCGTTGGTGCGTTCTATTTGAGATACGGTTACTTGGTTTTGTGCCTTTACAACTTCCAAATTGGCTTTGTTCAAAAGTATCTGCAAATAGGCATTGGCCACAAACAATGCGATATCATCCTGCATTTTTGTAAGCCTGTACTGACTTGCTAAAGCTGAAAGTTTCGCACGTTGTACCTGTCTAATATTACGAAGTCCGTCGAACAGGGTGTATCCCGCATTTACAGAACCCGAGGCCGATAAGAATGTGGTACTCTCTAATTCGTTGTTCGTGGGGTTCAAACTCAATCCCGTGTTTTTCGAAACCGAACCATTGGCATTGATGGACGGTAAGAAATTACCTATTGCATCTTGTTTTTCAACATCGGTTAAGGCAACATCAAGAAGACTTTGTTTTACGGATATATTATTTTCAAGAGCGTGAAGTACACATTCTTTCAGCGTCCAGTTCTTCTCTTGAGCGAAGTTGGAAACTCCCAAACAGAGGAAAAAGAATAAGGCTATACGATTCTTCATAAAGTTGGTAATTGCTAATTTGTCTAGTGAATGACCAATGTGTTACAAAGTTGACAAAAATAATCTTTTCACACCTAAAGACGGAAGAAGAATTACGCTTCGGTCTTTGCTTTTTGTCTGCTGCGGTAAATTACATACCCAATACCTCCAATAAGCAAATAAGGAAATATCATTAAATAAACGATCCCATTATTAATCCCCTTGGCAGCTTGTCCACCTTCTTCACTTTCTAAGACAGCACGGCACATAGCACATTGAGCTTCGGCAGGGAGTGCCCACAGTATACATAACAATAACAAAAGAATGCTTACTCTGTTCATACAACTTTAATAATAAGGAGAGATCATAAGATACACAATAACACCGGTCACCGCCACGTAGAGCCAAAGTGGAAAGGTGATACGTGCAATCTTTTTATGTGAAAAAAAATTACCTGAGATCGCTCGCACATAAGTAATCAAAACAAAAGGAATTACCACAATCGACAATAGGATATGACTCAACAAAATAAAATAATACACATATCTTATGACACCTTCGCCGCCAAACGGTGTGGAATCTGATGTCATATGATAAGCAACGTACATTACCAAAAAAATAACCGAAAGGATTATACTGGTCTTCATGAGACGTTCGTGCGCAATTCTGTTGCCCCTTCTAATTTGGATCACGGCTGTCACTAACAAGATTGCGGTAAGCGCGTTGATAGATGCATATATAGGAGGCAGAAATCCTAACCTTTCAACGCCTGGAATTCTAATGGTAAACAATGCGGCCACTGCGAGAGGAATTGCTATGGATAGAATCCAGATCCACACAGTGTATTTTTTTGAAGTGCTTGTTGAAATTTGTGACATTCTACAATAGTTTTTTAATATCCTCAATGAGCATTTTTATACTGTCTTCTTCCAATCCGTCATAATATATAACTGGATTCCCGTTTTCGTCGATACGAGACCGTATCTTTCCCTCTTGGTCCACCAATGCAAAGAAACCGGAATGCTCAAAGCCTCCCTCAACATTTGGGGCCTCTCCCACGTACAGATTGAAACCTTCGTTGGCCAACTTAAAGATAGCGTCTTTCTCTCCTGTTAATAAATGCCAATTAGGATTCGTAATCCCGTAGCTTTCGGCGTATTCTTTTAATATTTGTGGTATGTCGTAAGTTGGATCTATACTGAAGGATGCAATGCCCAGATTTGGATTTCCGTAAAATTCATTTTGAATTTTCACCATATTACGATTCATGATAGGACATATCGACGGACACGTAGTAAAGAAGAACTCTACAATGTAAACCTTACCTTCATAATCTTCGTTAGTAATTGTTTTCCCGTTTTGGTCGGTAAAGCTAAAGGCAGGCACGTTGCCAATTACAGCCATATCGGGTTTGGAATAACGCCCTACGATCTTTGGAACAGCCCAAATTCCGAAGAGCAATATAACCAAGCTAATACCTACGTACGAGTAATTTTTCATAAGTGTTAAATCTTGCGATCTGCTTTGTACTTTTTCAACTCCAAACGATACTCTGCTAAAACTACTTTTATATCGTCACTCATTTTATTATTGATTTCGGCCACATCTCGCGCGTCAAATCCATATAACATTCCCACATCTTCATCATCATCCCGTCCGCGAAGCCCTCGGTCTTTATCTATAATAAAAACAAAAGGTGTGCTGTAATCGGGTCTAAGTACATGATCCGTCTTAAGGGAATCAAATACTTGCGCTATGGC
Organism: Altibacter sp.; assembly: GCA_002696485.1. Taxonomy (GTDB): domain Bacteria; phylum Bacteroidota; class Bacteroidia; order Flavobacteriales; family Flavobacteriaceae; genus Altibacter. Next base: position 48,386 of record NZTP01000025.1, on the reverse strand, counting down.
ATCGGTACTTCCAAAGACAAACTTCCAGTTGGTCATATCCGCCATTTCGTTTAATTTCTGCTGAAGTGCTTTTGCTTCGGTTTCGGTGCCTTTCTCTAGTAGAATGACCAGTTGAAAATCTTCAAACCCCTCGTTCTTCTTGTAGATCTTTTGGATAAGGTTGAAAGCATTTCCGTGTTTAGAGGTCACTTCCGTTCCGAAGAAACCCAAAACGGTAATGTGATTTTCCAATAAAACAGGATTCCCTTCCAAGGTTTGAAACTGTGTGAGCTCTGTTACTCCGGCCGTAAGTACAGGAAGTTTTGCAAAGTTATTGACCCCTGATGCAAAGAAAATGTATGCCGTTATGGGAAGTAAGAACAAAACCCCTAGAACCAAATACTTCTTCATTTTTCTGAGTCAATTTTTTGAATGGCAAAAATACGGCCTACTCAGTCTATTAGCAACCTTTCCAGGTTAATTTTTTTAAGTTTGGAGTATAAAAAAAGCCCTGATCAACAGGGCTTTTAAATTTTAATGTATGTTTTAGAAATCGAACTTAACGTAGTTGGATTTATATACATCGAAGATATAATCGCCTTCGATCAAGAGAATTAAAACAAGATAGCATATCAAGAAGATAGCTGTCCATACCACGGAACGGCGTAATGATTTCTTCTCATCACGCATGTGCATGAAATCCCATGTAATATAATAGGCTTTCACAATAGTAAGGATAATGAATACCCAGTTGAGCAATTTCATCGCCAAGAAGCGATTGTCGATAAGCACTTCGGGTTTAATGATCCCCAAGGCAACCTCAATGATAGTAACTACGGACAGGAATATGAATACACCCCAGATCTTTGCTACGTTAGACTTAAACTTTATAAGTCCTCTAAAAATTTCTAATTTATGTTCGTGTGCCATTTTTAACGAATTTGCTGCTTAAACAAGGTAAAAGAAGGTAAATACAAATACCCAAACCAAATCTACAAAGTGCCAATACAATCCAACTTTCTCAACCATTTCGTAACTTCCCCTACGTTCGTAGGTGCCAATCACTACATTGAAAAATATGATGATATTAATAAGAACTCCGGAGAATACGTGAAATCCGTGGAATCCTGTAATGAAGAAAAAGAAATCGGCAAAAAGAGGTGTCCCGTACTCGTTGTGTCTAAGGTTTGCTCCTTCTACCACTATCTTTCCGTCGTTCACAATTTTTGCAATAGACTCTTCCCTGCTCAAAACAGTAGGAAAACCATTTTCGTCCAAATACTGAGTGCGCACTAGAAGACTTTCGTCTGCCAAAAAGCCGGCCTTTACTTCTTCAAAGGTAAACGTTGTTTGAGTAGGTTCTGCCATGTACCAAACCCCGTTGCTTTCTTCATGAACATTTCGAGCCGTGGGTATTTTGGTTGCAAAATCGGCGATAGAGACACGTTCACCATCGGTATTCAAGAACTGAAGGATTTTACCTCCTTTGGTCTCAACAGCGCCATAATCTCCTTTGATGAAGGTTGCCCATTCCCATGCTTGTGATCCCACGAAAACTGCCCCTCCAATAATGGTAAGGAACAAATAAAGAATCACTTTATTTTGTTGCATTTTATGACCTGCATCTACCGCAAGCACCATGGTCACGGAAGAAAAGATAAGAATGAAGGTCATGAATGCTACATAGTACATTGGCGCATCTACACCGTGCAAGAAAGGGAAGTGAGTAAACACTTCGTCTGCGATAGGCCAAGAATCTATGAATTTGAAACGTGAAAAGCCGTAAGAGGCTAAGAATCCTGAAAACGTTAAGGCATCTGAAACGATGAAAAACCACATCATCATTTTTCCGTAACTGGCGTTCAATGGTTGGTTACCACCACCCCATGTTTTTCCTTCGGTACCTGTTTTAGCAACAGTAGCTTCCATACTGAGAATTTGGTGTTAAATAAAGCACAAAAATAGGTATTATTTTTATCTAACGAAACATCCACGTTCAATTTATCGAAATCCAACAGTTTTAGGACAACCCCCTCCTCTGCGATTCTCAAAAATTCCGGAAAATTATCGCACGAAATAGAAGAACAAAAACAGATAAATCCACAGAATATCAACGAAATGCCAAAAAGTGGCTGCCAGTTCAATTCCAAGGGTCTTTCCGCCCATGTACTTTAGTTTATAATGATTATAAATTACAACGAGTAACGCTATGAGGCCCATTGCGATATGAGCTAAGTGCATGAGCACCACCAAGTAAATAAAGGAGGTGGTAATGGTACTTTCACTTCCTGTAAAATAATACCCGTTCTCGATGATCTGTGAAAAACCCAAAAACTGTAACCAAACAAACCCTATTCCCAAAAGTAACGTACTAACCAGCATGAACATTGTCAAGGAATTCCTCTCTTTTTGAACGTTTATCTTCGCAACATGCATGGTTACACTACTTAATAGAATCACGACCAAACTAATATAAAAAGCATTGGGTATTTCAAAATCGGTCAACCAATCGGGACGCTCTTTACTTACCACATAGGCACTCGTCAAACCTGCGAAACTCATGGACAGGCTTATGATCCCAAACCACAACATCATCTTCTTTGCTCTCCGTATCTTCTTATCCTCGGTTCCTTCGGTGTAATCCATTATCTTAAAAATTTATCGAGTACGTAAATAATTTGTAATAGTGTAATATAGCTTACACTTATTAGCATGAGCTGTCGGGCTGCTTTCTCAGTCTTCAGTTTGTACAATCTTAAAGCGTAGTAGATGAACCCTACACCTAAAAGACCTATAAGTATTGCAGACACCGGTGTAATGTAAAGACTGCCTGTAACTCCTGCGGCTGGAATAAGCGAAGCCAAAACCGTCCAGATACTGTACAAAACTACTTGTATGGCGGTCCCACTATCCCTTCTTCCGTTGGGCAACATATAGAATCCCCCTTTTTTATAGTCCTCAAACAAGAACCATCCAATCGCCCAAAAATGAGGGAATTGCCAAAAAAACTGTATCATGAACAATGTCCCAGGCTCAATACCAAAATCGTTGGTAGCGGCTACCCAACCCAGCATAAAAGGAATGGCTCCGGGAAAGGCTCCCACAAATACCGAAAGAGGGGTCTTGGTTTTAAGGGGTGTATATAAACTCACATACATGAAGATGGAGATCGCTCCAAACATGGCGGTTTGCGGGTTTATAGTATACAGCACTGCAATACCTGTAATGGTAAGAACACTCGCTAGAACAAAGGCACTGGAAACGCGCATCCGGCCCGCTGGAATAGGACGATTCTTAGTACGTTCCATAAGGGCGTCCAAATCCTTTTCAATTATTTGATTGTATGCATTGGAAGCGCCCACCATACAATATCCGCCAATTACGAGCAAGAATAGCGTAAAGAAATCAATGGTTTCGGCGCCTAACAAATAGCCGGCTACGGAAGAGAAAACAACACTCACCGACAAGCGCACTTTTGTAATCTCGGTAAAGTTACTTATTAGCGATTTCGATACAGACTGTGAATGGGTTATAGCCACTTCTTCGTTTTTAGTGAAACACCCAAATTGATACCTAGATATTTCAGGCTGCAAAGATACACTACCCAACATTTTTCCACAATATATATTGCATATTGTTACCTCAATATTTCTAGTTTTTTTACTAATTTGCCGTGAATTAAAAAATACCGTTATGCGACATTCCATATTATTGTTTTGCCTTATTTTTTCTATAGTCCTATCAGCGAACGCTCAAAAAAAGACGAGTGAACTTACCGACGATGAAAAAGAAAAAGCTGCTGCCGTTAAGGCTGAAAATGATGGACTAAAACTTACAAAACTTTCAGAAAATATCTACATGCTGGAAGGCAAAGGAGGCAATATTGGGCTCTCTGTTGGCGAAGACGGTGTTTTTATGATCGATGACCAATTTGCAGATGCCTCCCCTATAATTCTCAATAGAATTAGATCCTTAAGCTCCAAACCCATTCAGTTCTTGATCAATACCCATCATCACGGTGATCACACCGGGGGGAATTCAAACTTCAAACAGGAGGGCGCTGCAATCATTTCTCATGAAAATGCACGTAAAAGACTTTTGGAATCCGGAATGGAGCAGGCACAAAAAAAATACGATGCTGCCTACGAAAAAGCATTGACAAAAGCTTCTTCAGATGGAGGGAACAATGAACGAGCTAAAGAAATGGCTAAAAAATCGGTAGGTGAAGTACAAGACTACTTAGAGATCGATCAGCAGAAACTACCTGTGGTTACGTTTGACGACGATCTTACCTTTCACTATAATGGAGAAAAAATCATGGTTTTTCATGTACATGAGGCCCATACGGATGGTGATGCCCTAGTCTATTTTACTGAAAGTAATGTGCTACACACAGGAGATGTTTTCTTTAACGGAAAATATCCTTACATCGATGTCGCTCACGGCGGGGATGTATATGGTGCCCTCAAAGCACTAAATGAGATCAAAATGCTTATAAATGAGGACACCAAGATCATCCCCGGTCACGGTCCCGTAGCCACACTTCGTGACCTGAATGAATCTATTGGAATGCTAAGATATCTTACCGAGCAATACGCTTATCATTTTATGTCAAAGAAAAGCAAGGATCAAATTTTAAAACTAAACCTTACCAAAGAATATGATGCCGAAGGGTATGGTGACGGTTATATCAAAACAGCGCAGTTTCATGACATGCTATTTGCCGAAACACAAGACAAATACGGAATTCCTAAAGAAAAATTAGAAGCTCAAGACAACGACAATTAAAAGTCGTAGTACCAGTTGAATAGATCGGTGCGAATTCCAAAATTGATCCAAGTGGTTTGATTTTCGAAGACACTTTCGGTGTTGAATTCAGGTTTGAAATCCCTAAAGATCAAACTACCATATACCTTCAAATTCGTGGACGGATTGATAAGATATCCTGCTTGTACTTCGGTGTGAAAAAAATCGGTGGTGTTTCCCTGCCCTAATTCATTTCCAAGATCCGAAGGTCTGTTATCCTCCGTCCCATAGATATCTCCTCCATAGAAGAAAGGATCCTCTGTAGTGTTTACTTCCAACCCTCGTTTGGCTACAATTACTTTCAGGTCGCCAAAAATCCTTCCGTATTGATAGCGTGCAATTCCAATAAATTCAGAAAAATTAGCTCCTAACGTATGCGCCATGGACTGATTGTTATGTCCATAGTTCAATACAATGGAATTGTGCGAATAGGTATAGGGACGTACACGGTTGTATTCTGCCTGTAAGTACAAATTGTCCACGCCGAATGCGTTGTAGTATTTTGCACCAATTTGGTACCCCACTTTATTCTTATAGCTCCCCTCACCTCCAAAAATATCTCCGGAAGAAAACTCATCGATTATCAATTGCGAATAAGCATTCACACGATCAGTAAACTTATACTTGGCGCTCAATCCAATAAGGGCATTCCCCCCGCGAGAACCGGTAGAAAATTCGATCGCTCGATAGAAGATCACCGGATTTAAATAATTAAAATCAAAGCCTCTGTCGTTGTCATTTTCCCAGATCACCGACTCAAAAAGTCCTATATTCAAACGTTTGGTCACGTTGTAACTTAAATAGTGGTTTGCCATGTACTTTGTTCGAAAAGAACCGTCTTGTGTTACTTCAGAACGGACATCGCGCAACGACATCCAAGTGTTAGTATACTTCAGTTTCCAAAAGGTCGTATTTAATTTAAAAAAAGGATAGGGACTCGCATTGTCGCTAAATAACAAAGACCGATACCCGTCCCCAATAAAGTTCTTTCCATGACCCAGTTGAATATTAAAATGCTTTGAAGGAGTATATGAAACATGCCCTGTCGCAATTGGATAATCGTAGGAATCACTTCGAAACCTCTTGGCAATTCCTCTGCCGGGAATGATGGCAGGATTCCCACCGTCGGGCTTAATAGACTCCGCATACCTATTGAAATAATCGGCGAATCTCCCTTGGCTCTCATACACAACTGCAAAAAAGTTGATCTGTTTCCCAATACCTCCCTGCGTATAGACCAGTCGGGTATTGTTGTAGGTATCTATATCTGCATCCAGATCGCGCCCCACTTGGAGATCAACACCTGGATCCAAGGTGAGCCAGTACCCATCACCCTTTATAGTGACCATGTGCTCATTCCACCATTTTCTTCCTAGCCATGACGATTTGTTCTTTACCAGTTTTTGCTGTTCGCTCTCGAAATTATAATAGGCATTAACTTCACTATACACGTATGGTTTTTGAGCAGTGTGATTGTTCTGCCCCACACGGTTTAGAGCGGGGTCGAAAAGGCTGTACTGATGGTGTGACAACGGAATATTAATGCTACTGCTGAATTTTTCATTAGTGTAAGGTTTATTTTCAATCGCATCGTATTCTTCTTTTAAAAATGTGATCGCTTCCGCTTCGGAACGCTGTTTTGATTTTACTGAAGTGTTTCCGATATTTCTTTCAGAAGGCATTACCAAAGGAATTTTTATAGGCATGGTAAATTGCACGTAACTGGGATTACCGTTATAGGTAGCAGGAACAATAGTAGGAAGTAGTTCAAATACTCTGCGTGCCTCTTCTTTTAATTCGTTATAAAAAGCTTCAACATAAAGTACCTTGAAGACCCCTTCGGAGTTCACTTCAAAAAAAACAATCACTTCTCCTGTGTAATCTTCTGAAACAACCACTTGAGGAACTTTGAAATTGCTATACACAAATTGTTGCAAAGTGGTGTTAAAACATGTTTCCAATTGACTTACAGCTACTTCTGAACACTCAGGAAAGACAGGATATTTTTCAAAACCGGACGTATTTTTTTGTGCAATACCAATAAAGGACATCAACAAAACCTGAAGCAGGGCAAGTTTTTTCATGGAAATAATGATATATCGAATAAAACGGAAAGATACGTTTTTTTACATTGCACACCATGATTTAACTGAAAACCGCCCATGAGAGAATCATGAGCGGTTTACCAAAGTAAGTTGTCTATTGTTATTGAATTCGAAGCGTAATGGGCACCGTATAAAGAACCGATACATTTTCTTCACCTTGCCTTCCGGGGCGCATTTTTGGTAATTGGTCGATCACACGCATGGCCTCATTCTCCAGTTTTCTATCTGCTGCCCGCGCGCGTATATCCGTTACATAACCCTGTTCGTCGATCTTAAAAGTTACCGAAATACGCAATGGTTTCGCGCTATTGTACCCGGAGAACTTATCAATATCGAATTTTTTTGCAATGAACTGGTTGATCTTAGAAGACATACAATCTACGCGTTCTTTATTATTAGACAATGACTCACAACCCGGAAACACAGGAACGAACTCCACGCCAAGAATGCTTTTAGGACTAGAATCTTTAGGGGGCACCGCCACGGGCGGCGTGGTAGTGACCACCGGGTCCTTTGGAGTTATGTCGGTAGGTTCGGTAGGTGTTTCTGTGACCGTAGGTGTTGCATTGTCAATAGGTTTAATATTTACTAATGGAGCCTTCTTAACCGGTTTGGTAATCTTAACTTCCTTCTTAGGCGGAACTACAGGTGCGGGTGATGCATCTTGGATCACTACATCGTAGATGGGAGGCTCTTCCAAATAGAAATCATCTGCGATGGTTCGAGTTGTTGGAGTGAGTCCGATGGTACTTTCCATAACCACGAATACCGCAAATAAGCTAACAATAATACCTAATTGAAAGAATAATCTGGAATTCCAGTTGATATTAATGCGTTTTTTATCCTCTCTTTTTGAAAGCATTTTTGGTTGGTTGCTTTTAAAAATGTTTACAAGTGATCTCATAATCGTTGTATTTAAGGATTAGTATCATATTATAGAAACAACAGTTATGCCACAAAAAAAGCCCCGAGCACATGCTCGGGGCTTTATATAGTATAATCAAATTGAAAATTACTCTACTTGGAATCTAATGGGCAGCGAATAAAGTACTCCCACCGGTTTACCTCGCTGTTTTCCGGGGATCATTTTAGGCAAGGAACTTACCACACGTACAGCCTCTTGTTCTAACTTGGGATGTGGTGCTCTCGCTCTTACATCTACAACATTCCCATTTTTATCTATCTTAAACTGAACGAAGATTCTCTGAATTCCTTCCAGCCCCAGGTCTGCCGCCAGATCGGCATTGAATTTTTTCTTTACAAATTTATCTACCTGCTCAGACATACACGCTTTCTTCGCATTGTTTCCGCTCGCGCTTTCGCATCCCGGATAAACAGGCACGTTCTCAATAACGGCAAATGGAACATCTGCAATTTCCTCTTCCACAGCTTCTTCAATCTCTTCGATCTCTACGATCTCTTCTTCTTGATTGGTTTCTGTGGATTTAATTATGGTCTCTTCCACCTCTTCCTCATCTTCCACTACCTCGATCACTTCGGGAGCCGGCGGTGGTGGTGGTGGCGGTGGTGGTGGTTCAATTTGTTGGGTAATAGGTATTTCTTCTTCCAGTTCATCACTAACCGCTAATGTATCGGTTTCTAAAGACCTGTCGTAGGTCTTATATTCGATAGCTTGCCAAGCAATAAAAAGCATCAAGATCATTCCCAATTGGAAAAATAACATGCTTCTTCTGCTCAAATCAGCTTTCGGGTTTTTCTTAGGTTCCATAATAGAGTATTTATGCAGTTGCTAAAATATATAAAAACAATTGTATTCTAAAGCGAAAATAAAAATTAACGTGCGAAAAAAAGTTTTTCAGGCATTTGCTTCGGAAAAACTTACAGTAATATCGAAAGACACCTTCAAAAACAACTCCTTTACATTCTCTTTACACTTCCCATAAGCATCAATTATTATGCCACAGAAAAGGCCAATACTTGGTACTGGCCTTACATTGAAGCATCTCTATCTCGCTAATTTTCTACTTGAAACAATATGGGAAGACCGTACAGGACTCCTACAGGAACCCCGCGTTGTTTCCCGGGGATCATTCTTGGAAGGGATTTGATTATTTTTACGGCTTCCTCCTCAAGTTTTGGGTGAGGTGCTCTGGCGTGTACATCGGTTACATTTCCTTGTTTATCAATTTTGAACTGTACAAAGATCCTTTGCTTACCCTCAAGACCAAGTTCAGCGGCAAGATCGGCACGAAAGCGATCTCGAACAAAGTCGTCCACCTTATCCGACATGCATTTCTTTTTTGCGTTATTATCTCCGGCATCTTCACAGCCGGGATAGATGGGCACATTTTCAATAACCGCAAAAGGCACATTGACAATTTCCTCTTCTTCCTTCTCTTCTTCGATCTCCTCAACGGCGAGGATCTCAACGATCTCATCGTTTTGATTGGTCTCTGTGGATTCAATGATCGATTCCTCTATATCGGCCTCATCTTCAACCTGTAGGATCATTACCGGAGTTATGGACGGTGGCGGAGGCGGAGGCGGCACGTATTGAGAATCTGTAATTGGGATGACCTCATCAATAGCATCTGAGATCTCCAACTGACCTTGTTCTATGGTGCCACGATTGTAGCTCTTCCATTCTAAGGCCTGCCATGTAATAAAAAGCATAACGATCATCCCTATCTGAAAGAAAAGGACACTGCGTTTGCCAAGATCGAAACGAGGGTTCTTCTTGATTTCCATATCCGGTAGTTTAGGTGACATTACTATTTCATCTCCTTATTTTCTAAAGAGTCTGAAAGTAATCAGCCCTAGCACACTGCCAATTCCGTTGGCAACAATATCGAACACGTCAAATTTACGTGAGTTGGTGAACCAGTGCTGAAGTACCTCTATACTGCAACCGTATAAGAAGCACATCACTAAAACTACCACAATAATTTTGTTAGAAATATGATTTTGGTCAGTTAACATCGTATGCCTCAACCAGATAAGAAGCAAGATCCAATGTACAACAATATGAACTACCTTATCAAAATAAGGTAAGGAAATCCCGGGAACGTTGGTGGCTGGGAGCAAAAAGGCCACCGTTACCAAGATCGTATAAAAAATCCCTAATGCTAGAAATAAATTACGCGCCGATAAGTTCTTTATACGCTGCGGCATCTAGTAGGTCATCGATTTCGGAAGGGTCAGATAGCTTTAATTTGATCATCCATCCTTCCCCATAAGGATCAGAATTGACCTTTTCGGGTTCCGATTCCAAACTCTCATTGAACTCAATGATCTCTCCGGAAAGAGGCAAGAACAGGTCGGATACGGTTTTTACGGCTTCGACCGTACCAAAAACCTCTTCACGATCCAAGGTTTCGTCCACCGTTTCTACTTCTACATAAACAATATCTCCTAATTCACCTTGGGCAAAATCGGTGATCCCAATAGTTGCTATATCCCCGTTAATGGAAACCCATTCGTGGTCTTTCGTATATTTTAGGTTAGAAGGTACACTCATAATACTTATAATTATTGTTCTTATTTAGTTTCCAAAATTGTACCGAAGTGTGATTCCACTTCGAATGGTTGTTTGTGGGAAAGCCGTAGATATGGCATATTCTGAAAACGTATGGTCGTAGTAGAATAAAGCCGTTAGATTCTTACTCAAGGCATAATCCATGGTGAACTGAAGTCCGTAAATGGTTTGTCCCGCAGTGGTTTGGTTGTTCTGAATGTCCAGATACCGGATGATCGTTTTATTATCGCGTCTTGAAAGATCTACTTTAAAATTAAGGTCACTCTGAAGGATCTTCTTCTTTCCACCAAAATTTGTCCCAATTTTCAAATCCTTAATGCGGTACCCTAATCCTAAAACTATTTCATCTCCTTTGATCTCTGTCAATAGGTTGTTCGCAAAACTCAAGGACAGTGCTCTGTCTTTGCGCAACTCTGCTAGGATCTTGATCGAATTTTTCATTTCAAAATCGATTCTAATAAGGGGAGAGAATTGCTCTGTTAAATTTACATTGGTCAAGAATACAGGACTTTTAAAATTCCCAGCTTGGTCAATAGATTCAGGGTCATTCCTGTCGTAGTCCAAATTGGTTTGAAATTGATTCACGGTATAGCCAGCTCTGTAGCCATGTTGGACTGAGAATCGTTTAAAACGCTTCTTGAACCATTCCAAATTCATCAACCCTGTATATTTCACATCCCAATTGGGTAGTGGCACATCTCTAAAGATCCCTGTCTTTTCATTGGAAGCATCGCTTCCTTTATATGCTGCTAAGAATGCGGGCAGCAAGACATCTTGACTTGTTTTACCAAAACCTACAGGGTACCCCTCCTCATCTCTTGGGAAATCTGCTGTTTCATAAAATTCGGTCGCTAATCGGTTTGCGATGATCAATCGGTTGCTTCGGAAATCGTCGAAAGCAGCAGAACTATTTTCGTCACTAGTGCTGAACGCAGTTTTAATAAGCAAAGTAGAGATGCTGAAGTTTCCGAAGGTGTTTGGCGTCAGAGAACGGTATAACTCGTTTTCTACGATATAGTTTTCCGTATAATTTTCAGAATAGATCCTGCTTCCGTTAAAATCGATCTTCAAATCGGGAAGTAGTTCCATATTTACCTGTACATCAAGCTGTCTGCTTTCTACCTCGGTGTATTGCTCATTGAATTCGGGATATAAGGTCAACCAACCCTTCCGCGCTGCTAACTCCCGAATTTCTGCCTGACTTCCAAAGGTAAATCCGGCAGTAGGTTTCAAAGTTCCTGCAAAACCAATGGAAGGGGTATAACCCGGCAAGAAGATCCCGTTATTCTCCTGATAGTTCAATTGGATCTTTTTAATGGAGGTTACGAGTCCTATTAACGTGTTCACAGCTTTGTCGCCTCCGCTTAAAGAGCCCCCCGTGCTGTTGCCTGCAGAAGCATCACCCCCTTGTGAATCTAGAACGCTCTTTCCTTCATTATCACCTCCTTTAGTGCCATTTTTATCGCCTCCCCTAATATCAACACCTTTACCTCCTGATGGCCCTCCAGTATCTCCGGCACCTGCTCTTCCGGGCTTAATTTTGGTCAACCCAATGTATCGATAAAAATTATTCATATCAAGACTGGAATTGATTCGATGTGTACTTGCATTTTGTATGGAATTCCCAAGATCGAAAGTTTCGGTGGTTCCATCTGCCAGCGTAATGGGAATGCTATTGAAGAGGTCGCTTCCGTCCTGCCATTGGAAATCTCCGGTATAGGAATACGTTGCGCGAATAAACTTCAAAAACGGGAATTTACTAAAAGGAAGGTCGTAGTTCACTTGTAACGATTGGAAATGCTGGTTGGGCTCCCCTATTTCAAAGAAACCATCCCAAATTCCCACAGAATTATCTACGACTCCTTCATCGTCAATAAAATTATTTACAATTCTATTGTTGGCCGAATTAAAATTGAAACGTAAAGATTTTGTCAAGTTGTAATTCAAGGTATATTGCCAATCGAATAGAAAATTGCGTTGGTACAGCGTTGGAAGTCCAATATTCCCCGGCAACAATGTTAATTCTCTAAACTTCTGTTCGTTATATTGACGAATGATGTTTGAACTTGCTGTTATATTGGTTGGCAGTGCGTTGAAATTTAAATCCTTTAAGAATTGCCAGTATTTACCGGTAAAAAGCGAATCGTTCTTCTTGAACGGTTCTACTGTTATAGGAGCAAAATTGTAGTTGTAGGTCGCCCCGACACGAACGTTCTGGTCAAGAGATTCTTCGATCTCAAAATCATGATGATCCACTTGATTGTAGGAATAGGAGAAAGTGAAATTCTCTATATCATACGGCATTGGTTTCCCGTCTCCGGTTCGATCCTTACGCACTCCAATAAAATTAACACTTTGCCTCTTGGTATAGTCTACAGATTGTTCTTTGATCAAATCCTTTTCGGCTTCATCTTCCGTATTTTCAATACGTGTTTCTAATTCAATATCTTGAAATTCCGGATCGAACTGAGGTGTAATCAACTCTTCGGCCCGACCATAATTAAAAGGTAATTGAATGCCCCATTTTGCGGGTAATAATTGCCCTAAATTTACATTGGTAACAACATCATACTGTTGTACATCTTCTCTGCTACGTTGATTGGGACCTTGTTCAATAGACCCAAAACCAACGGTGCTTCGTCCGGCCGTAGCACTTACAGTGGCAAAATCGGCGATATTGGCATCCATATTCGCCAAGGCAGCCCATCCCCCTTCATTCTTTAATTCTGAAAGGCGGAGTTCGTTGAACCAAGCTTCACCGCACACCTCATTGGTATTCGGGTTCTTAAGCCCCAGCATGATCGTTCGTACATTTCCGAAGCTTGGATTTCCTTTGATCCCAATTCGAAGATCGTTCTCGGGTCCTGCCGCAGAATCCGGATCCAGATCTTCCTGATTAAAATAAGTGATCTGCAACGGATCGTTATTTTGGTCCCCCAGCGCTCTCGTTTTCACTTCCTGCAGTAGCCGCAGCGGTAGATTCAAGCGGTTCTCTATAGGCCAAACAACCTCCGGACTTAGCGATTCGGGAGAAATATTTAACGGTATCTCTATCTCATAGAAGTTCTGGTCTAGGTCGGTTCCAAGACGGATGAACGCCACCAGATCTCCATCGGAAGGTACGGTCTCATTGTCCAATGCCTGCGCGTGGATGAACATTTCCAGATTCTCATACTGTCGCATATCGACATTAAAATTCTTATATACTCCACGACCGTCACCACCTTCGAGACCACAGACTCTTAACACTAGAGATTGCTCATTTTGGCGAATGATATTGTTATTGTTGTTCAACTCTTCACGAATTACACCCGGAGGTAAGACGTAAATCCCACTATTTTCTTCGATACTTACGGTCTCCACTTCGAACAAGGTATCATCCTGGTCGGGATCCTCACCAGAGATATCCAAGGAATTTGCATACCGTCTATAATCACCCCGTATCAACTCTAACGTTCCAAATCGCAACACGGTAGGTTGTTCAAAACCGGTTACGTACATACGCATAAAACGAATCGATCTAAAATCGGATATCCCGTTCACGGCACGATCTGCCTGATCAATAGGTACTTTAAACTGTACCCACCGAACATCTATTTGATCGTTGTTGGGAAGGGTTAATCCTGTGATGATCTTTTCATCTGTAATAAATTCGTTGTTGGCACTACTCATATCACGAGAGATCGGGATACGGTATTCGTAATAACTATCTACCGTGTTCATGGTATTGTCACGGTTAATATCTTCCACGTCGGGTTGTGCCGTAGAACCGCGGTTATCGTTTGTAACAATTTCCGGCGAGTTCCCTTCAGTACCGTTATATTGTCGGTAACGTTCAATGATGGTTCCTTCAGCCTGAAGAAAGTACAAGTAATTATCCCGAGCGGGATCCGGCATTCCGCCAAATAACGGGAACATGGTCGCTTCAGAAGCATCATTGATCCCATCATATCCAATATCCTGATTGATGCGCTCTTGCCCTTGTGTGTCGAATGTATATACTAAGGATTGGTTGGTGGGTACTTTCCCATATACGGTTGGTGTCGTGTTCATGGTTCCACCATCTTCAGGTAAGCCATTTTCATATTGCTTTCTTCCGTCTTTGAGAACATCTTCAGAGATATTTCCCAAGTTAAAATACAATTCTCCATCGTCTATAATAGAATCATCGTGAAAGTAAGGGTCCATGATCCAAAACTGAATGTACTCAACGTTCGAGCGTTCAAAATCGGTGGTGGTCAATGCGCGTGTTATCCCTCCAAATCGTGTCTCCGGATTAGGCAATGTATTGGTCCCGTTTGCCACCGGATTATAGTTATATGGTCCGCGTTCACTTGGGTAATACGAAAGATCCAAAGTGAACAACGCTTGGGTTTGTCCTTGTATAATATCCTGCTCGGGAAAGATCTCGTTTCTAAAAACACGACGTGTGAACGGGGATGATAAATCATCATCAGAAATACCGTCCGGTCGCTGCGTGCTGTAAAAAATAGGATCGATAGTATACCAGTCTAATTTTGCCCGATTGTAATTGTAAGCCAAGTTGCCGTTAGCCGCTTCACCACCAAATCCTATGGGTGTACTCCCTAAAAACCAAGAAAGCGGGCTACTTATATCAAGAGCTGTTTGCGATGCTTCGAAATCATCCACATACACCGTGGTTTTTCCGTTAAAGTCTGAAACCTTAGGAGCTCCGGGCATTAAGTAGGCAAATTCGCCTCGCAGGGATATATTGGAGGCTACATCGGTATCTATATTTGGTAATTTGTTGACCAATCGCGTCAAGAAGGGTACTTCTGTAGAATAATTTGCATTAAATCCAAAGATAGTATTATTGATAGGCTCCACATTGTAGTTGGACTTCTGTGTTAACGGACGTTCATTCAGATTTAAGTAAGTAGCCCCTATTTGAAATTTATTACTGAATTTATGTTCCACATTCAATCCCGTAAATCGTTTTGTCTGCTGACCAAAAAGGGTGTTGTTTTCCGTAGAAATATTTATGGGTGTATTAGAATTCAATAGGGCAGGGTCTAAAATTTGAACACGCCCTAACTGATAATTTACGGTATAATCGACCCCTTCTACCAAAGTACGCCCATTGGCAGTAACGGTAACAGATCCCGGTGGAATATTGAACGCGCCAATAGGAATCCCGTCGGCCCCTGTAGACTTATAACTTCCCTTTAACTGAAAGAAATTCTTATCACTATCGTCCTGCTCTGCCTGTGTTTTTGTGGTTCGGTAGAGCGATCTGTATACATATCGTTCTTGGTTGGCATTATAACTTGAAGGAATGTTGTAGTCCGGACTTCCGGCATTCTCGGGACAAACAGACCCTTGTAATTGCTCAAACAGGTATTCCCCAAAGGGTTCCACACTGGTAAAGATGATACGCCCGTTCTGTGTGTCTACAGTAATCCCCGGCAAAAAGTCGAAGAAACCGTCACCGCCTTGTTGAGGGTCTCCATTGGTATTAAGCCTGTCTAAGTTAAAGATTTTCAGTAGAATATCATCCAAAAGAACATTGTCCTTTATTTCACCATTGGGTAAAGGAGCCTCGCAAGACTGACTTCCGGGCACCGGAGTAATATAATTTAATGGGGACGGACTTGTAT
The DNA here is from genome assembly GCA_002696485.1 of Altibacter sp. GTDB lineage: Bacteria > Bacteroidota > Bacteroidia > Flavobacteriales > Flavobacteriaceae > Altibacter. The sequence continues at coordinate 32,382 of NZTP01000025.1, read as the reverse complement.
ACAGTATATTTAAGCGGAAATCTTCTTGCTCCAATTGGAAAGCTCCCAATGGGTAGATATTCTTCATCATCAAATCCCAAATGGGTTCACTAACATTGGTAATATTACTTTTAAGCAATTTTACTACCAAATTTTGTGCGATCCCTGCAACCGGTGGTTCATTCGGGTCGGTGTTAGGGATCTCTCCTCCCGAGGCATCCACTCCGTCATTGGAAAATTCTCCCACTTGAAAGACCTTTCCATTCACCGTGAATTGGAACGCGATCGCAAGCACCTCATCATTGTTCAAACGCTGGTTTAAGGAAATATATCCCAATTGTGTGTTGAGGGTATATTCGCTTTGAGTAAGTCTTCGGGCATTTTCCAAAGTCACGTAATCGGTCCCCTCACTTACAGGAACACCACTAAAACCCGCCTGAACCGAAGCAATATCACGAATGGATTCGTTAAGCACTGTAGGTACACCGGGATTATTTATTCCAAAGGGGTTGAAATCGTTGTTCGAGTTATCGGGAAAGGAACCTCTGGGTTTATTGATGAAGCCACCCGGCGGCACGGTAAGCCCTATATTGGTAGGGTCAGACTCTCCAATATCTTGGATTGCGACGATATTTCGCACATCGTCTGTACGGTTCGTCCTATTAGTGATCCAAACTTCTGCTCTTGTAATTTGTACATTCGAGTTGATAAAAGGATATTGACGCAACGCCCGATCGTAGTTATCTCTAAAATAATGTGCTAGAAAAAAGTGTCTGTTCTCGTCATATTCGGAAGCATAAAGTTCGAAATCGGTAACTGTGGCTCCTCCTTCGGCGACAACAGAGCGCGTTTCAGATTTTTGTTCAGAAAAGACTCCTGTAATCGTCGTTTTCCCAAACTGAAGCTGTGTTTTTACCCCAAAAAGACTTTGCGCTCCTTGAATTAACGCGCTGTTGAGTGGCATATTTACATTTCCCACTTCTATTTTTTGAATGATATCGTCTTCAGTAGGGGTATATTCCAGTTTGATTTGATTTTGAAAATCGAATGTTGACTGTGTATCATAATTGGCCGTAACCTGAAGCCTCTCTCCTACTTTACCTAACAAACTCAGGCTAATACGTTGGTCAAAATCAAAAGAGAGATTACTTCGATTTCGCGGCGAAAAAGCAGGGTTATCCTGTTTGGTGTACAACAGCCCCAAATCCATTTCTACGCTACCTTGCGGAATAACCTCAATAGTATTCCCCCCAAAAACCGACTCGAAAAAGTTAGAATTCACATAAAAGGTTGGCAGTAGATTCTTTTGAGCTTCTTCAGATCCTTCCTTACGTCCATCGGCAGCATCGATCTTTTCTTTGAAATAGGCTTTCATTTGCTCCTTCATAATGAGCTCCCTATATTCTTCAGGCGTTAATATAATGGGGTAGGTTATATTGAAATTTCCTAAGGTTTGCGTGTAGATATACCGATCTGTAATGGGATCGTAGGTATATAAATCCTGAATGCTTGGAGGATTGGGTAAATCTATACGACCCATGGAAGAACCCGTAGCCGTAGAATCTTGCGCAACGGCTGCAGTAAAACTGCCAAAAATGATACTTATAATTAAAAAAAGCCTGATAAAGCTGTGGTTGTAATCGTAATTTTTTGCGCCCAATTTTTACAAATTTTTTAAAGCTTGTTTTATAATCATCTCCACTGTTGCGTCCGGGTCTTGCTGAACAATCTTATCGCAAACCTTTTCGGCTTGTTTTCGAGCAAAGCCTAGTGTCTCCAAAGCAGATAACGCTTCATTTTTATTCGTATTGCTCGAAACGGCAGAAATAGGTGACAAACCGTATACTTTTAAAATTTTATCTTTTAGGTCCAAAATAACACGCTGCGCGGTCTTGGCACCAATACCTTTTACCGATTGAATTGTTGCGACGTCCTCTGCCGCAATGGCTTCTGTTACTTGCTGTGGTGACAGTGAGGAAAGCATTGTCCTCGCCGTGCTAGCCCCAACACCCGAAACGGACAGCAACAATTTAAAAATTTCACGCTCCGCCGCCGATGAGAACCCGTACAAGGTATGGGCATCTTCTCGAACCTGTAAATGCGTAAATAATTTTACATTTTCACTAGCGGGGAGTTCAGAAAATGTATGTAACGAAATATGAATTAAATACCCTACCCCATTACAGTCTATCACTACATCCGTTGGATTCTTCTCTACCAGTCTGCCCTCAATGTGGGTAATCATTCGTTAATAAAAAGTTAATGGCTCAAATATAGTATAATTATTTCGAGTCGGCACGCTTGAAAATATGAAAAAATCTACACTAGGATTGGCGATTTTTAAGGTCTCGCTCTCGTTTTTCCTTTTGTTGAGCATCGACTACCGATACGGCTGCCATATTCACAATTTCCTCAACACTGGCTCCTAACTGAAGAATATGTACCGGTTTTTTCATTCCCAGCATTATTGGACCTATGGATTCGACATTATTCAACTCTTTTAATAGTTTGTAGTTGCTGTTGGCAGAGTCAAGGTTTGGAAAGATCAATGCGTTTACTTTTTTTCCCGCCAATTTTGAAAAAGGAAACTTTTCTCGTAGCATATCCGGATTGAGCGCAAAGTCGGTTTGCAGCTCTCCATCAATGATCATATCCGGGTTTGATTTGTGTAATAATGCTACCGCTTCACGAACCTTGGAGGCATGCGGATCCTTTGAAGATCCAAAATTCGCATAAGAGATCATGGCAATAACGGGCTCCAGACCAAACATCTTCATGGTGTAATTGGTCATTTGGGCGATCTTGGCCAACTCTTTAGCTGTAGGATCTATGTTTATAGACGTATCTGAAAGAAACAAGGGCCCTCGTTTTGTGAGCATTAGGTTTGTTGTGGCCACTTTACTCACCCCTTCAAACTTTCCAATGGTTTGTAGTACGGGTCGGACCGTGGAAGGATACGATCTGGCATAGCCCGAGATCATGGTATCTGCATCTCCCTCATTGACCATCATTGCACCAAAATAGTTACGTTCGCGCATTAGTTTCTGTGCGGCATACAGGGTGATCCCGCTACGCCTTCTCAGCTTCCAGAACTTTTCAGCATATTCGTTCAGCTTTTCTGTTTGTTCATCACTTTTAGGATCCATGATCTCAACATCGGCCTCATAATCAATTTGCTCCATAAGTTCATGGATAATCTCCTTCCTCCCTAATAAAATAGGATACCCAATACCTTCTTCATGCACGATCTGTGCTGCCTTTAACACGTCCAAATGATCTGCTTCCGCAAACACGATACGCTTGGGGTTTGTTTTTGCCCTATTAACAAGTAATCGAACAATCTTATTGTCGCTACCCATGCGCTCGTAAAGTTCATCTTCATATTTCTGCCAATCGGTGATGGGTTCAGTTGCAACGCCAGATTCCATGGCAGCTTTTGCCACTGCAGGCGGGATTTTAGCAATAAGTCGGGGATCAAATGGTTTCGGAATAATATAGTCCCTCCCAAAATTTAGTTTGGTTTCACCATAAGCGATATTCACCTGCTCCGGCACCGGCTGTTTGGCCAAGTCGGCCAAGGCCGTAACTGCAGCCATTTTCATAGCTTCATTGATCTTGGTAGCTCTCACGTCCAACGCACCTCGAAAGATAAATGGAAAACCTAATACATTATTCACTTGATTCGGGTGATCGCTGCGACCGGTTGCCATGACAAGGTCTTCTCGAGTAGCCACGGCTAGGTCATAATCAATTTCGGGATCGGGATTAGCCATTGCAAAAACTATTGGATTGGAGTTCATGGCCAACAACATTTCCGGGGTTACAATATTGGCAATGGAAAGTCCAACAAACACATCGGCATCTTGAATCGCTTCTTCGAGGGTATTTATCTTTCTAGACGTTGCAAATTCTGCTTTTTCTTCGGAAAGGTTTTCCCTATCCTTGCGAATTACGCCGGTGCTGTCTAGCATGACAATATTTTCGGCTTTAGCACCAAATGCCTTATATAAGCGAGTGCAGGATACGGCAGCTGCCCCTGCACCACTAATCACGATCTTGACCTTTTCAATTTCCTTTTCAGTAATCTCCAAAGCATTCAACAACGCTGCCGCCGAAATGATTGCGGTTCCATGCTGGTCATCATGCATGACCGGAATATTGAGTTCGGCTTTCAATCGTCTTTCGATCTCAAACGCTTCCGGGGCTTTAATATCTTCAAGATTGATCCCACCAAATGTGGGTGCAATATTCTTTACGGTAGCAACAAATTCATCTATGTTCTCAGTATCGATTTCAATATCGAATACGTCTATATCGGCAAATATCTTGAATAGCAATCCTTTTCCTTCCATCACAGGCTTCGATGCCTCCGGACCAATATTCCCAAGACCTAAAACCGCTGTACCATTAGAAATCACCGCCACAAGGTTGCCTTTGGCCGTGTACTTATACACATTATTGACGTCCTTCTCAATTTCCAAACAAGGTTCTGCCACTCCCGGCGAATAGGCCAAAGCCAGATCTCGCTGCGTTGCGTACTTCTTGGTAGGAACCACTTGGATCTTCCCGGGTTTCGGTTTTGCGTGATATAAAAGTGCCTCGCGGCGTCTGCTTTGTTTACTCATAATTCTTGGTCTCGAACTTACAAAGGTAAGAGGTTACCCGAAATGAAGAAAGATTCGCCGTTAATCTTTTAGGAACTTAATGTTGCGCTTAAGACCTGAGAATTTGGTACGTTTCACAGCACTTTTTTGAAATAAATCCTGAAAAACTTCTTGGGTGATCTCTTCCCAATCCTTTTTATTCATGCTAAGCAATTCAGGGCTAGGCTGTAATAAGGGTTCCTTATGACTTTTACTGAAACGGTTCCACGGACATACGTCTTGGCAAATATCACACCCGAACATCCAATCTTCAAATTGGCCCTTGGCAGATAAAGGTATCTCATTCTTTAGTTCTATGGTATAATAGCTTATGCATTTACTGCCATCGACCACATAGGGTTCTACGATGGCTTGTGTCGGACAAGCATCGATACACGCGGTACATGCACCACAGTGATCGGTAACCGGGCTGTCGTAATCCAGTTCCAGATCAAGAATCAATTCAGCGATAAAATAGAAGGACCCCACTTGTTTTGTGAGTAAATTACTGTGTTTTCCCATCCAGCCCAAACCACTTTTGGCTGCCCAAGCTTTGTCTAGGACCGGTGCCGAATCAACGAACGCACGTCCCTGAACTTCTCCAATTTCTTCGGAAATAAAATGTAGGAACTCCTTTAGCTTATCCTTAATTACAAAGTGATAATCGGTCCCATAGGCATATTTTGATACCTTGTAGGTGTCATCTCTTTGAAATTCTGAAGGGTAATAGTTAAGCAACAATGAGACCACGCTTTTAGCATCCGGGACTAGCAAAGTGGGGTCTAGTCGCTTGTCGAAGTGATTCTCCATATAGCCCATCTCCCCGTGGCGGTTCATAGTGAGCCAATGTTCGAGTCGCGGTGCTTCTTCTTCTAAAAATTCGGCTTTACTAATGCCGCAGGACAAAAATCCGAGACGTTTAGCTTCGGTTTTTATAAGTTCGGTATGCTTGTGTTTTGTATTCAAAGTAGGATGTAGACTTTTCTGTTCAAAACAATCCTCCTTGTGTACCCCCTTTTAACTTTCCGAGATGTTTGTAGGCCGCTTCAGTAACTTCACGTCCGCGAGGTGTACGCATGATAAACCCCTGCTGGATCAAAAAGGGTTCATAGACCTCTTCGATGGTTTCAGAACTTTCAGAAACAGCCGTAGCAAGGGTGGTGATCCCGACCGGCCCTCCTTTAAATTTGTCAATGATGGTCGTCAATATCTTATTATCCATCTCGTCTAAACCATGCGCATCGACATGCAATGCTTCCAATCCAAATTTGGCGATCTTGATATCGATGGTACCGTTTCCTTTTATTTGGGCAAAATCCCGAACACGTCTAAGTAATGCATTGGCAATTCGCGGAGTTCCCCGGCTCCTACCTGCAATTTCGATAGCCGCCTCCATAGATATTGGGACATTTAGGATCCCGGCACTTCTTTGAACGATCGTTGTCAACAATTCGGTGGTGTAGTATTGTAATCGGGACGAAATGCCAAATCGTGCACGCATGGGTGCCGTTAGTAATCCAGACCGTGTTGTAGCTCCTACCAATGTAAAAGGTGCCAGATTGATCTGGACCGATCGCGCATTGGGCCCGGATTCTATCATGATGTCGATTTTATAATCCTCCATGGCCGAATATAAATACTCTTCCACAATTGGACTGAGCCGATGGATCTCATCAATGAACAACACATCCCGCTCTTCGAGATTGGTTAGAAGCCCTGCCAGATCACCCGGTTTATCCAAAACAGGTCCGGAAGTCACTTTAATTCCTACTTCCAACTCATTTGCCAGAATATGTGCGAGCGTAGTTTTTCCTAAGCCGGGAGGGCCATGAAAGAGCGTATGATCCAAGGCTTCGTTACGCAAATTGGCCGCTTGAACGAAAACCTGTAGATTTTCCAATGCTTGATCCTGACCTGTGAAATCATCAAAGGAAAGGGGGCGCAACTTTTTTTCAATTTCGAGTTCTTGAGGAGAAAGATCCTCACCTGATGGATCGAGGTGTTCGTTCATGTAACAAATATACGAAGTGTTTCTCAACAAGATTCAATGAGTAAGCGTATTTGTGGTTACCGAGCAATGCATTTCTTCACAATGAATTAACATGTATTTAGCAAAGGTTTGGGAGACACTTTCAGAGTCAACCCGTATCTTATCAATAAAAACTGTTATGATTAAACCAACTGAAAAAGTACCCTCTCTTTCCATAGATTTGGTGAACGGAACACGTTGGGTCCTTGGAGATCAGCGTCCTGACCAATTTACAATGATGATCTTCTATCGTGGGCTCCATTGCCCTGTGTGCAAAAAATATTTAGAGCGTCTTCAAACTAAGCTTCCAGAATTTACAGATGTGGGTGTGAATGTGATAGCCATAAGCATGGATTCTGAAAAGAGAGCGAAAAAAACATATGAAAAATGGGATATTGAAGACATCCCGTTAGGATACGGATTGGATGAAGCCACTGCGCGCAACCTTGGTCTTTACATTTCGCATGCGATCAAAGACGAAGAACCGGACGTATTTTCGGAACCCGGTTTGTTTCTTGTAAATCCCGATGGCACACTCTACGGTTCAGCTATCCAAACTATGCCCTTTGCCCGGCCCGAGTTTGATGCATTGATAAAAGCGATAACATTTGTTAAGGATGAAGGATATCCGGCAAGGGGTGGAAAATAAAAAATCCGAGAACGGTTGCTCTCGGATCCTTTATATTAATGTTCTCGTCGAACACTAATAGAATTAAACCTCCTTCAAATTTAAAGCAGGATCGTTCAAAACGCAATACGGGAAATCACGTAATTATATAAAAAAATCCTCTCATATTGAGAGGATTTTTTAGTAATGGGGTTAATGATGCATTTCTTCTTCATGCTCTTGCATGGGTATGTGTTGCGGAACAAAGTCTTGTCCGGGAATCACATAATCAGTTTCATCTTTGTTGAGCTTACTATAATCGTAGGCCCATCTATGTACTTCAGGAATAGGACCATCCCAGTTTCCGTGAATATGTTTTACTTCGGCAGTCCATTCTAACGTGGTAGCGTTCCAAGGATTTTTCGGCCCTTTCTTTCCGTAGAACATAGAATGAATAAAGTTGTATAAGAAGACCACTTGAGCTGCCGCTGTAATGAATGCGAAAATAGAGATTACTACATTGACATCTGCCAGATCATCAAAATAAGGGAAGTTCGTATTGGTATAGTAACGTCTCGGTAAGCCGGCCATTCCAATAAAGTGCATAGGGAAGAATACCCCATAGGCTCCAATCACAGTTACCCAAAAATGTACATAGCCCAATTTCTTATTCAACATACGACCTTCAAACATTTTGGGGAACCAATGATATACTCCTGCAAACAGTCCATACAATGCAGAAATACCCATTACCAAGTGGAAATGTGCTACTACAAAGTAGGTATCGTGTACGTTAATATCCAAGGCACTGTCCCCTAGAATGATCCCTGTTAAACCACCCGTAATAAACGTAGATACAAATCCTATAGAAAACAGCATTCCGGTGTTCATTTGAAGGTTTCCCCTCCAGAGCGTTGTGATCCAGTTAAAGGATTTTACAGCAGAAGGTATTGCGATCAGTAGGGTGGTAAAGGTAAATACCGATCCCAAAAACGGATTCATTCCTGAAATAAACATGTGATGTCCCCAAACAATCGTGGACAAGAATGCAATAGCTAGAATAGAAGCGACCATCGCTCTGTAACCAAAAATTGGTTTACGCGCATTGGTGGCCATAATTTCTGAAACCATTCCCATGGCGGGCAGAATCACGATATATACTTCCGGGTGTCCTAAGAACCAAAACAGGTGTTCGAACAATACAGGAGATCCCCCCTGATTATGTAGTACTTCACCGGCTATATAAATATCTGAAAGGAAGAATGATGTTCCAAAACTCCTGTCCATGATTAGCATTAAGGCTGCTGAAAGTAATACCGGGAAGGAAACCACCCCAATGATCGCTGTCACAAAGAAAGCCCAAATAGTCAAAGGAAGGCGTGTCATCGACATACCTTTTGTACGCAAGTTAATTACAGTCACGATATAGTTCAACGAACCAAGCAAAGATGAGGCAATAAAGATCGCCATGGAAACAAGCCAAAGCGTCATTCCCGCTCCCGATCCCGGTATGGCCTGCGGTAAAGCACTTAACGGTGGATAAATGGTCCATCCGGCAGATGCAGGTCCTGCTTCAACAAATAAGGACAATACCATGATTACACTCGAAAGGAAGAACAACCAATACGATACCATATTCAAGAAACCGGACGCCATATCACGTGCTCCAATTTGAAGCGGAATCAATAAGTTGCTAAAGGTACCACTCAAACCGGCCGTTAACACGAAGAAAACCATGATCGTACCGTGTATGGTAACCAATGCTAGATAGACGCTTGGATCCATTACGCCCCCTTCACCCCACTTGCCTAAAAGGACCTCGTAGATGGTGAATTCTTTGTCGGGCCAGGCAAGTTGTAATCTAAAAAGAAGAGACATGGCAATTCCGATGATTCCCATAAACAATCCGGTAATTAGGTATTGCTTTGAGATCATTTTATGATCTTGGCTAAAGATATATTTAGTGATAAACGTCTCTTTATGATGATGCCCGTGATCGTCGTGATGATCTACTGCGTGGTCGTGTGCGTGTGCTGACATATCTTTTTAAGCTATTTTATTATTGTTTTAAAGCTTCGGCAATGGTTGCTTGTTGAGCGATCCATGCGTCATACTCTTCTTGTGTTTCCACTACGATCTTCATTTGCATATTATAGTGGTTGGTTCCGCAAATTTTATTACAAAGGAGCAGATAATCGAATTCATAAGGCTCTAAAGCTTCTTCGCCCTTGGCAGCCAAAGCAGCGCTTTTCTCTCTTCTGAGTTCATTGATCTTTTGAACTTTCGCTACTACTTCTTCATCTTGACGCATTTCTGCTGTTGTGATGGTTGGGGTAAACGCAAATTGCGTAATCATACCGGGGACACAGTTCATTTGTGCTCTAAAATGCGGCATATATGCAGAGTGTAGCACATCCTGAGATCGCATCTTGAAGATTACTTTTCTACCAACAGGTAAGTGTAATTCGTTCACCACAATATCATCTTGAGCATTCGGGTCTGAGGCATCCACTCCCAATTGGTTCACTCCTTCTATCAATCGAACGTTTGCTTCTCCTAAGGTATTATCATTTCCCCCGTAACGAGCTCTCCAGTCGAATTGATACGCGTAGAGTTCAACCACCATGGGGTCATCTTCAGTATCGATATTCATGATATCGGTCCAAGTAAACAATCCGTAGATAATAAGACCTGCCAACACAATTACCGGAATGATGGTCCATATAAATTCCAGTTTGTCATTATCGGCAAAGAAGGTAGCTCTTTGTCCTGTTTTACCTCTATATTTAAAAGCAAAGTAACTAAGCAACCACAATGTAAAAAACCCTACAATGAAAATAAGGATCATAGAGACCAACATGAGGTTATCTATTCCAGTACCGTGTTCTGAAGCTGCTTTTGGAAGCAATACATCTCCCCATTTCCAAAAACAGACAATAAGGAGTAAGTAAGTGAACAAGACAAGTCCAAGCATAAGGTAACCGTTAATATTGTTATCCTTATCGTCGGCAATCTCTGAAGTGTCTGTTTGCTTTCCTCTTGACATTTTAAATATCTTGCTCATTTGCAGGGCAGCAACTCCAAAAAGAATGATTACTAATACTACTAAAAATGCGGTCATCGTTATCTGTCTTCTATACGTTTAATTAATAATGAAAATGCTTACTCTCCTTAATGAACGGATTGCGTTTCGCCAATAGCGGAGCTTTAGTAAGAGCTGTAAAGACAACCCAAACAAACAGTCCAAAGAAAAATAAGATGGAACCTATTTCAGGTAAACCAATATACCATGAAGTACCTACCGTTCCCGGCATTACCATGTTAAATACATCTACATAATGTCCCAATAAAATTACAATTCCCGTAAGGATCACAAACCAATTCACTCGTTTGTAATCACTATTCATAAGGAGCAGTACCGGGAATATAAAGTTCATTACCAGCATTCCAAAGAATGGCAGGTTATAATCTTCTATTCGTGTCACAAAATAAGTTACTTCTTCAGGAATATTTGCGTACCAGATCAACATAAACTGTGAGAACCATAAATAGGTCCAGAAAATACTGAAAGCGAACATGAATTTAGCCAAATCGTGAATATGGCTATCGTTTACATATTCTAAATATCCTTGCGACTTCAGGACAATGGTTACCATCGCGATCACTGTAATGGCACAAACCATCATTCCTGCGAATACATACCATCCAAATAAAGTGCTAAACCAATGCGGATCGAAACTCATGATCCAGTCCCAGGACATCATGGATTCGGTTACGATAAAGAATACCAAGAACCCGGCTGATAATTTAAAATTCTTCTTGAACCATCGATTGTCTTCGGCAGTGTCATCACGCAAAGAGTTCCTGCGAGAGATATAGCGATAAAGGTTCCATCCTAATAAGTAAATAGCAGCGCGTATCAAGAAGAAAGGTACGTTTAACCAACCGCTCTTTCCGTCAATTAACTTGTCGTAGTGTTCGCTTTCCGGATTGACCAATTCGGGGTCCATCCAGTGGAAGATATGATTTACGTGAAATGCTGAAAGCAATAATAAGATAAAGATTATAATAGAAGCAATTGGCAGATAGGCCGTAATTCCTTCCATCACTCGAAAGAGTACCGGAGACCATCCTGCTTGTGCGGCATACTGTATTGCATAGAACGCTAGTGTCCCCAACGCAATCATAAAAAAGAAAAAAGAAGCAATATAGAGCGCAGACCAAGGTCTGTTCTGCATTTGATGCAATGTATGCTCAAGGTGTGCTTCTTCGCTATCATGGGCCGTAGTCGCAGTGTCGGATACATCATGGATTGAAGTAGCATCATGATCTTCTCCATGACCTTCCTCGTGATGCCCTGCCATCATTTCTTTAACTTCCGCCGTTGTGCTTGGAGCTGTGAGAAAGCCGGAAATAATACCAATGGCTCCAACGACCATGAAAATGATCGCAAAAAGTTTCAGTTTACTCGGTAGCGTATACATATCTTTATAAAATCTCTTAATTCTCTAAATTATTATCTTCACCTTCATCTGTTGTGGCTTCAGATACTCCTGAAGTCGTTACCATTTGTGGTGTATTGACATTCAAACTATCCTTTCCAACAGGCACCAATAAAGGTTCTCCTTTAAGTGCAGCAGTTAGGTTCATGACGTGTTGTGTAATCTGCCAGCGCTCTAATTCGTTGGTTTGTGACGCATAGGACCCCATGGCATTAAGACCAAACATTTGAACGTGATACACACTTCCTTCGGTAATATTCCGTCCTGCATCACCGTAGCTTGGTATTCCCAAAAACTTTTCGCGTTGTGCTAATATTCCTTGTCCATCACCTTTATCTCCATGACACACAGCGCAGTAAATGGTATACAATTGTCCTCCGGCAGCTAAATTCTCTTCTGTAACTTCAAGCGGATTCTTCAATTCTGCTCTTGCCAGTTCGAGACCTGCGGTAGAATTTTCATAATCGTAAGGTTGCCATCCTCTTGGAATGGACCCTTCGGCAGGCAACATCGCTTCTTGCCCCCCGGGAAATATTTCATAATTGCCATAGGTTTCATAGCCAACAGGTTCATACATGTTGTCCATGTATTGATAATTTGGTCTGTTAGAATCGAAACAAGAAACCAAAAGAGCTGCCACAAAAAGGGTAAGGCTTATATTTAAGATCTTCTTCATATTAGTGGTCTTCGTCATTTTCAATTAAACTAATTTCCAATGCTCCGGTATCGTATAAAAACTTTGAAAGTTTTTCTACATCGTGATGACCTGCATCGATCGCCATTAAGAAATGGTCGTCTGTTGTACGTACATCCGGATTTTCAGCTTTTTTAAAGGGCCATAATTTACTGCGCATATAGAATGTTATTACCATAAGGTGCGCCGCAAAAAAGACGGTCATTTCAAACATAATAGGGACAAAAGCCGGCATATTCTCAATGTAGCTAAAACTTGGTTTTCCTCCAATATCCTGCGGCCAATCTTGGATCATGATATAATTCATCATTACGATCGCAACAGATAACCCAACCAATCCATACATAAAAGATGTAATTGCGATTCTAGTGGGCGCTAAGCCCATTGCTTTGTCCAATCCGTGTACCGGGAAAGGAGTATATACTTCTTCAATATGGTAACGTTCACTACGAACCTGCTTAACGGCTTGCATTAAGATGTCGTCATCTGTGTAAAGAGCGTGAATTACTTTAGATGCCATACTACTAGTTGTTTTTAAGTTTAGCTGCTTGTCCTGCCCAATCGTCACGTTTCGCTCTTCCGGGAAACTCATCGATGATGCTGTCCAATAAATCGTATTCTCTGTCGGTCATTCGGCTCACCTGCTCAAATGTATAGATTCCTAATTGGTGTAATTTCTGTTCCATGACAGGTCCGACACCGCTTATTAGTTTTAAGTCGTCTTGCGTTTGAGTGGCAGGATCGAATCGTCCAATGCTATCCAAGAGGCTTTCTGTTCTTTCTTTCTGAAGCTGTGTGTCGGCTACCGCTCCGGGACTTACCGTATCTGTATAATCAGTGCTCGTTTCATCAAGCTGCGTCGAATTTGCTTCCGGTTCACGAACCAGTGGAGAATAATGTTTTACATCGTCTCCATGCTTTTCACGTAGCTCCTTGTATTTACTTCCGGAGGACTTCAAAATAGATTTTACTTCTGCCTGTGCAATTACAGGGAATGTTCTGGAATATAATAAGAACAATACGAAGAAGAATCCAATGGTTCCAATAAAGATTCCAATATCGACAAAGGTCGGTGAGAACATCGTCCAAGAAGACGGTAGATAATCGCGGTGTAAAGATGTTACAATAATCACAAATCGTTCAAACCACATCCCGATGTTCACAACAATAGAGATAAAGAACGAGAACATGATACTGGTACGTAGTTTCTTGAACCACATAAATTGTGGAGAAAATACGTTACAGGTCATCATCGCCCAATATGCCCACCAATACGGTCCTGTAGCGCGATTAAGGAATGCATATTGTTCGTACTCTACCCCCGAGTACCAAGCAATGAACAATTCGGTAATGTAAGCTACCCCTACTATAGAACCGGTAAGCATGATCACGATATTCATGAGCTCAATATGCTGTACTGTGATATAGTCTTCGAGATTAGACACCTTCCGCATAATGATCAAGAGCGTATTCACCATGGCAAACCCCGAAAAGATCGCTCCTGCCACAAAGTACGGTGGGAAGATGGTGGTATGCCAACCCGGGATTACCGACGTAGCAAAGTCAAAGGATACAATGGTATGTACCGAAAGTACAAGCGGTGTTGCCAAACCGGCCAATACCAAAGAAACTTCTTCGAAACGTTGCCAGTCTTTCGCACGACCGCTCCATCCAAAGGACAAAATACTGTAAACTCGTTTTGTAAATGGCGTGATTGCACGGTCACGAATCATCGCGAAGTCGGGCAATAAACCAGTCCACCAAAATACCAATGAAACCGAAAGATACGTAGAGATCGCAAATACGTCCCATAGCAACGGTGAGTTAAAGTTCACCCATAAGGAACCAAATTGGTTTGGAATTGGCAATACCCAATACGCTAACCATGGACGACCCATGTGAATAATTGGGAAAAGACCTGCTTGAATTACCGAGAAGATGGTCATTGCTTCTGCTGATCTGTTGATCGCCATTCTCCACTTTTGACGGAAGAGCAACAGTACCGCAGAGATCAAGGTTCCTGCGTGACCAATACCTACCCACCATACAAAGTTGGTAATATCCCAAGCCCAATTCACGGTTTTATTAAGTCCCCAGACACCAATTCCTGTTGAGACGGTGTAAATGATACACCCCACTCCCCACAAAAAGGCTACTAGGGCAATAGTGAATACTATCCACCAAGATTTATTGGCTTTGCCTTCCACAGGGGCAGCCACATCCACAGTAACATCGTGGTAGGATTTATCGCCTGTAACTAAGGGTCTTCTAATAGGTGCTTCGTAATGCGACGCCATATCTTTATTTACTATTTCTTAGTTAGTTTAAACTTCGCTTGTATTTCTCACTTTCGTCTGGTACACCACATTCGGTTTTGTACCTACCGCTTCAAGTAAGTGATACATTCTATTATTATTCGCTAATTCGTATATCTTGCTATCATGGTCATTGACATCTCCAAAAACCATCGCTCCTTTATCACAAGCTGAAGAGCAGGCTGTTTGGAATTCTCCGTCCTTGATCGCTCTACCATCCCGCTTTGCTTCCAAAATGGTCAATTGTGTTTTTTGTATACACATAGAACACTTTTCCATCACACCACGGGAACGTACTACCACATCAGGATTTAACACCATACGTCCAAGATCATTGTTCATATGATAATCGAACTCGTCATTCTCTGCATACAAGAACCAGTTAAAGCGACGTACTTTATAAGGACAGTTATTCGCACAGTAACGGGTTCCTACACATCGATTATAAGCCATGTGGTTTTGTCCCTGACGTCCATGCGATGTCGCTGCAACCGGACATACTGTTTCACAAGGTGCATGGTTACAATGCTGACACATTACCGGTTGGAAAGCAACCTGCGGATTCGAAGATGGGTTTTCCATTTCGCCGTATTCTGAAAGAGAACTTCCCAATCCTGAAATATTATCTTTCTTTTCAAAATCATTCTCAAAAGTTTCCTCACTCGAGTAATAGCGGTCAATACGCAACCAGTGCATATCGCGACTCTTACGCATCTCTTCTTTCCCTACTACAGGAACATTGTTCTCAGCATGACAGGCGATCACACAGGCACCACAACCGGTACATGCGTTTAGATCGATAGATAGATTAAAATGGTGCCCTACAGAGCGATCAAAACCTTCCCAAAGATCTGCATCGGGAGAGGTCACAGGAATTTCCTGATGGTCTTTTGACACCATGGGCATAGGATTCCATACTTCGGCATCTTTAGTATTGAATATCTCTAGAGAAGTCT
This sequence comes from Altibacter sp., assembly GCA_002696485.1. Classification (GTDB taxonomy): domain Bacteria; phylum Bacteroidota; class Bacteroidia; order Flavobacteriales; family Flavobacteriaceae; genus Altibacter. The sequence goes on along the minus strand of NZTP01000025.1, from coordinate 16,657 downwards.
CTCTAATGATATCACGTCCCATCATGGTATTGTGAAGCTGCACACACGCAAACTCATGTATACCCGCAACTTTTTCTAAGCTCACTTTTTGAACCGATGAGAAATCTTTATACAAAGGATACGCATTGACGCCCGTTTGCATTTCTTCCTGAATGCCTTCTTTCTTTCCATAACCCAAAGCCAATCCAACAGAACCTTTTGCTTGGCCGGGCTGAATTATAACAGGTACATTTTCAATCACCACATCGCCCATACGAACATTCACATAGCTTCCGTTCAAACCGCCATTGGCTACATGGTTATTTTCCAAGCCCATTTCTGAAGCATCTTCTGCAGAAACAGTTACGTAGTTATCCCACGTTGTTCTGGTAATTGGATCGGGCATTTCCTGCAACCAAGGGTTGTTGGCTTGCGCGCCATCACCAAGCGATGTTTTTGTATATAAGGTAAGCCAAAGATCTCCTTCTTGTGAAGATGAGGACAAAGCTCCGTTGGCAGTATTGCTCTCGAGGGTTTCTGAAAGTTGGTCGGTGGAAGATTCGATAGTATCTGTATCTACGGAAGCATCACTCACCAAAACACCATCATGCAACGCTTGATTCCATGAAGTTCCTCCTAGTACGGTTGACCAGGTTTCTTTAATATAATCGTAATAGCTCTTTGGATTCGCGGTCCATTTCAACAAACAATCTTGAAACTGTCTCGTGTTAAACAACGGACGAATGGTAGGCTGCATTAAACTAAAGCTTCCCTTTTTCATTTGAAGATCACCCCAAGACTCCAGATAGTGCGGTGTGGCGGCGACCAATTGTGCCAAGGAGGCTGTCGCGTCCAGTTTCATGGCAAATGCCATAGACATTTCTAAGTTCTTATAGCCCTCAACAAATGATTGATTGTTTGGGAAAGAGTAGATAGGATCTACCCCTACCGTGATCAATCCTTTGATCGTTCCTGAAGCCACCCCGTTCATAACACGTTGAACCGCTGCGGTGTTCCCCATCGAAGTAAGTCGAGGTTTTGCAGCATCCATCACTTCGCTATTGGCATTGTAGGAAAGAACAGCCTTTTGAGCTGCCACATTTGGCAATCCGGTAACGATCACCCCTTTACTACCTGCTTTTTGTAATTGTGCTTTGGCATTCGCTACTGCTTCAGCCATCGCAGGAGGTAGTCCGGCAGCAGAGCCTCCGGTCAAAGCCTTTAAAATCTCAATTTGTTGCCCCGGTGTTGCAGGAACACGTTTGTCTGCGTTTGCTCCGGAAAGCGTCATATTCGCTTCAAATTGAATATGGCGTGACATTTTTCCATTCTTCGGAATACGTCCTTGCGCATATCCGGCATCATAACCACCCCCTTGCCAGTCGCCTAAGAAATCGGCCCCTACAGAGACGATCACTTCAGCTTTGGAAAAATCGTAATCGGCAAGACCTCGTGTTCCATACACACTTTGAAACGCGTCCAAAGCTTCCGAAGAAGATACGGTATCGTAGATTACATGACGAACATTAGGGTACTTAGCAGTAAATTCTTTTATAAGTTTTGTAGTTGACGGACTAGCGAATGTTTGTGTCAAGAGAACAATATCTTTGCCCGCCATTTCATTCATCTTTTGCGCCACGGCAACATCGAACTCTTCCCAAGAAGCCTCTTCTCCTTGAATTAAAGGCGTTGGCAGTCGTTGTGCATCATAGAGAGACAATACAGATGCATGCACCCGTGCGTTAACACCTCCTGTTTTAGCAAGATCGTTGCGTTCAATCTTAATAGGTCGGCCTTCGCGTGTTTTCACTAGAACGTTTGCAAAATCGAAACCATCGGCCATAGCAGTAGCATAATAATTCGCTACACCGGGTACGATCTCATCGGGAGCCACCACATAAGGAATGGATTTAATCACCGGTCCTTCACAAGCTGCCAAAGAAGCGGCGGCCGTTGTGAACCCAACATATTTTAAGAAATCGCGACGTGTTGTTGAAGTTGCTTCCAAGACATTTTTGTCTCCCAAAAATTTATCTGTAGGTATTTCTTCTACAAACTCATTTTGTTGCAGCGTCTCAACAATAGAGCTGTTTTCATTTAGCTCTTCAACACTTTTCCAGTATTTCTTGTTTGATGCCATATCGTTACTTGTAATTATCTATAAAATTTTAATAGTGACATTTTCCACATTCCAACCCGCCCATTTGAGCGATGGTCAATTTGTCAACGCCGTATTTCTTGGACAGTTCTTCGTGAATCTTAGCGTAATACTCATTACCTGCTAAATTTACGTTCGTCTCTCTGTGACAGTTAATACACCATCCCATGGTCAATGGAGAAAATTGATACATGATCTCCATCTCTTCTACCGGCCCGTGACATTTTTGACATTCGATTCCGGCAACTGTAACATGCTGTGAATGGTTAAAATAAGCAAAATCAGGAAGGTTATGGATGCGGACCCATTTCACTGGTTTTTCTTCACCTGTATATTTCTGTTCGGCCTCATCCCATCCTACCGCATCGTATAGTTTTTGGATCTCAGCATCGTAAAATTCTTTGGTATATCCATTCTCTGGATCTACCTCACCGTTATACTCTGCAATGTTTTTGTGACAGTTCATACAAACATTCAAGGATGGGATACCAGAATGCTTGCTCTTTCGAGCCGAACTATGACAGTAGTTACAATCAATTTGATTGGCCCCTGCATGTATTTTATGGGAATAATGAATGGGCTGTACCGGCGCATATCCCTGATCCACACCTACCTGCATCATCCATCCGTAGGCGAAATAACCGGCAGCTAACAATAGAAAGATAGACGTCACCAAAACTAGAAATTGGTTTTGGGCGAATGCTTTCCAAATTGGCATTTTCTTTTCTTTCTCCTCATAGGTAACGCCATTTGCTTCAGCGATGCGTTTTAGTGTACTTGTCACCAAGAACAACATCACTACCAACAATAAGAATACCAATGCCAAAGCACCCAAAATAACATTATTCGAAACACCGCTTCCACTTTCACCGCCTCCTCCAACAGGAAGTTCTACTACAGTCGGTTCGGGTTTTGGAGCACTGGTATACGCTAAAATGTTATCGATATCAGTATTGGTAAGCGCCGGAAAGGCTGTCATTACCGATCTGTTATTTTCTTCAAAAAGCTTGACGGCAAGGGCATCACCGGATTGAATTAATTCCTGACTGTTTTTAATCCATTTGTACAACCACTCTCTATCGTATTTTTCAGCAACACCTCTTAGGGCCGGTCCGGTTGCCTTTTTATCCAATTTGTGACATGCGGCACAGTTTGCCTTGAACAAAGTTTCACCTGCGGCGACATCCCCAACACCTTCGGCAGGTGGTGTTTGTGCTTCCGTTGCTTCCGCCTCGTTAGCACTTTCTTCCTGTGCAAAAATGGTAGTTGAAAAGGTTAGTAAGAACACTAACAAGAGAAGTGACAATCGTGAGGGTAGATTTCGGTAATTCACCTTTTTCATACTAATGATTAAATTATTGTCAATAGTTTGGCACGTAATTGGTTACCATTATGTTGATTAATTGCTCGCAAAACGCACCATAAATAACGGCACAAAAGTAAGCTTTAAAGTCGATTTTAGAAATGCAAATAAAGTGTTAATGATTAATTTATACTTATTCTAAATAATAATTTTACGGTTCTAAAAGTTATTAAGGTTTACCTTTGCACTAAAGACAAAAATACATGAAAATATCGTCACCACATAAATCATTAGCAATCAGCATAATAATTCTTTTTTTATACGGAAGTGCAATGGCCCAGCAGGCTACGTTAACCGTGAACCAAGATGCTAAAATTGCTACTTTGTTGGAGCTGAAGAAATCGCTGGAAAAGGATAACAAATTATCGGACGGGTATACTATTCAGTTGTATTACGGCGAACTAACGGAAGCAAATTATGTGATCAAAAAATACCGAGGTTCGTATAGCAACTGGCCTGCTTCCATAGAATATGAAACGCCAAATTATAAGGTTTGGGTAGGAAATTACAGCACCCGGTTGGATGCAGATAGGGCCTTGGTCGAGATACAGCGAAATTTTCCTTCCGCCTTTATACTAAAGCCAGAACGTAGAAAATAAATTATAAAAAAACGCCTCGAATCGAGGCGTTTTTAGTATTGCTATATTTGAATCAATGATTGATCACCACCTGTTTTATCACCAGCTCTTCTCCGTTTGAAATATGAAGAAAATATATGCCATTATCTAAACTATAGGTATCTATAGTTTTTAGAATGTTGGTACATTCTGAATGATGCAGCAAATTAGCATATTGATCGTACAGATCCAAAATATAGGTATCATTGGCTGTTGTACGCAAATCTATGTGTAATTCGGCATCAGAGGAATTTGGAAAGAGGATGATTTCCGATTCGATACCACCGTCCCCGTTAGGATCTTCCACGGTATGTCCATGTGCTTCAGACTGGGGGCTCCAACCACATTCATTTCTGAATTTATAATAATAATCTAACATGATTCCTTCATTGGCGGGAGTGGTTATAACTACCTGTTCTTCGTTCATGATCTGAACCATATAGGTCGGGAAAATACCCCAATGTCGTTCCAGCACTGTCCCTTGTATGGTACTAATACTTGGATCGATCTCAAAAGTGTAGTTCACGGGAGAATCCGGAAAATTTTGAGTGAGTGCTGTAATTACTGGAGCTTGCGTGGGATTACCTACCCAAACTGTTTTTTTAACTTCTGTATACGGGTAAACCGCCTTTATAAAACCGCTACCGCTCACCGTACCATTTATAGCTTGTACCGTAACTGAAGTATCATCGGAAGTTAGGATCTGTAAATTATCGGACACTTCCCAACTCTCCACCGGAGGACTCGTACATATGTCAAAATCGTATGCTACAGGACCACTAGCGCATACAGCTGCAGGACCATTCATATCGTCACCTTCCAAATAAACTGTAGGAGGTTGCGGATTGCCGGCCAGTTCTTCCAATAGCCACGCTACGCTTTCTTCGGTAAAGGAGGTATGTCTTTCGTTGATCTTAGGGCCGAAATAACTGTCGAAAGGGATCTCGTTGGTACATACCAAGTTTCGATTAAGTTTCTCATTCCAGTTAAAATCCGGGTTGAAAAATCCTAATGAGCTTATGGTAGGGATAAAAGAATGAGCGTGCTCGTTATTGTAAACAGTTAATTCAGCACCCCCAATGATGTCAGAAAAAATTGAAAAGATGGTTGAGTAAATCCCATCCCAAGAAGACCAAAATCCTCCGGAAGGAACTATTGGATCTGTGCCATCAATATCTCCAACTACTTCATTGAATCCTGCGAACCAGCCTCCCGGCACATTGTCCATGGTGCCACGTGAGTTTATGTTAGTAGCATATTTGGATTTATCGTCAAAAAGATATTTGAATCTGGAAACTTTTCCATTCCCATTGATTCCAGGCATGCTATAGGCCTCAGAACTTCCAATATGCACATCCCAACAAACAGGCCACGGAGAGCAGACTGTTTGAAATGCCCTTATGTTTGCCCCAATCTGCCCGTCATCAATAAATGCGTCAAATTGTTCATTAAATGGGTTGAAAAAATCTCGTTTCCCAGTCAGGGATCCATTCACAAGCGCTATTTTTCTCAGATCCTCCGGATATCCCCTATTATTTGACGTACGGTTATTATATAGATTATTGTAGAATTGCACAAAAAAAGGATGGCCTCTATTCTCAGAAAAACCCTGACCTATTGCACGGGCGTTAAAGTAATCTTGTCTTAATTGGTTCCCATTCCAACCGTTAAACTGTTCAATAAGTTGCTGTTTGGCAGCTGCAGCACCTAATTGGCTTTCTACAAAGTCTTGAGCCATTATGTTTCCCGTGGAGGCCACCTGGTTAACCATTGCCTGTAGACCAATAGGAATATTAGCCCCAATGTGCGGGCTGTCCACACTAACCCATAAGCGGGTATTGTGAGGAATATTATTCTTTTCCATATAGGCCAATGCATACCGAGAGATCTGTCCACCCATACTGGGCCCTACAATAATCAATTGTTCGTCACTATTATTCTGTACCAACCTATTATTTAGTTCTTGGTATAATTTGACATGCGTGAGTGCATTTCGCTCTATATAGTCTGCTCCACCATCAATAATACTTCCTCCACTAATACTGTTATATGTTGGATGATTTACCAAAACAACATCATAGCCCAAATTATTTAATTCATCTATTAAACTTCTTGATGTTTCCCCGACCATATAGTTCATAAATTCGACAATTGAAACATGGTCTTCATTCGTACTCCCAGGATGAGGATCTGTATCTTCAAACTTTCTTTTATCACCGGGATCGAAACCGTCAATAATAATTATAGGTTTCATTAATACTGCATTGGGTGAACTATAAAAAATTCGGTAATCCAATTTTCCAAGTCTAGGGGTGTTCTCATCATACCCTTGAAAAGGTATCTCGGCATCAATTCTTCCATTTTCAATTTGTGGATTTGGGGGCACATAAATAATTCGTTGTACATGAATCACTGCTTGGGTTATCAATGAACTGCCATCGGCAAATGTTGCCTCAAATGTTAAGGTTTTATAACCGGACTCAGGATAATCCACAGAGATACTGTTTGTTATAAATTCTTCATTATTAAATACTTGGTAATCTTGATTTGTATCAAAATTTACAACAAGAGTTTGGAGTTCTTTTGAAGGATTTTCTTCGATCAAGAACGATGTTTCAAATTTAAAAGTAATCGTATTTCCCGCAACTCCACCTTTCAATGGAGAAGCTAGGAAAACATGATTTTCGATGAAAACAGGCTGATCATTATTAATCTTTTGAAATTTGTCTTGTTGCTTGTTCAGTGCTCCTTCTCCTTCATTTTCGGGTTTGTAATTGAGCTTATGAAATGTTGCGTTAAGAATTCCAACGTCAACTATATCATGAATTGTATCGGAGGTATAATTTGCACGTAACGCATGGTGAGATACAAATTTCTGTTCGTTTGATGCTTTATACATATCTGACAAAGCTTGCTCAAACAAATCCACAGTGGCCAGTTTATCTTCATCATTAAAGGAGGTGAGGTTGGACCAGCCTACCGTCCTGTCATAGAGAACTCCGGAAGTAAATGTCGATTGATCAATCTCCACCAACATGCTGTCGATCTTGGTTGGGAGTGGATTTTGGGCTTGAATAAATGTTAAAATGGGGAGAAAAACGAGTAGAAATGATAATTTTCTCATAATTTTAAAGTGTTAATAAGTGAAACATTGAGTGAAATCGGTTTTGTTTATTTACGTAGGGCGTCATTGCAGTGATGCCCTTTTTTTATATAATTAAGGAAAGTCTTCATACTGTAATCTTGATAAGTCAAGATCAAACCTGCCATCTGTAATCTCTACAATATCATTTGGATCATCTTCATTTGCGGCTCTGCAAGAAAAGGTGCCGGACAATATGCCGTTATCATATCTGGTAATAGTAATGGTTCCCGAATTGGGCAGCGAACAGTATTTCTTATAGATACTTTCGTTAAAATCGTACACTCTGCCATGAATATTATGGGTTGGCAACGACTGAAAACCTTGCTGACAATTGCTTTTATTTACAATATAAATACCCACTCCTATAGAATCCAAACCTCGAATGTGGATTCTAATTTTTGATGTTTTATCGCTCGCAAAATCATTGACCCGAATTTCATGGTATTTAATATCTGATGAAGAAGGCCCTGCAAAAAATTGCATCCCTTTATCTTCCACATTAAATGATCCAGTCCCATCTCGTGGCGTGACTAAAACTCCATTGATATAACAGCCAAAAGTGTTCTCCCCCGTTTGTGTAATAAGGGGTAAGTGAGGGACAAATTCGTCATTTGATATATTAATACTACATCCTATGTGCAGAAGCGAGAACACTGATAGTATTAAAATTGCTATTTTCATATCTTTTGTTTTTAAGTAATTCTATTTGTTAGCGTTTATCTCAAATTGCCTTTTTAATTTTCTTTTAAATTTCTCCTCTTTTCTAAAGGACTATGAGAAAAATTGTTGCTCTCATGAGAATCTGTCCTAAATTATTATTACTTACAAGAATGTAAAACCTAGCACAATCGTATTACTGCCTGTCTCTAATTTTGTAGCATTCGAATTCCTCAAAGTGCTAATAGAAGTAGCCCCTATGTTTGATCTAAACTCAATGAACATTCGATTCTTTTCTGAAAGATTGTAATCGAATCCTAAACCAACCGAGAATCCATAATCTGTGTTGTCAAATGCTTCTACTGGATGATTATTTGTTTCAGAATTGATTAAGATGCCCATAAAAAATCCTGCGTTCAAAAAAAACTTTAGTTTTCCTCCGCCTATGGTATATCTATATAAAACAGGCAATACCAAATAATCGAGTTTTATCTCTCCATTCATACCAAATGGCATATCTGTAGAAGGGTCAATAATTCCTTCAAAATTTGTCATTGCCCCCTTTTGCTCAAACGAAAGATTTGCAACTAATGAACTTCGCTTACTTATATTGTAATTACCATGGATACCTATTAACAAACCACTGTTTGTGGAAAAATAATCATCAAATGATAATCCGGGGGTTTTTAGGACAGCGTAGGTGATTCCTCCATGGAAACCATAACTGAACTTTTCTTGGGCATTCACGCTGAAACCCATTAGAACAATGAATATAGTTAACCTAATTTTCATATAAATTGCCTTTTTATATTTATAGTTTAAATACCTTCTTAACGACACTTCTGTCTTCCGTATCTACTAATTTAATGAGATACATCCCGCTGTCTAGGGACGAAAGGTCGCACTTTTGTATTCTGTCAATTTCAGAAAAGTGAATTAGTAAATTTCCCAAAGAGGAATAAATGTAAATTTCTACAATACCTATGTCAGAACGAATATCGATCCAATTTTTTACGGGATTTGGAAATAATACTATAGATGCTATTTGGTTTTCTTGAAGCCCCAACAAACACTCTTCGGTGAAATTGACCGAATGCCCCACTTGATCTTCAATAAATACCGTTAATGCTGAAGTATCATCATCCACACACACGGTCTCTAGCGCCGGAAGATTTGTAAAATCATTCAGTGACGTACTTGAGGTATCCATATTTTGATTTAAACCATTTTTTAGGTTAATGTAGGTAAGATTAGGGTTGTCGTTACAATTTATTCTATACACACCTGTGTCACTCACATCCAAAAGCTGTAGGTCATTTTCATCTACAAATAAGTTCTCTAAAAACGGACTGTTAAGCTCCCCCAAGGATGTGATTTGGTTTTGTGTGCAGCGAACAAATTCCAACGCCGGTTTGTTGGAAAGGTCCAATGAAGTCAACTGATTTGCTGGTACGTATAAGTTCTCTAAAGCAATGCTATTTGAAATATCGAGCGATGTAAGTTCACAAACGGTACAATCAAGGCGTTTCAACATAGATTGGTTGCTCAAATCCAATGTTCCCAACGCGTTGAAATTTGCAGATAAGGTTTCTAAATTTACATTGGTCTCAAGATCCAAAGAACTAATTTGATTATTGGATATTTCCAAATACGTTATTGCAGTATTTGCTGAGGTGTCCAGATCTTTTATATCATTAGAATCACAATAAAGGATCTCAAGAGCTACATTGTTAGACACATCCAGAGCAATATGGTTATTATTCCTTACATTTAACTCAATGAGTGATGTTTGTAAACTTACGTCCAAGGCGCTTAATAAATTATTACGTGCATCTATTTTCTCCAGAAGTAAATTATTGGTCAAAGGAAGACTGCCTATCTGATTAAAAGAACAATTCAGTTCTGTAATGTTTACGAAGGCTTCGATACCTGTAAGATCACTAATGAGACCAGGATTGGCAAAGGTTCCGTTTATAAACAAACCTCCCGTGAGTGCCTGAGCTTCACTTAACTGTATCTCACCATCTGTATTCGTATCGATGATGGGATCATGGGTTATCAGTTTATTCTTAAAATGGGTATCGGGTATGGATACAATTTGTGCCTGACTAATTGTAATGATGGTGAACGCGAATAAGGCGGTGCAAAAACGTGTTTTCATAAGTTTGGTGTTTAGAATTAGTACGGTTGTTACTCAGAATTACCATTATAATGGTTCCCTTTTTTGACAATAACCGGGGAGGAAATAAAGCCTGTTGGCATTCTAAATGTAAGACAAGATTTTTTAAATCCAAACTTTCGTCTGCGTTTTTTGCAGTATTTCAGGCATTTAAAGGTCGCCATTCATAAATGAAGGGTCATGTTATAATATGGGATATATGTATGATGAAATTAAAAAACGCCTCCCGTGGGAGGCGTTTTTTAAATAATATATTATAGCGTCATTACTTGAGTTTCTTCTTGACAGCAACTTCTTGGAAGGCTTCTATAATATCCCCTTCTTGAATGTCATTATAGTTCTTTATTTGGATTCCACAGTCGTACCCTTTTGAAACTTCTTTCACATCATCCTTGAATCGCTTTAAAGATTCCAATTCTCCAGTATACACAACCACGCCTTCACGAATCAATCGTATTCCGGAGGTCCTAAAGATCTTACCACTAAGAACCATACATCCTGCAATAGTTCCCACTTTAGATATTTTAAAGGTTTCCCGAATTTCGGCAGTACCGGTGATCTCCTCTTTCATTTCCGGAGATAGCATTCCCTCCATTGCGTCTTTAAGATCGTTGATCGCGTCATAGATAATGGAATAGGTTCTAATATCGATCTCTTCTTTATCTGCGATTTGTCGCGCATTCCCCATAGGTCGCACGTTAAATCCAATAATGATTGCATCGGAAGCAGACGCCAGCAACACATCACTTTCAGTAATAGGACCCACAGCTTTGTGGATAATATTCACTTGAATCTCTTCCGTAGAAAGCTTTTGGAATGAATCTGTTAACGCTTCCACAGAGCCATCCACATCTCCTTTAAGAATAATATTTAACTCTTTAAAGTCACCTAGTGCAATTCGTCTTCCTATTTCATCCAATGTAATATGACGCTGTGTTCTAACCGATTGCTCCCGCTGTAACTGTGTACGTTTGGTAGCAATAGCCTTGGCTTCTCGTTCATCTTCAAAGACATTGAACTTGTCCCCCGCTTGAGGCGCACCGTCGAGTCCTAGAATAGAAACAGGTGTCGAGGGTCCGGCTGCCTTGATATTATTCCCACGCTCATCGTGCATGGCTTTTACTTTTCCGCTGTTCTGTCCTGCTAATACGTAATCTCCTACTTTTAAAGTTCCTCCCTGTACTAAAATGGTCGATACATAGCCCCTCCCTTTATCTAAGAAGGCTTCCACTACAGTTCCGTATGCAGATCGATTTGGATTCGCTTTTAATTCAAGTAATTCGGCCTCAAGCAATACCTTTTCTAATAATTCAGGTACACCTTGTCCGGTTTTAGCTGAAATATCGTGGGATTGGATCTTTCCTCCCCAATCTTCTACAAGCAAATTCATTTGCGCAAGTCCTTCCTTGATCTTCTCGGGATTGGCCGTTGGTTTGTCGATCTTATTGATCGCAAAAACAATAGGTACTCCGGCTGCTTGTGCATGACTTATAGCCTCTTTGGTCTGCGGCATGATATCATCGTCTGCTGCTACCACGATAATGGCCAAGTCGGTAACTTGAGCTCCCCTTGCCCGCATCGCCGTAAAGGCTTCGTGACCCGGTGTATCCAAGAAGGCGATCTTTTGACCGTTCTCCAGTTGCACGCCGTAGGCGCCAATATGCTGTGTGATCCCACCAGATTCCCCGGCAATCACGTTCTCTTCACGAATGTAATCCAGTAAAGATGTTTTACCGTGATCCACGTGTCCCATCACGGTTACTATAGGAGCTCTGGGCTCGAGATCTTCCGGAGCATCTTTTTCTTCTACGAAAGACTCTTCGATGTCGGCAGTAACAAATTCTACTTCATAGCCAAACTCATCGGCAACAATAGAAAGTGTTTCGGCATCAAGACGTTGGTTCATGGTCACCATCATTCCCAGTGACATACAGGCCGATATAACCTTGGTAACAGGAACATCCATCATCGTGGCAACCTCACTTACAGTTACAAACTCGGTAACTTTAAGCAATTTACTTGCTGCCTCCTGTTGTGCCAGATCATCCTCCGTTTTTTGACGGTGACTGTCTCTTTTTTCTCTTCGATATTTTGCTCCTTTCCCTTTGGATGATTTCCCTTGAAGTTTTTCCAGGGTCTCCCGTACTTGTTTTTGTACTTCTTCATCACTAGGCTCTTCTTTAGGGACATTTGAGCGTCCGGTGCCTTTACGACCGGCACCTCGGTTGTCTCTAAAATTACCGCCACTTTTGGAAGGTTCTTTACTTATACGACGACGACGTCCCTTCTTTTCGGAAGATTTATCGTCCTTTTTCTCGGTTTTTTTCTTTTCAGGTTTTTTAAACTGGGTGAGGTCGATTTTTTCTCCTGTAAAATTAGGCCCATCCAGTTTTTTATAATTGGTCTCAACAACATCATTCTTCTTAGGCGTAGCTTCCTCAGTTTTAGGAGTCTCTTGTTTAGGAGTTTCGATTTTAGCTTCAACTTTTGTTGGAGCTTCCTCTTTTTTCTCGGCAACAGGTTTTTCCACTACCGGCGTTTCGGTCTTAGGTGTTTCTTTTATCGGTTCTTTGACTTCCGCAGGAGTTTCAGCAACCGTTTCTTTTTTGGGCTTATCCCCTTCAAGATCTACCTTCCCGACTTGCTTGAGTCCGCCAAGTTTTGCTTCGGCCTTAATAACTTTGGAAGCTTCTTTTTTCTCCTTTTCCTCTAACTCGCGTTCCCGCGCCAAACGCAGCTCTTCCTTTTCTTTACGCTTTTCTTCCCCTACTTCCTTGGAAGCTACCTTCTTGCTCTTATCGGTTTGAAACTCTTCAAATAGCACTTGGTATTCTTCTCCCGAGATCTTTGTAGTAGGACGTGCCTCTATTTCGTGTCCTTTGGAACTTAGAAATTCCACGGCACGGTCCAATGAGATATTGAATTCGCGTAATACTTTGTTAAGCCTTATCGTTTTTACTTCAGCCATAAAAATGCTTTCTCCTGTTATTCTCTTAATATATGATAAAAGTAGTTAATCTTTATACTACTCTTCAAATTCCTCTTTTAATATACTTATTACTTCCCGGATGGTTTCTTCTTCCAAATCGGTACGTTTTACTAGGTCGTTGATGTCGTGTTCCAAGACACTCTTTGCGGTGTCCAAACCAATTTTATGGAATTCGGCAATGATCCAATCTTCGATCTCATCGGAAAATTCTCTCAACTCTACGTCTTCTTCAGCGCCTTCTCGCAACACATCGATCTCATAACCCGTTAGCTGTCCTGCCAATCGTATATTGTGACCGCCTCTACCAATCGCTTTAGAAACCTCTTCCGGCTTTAGGATTACCTCAGCACGTTTTGTTTCTTCGTTGATCTTGATCGAAGTCACTTTCGCCGGACTCAATGCACGCGTAATGAATAGGTTAAGATTGTTGGTGTAATTGATAACGTCGATGTTCTCATTACCCAGTTCACGAACGATTCCGTGAATACGAGATCCTTTCATCCCTACACATGCGCCCACAGGATCGATACGGTCGTCGTATGAATCCACAGCTACTTTTGCCTTTTCTCCCGGGATACGAACGACCTTCTTTACTGTAATCAATCCGTCGAATACTTCCGGGATTTCCTGTTCAAACAATTTTTCAAGGAACAAAGGGCTTGCGCGAGACATCAAGATCGTGGGTTTGTTTCCTTTAAGCTCTACACTTTCAATGATACCGCGCACGTTATCTCCTTTTCTGAAGAAATCCGATGGAATTTGCTTATCCTTAGGAAGGATGATCTCATTCCCGTCGTCGTCCAAAAGTATGACTGCCCTGTGGCGAATATGGTGTACTTCGGCGGTGTAGATTTCTCCTTCTAATTCTTTAAAATGCTTATAAATATTGGTGTTGTCGTGCTCATGGATCTTAGAAATAAGATTTTGACGCAAGGCCAAGATAGATCGACGACCTAAGTCAATTAATTTTACTTCTTCCGAAACATCCTCACCAATCTCAAAGTCGGGCTCGATCTTACGTGCTGCAGACAACGAGATCTCTTCGTTAGGATCCTCTACTTCACCGTCGGCTACCACAACACGGTTTCTCCATATCTCCAAATCTCCTTTGTCGGGGTTAATAATAATATCAAAATTATCGTCACTACCGTACTTCTTCTTTAAAGCGTTTCTAAAAACGTCTTCCAGTATCGCCATGAGCGTTACTCTATCAATCAGTTTATCGTCTTTGAATTCTGAAAAAGAATCAATTAACGCTAAATTTTCCATATCATCCTTTAATTAAATGTTATCATCACTTTTGCTTCCGCAATATCTTTATAAGGCAACACCGCTTCTTTTTGTACGGTGACCTTTCCTTTTCCAACCGGTTTTGGTTCTCTGGCCTTCCACTGCAAGGTCACAGCCTCTTCTGTGGCCGAAACGAGCGTGCCTTCAAAAGCACTGTCGTCCTTAGTTCTAAGTTTTAGCGTCCTGCCTACATTCTTTTTGTACTGTCTCGGTAATTTTAGAGGTTCTGAAACACCTGCCGACATCACTTCCAAAGAGAAATCTACTTCTTCTCTATCCAGATTATGTTCGATCTCTCGACTTACTGCGATACAATCTTCCACCGAAACACCCTTATCACCATCCAAAATAACACGAATATGGTTCGCTTCAGAAATACTGTAATCAATTAAAAATAAAGACTTGTTCTTTTCTAACGCCTGTTCCAGAAGTTGTGTTACCTTTTCCCGCATCATTTTCAGCTATAAAAAGAGGGGACTTTTTTGTCCCCTCAGCTAGTTACGTATCAAATTCGCTGCAAATATACTACATTTTTTAATATTAAAAAAACGGGTGCTGCCCGTTTTATTTTTGTAATTTAATTGTTACAAATCAACCGAAATAATCACCGTATATGAAACGAATTTTAGTCCCAACAGATTTCTCTTCTCAAGCTGAAAATGCATTGCAAGTCGCTGTTCAAATGGCAAAAAAACACGCGAGTGTAATCTATTTATTACACTCGTTAGATCTGCCTTTGCATTTAGCGAGATCCGGCAGCGGCGGAAGCCTCCCTGAGTCGCTTTACTTTATAAAACTGGCTGAAAAGAATTTTGAAGAACTCCTACAAAAGCCTTATTTGCAGGATGTCGAAGTTCGTGAGGCTATTGGGCATGCCGAGATCTACGAAGATGTGAGTGAAGCAGTTTCTGCAAATGATATTGATCTTATTGTTATGGGATCACACGGCGCCAGTGGTTTTAAAGAGATGTTTATAGGGAGTAACACCGAGAAAGTAGTGCGCACCTCAAAAATTCCGGTGCTGGTAATCAAGAACCATCATCCGGTCTTCAATATTGAAGATTTTGTGTTTGCAACAGATTTTGCTGAAGAATGTAAAGGAAGTTTCAACGATGCGCTGGATTTTGCCGAAGCAGTAGGTGCTACCTTGCACTTGCTCTACATCAACACCCCGAACGATTTTAGGACCAGTGCCGAAGCTCATAGGATGATGCAAGATTTTGTAAAAGGTACCAATGCAAGTCAATATACCTTGAACATTTATAACGATACTTCTGTAGAAAAAGGGATCTTGAACTACGCCCGGGATACCAAAGCGCAACTCATTGGAATGAGCACCCACGGCCGCAAAGGACTTTCGCATTTCTTTAACGGCAGCATTAGTGAAGACCTCGTAAATCATGCCAAGATGCCGGTGATCACATTCAAGATACGATGACCCGAATAATTGGTTGCGGAATAGTATTTTTAATGCTTCAAGGCTGTGGGGGCTCGACCACACAAGGCTCAAAGAACATTATAGGAGAACCGGAGCCGAAAACTGAAACTGAAGCGGTGATCGAAAACCCTGTGATTTCCGAGCCGATACTTCCGTCGGGAGCTGTTACCGCAAATTTTATAACCAAACAAACACCTTTCTATGCCTATGTAAAAGGGGTGGATACATCATTGGGTGTTACAGAGATCGCATTCGAAGACGCTGCCATTCCTCCCATTCGCATTCCTGAAACCGTTGGCGCTTCCTTGTCGAGCCTTCGATTCAACGAATTTGAGAGTGATCTCTTGTTAGTCACCGCCAAGATCAAGGATCCGAACTTCAATAAGTACTATTTGTATCAATTTCAAAACGGTCGTTGGGAATTGGTCGTCAACCGGTTCGCCATTCATAAAAGTCATGTGAGCGACACCCTGATACCCATCACGATAGATCCTGCGAATCCCGGTTACATGCTGCGCTATTATTCGGTGTTCGATCTTGACGCAAAAAGCGAACTGGGCTATACATGGCGACTGCTTAGTGAAAGCGTTCCGTACAAACAGCGCTAGTCGATATTTACGAGTCGTCATCGCCGAACATGCTACCGTTCAAAAAGGCCCATCGACGTCCTTCCATAAACCTGAAGATATAGGCCCCCAGTTTGACGGCAGTAATATTAAATACAAAAAATCCCAACCTTTTTCAAGATTGGGATTTACATTTTGTTGGCCCACTAGGGCTCGAACCTAGACTCTTCTGGACCAAAACCAGACGTGTTGCCAGTTACACCATGGGCCAATACT
>NZTP01000024.1 GCA_002696485.1 Altibacter sp. | reverse complement strand
CGACACCGAGAACCGCAAGAAGTATCCCGCCAAGAAGACGCCGCCACCCGTAGCGTTTCCGGATGCCACCGATGTGTACAAGGAAGCAAAGGACTATGTGGCGACCCACTTTTCAGAAAACATAGGCAATCTGAGCGATACCCCTCGCTATCCGTATACTTTTGAAACCGCTTCCGACTGGCTGGATGCGTTTCTGGAGCAACGCTTCCATGCATTCGGACCCTATGAAGATGCCATTGTCTCCGATGCTGTCATCCTGCACCACAGTGTCCTTACCCCCATGCTGAATGTGGGGCTGCTCACCCCCCATGAGGTGATCGACCGTGCCTTGGCCTTTGCCGAAGCCCACGACGTCCCTATCAATTCCACCGAAGGGTTTGTGCGTCAGATCATGGGTTGGCGGGAATTCATGCGGGGCATGTATGAGCACAAAGGTAGTTTTGCCCGTACCCGCAACTTCTGGAACTTCAACCGACCCATACCGCCCTCCTTCTATGACGGCACCACCGGCATACCCCCCGTGGACCTAACCATCCAAAAAGTGCTGGACACAGGCTATTGCCACCACATTGAACGGCTCATGGTCTTAGGGAACTTTATGTTGCTGTGTGAGTTCGACCCGGACGCGGTCTACCGCTGGTTTATGGAATTCTTTATCGACGCCTACGACTGGGTGATGGTGCCCAACGTGTACGGGATGAGTCAGTTTGCAGACGGCGGTCTGTTCGCCACCAAGCCCTATATAAGCGGCAGCAACTATTTGATGAAGATGAGTAATTACAAAAAAGGGTCTTGGCAGGAGGTGTGGGACGGACTCTTTTGGCGGTATATGCACGAGCACAGGGATTTCTTCGAATCCCAACCCCGCTTAGGCATGTTATTGAGCACCCTAGACCGTATGGATCCCGACACCCGAAAAGGGCATTTAGAAAAAGCAGCGGCCTTTTTGGAAGGTTTGGATCAAGAACTAAAAAAAGCCGATGGGAATACCACCGGCCGTTAACGCTATGGCTTCGTTAGTTGTGTTTTCGCGCCAATTCTGAATCCCAGTCAGCCACATACGAATAGAACTCCTGAAGTTTTGCCATGGCCTTGTCCATACCACCGGTGAGTTTGCTCATTTCATTCATCCATTTCACATCGTCCGGGCTCATCTCGTAATTGAGTGTCTCGATGCCCTCCTCCAAGGGAAAGATCACGAGCATGTCGTATTCCCCTGATGCCATTTCAAAGGACATAGGACCGGTATTGCCAAGGTTCATATCGGCTTTCATAAAATAATCCTTGATGATGGCTTGCGCCTTCTCCTTCATCATAGGTTTGAACTTAACGTACGCCATGCGCACCCACTCGGGGTTGTCGTACTTCTTAACTTTCATTTCTTGGGCTTGCAGCACACTGCCGCAGCAGAGTATAAGTGCAGCCAAGGTGCATAACATTGCTTTTTTCATAATGGTTGTGTTTAGTTAATCGTTAGTGATACATGATTGCTTCACCGGTGGTGAAGACCATAAGCGCTTAACTAGGTTGGGAAAGTATGGGAGAAATGGGTAAAATACTTGATTTTCAGCAACATAAAGATACGCATTTCATGAGAAACGCGTTCCCGAAACTCTGAAAATATTTTCTTACAGGAGAATGTGCGAGTAAGGTAGGAGTTAGGAGTTAGGAGTTAGGAAAAAGTAATTATTCTAGACGAACTAAAACCCTGTATGAGATTCCTCATTCCATTCGGAATGACAGTCTCAATGTCATTCAGAGCGAAGCGAAGAATCTAGAGATTCCTCTACGCCTGCGGCGCATCGGAATGACATTGGCAGATGAACAGTGAGCAGTGAGCGGGAAATGGTTAAGAGTGAAGGGTGAAGGGTGAAGGGTTGTTAGTGAACAGTGAGCAGTGAGCAGTGAGCAGGGTAAAGTGTGAAGGGATAAAGTTGCTTAGCATCAAAACCGGCCATACGATTCGACTTCGGGACCCGTAGTCCGAACATTCGTTAAAAACTAAACACTGTCTGAGCTGCCATAGACAGCGAGTTGTGTGTGTTTAGAATGGAGGACGTAACGGGTGAACAAGAACCGTAAGGCCTAGACCTTTTTGTTTCTTTTTCCGGCAATGGGAAAAGAAAAGAACTCCTCATTGCATTCGGAATACGCATCTCAATGTCATTCAGAGCGAAGCGAAGAATCTAGAGATTCCTCTACGCCTGCGGCGCATCGGAATGACATTGGCAGATGAACAGTGAACAGTGAGCAGTGAGCGGGAAATGGTGAAGAGTGAGTGGTGAAGGGTGAAGGGATGGAATTAGGAGTTAGGAGTTAGGAGTTAGGAGTTAGGAAAAAGTAATTATTCTAGACGAACTAAAACACTGTATGAGATTCCTCATTGCATTCGGAATGACATTGGTACGTGAAGGGTGAATGGTGAGTGGTGAGTGGTATAATATACTTCTCGATACAATGCCCTTTCAGGGCATCACTCGAAGTGACACCGAAATTATTAATCGTGAGACATCCTATTCAACAGCATAGAATGTTCGAAACACTGCTGCAAGCGCCGGTTTCAAGGCAAAAAAAAACCTCTTGATCTCTCAAGAGGTTTTCTTAGTAGCGGGAACTGGACTACTTTTATATTAATTCATATAAAACGATACTTATTAATATTAATGGTTATCCCTTTATTTACAGTATAAACAAGGATATAACTTCTTAATACGAATTTACAAAAATTAAACTAAGCACACATTTGCCGTACAAAAACTGTACAGACTCACTTTATTTTTACTATTTTTGAAAATAAAAAAGTTTGTTTTGAAAGTGCATTTTTTACATCTTTTACATTGAACTCAAATACAGTAAGTTACAAGGGCGAAACGATGCAAACGATGCAAAAGATGTAAAACAAGAGACTAAAAACATGCAATATGGCATCAATTAACTATCTGTATCGCTCAACAAAAGAAAACGCTCCTTTAACTGTAAGGCTGTTATATCGAGAGGACGGTAACGATTATGTATTAGGCGCAAACTCGAAATACCTTATCTATTCAAGAGAGGATTTAATTGATAACCCAAAACTAAGCGCAAAAGCATATTGGAAAAAAGTTCACCCTTTGAAAAGATTAAAGGATATTGATTTGAGCAATAAACAGAATGAGGTAAATAATGAGTTGAATAGGATTGAAAATTATGTGCTTCAAGAATTTGCTAAAATCAACCCTCTAAATGTAGACAAAGATTGGTTACAAACTGTTATTGATGAATACCATAATCCAAATCTAAATAAAGAAGTTCCAAATACACTTACTGAATTTATTGACTACTACATAAAAGAGCATCCCGAATTAAAATATGGAACGACAAAAAAATACAGTACCCTAAAAAGCAAACTAAAAAAGCGTAAGAACAAATTCAATAAGTCAACCATTCTAATGAGTGATATTAATGACGATTTCAGAAAGGAATTTGAGAAAGTTTTTTCGGACTATAATTATAATACCACCACTAGAGATTTAGGGTTGATTAAAACACTTTGTAAATATGCTTTTCAGAAAGAGAAAACCATAAGTAAAGAGGTATTTCGGTGGAAATTGAATCTCAAAAAAACACATTTCATTTATCTAACAAATGAAGAAATCAAAGCTATTGCAGAAGTTAAGGACTTACCCGAATATTTGGATAATGCTAGAGATTGGTTATTGATTAGCTGTTATACTGGACAACGAGTTTCGGACTTTATGAGATTTGATAAATCTATGGTTCGACCAGAAAAAAACAGGAAAGGAAAAAAGATTTATTTGGTTGAGTTTACGCAATTGAAAACCAATACCACGATTGCTGTTCCACTTCATCCGAAGGTACTAGAGATATTGCATAAAAGAAATGGAGAATTCCCTAGACAAATAAGCGACCAAAAATACAATGACTATATAAAAGATGTTTGCCAAGCTGCTAAATTGAATCAAAAAGTAAAGGGCAGTAAAATGGACTCTGATACATTACGGAAAAAGTTAGGCACATACGAAAAATGGGAACTTGTAAGTAGTCATATTGGCAGACGTTCATTTGCTTCTAATAATTTTGGTGAAATCCCAACTCCATTATTAATGAGTGTAACGGGACACACCAAAGAATCTATGTTTTTGAAATACATAGGAAAATCACAAACGGAACAAGCTAAACAACTGGCAGACTATTTTTAATACTAACTTAGAATCTCATCTACCTCCGTAAACTCTAAATAAGTTTGCACAACCATTGCATTAAATAATTTATATATTTGCTCTAATGAAAGTAGTAGCATTCATCTTATCAATTTATTTTCTGGCGCTTAACTTCTCCCCCTGTGAAGATAATAGCGTAGTTACTGATGAACTCAAAACAGAAATTTCACAAAGCACAAGTGATGGTCATTTGGATTTTGATTTATGCTCGCCTTTCTGTCAATGTCATTGTTGTCATATTCATGCCACAAATTTTAATCAATCAGATTTTATGGCAGCTTCTACTGATATTTCTACTGAAGTTTTTTTTCATGCTGATGGCTTAGAAAAAGACTTTAATAATTCCATTTTACAGCCTCCAAGGGTATAATTCAGTTTTTTAAAGGATAACTATATCCAATTTTGAGCCTAAAAGGTTCTTTTCATTTCGTGTAATTCTATTTTTTTTATCAGAAATACCGAAAAGTTTAACTGAATTAAAACATTTTCTATGATTAATAAAATCATTGATTTTTCAATCAATAACAAATTCATTATTGGTTTGCTCACGCTTACCATTGTTGGAGCAGGTATTTGGAGTATGACCCAAGTACCCATCGATGCTGTTCCAGATATTACCAATAACCAAGTTCAAGTCATTACACAAGCACCCAATTTAGGTACAGAGGATATCGAACAATTTGTAACCTACCCAGTGGAAGTTGCTATGAGCAACCTGCCTGATGTAAAGGAAATTCGTTCCATTTCTCGTTTTGGCTTATCTGTAGTCACTATTGTTTTTGACGATGATATGGGAACCTATTTGCCACGTCAATTAGTTGCTGAAAAGCTAAACGAAGTCAAAGAACAGATTCCGAGTGGTTTCGGCGAGCCAACTATGGGACCTATTTCTTCTGGTTTGGGAGAAATTTATCAATACACACTTAAAGTAAAACCAGAATACAAAGACAAATATTCGGTTACAGATTTGCGTACAATGCAAGATTGGATTGTACAGCGTCAAATGGCTATGGTAGAAGGTGTCGTTGAGGTAAACGCCATAGGTGGAAAAATTAAACAATACGAAGTTGCTGTTGACCCAAACGAACTAAAAGCTATTGGTCTGACAATTACCGATGTTTTTGAAGCACTTGAGGCTAATAATCAAAACACAGGTGGAGCATACATTGAAAAAAACCATCAAGCCAATTTTATTCGTGGAGAAGGTTTGGTGCGTAGTTTAGAGGATATTAAAAAGATTACAGTTAAAAACACAAACAATATTCCAATTACCGTTGGCGATATAGCTACGGTACAATTTGGCTCTGCAATTCGTTATGGAGCTTTAACCCAAGATGGCGAAGGCGAAGTAGTTGGTGGTTTGGTTATGATGCTTAAAGGGGCTAATTCAAACGATGTTATTGAGAAGGTAAAAGTGAGAATGGCTCAAATTGAAAAGTCATTACCAGAAGGAGTCATAATCGAACCTTTGTTAGACCGAAGCAAATTAATAGCTGAAACAACTTCAACGGTTGCTACCAACCTAATTGAAGGTGCATTGATAGTAATATTTGTACTCATTTTTTTATTAGGAAATTGGCGTGGTGGTTTAATAGTGGCTTCAACAATTCCTTTATCTCTTTTGTTTGCATTTATACTAATGAATGTTTTTGATGTTTGGGCAAATTTAATGAGTTTGGGAGCAATTGATTTCGGAATTATTGTCGATGGTGCTGTAATAATTGTAGAAAGTACCGTTTTTATAATTGCTTCACAAGTTCTAAAGAAAAGGAAATTGACATCTAAAGAACGTGACGGTGTTGCGGCAGTTGCCTCAAAAAAAATGATGAACGCTGCCTTTTTCGGACAGCTGATTATTTTAATTGTATTTCTGCCAATATTAGCATTAGAAGGTATTGAAGGTAAGATGTTCAAACCTATGGCGTTGACATTTATTTTTGCTATGATAGGCGCAATGGTGCTTTGTTTAACCTACGTTCCAATGATGTCAGCACTTATTTTAAGAGCACCAAAAAATGACAAACAATCGTATGGTGATAAATTTGTGCATTGGGTAGAAGGTAAATACCAACCGCTATTAGAAAAAGCTTTAAAGAAAGGAAAAATAATAATTGGCGTTTCTGTTATCTTATTTGGTATCGCAGTTTTTATGTTTACAAGAATGGGTGGTGAATTTATTCCACAATTGGATGAAGGCGATATTGCATTTCACGCCATTTTAAAACCAGGTAGTTCTCTTACTGAAACTATTGAAACAACTACAAAAATTGAACAAATTGTAAAAGCAAATTTTCCAGAAGTTGAAAAAATTGTAAGTCGAATCGGCGTTGCCGAAATTCCAACAGATCC
Organism: Altibacter sp.; assembly: GCA_002696485.1. Classification (GTDB taxonomy): domain Bacteria; phylum Bacteroidota; class Bacteroidia; order Flavobacteriales; family Flavobacteriaceae; genus Altibacter. The sequence continues at coordinate 30,680 of NZTP01000024.1, read as the reverse complement.
AATGCCAATGGATTTAGCCGATGTTTTTGTGATTTTGAAACCAAAAAGCGAATGGACAACTGTTGAAACAAAAGACGAACTCATTGAAAAAATGAAAAAAGCTGTGGAAATAATTCCCGGTGTGAATTATGAGTTTACCCAACCCATTGAAATGCGATTTAATGAATTGCTTGAAGGTGTGAGAGAAGACATTGCCATAAAACTTTACGGAGAAGATATAAATGTGCTATCGCAAAAAGCAGAAGAAATATCTAAAATCATTGCAGGTACAGAAGGTATTGGAGATATGAAAGCGGAAGCTACAACAGGTTTACCGCAAATGACTATTACCTATAATAGAAGTAAACTGGCACAATATGGGCTTCAAATAAATACATTAAATCAAATCGTACAATCAGCATTCGCAGGAGGAATAGCAGGAACTATTTTTGAAGGCGAAAAGCGATTTGATTTAGTGGTTAGGTTAAGTTCTCACAATCGTAAAGACATAACAGATGTGCAAAATTTGTTTATCAATTTGCCTTCTGGTGCGCAAATTCCACTTCGCGAAGTAGCTGATGTAAGTTACAAAGCGGGTCCAATGCAAATCAGTCGGGACAATACAAACAGAAGAACCTATGTCGGCATTAATGTAAGAGGTAGAGATGTAAAATCATTAGTAGGCGAAATCAAAACTAAATTAGATGCACAATTAGAACTACCATCAGGTTATTTTATTCGCTATGGGGGTGCTTTTGAAAATTTAGAACGTGCCAGTAACCGTTTACAAACCGTTGTTCCTATTGCCTTGTTACTCATTTTTGTACTGATTTATTTTGCATTAAAATCCTTACCACAAACCTTGATGATTTACATAGCAATCCCAATGGCAACCATTGGTGGTGTAGTAGCATTGTGGTTACGAGATATGCCATTTAGTATTTCGGCAGGAGTCGGTTTTATTGTTTTATTTGGTGTTGCAGTATTAAACGGATTGGTAATGATTAGTGGTTTGAATGAATTAAAAGAAGAAGGAGTTACCAATCTAAAAGATAGAATCATAGAAGGCACAAAGCGAAGAATCAGACCAATTATGTTAACTGCGCTTACAGATATATTAGGTTTTTTACCTATGGCAATTTCAGCATCAGCTGGTGCAGAAGTGCAACGACCTTTAGCAACCGTTGTAATTGGTGGTTTGTTAACCTCTACATTATTAACATTATTCGTTTTACCTATATTGTATCATTGGGTAGAAAACAAATCATTTAAGTTTAGAGCAAATAAAAAAGTAATTACAGTTACTGCTGTCATAGCATTTATGTTTTTGTTTCCAATAACAGGAAATGCGCAACAAATAAATGATTCGTTACCTATAATTTCGATGCAAGAAGCTGTAAAACTGGCTAAAGAAAACTATCCAAGTTTAAAACAACTACAGCTCGAAATTGATAAGCAACAACAATTAAAAGGAACTGCTTTCGATTTTGGTACTACCCAAATTTATACGGGTGGCGAAGAAATTAATAATGGTACAGGAATTTATACAACTATTGGTGTTGGTCAATCAAATATAGACGTGTTTGGTATTTCACCAAAGAGAAAATTACAGGAGCAACGTATTCAGTTAGCCCAAAAAGCCTTTCAGCTTTCAGAATTAGCTTTAGAATTGGAAGTAAAAAAAGCGTGGGCAAATGCTTTACAGAGTAGAAGGAATTATAATTTATACAAAGAGTTAGATTCTATTTATACCAACTTTGAAAAAGCAGTAGCGCTAAATTATGAAGTCGAAGCCATTTCTAAATTAGAATATTCCGCAGCCAAAAATCAAGCTTTACAGATTCAGAATCAATTTATGCAATCAAAAAGTGAATATGTTATTGCTTTACAACAGTTAAACCTATGGTTGGTTTCAGATAAATTTTATACAGTTTCAGATGAAATTGATATAGAGAATGAAATAAATGTAGAATCCTTCAGTTTAGAAGCCCACCCATTATTTACTATTTCTCAACTTCAAGTCGCAGAGGCAGAAGCAAATTATAAAGCTGCTAAAGCCGAAAGTTTACCAAAGTTCAACCTTCAAGGTGGTTTGCAAAATGTCGATGGAAATTCTGGATTTTTTACTTATCAAGCTGGTATTTCCATACCGTTTTTATCAGGTTCAACGAAGGCTCAAATTAGAACAACCAAAATTGACAGACAAATTGCCGAATCAAATATGCAATTCCAACAAAAGGAAGTACAATCTAAATTTAATCAAGCTAAAGAAAATTACCAAAAATGGAAAACCTCTTGGCTGTTTTATAAGAATGAAGTATTACCACTTATTAAAGAACAAAAAACTGGTGCTTTGTTTGCTTACAGAGAAGGAGAGATTGATTACACAGCGTTTACACAACTTATAAAAGAAGCAATTCAATCGGAACTGGAAGCACAAACAGCTTTAGTAAACTATTTAGAGAGCATATTTCAACTACAATATTTTAATCAATAAGACAATGAAAAACAATCGATATATAATTTTAGCACTACTAACAGTTTCATTTTTAGTTGTTGCTTGCGGTAATAAAGAAGACTATAAAGAAGGCGATAAAAATTCACATAACGAAGAACAAAAGACTGAAGAAAGCGATAACCTTGGTGAACGTGAAGAAGTGATGCTTACACAACAACAGTTTGAAGCCTTAAAAATGAAGATAGACACTATTGCATTACGCAATATGAGTGGTTATATAGAAGCAAACGGTACTTTGGAAGTGCCACCACAAAGTGAGGCTGCCATAACATCAGTAGTTGGTGCCAATGTGGTTTCTATTGAAGTGATTGAAGGCGATAAAGTGAACAAAGGTCAAATTGTCGCATATCTGTCACATCCAAATATTATTCAAATGCAGACTAATTATTTAAATGCGTATAGTGATAGTAATTTTTTGAAAAAGAATTATGAGCGACAAAAAAAATTGTACGATGCAGGAGTTGGATCTGGTGCAAATTACCAAAAAGCTGAAGCAGAATATGATGCCTCTAAAGCTATGGTTAAGGGATTGGAGGCTCAATTGAGGTTATTAAACATTAATTCGTCATCAGTACAAAATGGAACAATTGCTCAAAGTATATCATTACGTAGTCCAATTGAAGGCTATGTGCAAAAGGTAGAAGTAAAAACAGGACAGTATGTTGAACCTCAAACCGAACTCTTTGAAATAGTAAATACACATCACGTACACGCTGATTTAATGGTGTTTGAAAAAGATGTGTATAAAGTAAAGAAAGGTCAAAAAGTAACCTTTAATGTGCAATCAATGCAAGATGAAGAACTAATAGCAGAAATTTATTCAGTGAGTAAAACATTTGAAGATAATCCTAAAGCAGTTCACGTACACGCTGAAATTGAAAACAAGAAAGGTAACTTAATTCCTGGAATGTATATCCAAGGAAAAATCCAAACTGAAAATACGAAAACTATGGCGTTGCCCGAAAGTGCCATTGTAAAAGAAGGAGATAGATTTTATGTGTTTTCAGCAGAAAGAGAAAATGACGATTGGAGCTTTAAGCCAGTTGAGGTGCTTTTGGGAGAAAAAGATAGCAATTGGATAGCAGTACAATTTTCGAAGGATATAAAGCCAAATACAAAATTTGCCTTTAATAATGCCTATTATCTGATAGCAGAAATGAAAAAAGGCGAAGCAGAACACGAACATTAATTATGCAAACAATAGAACAATTATTAGAGTCAAAAGATATACGTGTTACGGCAATGCGTTTATTGATTTATAAGTTTCTTGCTAATAAACAAATAGCAGTTACATTAAGTGATATAGAAAATGCTTTTGAAAAAGCAGATAGAACCACTTTGTACAGAACTATTAAAACATTTGAAGAAAAGGAGATTGTGCATCAAATAGATGATGGTACTGGAATCAATAAATACGCTTTGTGTGAAAGCGGATGTCATTGTGAAATAGAAACAGATTTGCATTTGCATTTTCATTGCAATAACTGTAGCGAAACCATTTGCTTAACAGAGCATAAGATTCCCCAAATTAAAGTACCAGAAGGCTTTGTGTCAGAAAACGTGAACTTAGTTGTAAAAGGGATTTGCGATAAATGTAGCGGTCAATAAATGCACTTCCATTGCATTAAATATTAAACTATTTTAATCCAAAATTAACGGAAATAAAGTTTAACATAAAAATACCTCAACAGCTTAAACAAGCCTATAACAAGGAATTGAAGCAATACCGCTATCATTTAAGCAATAAGCAGTATGGTGATGCTTGGTATCATTTAGAAAGAAGCCATATTATAGGTCAATCCTACCCAATTGAGCATACCTATTCACATGGGTTAATGTTAAAGTTTGGCTTAATGCAAAAAAATAACAAAGAGGTATTTGGACAAATAATTAGGCTACTTATTGGTGGTTGGAAATCATTTATAAATCACGTCCCACTTGGAAATACTGGTGGTGCAAATGTACCACCATTAAAGAGTATGCCTATTCCTAATGATATTAAAACATTATTCAATATTAAATGAAAAAGAAGAAAGTTAATTTAAGAGATTTAAAACCAAATTCGGAAGTGCAACATAATCACAATGATGGTCACAATCATAGTGGCAGTTCAAGTAATATTAAAGCCTATTTTCCAGCAATCATAAGTTTTTCAATGCTAATTATTGGTATTGGGTTGGACTATTTTGAAGTTACCTTTTTTAAAGATTGGATTCGCATTATATGGTATGGCATTGCTTATTTGCCAGTTGGACTTCCTGTGGTAAAAGAAGGTTGGGAAAGTATTAAAAAAGGCGACGTGTTTACAGAGTTCTTTTTAATGTCCATTGCTACTATTGGTGCGTTTATTATTGGCGAATATCCTGAAGGTGTTGCAGTAATGTTGTTTTATGCGGTTGGGGAGTTATTCCAAAATGCAGCAGTTAACAGAGCAAAAGGAAATATAAAAGCCTTACTGGATGTAAGACCAAATGAAGCTTTGGTATATCGAAACAATGATTATGTATCCGTAAGTCCAGAAACGGTTGAAATTGGCGAAAAAGTGCAAGTCCGTGTTGGAGAAAAAATTCCTTTAGATGGTATCCTACTTTCCGAAAAAGGCTCATTTAATACAGCAGCATTAACAGGCGAAAGTAAACCCGACACTATTGCAAAAGGCGAAAAAGAATTTGCTGGCAGCATAAATTTGGACGGTGTAATTGAATTAGAAACCATCAAAGAATTTAAAGATAGTTCCATTGCAAGAATTTTGGATATGGTACAGAATGCCACATCTCGTAAATCTAAAACAGAATTATTCATTAGAAAATTTGCACGTATTTATACGCCAATCGTGGTTTTTTTAGCAATAGGTGTTACGCTTCTACCATATTTTTTTGTAGATGATTATGTTTTTAGAGATTGGCTATACAGAGCCTTAATTTTCTTGGTGATTTCTTGTCCTTGTGCCTTGGTGATTTCTATTCCTTTAGGTTATTTCGGCGGTTTGGGAGCAGCTTCAAAAAACGGAATTTTATTTAAAGGTGCTTCGTTTTTGGATGCAATGACCCAGATAAATATTTTGGTTATGGATAAGACAGGCACGGTTACTAAAGGAGTTTTCAAAATAAAAGAAATCAAAGCTATTGGTTGGGATGAAAAAGAGTTTATGAAGTACCTCATGGCTATGGAAGAACAATCCACACATCCAATTGCAAATGCCATTTTAGAATATAAAGCAGTCGGCGAAGATTATGAAGCTTCAGAAGTATCTGAAATAGCAGGAAAGGGTTTAAAAGGTATTGTAAATAGCAAGATTGTTTTAGTCGGGAACAAAGCGTTAATGACAGCGAACAACATTGAAGTATCGAAGGAAACTGAAAACATCGTAGAATCTATAGTATTAGTATCTATAGACAATTCATTTGCAGGTTATGTTGTCATAGCAGATGAGTTAAAAGAAGATGCTAAGCAAACAATAACCGAGTTGCGAAATGTTGGCATCAATAAAATAATGATGCTTTCAGGCGACAAAGATTCTATTACTCAAAAAGTAGCTTCCGAATTAAATATAGAAATTGCTAAAGGTGGTTTGTTACCAGAAGATAAGTTGAATGAAGTAGAAACGTTAAAACAAAACCCTGATAATAAAATAGCATTTATTGGCGACGGTATTAACGATGCTCCTGTATTGGCAGCAAGTGATGTAGGTATTGCTATGGGTGGTTTAGGAAGTGATGTTGCTATTGAAACGGCAGATGTTATTATTCAAACAGACCAACCGTCAAAAGTGGTAAAAGCTATTAAAATCAGTCGTTCAACTCGTAAGATTGTATGGCAAAATATAATATTGGCGTTTGGTGTAAAAGTAATTGTATTGATTTTAGGAGCGGGTGGTTTAGCGACAATGTGGGAAGCAGTATTTGCGGATGTTGGAGTTGCACTTTTGGCAATTTTGAATGCGGTTAGATTGCAGAAGATAACTTGGGCTTAGAACTAATCCTTTATTTAAGTTTCGGGTTTTGTATATCCAGAATGAAACTACTTTTACCTATGTTGCCTTTAATATGCAAAACCATTCTTTGCGATATTAACAGAATGTTTCAACATCAATCAAAATAATCTTAGAGTCGTAGAATGAGTGATTAATAATACAAAGTGTTATGAAAATGGAAAACGAAAATCCACTACCCCCGAACTATATAACAAATAATTATATTGTCAATCAAACCGCCAACCTTTTAGATAACGCCAAAACGTTTTTTATAGAAGTTGATAAGGGAAATACCGAATATTTGAATAATAAATATTATGAAATTGAAAGATATCTTTTAAAGGTTATTGTAGAGGTTGAAACAAAATATATTGACAGATTAACCTTTGATAGAATTGACTTTTTATTTGGTAAGTTGGTAGGTGTAAAACAACAATTAAAGAAGCATTTGAATACTGAAAGCTATAATGAATTTAAAGAGTTTTATGGCGAAGTTGATTATGATTTAGATTTAGACAAACCAAAACAAGTTATTGAACCAAATCCATTTCGGGAAGAATATCTAAAAAGACTAAATGGGCATCTAAATATTATTACCCGAAATTCTGATATAGAATCAACTACAATCACTAAACAAGAACCAAAAACATATATAAACGAAACTTGGTTTATCGTTTCATTAGCTTTGGCAACAGGGAGAGTTGACGAATTGAAAACTAAAAATAAAAGCTGGGTGTACATAGAAAAGAAAATACTTGAGGATCAGGACAACAATTTATTTTTTGGAAAAGACATTAAGCCTCGTTCATTCTCAAACTGGATTAGCAAATCTTGGTTAAATGATAAAACGAAAAATGAGATAACCGACCCCGAAAATTATAGAAAGAATATTTTTGTCAGAGATGAAGTAGATGAAGAAATGGATTTAGTTATTGCTTATTGTATTGAACACAATATTGAAATACAACACGACAATTTTAAAGAACGAGAAAAGATTTATCGTTTAGAAAATGGATTATTTTAGAAAAAACGTCTCTACTATTTTCTTACTATATCTGTACTGTAAACTCAAATAGTACATTTCCCTTGCCCTAATATTGCTTCAAATAAAGAGCAGTATTATGGAAACTCAAAAAATCTTACAGATACAAAATGTTACCGCAGACCAATTAAGAGAATTGGTAAGTGGAGCAGTTAAAAGCGAATTATCTTCACTTAGAGCAGAACTTGCCCAACAAGAATCAAAAGACAAATTATTATCTCCCGATCAAGTATGCGAACTGTTAGGCATTTCTAAGGTAACATTGTGGAATTACCAAAATAGCGGAAAGTTAACAGCTTACGGTATTGGCGCAAAACGTTACTACAAAGAAAGTGAGATTTTAAACCGTTCCTTGAAACAGCAGAAATAATATTATGGTTGCTATTAAAACATATAACCATAGTATTGAATCTGAAAACTGCAAGGATATTAAAAGCATTCTCTTACAGCTTCTGAATCATATTGAGGTATTGAATTTTAGAAAAGAAGTTTTTGGCAAAAACGCTGAAAACGACAAACTGAAACTTGCTAAGAAACATTTCCTAGTTATCTGTATCGAGGAACTTCTTAGGCTGGCAAAGAAATACAATTGGCAGCTTTGCAAAAAGAACGACAATATTTATCTGTACAATAGTGAATATTGGGTACTACTTGACAAAGAAGAATTTCAATCGTTTTTAGGTGATGTTTCATTAAAAATGGGAGTTGATAAATACGATAGCAAATTCCACAGATTTAAAGAGGATCTTTACAAGCAATTTCTATCTGATGCCTATTTACCCTCTCCCGAAGTTGAAAAAAATACTGTTCTTATAAATCTGCTTAATGGAACACTTGAAATAACGGGAAAAGGTGCTGAACTAAGAGAATTTAGAAGTAAAGATTTTCTAACCTATCAGCTTGGATTTAAATATAATCCAAAATCGGTAAGCAATCGTTGGATAAAATACTTAGATGAAGTATTGCCAGACGTAACTAAACAAAAGGTTTTAGCTGAATATGTCGGGTATCTATTTATCCGCTCAAATGTCTTAAAACTCGAAAAGGTATTGATGCTTTACGGATCTGGCGCTAATGGAAAAAGTGTCTTTTTTGAAGTACTAAACGCTTTACTCGGAGAGGAAAATGTGTCAAACTATTCCCTAGAATCTTTGACAAATCAAAATGGTTACTTCCGCGCTATGATTGGCGATAAACTGGTTAATTATGCTTCTGAACTTAGCAACAAACTAGATACGGCAATATTTAAACAACTCGCTTCCTGCGAACCAGTTCCTGCTCGTTTGCCTTATGCGAATCCCTTTAAATTGAAAGATTATGCCAAGTTGATTTTCAACGCTAATATACTGCCCGAAACCACCGAAAATACACACGCATTTTTCAGAAGATTCTTAATTATCCATTTTGATAAAACTATTGAGGAATCAAAGCAGGATAAGGAATTATCAAAGAAAATTATTGACACCGAATTACCCGCAGTTTTGAATTGGGTACTAGAGGGTCTAAACAGATTATTGGAGCAAAAATGCTTCACAAAATCCGCATCAATCGATAATGCTTTGAAAGCCTATAAAGTACAGTCGGATACAGTTCAACTATTCATAAAAGAGAGTTGTTATATTACAAGTTTCAATAATTACGAATTGATTAAGGATTTATACAGCCAGTACCGCTCCTATTGTATCGAGGATGGCTATTACGCTGTCAACAAAACCGAGTTCAAAAAGAGGTTGAGCAGCAGTGGTGTGGAGGTCAAGAGAATTACCGTAGGAAATATTGCATACCTCGAAAAGCATTGAAAACATTAAATAACCCAAATATTAAAAATTTAAAAAAATGGCGAAGCAAGTAAAGTTTATTGAAGCTAATTACCTAGACGAATTAGAAAACAAGGTTAATCCTTTACTAAGAGTAGGTTGGAAAATTGAAGGGAATTTGGTTACTCAAAATGATGCTTTTTACATCACCCTATCACAAGAATTGAAATAAATATCGATTAATATGAGTAAAAACATTGATTTGTTATTTTTTTAAAAATAACAGAATCGACAACAAGAGCCAAATCCGTGTCAAGTGCCTTTTTGTTGGCGTACGCAACACATTGCGGTGGGTGAAAAAAATCCTTACAGTAACTAAAAGTTTAATCGAATATGTACATAAGAACTGAATCAAATACAATCGTAAACTTAAATAAGTAATTAATCAGCAAATCAATAGCCAAAGGTCGCCGTAGCGCAACGATAAGCCTAAAGCAAACAAACTATAAGGGACGCATTAATAAAAGTCCCTAGAAACCTTTAAAACAACAATTATCATCGAACTTCAAATTATACCACAATGGAAACAAACAGAAAAGACAAAAGAGAATTTGGCGTTTACGACCAAGAAATGAATCGGTTCTACAATATGGACTGTATCTCAATTTTAGACGACCAGCACCTAGACGACATCCCCGAAAAAGGATATACCTATGAGGAAGCACAACGATTTATAGTGCATTGCGACAATAAAAAGTCTTGCAAAATAGTGAACATCAAACAGCCTAAGTATTTACTGAATTTTGAAATTGAATACTATCGCAAAGAACAAGCCAGTATAAATGCTAAGGAGAATATGAGGTATCTCAATAATGCACAGCATATCCAAGCTGAAAGCAACGCAAAAAGAAAGAATAAGGAGAGTTATTTTACAGCTTTAGGCGTATTTAAAACTGATAGCCTTAAAAGAACAAGCGTTACAGCAAAGCAGCTTGAAGAAAGGAAACCTAAAATGGAAGAATATGGTTTGACTTCCGAAGATTTTGACACCCAAGAAAAGAGCAGGTTACATACTTTATACGATGTAACTTTAAAAAACTAGTCCTTGTCATAGATTAGTATCCTTAGTGTTGGTGAGAAGCGGTTATTAGGTTAGCCGCTTTTTTTGTGCCAATATCTGCCAAGTTGGCATTTTTTTACCGCTATCATTTTGACGTAAATGGCTGATACTATATTTGGCAGCATTATTGACATTCAAATTCTTAAAATATTAGGAATATGGCAACAAACAAAAAAGAGCACCTGCAAAATGTACTAGAAACACATCGAATGAAGCACGTTCAGAATCTAGTGGACAAATTCAAGACTAAAAGAAATGAAGTAAAAGAAGCTTTAGAAGCCCACTATGGTTCAAATATTTATTATTCGTTTGATTCGGGTTCATTCAAGAAGCGTACAGCTATTAATACAAAATTTGATTTAGATGTAGTAGTACCTTTTAAAAAGGATTCATTTGAAACTTTAGAAAAAATGTACGATAGTTTGTATGATTTTTTATATGAAGAATATCAGGATGTTACAGAAGAAATAAGAAAACAAACTGTATCAATCGGGTTAATATTTGAAGAAGATGAGGACGGTGATAAAATTTGCTTAGACATTGTTCCGGGGAGAGAACTTAATCAAGACCAATATTCCGAGGATAACAAATTGAATCTTTTCGTTTACAGAAAGTATGGTATTTTCTCTAGCAGTACCCACATTCAAACTAATATCCAAGCGCAAATTGACCATATAAAGGCAAAAGAAAACGAACGAAAGATTATCCGCTTATTAAAAATATGGAACAATAATGATGGTAAAGAATACAAATCCTTTTTATTAGAACTTATTACAATAAAAGCTTTTGAAAAAGAAGATATTTCTGGCAATCTCTGGGAAAAATTAGAGAAAGTAATGGAGTACATTAAGGATAAAGTTGCAGAAGATGGATTTAAATTAATTGACCCAGGAAACAGCAACAATGACTTAATGGACACATTGGAGGATTGGGAAAAAACCAATTTATCAAACAGAATGGAAACGATGCTTGAAAGGATTAATAGCAATAGCGATAACATCAAAAGTTATTTTCCAACAAATAAAGATTTTGAAGATGATGACAAATCATCAAATAGCAGCGGTTACGGAATAAAAACTGGAGGAGCAGCCTATTCTACACCTCCAAAAAATGAACGATTCGGATAAATGGGGTTTTTGGATGATGTTACGAAACTCATTAGCAATATTCCATTTGTTGAAAAAGCCTATGATTTTGTAGAGGAGAAATTACAAATAAGGGGAAAGGTTATTATATCTTTTAAAGAGTTAGAAAAGCCTTTAGAATTTGAAATAGTGGTTTTCAAATGCTATCCTCTTAAATATAACGATGCAGATTCAATAAAATTCAAAAATTCAAATCTTATAGAATACAGGCACGTAATGGAAGACGGTGCTATTTGTATTCACACAACACACCACACAAATTTAAAATCAAAGCTAAATTACGACTTCCATTCTTTGAGAAATTGGATTGTCAAATATTACATCAATAAAGAACAAGACGACCATTACGAACATATCATAGTTGATGACAAACTAATCAATAATCGATATTGGTCTTATCAATTTACTGACCTTAAACATCCTTTTGAAAAAGGAGAGTTTGGTGAGGTGTCAATTACGTCAATACAACTTGGAACTTTCAAAAGCAATTTAATTTCCAACCATATCATACAAAACTTCATTAGGGAAAATGGAGAACAGTTAGAATGTGAATGGAGTCAACTTTATAAAAATATGGACATTACCAATTCTGGTGCCTATGTCTATATTGAAACCCCACCTGCTACCTATGGAAAGTTCATTTTCACTAAGTGGTTAGATTTGCAAGACCACCTCCCCGAGAGATTTTTAAACTTTCTACTCGAATTTCAAAAGAGACACATTAAACATAGAGGGAAATTATTGCCTCTTTTTATAGGATATAAAATTGATGACGTGAATTTACATTGGCAAGTTGCAATGTTGGAAATAGGCGATTTTCCAATAATTGGTTATCAATTGCCAAACAAAAAATGGATAACTATTCCAAAAAATGAGTTAGATATTAATTGGGGCATCACTAGAAATACTTCATATAAATACTTTTTTGGAAGAGGCTCATTTTCACAAAGCTTTGCAGAAAAGAAAATACTGATTATCGGAGTTGGAGCATTAGGTAGTATGGTTGCTAAAACACTAACAAGATGCGGTTGTAGATTTATAGATATTGCAGATAATGACATCAAAGAACCTGAGAATGTTTGTCGTTCAGAATACATATTTAATACTGGTTTAATGGATAAAACAGAAGAACTAAAATTCATTCTTAGTACAATTTCTCCATTTATAGAAACCAACATTGTTGACAAGGACTATTTTCAAGGAATTATTAAACTATTCCACAAAGAAAAGGGTGGCAAAAGTAGTTTTGAAGCAAACCTCAATAAATATGATTTAGTAGTAGATTGTACAACTGACAACGACCTAATGTACATTCTCGATTCACTCGATTTAAAATGTGATTTGATAAACCTATCAATTACAAATTTTGCTAAGGAGTTGGTTTGCGCTTTTCATCCGAACACCTATAATTTTGTTATGAATCAGTTTATGAATGTTTTAGAAAATGACACATCTGATTTATATAACCCAACTGGATGTTGGAGCCCAACTTTCAAAGCATCCTATAACGACATATCATTATTAGTTCAAATGGCAATTAAACACATTCATAATTTGTACGAAACTGGTTCAAGAAAAACTAATTTTATTATTGAAAATGATTCATCAAACCTAAAAATAGTCGAGTATTGAAGCTGTACAATAAGCATAGAAAAGTAGAACTAATTATAGACCAAAAATTATTGGAAAGGATTGGTAAGAAAGGGATTGAACATTTTCCCAATGAATTTGGTGGGTTTTTGATTGGCAAATATTCAGATGACTACAAAACATTATTTATAAGCGATTTCATTCTCCCCAAAAGCTATAAAGGAAGCAGGTATTTATTTGAAAGAAGTTCTAAAGGAATGAAATCATTTTTTTCTAATTTATTCAAAAAGAAAAAGGAATATTATGTTGGTGAATGGCACACTCACCCGAATGGAAGTACTGGATTTAGTGCTACCGATTTGAACGCAATGATTAACATTGAGTCATCTACAAGTGTCAGCATTAAAAACCCAGTTCTATTAATTTTGAGTGTTTCAGCACAAAAAATAAATCAAGCAACTTTTTACATTTACGATAAAAAAAAATTACTGCCTTATGAGTAAAAACATACCACTAAAAGAACTCTTTTCGGGTTTACAAAACCAAATGACTGCTCAATTAAATACCAATAGAGAATATATAACCCATTCTGGTTCTAAAGGAGATGCTTTAGAAAATGCTTGGATCGATTGGCTTAGAAAATATCTTCCCAATAGATATAGTGTAGATAAGGCCATAGTAATTGATTCAAATGGAGATACAAGTGACCAAATAGATATTGTGATTTACGACAATTATTTTACACCTTTTATTTTCTCACAAAATGGGTTTCATTATATCCCTGCCGAAGGAGTATATGCTGTTTTTGAAGTCAAACCAGATATTGCTGATTTTTCAAAAAAAATGACAAATATTGAATATGCAGGAAGAAAAATTGAAAGTGTTCGTAAACTTAAAAGAACTACAACAGATATAATTAGTGTAGGAAAGTTGCAGGAGGCTCGAGGACTGACAAAAATTGTTGGAGGAATTCTTACTTCAACAAAATCAGGTGAAAGAAATAATAATGATACACTTGAAAAACATTTGAAAAACCAAACTAATTTAAGAAGCTTAGATTTTGGCTGTATTGCTGATTATGGAAGTTTTTATGTTGACTATAATAATGAGGAAGACTTGACCATCAAAGACTTTGATAAACGCTATTTTGAATATTATAAAAATAGAGAATTTAATGAAGTAGTTTTTAGCAAACAGGAAAACTCCTTAGTTACATTTTTTATGCAGTTAACCAGATATTTACAACAAGCTATTGGAACTGTCCAAGCTATTAACCTACAAACTTATTTAGATAGCATAGACGAGGATATTGATGAAGTAATTTAGATTTTTACATCTTTTGCATTTTTTACATTAAGAAAACGCTGAAAAGCATTGATTTTACTAGTCAATGCAAAAAATGTAAAAAATGAATGCTTAAAACAATCTTTTTTTTTCTCAAAAAAAATCGCTCTTTATAACCCTTTGTATTCGACTGCTTAAAAAGTGAAGATTTAGCACATAAAAAAAGCTACCATACAGCAGCCGTACAAATAAAAAAGCGCAACTATTGATTTTCAATTAGTTACGCTCTTTCCTCGTAGCGGGAACTGGACTCGAACCAGTGACCTTCGGGTTATGAGCCCGACGAGCTACCTACTGCTCTATCCCGCGATGTATGTTTTTCTCACTTGGTCTAGAGACCTTCGGGTTATGAGCCCGACGAGATTCCTATCTGGGCTAAGCCCGCGATGTGGATGGCAAAGATACAATACATTTTAGAGATTCCAAGGAAACCACATCGAAAATTTAACAGAAACTCATAAAGTTTTCGTCAGCTACCCTTCCTTTCTTATTTTTAATTATGTCGAAATCACTACGAATCTTTCTTATCGTCCTCTTTTCAGCAGGAATCCTCATCGTTTTGGGAAAAATTGCCATCAATACCTTCCTAAAGAACAAAGTGGAAACCTTTGTAACAAAGAACCTACCCCCGCACTACCAATCTGATTTTAAAAGTCTGTCGCTCGATCTGTTCGACGGGACCATCACCTTTAAGGACGTATCCCTTCAGATCCAAAACGCCGATACAGCCTCCGTCCATTCTGAGATCACGGTAAAAGAACTTATTATCGAAGACATCAGCTATTGGGATTATATCGTCAACAACGAGATCCACATTGAGGATATCAAAATATTCTATCCGGTAATTACCTACTACACCCATCTGTATCGCGCACCCAAAGACAGCAGCCGCGGTCCGGTCCTCAATATCAACAAACCCATTCGCATTGACGAACTGAGTATTGACCATACCCAACTCACGCTCTACGACGACAGTGAGGCGAACACCCTGCTTTTTGCCAATGACCTAACCATAGAGATCGATGACATTCTGATAGACCAAAACACGCTTCGCAAACGACTCCCCCTGGAATTTGGCGATTACGACGCCAAAGCCGATTCTATCTTTGCGAAGGTGAGTCCGTATGAAACTGCCACCACCCGCCACTTTAAGCTAAAAAAGAATCGGGCCGTCTTTACACAACTAAAACTCGCCACCAAGTATACCCGAGATGAACATGCCCAAATGCTCGATAAGGAGCGGGACCATTTCGATCTGACCATTGATTCGCTGGCTATCGATGCCATCGATTTCGGCTTTACCAACCGTGAGCTCTTTGTAAACAGCAACCGGTTACTGCTGTCGCGTCCGCAGCTGGACATCTACCGCAACAAACTCATCGCCGATGATTTGAGCAGAAAGCCCTTATACAGTGAAATGCTTCGGAAGCTGCCCTTTCAGCTCAGTATTGACACAACCTCAATAAAGAACGGAAGCATCCGTTATACCGAAAAGGTAACCCAGGGCACCAACGGCGGTACCATCACCTTTACGGCGCTCGATGCGACCATCGCCAACCTTGGTAATACCTATTCCGAAGGAACCAAAACTGCATTGGACATTGACGCCGTCTTTATGAAAGATGCCCCTGTCCATGTCGATTGGTCCTTTGACGTCAACGACCCCGAAAATCGCTTTGTCTTTAAAGGAGATCTGGGAAGGCTAAACGCCACAGAACTCAATAAGTTTACCCGTGAGAACCTAAGAGCGAACCTGGAGGGTACCATTGAGCAGACCTATTTTACCATTTCGGGTGACGATACCTATTCACAGATCGATATGCGTATGCAGTACGACGAATTTAAGATCAACTTCCTTAACGACGACGGCAAAGACCGAAAATGGTTGAAATCGGCTGTGGCAAACCTTATCATTAAGAAGAACAGCAATGATGACGGGAAGAACTATCGTACCGGCGAAGGGGAAGTCTCCCGTGTGAAGCACAAGTCCTTTTTTAATTATATATGGCTTAATGTAGAGAAAGGTTTAAAAAGCACGGTTACGGGAGGATTATAATCGTATTATCGCTCGGCGATCCAAGTGATGGCTTCCATTCTGTCCTCACTTACAAAACTCTTGACATTGATATCCGCCAGCATTTTTTCAATTTTTCCGCACAAGTGGATCCATTTTCGGTCACTTACTAACGCTACTTTGTTGAACTGCCCTTTATGCTCCAATTTAAAGAAAAGGTTCTCGATTACGGCAGTGAGCGAAAAGGTCTCAATTCTACTATCTTCCAAGTATAGATTAATTGTATCGTACACTTGCAGTTTCTCACGAATTTGGTCATGTAACTGCTGAACGGTCTCTTCACCGAAAGTTCCTTCCAATAAAAAGCCGACCGTATCTTCAGAAAAACTGAAACTGGATAACATAGCTGTATCATTTAGAGGGAGTTCCATAAAGATACAGAAAAAATTATTGTTCGATACTGCCTGCGTCAAAAGATTGAAGTTCAGCCTCTTGAAAGACTGCGTGAATCTCAATGGGATTGCAGCAAATCTCGCAATCTTCAATGTAGGTCTGTTCCCGCACGGAGGTGTCGAGCAACATGGAGATCTGTTCCCAGCAGTACGGACATTGAAAGAAATGCTCTTCCATTATAATTCGATATTGAGGAGCTGCCCCGTGAGTTGCAGCAATTCCAGTTCGGCCAGTTTTGCTTCGTATTTCGCCAGATTCTTGTTGGTTTGGGCATTCAACAGATTGATCTGTGACTGTCGCAATTCCAGAGAAGTGATCTGTCCCAGTTTATAGCGCTCGTTGGACCGCTCGAAGTTATTTAGCGCCGTAACCACATTCTGTTCCTGAAGGCGGTAGATCGCCAACCGATTCTCATAATTCCCTTGGGCGTTAGCGATATCCCGCTTTACCTCTAGAACCAACCGTTGTTGCTCCAGTTCCCGATTTGCGATCTGCAGCTTCGCATTCTTCACCGAAGTGATGCCGCTACCCCCGTCGAACAGGCTCCAGCTCAAACTTACCCCTGCCGAATACCCTGTGGAAGTATTGTTCGCCAAGAAGTTCGTCGCCGGAAAGTTCCCCTCGTTCCACCCATAGGATCCCGTAAGCCCTACCGAAGGAAGGAAAATCGACTTGCTCGCCTTATAGTTATAATTACTAATAGCTATGTTTTGCCGTGCCTGAAGCAAGCGTACATTATTGGTGTCTGCCGATTGTAAAAAGGTCTCAACCACCAGCGGATTCGTAAAGACGATGGTGGTATCTACCGAAAAACGTCGGTCGAGCGCACTGTTGGTGACCACGTTGAGGTCGCGTTTCGCATTGGCCAGCTGCTGACGGGCATTCATAAGGTTGATGCTGTCCGTCACGATATCGACTTCGGCGTTCAACACCTCGAGCTTGTTCACCTGTCCGTATTCAAACGCA
This sequence comes from Altibacter sp., assembly GCA_002696485.1. Lineage (GTDB taxonomy): Bacteria > Bacteroidota > Bacteroidia > Flavobacteriales > Flavobacteriaceae > Altibacter. The sequence continues at coordinate 12,779 of NZTP01000024.1, read as the reverse complement.
TAGCCGGCTCGTGTCAGTCGTTTTTTTGTATTCTGAAAGGTTTGTTGTAAAACCGTAACGTTCTCGGTAAGACGGGCTACTTCAAAATAGACAGTAAACAACTGAAGCATGGTCGTTTCTATGGTCTCGCGTGCCTGCAATTCACTTAGGTTGTATTCCTCCTTTAAGCGTTTGTAATCGTACCAGCGACCCAATCCGTCGAACAAGGTATAGTTCAAATTAAGCGATGCATTATAGCGTGTCGTTTCCGCATCGATCACTTCCCGCGTCGTTCCATCCTGAAAGGTCGCCGTCTGGTCTTCTACATTATACGTCGCCCCGGCATTCCCGGTAAGGGATGGAAGAAACCCCGAATTGAGGATGCCTTGGTTATTATCTGATAGCGTTACGTTGTTTCTGGCAACAGCGATCCCAAAATTGCCTTCCAGCATTTCGGCTACGGCCTCTTGCTTTGTTAACAAGGGTGCCTCCTGCGCGAGCAGGTTTCCGAAGCATCCTAAAAAGATCCATAGTTTAATGTACCTCATTATCTTCCTTTATAGCGCGTTCTACTTCTTCTTTGGTGACCTTCTTTCCTGTTTTAAGCCATAAGGTTCCGGTCTTTACACTGTTGGTGAATGAGAGCAGCATTGGCAAGATCACCAGGGTAAGGACGGTTGCAATGGCTATACCGTAGGCAATGGAAATGGCCATAGGTATCAGGAATTGAGCTTGACGGCTCTTTTCAAGCAGCAGTGGTGCAATACCCGCAATGGTAGTCAGCGATGTAAGGAAGATCGCTCTAAAACGTACCCTTCCTGCCTCATAAAGCGCATCGTCGAAGCTCATCCCTTGTTTCAGGAAGGTATTGAACTTTCCAATGAGCACCAGCCCGTCGTTCACCATGATTCCAATAAGCGCAATGATCCCTAAAGCCGAAAGGATATTGATGGGGAAATCATGGAACCAGTGCCCCCATCCTACAGCAATAAAGCTGAAAGGTATCATAAGCAACAGAAGGAGCGGCTGGCTATAGCTTCTGAAGGTAAACGCGATCACCACATAGATCAGGAATATAACGATAGGTACGGTGGTCCAAGCCGACTCCGTTAGTTTGTTCGCTTCCCGGTTCTGTCCTTCATACAATACGCTTACCGTTGGATATTTCGACAGGATATCCGGCATGATGTTGTTCTCAATGTTCAGCAAGATCTCGGTTGGACTGTCCTTCTCATCTTTGAGGTCGGCATTTACCTGGATCTCACGTTTTCCGTTCAAGTGACTAATAGACTCCTCACCGCGTTTGATCTCATAACTGGCAATCTCCGAAAAGGGAACCCGTTGTCCGGCCGGTGTGACGATACGCATATCGTCCAGGTCGTTGATCGACTCGCGGTTTGTCCTGCTGTAACGCACCCACACCCGTATCTCATCCTGACCCCGTTGAAATCGCTGTGCCTGAAGACCGAAGAACGCCGCCCGCACCTGACTCATCACTTCCCGAAGGTTGAGACCCAGTGCATAGGCCGTTTCATTCAACTGAATATTGATCTCCTTGATTCCTTCAGGATCGGTATCGGTCACGTCTGCCAGTTGTGATATATTCTCTAACGCCAGTCGCAATTCGGTTTTGGCTGCCTTTAGTTCTTGAGTGTTGTTTCCGAGCAGAGAAATAGAGACAGGGTTTCCGCCAAAATTTCCACCCGACCCGAAGGTAAGTCGCTCCACACCATATACGGGCCCTACTTCCTCACGAATGGAACTTGTGATCTCCGGTGAAGAGAAATCCCGTTCCTCTCCCGGCAATAAGTTTACTTGCAGCGAGGCTTTGTTATTCCCCGGCCCTACCCGTTTGATGATATTCTCTACTACTTGCTTGTTATCGGTCTGTCGTGCCGTATAATCTTCATTGACGCGCCAAGCCGCTGCTTCCACCAGGGTAATGATCGAATCGGTGATCTTAGGGTTGGTTCCCTCCGGCATGAGGAGGTCAATGCTCACCCGGTCGCTGGCAATATTTGGGAAGAAGGCCGTTCGAATAATACCTCCCATCATACTTCCCACGGTAAGGATCATTAACGCCAGTAAGATCGAAAAGGTAATAAAGCGTTGTCTAAGGGCAAAACGCAGTACAGGACTGTATAGATTATCCCGCATATACCGCATGATCCGGTCGCCCAGTTCATTGAATTTACGGAGTTGAAGGAAGAGCTTCTCAATGCCCTTGACTTTTTTCTCTTCCGAAGAAGACATAGCCACTAACGCCTTAGAATGGGCAATGTGAGACGGAAGGATGATAAAAGCTTCAATAAGGGAAACCACCAGCGTAAGAATAACGATTACCGAAACCTCACTAAAAAATTCTCCTATACGACCTTCGAGAAACAAGAAGGTGGAAAAAGCCAGAACCGTGGTAATGATCGCTGCCATAATGGGAGGTACCACTTCCAAGGTGCCGTCAATGGCCGCTTGCACACGGGATTTGCCGCTTTCGTAATGCTGATAGATATTTTCGGCGATCACAATACCGTCGTCCACCAAAATACCAATAACGATGATCATTCCGAAGAGTGAAAGTACATTGATGGTGACATTGAATTGGGCCGCAAAAACGAACATTCCCAAAAAGGCGATGGGAAGCCCGAAGGCTACCCAAAATGCGAGGCGGGTATTCAGAAAGAAGGAAAGGAACAATAGCACTAAAAGAATCCCTATGGCTCCGTTCTCGAGCAGGAGATTGGTCCGTTGTTTGAGTCGGATGGAGGAATCACTTACCACATCGATCTTGACACCTGAATACTTTTCATTGAATTCTTTAATGTACCGATTCACCTGTTCGGCCGTAGAAATAAGGTCTTCGCTATTGGTGTTCGTGATCTCGATATTGACTGCCACATTTCCATTGAAATAGGAAGCGTTAGGCGTTTCTGAAAACCGATCCTTTACAGTAGCAACGTCCTGAAGTCTGACCACGGTACCGTCGTTACGCGAACGCACCACCAGGTTGTTCAATTCCGTGCCGTAATAAGACCGATTATTGGCACGAATCAAATAATCTTCGGCCTCTGTTTTAATATTTCCTCCCGTGGTAAGGATATTGGCTTGTGCCACCGCATCGGCAACTTCAGCAAAGGTAAGATCGTATGCCAGTAAATCATTCTCCCGCACTGCAATCTCGATCTCCTCTTCAGGGTAACCCGATACATTGATCTGTGAGATACCATCCATGACCCGCAGATCATTCTCCACCATGCGCCCTATTTCCTTGAGTGCTTCCAGCTGAATGTTATCACCACTAATTGCAAAATCTATGGTCTGCCTGATACGTTCCTGCTTCGCCACGACCAGCGGCTCCATTCCCGTGGGGAAGTTTGGCACACGATCCACGGCATTTTTCACTTCAGAAAGCATTACATCGATATCCTCATCGCTATCAATCTCTACCGTAATATTTCCACCGTTCTCACGCGACACCGATGTCACCCTTTCTACGCCGATAAGACCCTTTAAATTATCTTCAATCTTTAAGACCACCCCTTCCTCGATCTCTTGTGGTGCCGCTCCGGGATACGAAATACTAATGGAAATAATTTCAGCTTCCTGTAAGGGAAAGAAGGAGGATTTTAATTTGAGAATACCAATGACCCCAAAGATCAAGAAGGCTAAGATCACTACATTGACAGCAACCTCATACCGAATGAAATAACTTATGAGCTTACGCATCTAGTTTTGTGTTTTTCCCGTTTGTTCTGTTGGATTGGAAGGCGTATTTTCCCCTCTCTTTACCAGCATTCCCACATACGCACCCGGGATAGGCCTTGACAAGATCTCTGTCCCATCGGGAATTCCTTTAACGATCACCTGATTTGGAGAGAAATACACAGGCTCTACCGGCATGATCTCAAGAATACTGTCCCGCACGAAATAAACATTCGATTCGTCTACCAATAGCTTTCTGGAGATCTCATAGGCATTTTCTACCTCTTGGGCTTCCAATTGCGCTTCAAGATACATGCCTTCCTTGAGTCCTTCCGCTCTCACCTCCACAAAAACCTTTATGGTTTGTGTCGCCTGATCGATCTTACCATTGATACGGGCAACTTTCCCCGTGAACGTAGCCGTCCCATCGGGCGTAGAAAGTGCCACTTTTTCCCCCACGGCTAGTAGGTCGCTGAAATTCTTTTGTATGGCAAGTTCTACTTCAAAGACTGAGGTGTCGATAAACTCCCCTAATTGTTGCCCCGGGCGTACCAAGGTGCCTTCGGTCACCAACGCTTCGGTCAGTACGCCGTTGAAAGGTGCCGTGATCGAATATTTGCCAAGTCTTTGTTCTAAGTTCTTCAGGTTGTAATAGGCCGTGTACACTCCTCGCCCTGTGACAAAGTACTTCACATTCTCTGAAGTAGTCTCAGGAAGGGGCGGTGTAGCTTTGTTGAGGTCGAATGTATTGAGGTACTGTTCCCATTTGGGAAAAGCCTCCGGATAATCCAATCTAAGATCCGGCATGAGCGAGGTGATGAGATTGTAAAAATCACTTTTTGACGCTTGTAATGAGGCGTAAAACTCGGCTGCATCGATACGAATTAGGGTTTGTCCGCGGCGCTACTCCTGACCCGTTTTAAACGGATGTGCACTGTTCTTAAACACCCCCTGCACTTCGGCAAAAAGCTCAAGACGATTCTTGGCAGTGAGAATACCGTTCGTAGGAATAACTACAGGAACCAACTGATTGTTAACGGTCTCTGTGAATACTGTTTTAACGATCTTCTCTGCTCGGGGCTGTTCCTTGACATTACTATCGATAATCCATTTGGCGGCAAAAAAAGCGCCCAGGATTAGTACAAGTCCGATGATAAAGAGTATGATTTTACGCACGCTGAAGTATTGAAAGTTGCATCTTTCAAAAATAACACCCCTCGCTTCACTAAGCGTTAAAACTATCTTAAATAAACAGGCGTTTATGCCAAGGTTTCAAGCTTGACCGTTACCTTTTCCCAGTCGGTCATAAGTTCACTTAACTGCTTTTTCTTCTTTTGATATTCGTTAAAGAAATTCGGTTTGGCGATCGTTGCGTCGTAATTGATCGAGAGCTCCACATCGATGGCTTTGATCTCCTTTTCCAACTTGCTGATATCTGCTTCTATTTTGCTTAGTTTGTTGGTAAGCGATTTTAGCTTCTTTTGCTCTTCATACGATTGTTTACCCGATGCTTCGGAAGCAGTATTACCCGTACTACCGGAGGTTCGTTCCTTCTTTTCAACCGTACGTTTTTCAGCTTCTCGTAAATTCTGAAGATTCCGTTGTTCTAAGAAAAAATCAATATCCCCAAGATATTCCTTGATCTTGTGGTCCTTAAACTCATATACCTTATTACTGAGACCTTGCAGGAAATCCCTGTCGTGAGAGACCAATAGGAGCGTCCCTTCAAATTTATTAAGTGCATCCTTTAACACGTTCTTCGATTTGATATCTAGGTGGTTGGTAGGTTCATCCATGACCAGAACGTTGAAGGGCTGCAGTAGCAACTTGGCCAGTGCGAGTCGGTTGCGTTCTCCTCCACTTAATACCCGTACGTATTTATCAACCTCATCACCCCGAAATAAGAAAGCACCCAAAATATCCCGAACCTTACTCCGGTTCTTTTCATTGGCCGCATCGATCATAGTATCCAACACGGTCTTGCTTCCGTCAAGATATTCTGCTTGGTTTTGAGCAAAATAGGCTATCTGTACGTTGTGGCCCAGTTTTAACTTCCCACCGTGCTCGATCTCACCTACAATAATCTTAGCTAAGGTAGACTTCCCCTGACCATTCTGCCCAACAAAAGCGATCTTACTGTCGCGCTCTACCATGAGATCGATATTGCGGAGTACTTCTTTCTCACCGTATTTCTTTGAAATCGATTCAGCGTCGATCACTACTTTTCCGGGGGTAACCGATACCGGAAAATGCAGTGACATCACACTGTTGTCATCTTCATCCACTTCTATGCGATCTATCTTATCCAACTTCTTGATAAGCGATTGTGCCATCGTCGCTTTACTGGCCTTCGCACGAAACTTCTCGATAAGCTTTTCGGTTTGTTCGATCTGCTTTTGCTGATTCTTTTGAGATGCCAATTGCTGCTCCCGTAGTTCGGCTCTTTGAATGAGATACTTCGAATACGGCTTGTTGTAATCGTAGATCTTACCTAAAGAAATTTCAATGGTTCGGTTGGTCACGTTGTCCAAGAACATCTTGTCGTGAGAAACCACCACAACTACCCCGGGATACCCCTTCAAAAAATCCTCTAACCATAATATGGACTCGATATCTAAGTGGTTAGTCGGTTCATCGAGTAATAAAATATCGTTGTTCTGAAGTAATAACTTTGCCAATTCAATACGCATTCGCCATCCTCCGGAAAAGGTTTCAGTGCGTTTGTTGAAATCCTTTCGTTGAAATCCAAGCCCCTGCAAGATTCGTTCTGTCTCTCCTTGATAGTTGTATCCTCCGTGGATCTCGTACTGATGTTGCACATCGTTGAGATCTACCATTAATTGATGGTAGCCGTCACTCTCATAATCGGTGCGTTCTGCCAACTGCGTATTGATATCCTCCAGTTGGGCTTCAAGTCGCTTTATCTCTGTAAATGCCTGATACGATTCCTCCAGCACAGTTCTGCCCACGGTAAAATCGATATCCTGCTTTAGAAAACCTATAGAGATCTCTTTATCGGTTGCAATAGAGCCACTGTCGTATTCTTGTTCATTGGCAATGATCTTGAGCAAGGTAGACTTTCCTGCTCCATTTTTACCAACTAACCCAACGCGATCGCCCGGTGTTAGCTGAAAAGTGATCTTTTCGAAGAGATAATCCCCTTGAAAGGAAACCGATAAGTTGTGAACGTTCAGCATTTATGTAACAATTGTAACCTAAAATTTTTGCAAAGATGCTTAATTTTGTACTGCAAAAAAAACCGTTGCCGTCATCTTGGCGAAATATTATGAAAGGCACCAAACTCTACAGTATCTTCACAGGCACCTGTCCCGTATGTCATACCGGCAAAATGTATGTGAACAGTAATCCGTATGTACTCTCCGACACCTTAAAAATGCACGAACGCTGCCCGCACTGTGGGACCAAGTTCAAGATAGAGCCGTCGTTTTTCTACGGAGCGATGTACGTAAGTTATGCCGTGGGAGTGGCTATAGCAGTCGCTGCCTTTATTATTGCCTATTTTTTTATTGGACTCGACCGTTTTACTACCTTCTTAGTAATTGTAGGAACATTGATTGTATTGTTGCCGGTGATCCTTCGATTGTCCCGTAACATCTGGATCAACTTCTTTTTTAAGTTCGATAGGCAGAAGGTGTAACCCGTACCCCTATCTATTCTTCTAACAGATCACGAGAATCGATCCAGGCGTACCTCTTTAGGAAGTGTTTCTCCATGCTCCAGATGATCGAACAAGTACGACGCCAATTTTGGCGCCATTAGAATCCCTCTGGTTCCAAGTCCGTTAAAGAAAGCGATCTGCTCATATTGTTGATGTGTCCCTAACAAAGGCCGTCTGTCCGGTGTGGTTGGACGCAGGCCTGCTATTTGATCCACGATCTCAAAGGCACAGCGGATCATATCTTTTAATTTGTGAAGTATCTCTTGTCTTGCACTGTCGGTGGGTTCCAAAGTTGTATCCTCACGGTCGTATGTTGCACCCACTTTATAAAGGTCATCGCCTAAGGGAATGACGAACATTCCACCTTTAAGCAAGTTAGAAAGCTGTAAATTCGGGGCCTTGATCACCAAGTATTCTCCTTTGTTGGGGCGTATTAAATCCTTCGGAAAAAAGGGATTGAACCGTGCAGCAGCTCCTTCTGCAAAAATAATTCTTTTAGCGCTGTATTCCTTGTAACGAATTGATGCTTCGGAAATAGTGAGCTCTTGGTAATCGAATGCTTCAGCGTGGTATTGCCGATGCATAGCGAGATATTCGGCATACTTCTGAAGCAATTGAGAAGGGTAGATCCTTCCGGAAACAATTACCTTTCCGAAGCCGTACGGAGCGTTAATTTCGGGGTTTGTATTGGTTTCCAATTCCGAGGATAAAAACGATGATAGTTCGCGTTTATCGCTGGCCACCGACCAATTATTCTGCTCCTCGGTATTCTTGAGAATTCGATATACCGGCAGCGTATGTATAACTTGAATTTGCAGTAGTCGGGCCAATTCGTGGTAGAATGGAATTGCATACTCAAGATGCGCTTTTGCTTCCCAGGCAGCAGTAAATCGTTTGAGAACGACGGGATTGAACACCCCTCCCGAAACTGCGGTAGAAGCCTGTTCTCCCCCATTGAAGACCACGAAGGACTTGTTATGCTTTCGCAGCTGTTCACAAAATGAGACCCCGGCGATTCCGAGACCAACTACTAGATATTCTATTTGTTTCACACGGCAAAGATACTGTGTTTAGGGTATAAAAAAACCCTTCACAGTCTTAAGAAAGGAAGGGTTTTTAATTATGTTAAATGAACTCTAGTAGTTCCACATATCCATTTCAAGGTTTCGGATCTGTTCTTTGATTCGATCAGACTCCAATAATTGCATTAATGCATTATCACTAATATAATCGGAAACGCTTCGGTCACCCTGTACGTTGTCTTCCTTATAGATCACGCCGTGAAAGCGACGAGAATTCAGTAGATGGTCGTATGAAATAGGTTGTGATGTATTCTTACGGTTAAAGGCTTTCGCTTCATGAAGCACTTTGCGAGCCCCCGGAAACCATACCCAGAACAATTCCACTTTACTGTCGATGTTGTCATCTGGAAATGCCTTTGAACGCGCTTCGTTCGCTACAGGACAAATACCCAATAAACGGTATTTCAATTCACCTTGGCGCTTGTCAAGGTACCAGTACCCGCGTACACGCCACTCTTCGATATCGCCTGCATCCAGATTGAACTTTCTAATATACTGCTCGTCCACGGTACCTTCGGCGTTTAACTGTTCGATACCAAGATCTGTCGTATCACTGTATACCAATGACGCTTCAATATCTTTTAAGGTACGCTTTTCAGTAAAGTAAGAATCGGCATATACATGTTCGATCTCTCCATTTTTAATAGCCTTTACCAACACATCGTACAATGATCTTCTTTCGGAACCAATGTTGTTGGTATCAATAGGGTAATACAATGGAAAGTTCACTCTTTCGTCAAGATCGATGATTTCCCATGTTGTTCTAGACCATAACACATCACGCTCATCCGTATACCCGTAAGGTAACGGTTCATCATTATCATAGGCAATTTGTGCTTCGGTCTTTTTGCCTATCTCTTCAGGAGTCTTTGCATTTAAGATGTTAAGCTGTGCTGTAGCAGAGAAACTCAACAACAGTACAAAAACACATAAAACAACATTTTTAACATTCATACAACTTAGGTTTTAATTCTAGTTTGTCAATTCGATAATTACAGGCGATGTTTTCTTCAACACCACATTACTACCCTGTACTTTCGCATTAATATCAAATATTTGGACTGCATCGCCGCGTCCTGCTCTACGCAGGGCACCTTTAGCAGCAGCATCCAGCTTAGTTCCGTTTACACGAACCGTAGGTTGCCCCGATACTTTAAAGCTAAACCCGGTAACGTTTAAGTTCACATCAAAATCGAAGTCTTCCAGCACAGCCGAAATCGTTGAGATCTCAAGTCCTTGACGTTGCATACGCACAATCCCGGTTTCTCCACGGATTGCTCCTACAGGTGCAGGAATGTCCTTGATACGGAATTCAGCAGGTGTTCTTACACCGGTGCCGTCAGGCAAAGTACCACTAGCAGTGATCGTTACTGTTCTTCCTGCTCCCGGACGCATAACATATTTACTACCGGACACTTTGCTAAGTCCTGGAGCTGTGGCATTCACCTTATTATCAGGAATACCAGGGATGGAAACCGTCATTGGGTTGTCCACGCCACGATACACTACGTTCATTTTATCTGCAGCAATAACAGCTGAATTTGGTTTTGAGATTGTAGAAAATCCTAGATTCACCGGGATTTCGGTATCCTTACCATCTTCCGTAAAGATCAAATTCCCTTCGATCTTGTGATCTCCCGGACTTCCGGCGCTGATGTTCAGCATCACTTTACCATTTTGAATGGAATATTGATCCTGGGTAAGTGGTCTTCCGTCTAAAGTAAGCTCTACTCGGTTTGGCTTGGTGTTAGGGTCTTTACGTCCCAAAACAATTCCGCCGTCAAATTCTTCACCTGCATAGTATGCAGTTTTAGATGTCTCCAAGAGGGTGTTATATTGCGTAAAAGAAAGCGCAGCAGCTTGTTGACCTGCCAGCATTGTAGATAATATCTCACTCTCTACTGTTTGAACATCGTTTTGCATTTGCGTAAGTTTTGTACGCGATGCTACTAATGGGAATCCTTCAAAATGATAGTTCAACCATGGCACTTCAACACCGTCTCTACGGGTTTCCGGTTGAGTCTCAAATTTAGATTTCACATCGTTCGCAATGCTTTGAAAACGAGGTTCGTCACCAATAACACCTAACACACCTTCGCGGTAGGCATCGATCTTAGCAACAAACTCCTGTCCTGCAGGTGATAATTTATCACCCTGAAAGAATTTTTGATCTAAATGATCTGGCTTGTCCTGAACTTCGTAATCTTCCAGTTCTTCCGGTTTTACGGTTTTCAACATATCGTCCTTTATGGTGCCGATATATCCATAGAACTCATTGGATAGTTCACTAATACGATCTGCCTTCTCTTTTACCGCTCCGTATTGATCGGGTTGCTCTGACGCTTTCGTGGCCAAGCTTTCCATAAATGCGTTGTTACGGGCCTGTGTAGCGACATTGGATTCTGTTAAACGTTCGTTCAACAATCCGAATGCCGATAATACTTCTTTGGACATGTTCAATGCCAACATAGCGATGAAAACCAGATACATCAGGTTAATCATCTTCTGTCTTGGGGATAGTTTTCCTCCTGCCATTTTACTTCTTTTTAAAGATTAATAGTTAGTGAAAAACTACGCTTAGTTTCTATTGGTCATTGCAGAAAGCATACCACCGTAGACACCGTTCAACGATGACAGGTTGGTTGCCAAATGTTCCATTTGTTGTTTAAGTTGTTCCGCATTCTCTGCAACACGCTCATTTACTTCAGTTTGACGGCTGGTAGATTCTACCTGAACCTTATACAAGCTGTTCAACGATTCCATTTGCGCAGCGGCTAGAGCCATTTCTTCGCTGTATTTCTTGGTAGAGCTCATTGCTTCGGCAGTAGGTGCCATTCCTTTTGCAGCTCCTTCGAAAGAACGAATGCTATCACTCAGGCTATTCATTAATTCTGAATCGATACGTGCTTCTTTCAGCATTTCATCTAATTTCTTAGAAAGTAATCCGTCTGCATCTTGCGGTTGTTGTTTTTTCTTGTCTGAAGCCATACCACCTGCCAATTCGGGGTATACCAACGACCAGTCCAAATCGTCTTCAACAGGTTCAAAAGCAGAGATAGCGAAAATAATCGCTTCTGTAATCAAACCAATCGCCAACAATAATCCTCCGTTCAAAGGACCTAATTCCCAGTGAAGGATCTTAAAAAGAGCTCCTAAAATTACAATAGATGCTCCAAGGCCATAGGCCATATTAAATAACTTCTTAGATGATCTTGATTGTGCCATAATACAATAGTTTAGTTTAGTTAAGTGTAGTTAAGATTTAGTTGTTCAATCATGTATAATGGAGGGGGGCTTATCTAGCGTCTCCTAAATTTTCGTTTAAAGTAACATCAGTTCCCATGTAGTCCTGAACTGTTCTAAAGCCAATATAGCTTCGTGCAGAATCTGCATACTCGTAATCACGGGTGCTTACCTGTAGGAAATAAGCAACATCTTTCCATGATCCGCCACGAACTACCTTACGCATGTTATCTTCGTCGTTTACGTTGGGATTCATGGTTGAAGTATATTCGTAGGAAGCCGGGTCGTATGAAGAGGCTACCCATTCGCTTACGTTTCCTGCCATGTTGTAGAGATTATAATCATTAGGCTCGTAGGCGTCTGCTTCTACGGTATATAACGCTTGATCTGCCGCATAGTCTCCACGCAAAGGTTTAAAGTTCGCCAAGAAACAACCTCTGTCGTTCTTAGCATAAGGTCCTCCCCATGGGAAGGTCGCAGATTCCAGTCCGCCACGTGCCGCATACTCCCACTCGGCTTCTCCCGGAAGACGGAAAGAATTCACATGGTTTCTGTCTCTTGATTTCTGATAGGCATTTTTATACAAGGTTCTCCATGCACAAAATGCTTTGGCCTGTTTCCAGTTAACACCAACAACGGGGTAATCGCCATATGCCTCATGCCAAAAGTAATCATTGTGCATCGGCTCATTATAAGAGTAATTGAAATCTTTGATCCAAACTGTAGTATCGGGGTAGATCTTTACTTCTTCCTTCTTTATAAAATCCTTTCGTCTCTTGCTTTTATCTCTTGCCGCGGCTTGAATATCCATGTACGTATACTGGAACTTCAATTTATCTACATCAATGGTGCGCTGCCCGTTATATGCCTCTTCTGCAGGGATATACATGGTATCCATCACTTCGCTGTAGTATTCATCCGGGTACTCTGCAGTATCCCAAATAAGATCAACATCATTATTGATTTTTCTACCGGCATAGAAGTCCTCACCCATTCCATAATAGTTATCATACATATATTGGTCGTAGGGAGTCATTTCTTCGTTCTCTTGATCGACAAAGGCAAATTCTCCAATTCCACCATCGCCGGGCGTAGCT
>NZTP01000023.1 GCA_002696485.1 Altibacter sp. | reverse complement strand
TTTTGTCAGAAGGACTACAAAACTATCGGAATTGATAAAGATCTTAGAAATTCAATCAGTTGAAATTCTGTCGAAGCCATTTTACGGTAACGGTTTGCATATGATACGGCGGGCTTTGAGCGGCTGCATCGGCTGAGCGTTGGAAGCGCAGCGTGCGAATCAGCCGTGGGCAGTGGCGCCGCTGTTACGTATTTATCAGCCTTAACAAATTTTTGATAAAGTTAGAAAAATTTAATTGAAGCCGGGTGTGACCGCTGTATTATATGCGATGTTATACACTGGCGCTCTCATCAGATTTTAGAAATTTTCGAATCCAAATCAGATATGTTATGAAAATCGGTATTATGGAGGAAATGGCAATAAATTCCATCGGTCCATCTATATCTTCCAAACTTCCATTAAGAGTAAATAAAAATCCGAGTAAAACAATTGAAGGAATCAATCCAATACAAATTCGGAAATAATTATGTTTAACTAATTTTTGAGCACCTAGAAGTAATATTCCATTTAAAGCTGATAAAAAAAATGCTGGAATCGCATAAATCAGAAGAGCAATCCACCAATTGAAATCATATGCATTTTGTCCTACAATATGCCCGCTAATTGAAATTCCAACAATTATTAGCGCAAATGCAATCATTGTCAAATCCCAAATTTTAATTTTCATTCGCCTGTGTATAACGTGTTATATCTTGTATTTTATGCACGATAGCCCGGAGATCACACGGTTAAAACAACAATCGCAATGCCCGATAGCCCTAGCAACGACGCCGGTATCATACACCCTCACAAAATAGTAAAATTTGTAATACCCCCACAAACAAAACCGCAAACCATTCCAAAAACAGGAAAAACCCTATGCTCATTCAAGGGGCTGCTCCACAAAATACGAACATAAAAAGGAACACCTGCATAATTTCCGGGATAACCCCACGATAACCCCACGATAACCCCACGATAACCCCACCATAACCCAACCATGCTCCGGAGGAGTGAGCAGTGAGCAGTGAGCAGGAGATGGTGAACAGTGAAGCGTGAATGGTGAATGGGTATTGATAAAGTTATTTAGAATCCAAACCGGCCTCAGAATGCAACCCACGAATCACACTATAAATGCAAATTCTTTCTTACCAGCAAATGCGAAGTATTCATGAATTCCTTAAAAAACAATACGAAAATATGAATAAAAGAAAGTTGGAATAGTTTCATTAATGGAAAAAAGAAAGAAAAAAAAGAAACAGCTCACTTCATACAAAATAACAAAAGCACCAAAACATGCAACCTTACCCCTCTAATCCCGGAACCCCGGAAAGACCATCCCCCAATTTCGAACTTCCCGGCGCTTGCTCTCGAGAAGCTAGTGCCCGTAGGGCAACATCCAGAGGACTCTGTATCGACTGCAGATCACGAGTCGCTACATGTGTGTACAACATGGTTGTTTCCGGTCTGCTATGCCCCAACAGCACTTGAATATATCGAAGATCGACACCGTTCTCTAGCAAATGTGTTGCATAACTATGCCGCAATGTATGAGGCGTCACTCGCTTTTTAATATGGGCCAGCCTACAGCTCTTTCGCAATACCGCACGTATCGTACCTGCCGTGTACATACCCCCATTCGGATTTTCTACAAAGTATCGTTTTGGCTGATAGCTGTAATAATAATTTCGGAATAACGGAATAAAACTCTCCGCTAGGATGACCACACGATCCACCCGACCTTTCGCGTTCTTGATATGCAACTGCTTTCGCTCAATATCAAAACAATTAAGTTCCAAAGCGATCACTTCCCCAATACGTAAACCCGAAGAATACAGTAGGGCGAGCACGGCTCGGTGCTTTAAATTCTTGGTCACCCGTAGAAGGTTCAGTACCTCCTCTTTGCTTAGTACCGTAGGTAATTTCCGGTCACGACGCGGCCGTTCAATAGTTTCGGGATCAATGGCACACACCGGATAAAAATAGGCAAACTGTTTCAAGGCACCCACCAACTGCCGGTGCGTACTTATGGAGTAATCCAGCGTCTGTACGGCCCATTCGGTATAGAGTCGCACATCGTCTTTAGTAAGGGATTCTGGGGGCTTAGGGGTTGTATACTGAAGGAATTCTTGCACAAATCCGCCATAGACCTTTATGGTGTTCTTGCTGTATCGCTTCCCTTTCAGAAATTTGATGAACGTGTCGAATAAGGCGTTTCGTTCCGGCGAGAGGGGCACAAGCCGTCGTTCCGAAGCACGTTGCGAACGCAAAGTCTGTTCCGAAGCACTTCGGAAAGCAGTCGCATCTACCGAATAGCCTTCCATTCTAAGATAGATCAAAAGACGTTCCAACACTGAAGCCGAATAGCTTACATAAAAGCATCTATGTGTTTTACTGAAGGTCACCCCTTCAAAACGTTGCACATAGCCTTTTAGCGCCACCTCAAACGGAAAACGGATCGCGATTCGAACAGCACCGCGGTGCCGTATAGGTTCCAATACCACCTTCATAGTAATTTGTTTACAACAAGACAACGTGTAAACCGGGGAGTAAATCACCCTAAAAATAACACAATTTCCCCACATTGTAAAACGAAATAACCTGAAAGGTAAGTGGGTAAAGGGAATCGTAAATGGTGAATGGTAAAGCGTGAGTGGTGAATGGGTATTGATAAAGTTATTTAGAATCCAAACCGGCCTCAGAAAGCAACCCACGAATCACACTATAAATACAAATTCTTTCTTACCAGCAAATGCGAAGCATTCATGAATTCCTTAAAAAACAATACGAAAGTATGAATAAAAAAAAGTTGAGAATAATTCATTAATGGAAAAAAGAAAAGGAAGAAAAAGAAGCCTTACTCTAACTTCAATAAACGGGCCTTGTCAAAGAATACAGCATCCACAGCCACACCATTCACAGTGCCGGTATCAAAATCCTGTGCGATCTTCCACACACCGTTCTCTTGTTTCAATACCACATGAAACTGACCGTAATACGCTTCAGGTTCCTTGCCCTTTTCGGAAAACAGCACCCGGTAATACCCCACTTGATAGGCGTTTGTACCCGTAACGTTAGAACTTTCCAACGCAAGATCAATCGTCATGCTACTTCCGTCCGGCAAAGGTTGCCATCGGTCTATAGACGCTTTGTATTCGGCTCCGGTAAGCAGGTGCTCGTCTGTAATGCGCAGCATGTCCTCGGTATGCAAGGCTTTAAAGGTTTCACTGTCCCGTGCTTCATAGGCAGTCTTAAAGGGTTGCCAAACCTGCGCAATGATACTTTCTGCTGCATCCGTCTCTGTTTTCTGAGCTGTTAGAATACTCACCAACAGACTACACAGTAAACACATAGTGAATCGTATGGTATGCGTTTTAATGATAGGCATTGTTAGTTGTTTACAATGAATCGAAGGGTCTCACTGCCTACGGCGTCTGAAACGGTAAGCAAGTAACTTCCGGTAACCAATGGCAGATCCAGCGTGATGGTTCCGGAAGGATTGCGGAACGTTTTTTCAAAGAGCCGCACACCCGTTATCGCATAAGCTGTAAGTGTGACGGTACTTTGAAGGTCTTGTGGCACTTGTAATTGCAGGTAATCACCTATGGGGTTCTGCACCAAGGTATATCGTTTTAGGGAAGTGTGGTCTTCGATACCTAATGTTTGCCGTATTTCGTTTAATGCGAATTGTGCGCTGGCGGCTGTCACCATCACATGCGATTCATTGGTAGAAGGGATGTAGCTGTTCACAAAGGGGGACGTGTGCGTGCCGCCTATGTCGGGTACAGCATACCAGTCGTCTTCGTTCTCGATGGCCAACGCAGAGATCACAGGAATAAAAGAGAATTCGTCTTGATCCAGCGCCGCAATGAAATCGGCAATTACCGGATTCCCACTGCCGTCGCCCAAGGCGTTAGAGATATTGGATGTCCCGCCGGGGGCACTGTCAATACCATCTGTAAACCCGAAGGCCTGTGCATCTGCTAAAAAGGTGTCTACCGGGATCCCGAAAAAGAACGACTGAAAGTCAGTCACATTGTTAGTAATACCTGCTTCAGGAGTGAAATGTAACAATACATCGGCCGTCGCACCACCGCCCAGGTCCAGCGTCGTGTCTACCACCTGCATGCCCGCCATACCGGTAGCAGTACCTTGTCCGCTGCCATTCACCATGGTGACATTGCGAACGTTCTGCGGAAAGCCCAACGCGTCCAGTTCCGACTGAAAGGCATCCCTGAAATTTGGAGCACCTATGGGAAGTAATTTAGTTGGGTCTTGCAGGTAATCTGAGCCTGCCTGTAAATGACCCAACAAATGGTCGTACAGCATTTCCTTGGCTGCCGGCGAATTGAGTACAGTATCGACTATGGCTTGCGCATCGGCGTCTCCGGTCTGCTGCGCCAGATAATTGATAAGGTACTGCAAGCTAATAGGAATGTTCGCACCGCGGTGGGGCGAATCGAAAGAAATATAAAGTCGTGTTTCGGCATCTAAGCTGTTTTGTTCCATATAAGCCAGTGCGTACCTAGCGATGAGTCCGCCCATACTGGGTCCCAACACCACAAGTTCTTCGTTGCCTACCTTTTGCGCATTAAGCAGATCGATAAGCTCTATGAGGACCATGGCGTTTCGCTGAATGTAATCCGCACCGCCGTCAATTGTTTTCCCGTCTGTGATATAAGTAGGTGCATTCAGTACAACGATATCAAAACCCTCATTACGTACAATATCAGCCAGGTTTTGTCCGTCAAAATTCAAACTGTTATATAGCCCAGTGATATCCCGACTGTCCCCGGGGTCGAAGCCGTCCAGAACAATGATGGGTTTGTCTAGCGTTCCATCCACCAGATCGAGGAAGATCTCATATTCCCCTTCGCCAAAATAAGCCTGAGACTCATCATAGCCTTGATACCCGATAGTGGCGACAATGGGTGTGACCACGCTGCGATTCGCAATGTGCGTGGGCGTGGGTTTCTTCTGAAAATAGCTTTGGGATAGTGCGTTCAGGGAAATCAACGAACACAGGAGGAGGTAATGGAATTTCATAAAAATAAGTTTGAGTTAAATGTACCTATTTTTTTTGAAAGAAGGTTTGGTGAATATGCAATGCGACTGCATTATTCTATCGTACGCACGCTATATCCTTCGGAAGAGAACATGGCAGGATTTACCTCCTTGCTAAGATGGATGACCTTGAGTTGCACATCGGCTTTTCCTTTTTTGCTTTTCAGAAGGACTTCCAGCGGAAAACCTGAAACTCCCAACTGATTGAAAAGTTCGATCTCTTTCTTAGATTTACCTTTCCCTACACTCTGATAGCTCAGCACTTGGGCCATGGATAACGGGATCGTTTCATCAATCCACAAAGTGGCAATGTATTCATCATTTTCCGAACGTACTTCGCGAGTCTTCCGGTCATCGATCACCTTTTCGGGTGCCGAAGTAGCGAGCGGTAGGGACTTGGGTGGGGTTTTCAATGCATGTGGCATGCCCGGCCAGTGGGATTCATCCATGGGCAGGGTATACCCCAGTTTCTTGCCATCCAACAGGAAAAGGGCAACGATCTCTTTTTTACCGGTATCGAAGAGCATACGCATATCGGGTTCATTTCCACGCCCGTGTAGGATCATGGCGGTACGTTCTGGAGTGAAAGTATAGGAGACCGTATCGGTTCGTACGTTACCGTTGGCATATTCTTGCACAACAACAAGGTCGAAGCTGCCTGTGAAGGACTGCGCCGCTGTTGTCAAGGACAGTGAAAGCAATAGAAAAAACCAAAACACCTGTGTTCTCATGAGAGGATCATTAAACGGAACGTATCGTAAGATAAGAAAATAATAAGAAAGGTGTATGGAAAAGCCCCAGGATGCACAGCAAAAAAAGCGGCTCCTCGAAGGAGCCGCTGCATCAGAATATAAGACCATTAATTAACCAATATTAATCCTTATATCTAAATAAACTGTAATATCGTTGGCAATATAGGGTTTTTATCGAATACAGCTAAATTCTTAACCTATCTCTAACATCATTTGCCGATACATGTTAAATTGTTGAGGCTGACTGTATTACTTTTCTTACTAATTACCGTCTTCCGGGGTTTCAATTGCTATAACCGACTGAGCCGGAGGGTTTAATAAGGTTTCTTTTAAATTTAATTTTGAACCTGAATTTGTCAACAGCACCGCTGAAAAATCCGTAGTGCTGGTCAACCTGTTTTCGGCTAACATCAATTCCTTTAAGTTTCTGTTGGTCGCCAAACCTGAAGGAACGTTCCCTTCTAATTTATTATCAAATACGTTAAAGATCTCTAATTCAGCTAAATTTCCAATGGCTTCGGGAATGCTTCCGCTCAACGCATTGCTGCTTAAATGTAATTGCTTCAAATTGGTAAGCATGGCGATGGATACCGGGATCGTTCCGGTTAGTTTGTTGCCGTTAAAAGCTAGTACTTCTAATTGGGTTAGATCTCCTATACTTTCAGGTAAGGATCCCGAAATGTTATTGAATGACAATTCTAAGGTACGCAGTTTTTCAAGGTCTGCAATAGAGGCAGGAATACTACCTTGCAAATTATTAAACAGCAAACTTAAACTCACTACATGATCGTTCTCTACGGTCACACCTTGCCATTCTTGTACCGGCTTGTTCGTGTCCCAAGATTTGATCCACTGCTCCCCATGGGTAGCAACATACAGATCCAATAATGCTTGTTTCTCTTTTGCCGGCACCTGCGCAAAAAGAGGTACCGTGAGCAACATAAGGCTAAGGTTTCGTAGGAATTTTTTCATGATTCGGGGGTTGATTATTCTTACATTATGTAGTAAATTAATGATATTAAAAGTTATAATGCAAAAAAAATCGATGAAATGCACAAAATTTTCAATACTGATGTTACTCTAAACTTGTAAGAAATGGCGTATGAACCTCGTGTATGCCCTCAAAAACCTGAACTTTTAATCGCGAACCGAACAATTGAGACCCCTTAAGCTGCTCTTCCGTTTTTCGGGCTTCGGTAATGTATTGATCCTTGTTTCCGTAAAGATAGGTGACATTCGTTTTTTCAGATAGAAAGGCAAAATCGGCAGCAGTGAGTTCTTTGGGGATACCCCCGGAATGAAGCACTAGTTCATTACACGATACCTGCCGGAAGGCCATCCACCGGGTAACAACAGACACCCCTTGCGAATAGCCAAGGAACAGCGTGCGAGGTGCTTTGGCCAATGCTTCTTGCTCTGCCTGAGCCACAGCATCGATATAGGTGAGTACATTATGTGTCTCTGCAACCGTTTGTTCGCGGGTAAGCCATGAGGCACCCACATGCTTAAATGCTTTGCCCATGTAGTACTTGGAAGGCGCTTGGGGTGCGATAATGTAGTTGAATTCGGGATCGAGTGCTTCAAAGTACTTTAAAAAATACCTGCTTAGGTATCCCATGCCGTGAAAAACGAACCACACATTCTTGGTTTTTTCTGAAAAAACATTGCGGGTAGAATAGGTATTGGTGGCTTGAAAAGAAACCTGTTTTTCTGAAGTCATAGTTGCAGTCGATTTTGTAATTTTACAAAGGTAACGTAAAGCTATGGAGAAAAAGAAACAAGACATTTTGAACCGATGCAACGAGTTGTGCAAGAATAACCTATTGGAGACCTTGCAGATCGAATTCATCGATGTCACCGAAGATACGATCGTGGCCAGAATGCCGGTCACCTCAAGAGTGCATCAACCCGATGGGATCTTGCACGGTGGTGCTTCGGTTGCTTTGGCCGAAAGTGTGGGCAGTGCCGGTTCCTTTGTTTTTCTGGGGAGTACGGACCTGCAAATTAGAGGCATCGAAATATCAGCCAATCATGTGAAAAGTGTACGCGACGGATTTGTATATGCAACTGCCAAGATCCTGCATAAAGGAAGGACCACACAATTGTGGCAAATCCCGATTACAAACGATAAAAACGAATTGATCTCCATGGTAAAACTAACGACGCTCACTTTACGTACATAAGATGTATGGAACTAACATTACTCGCTGAAAAACTAGAAGAACAGTATCGTAAAAAACTTCCCTTTGTTCTGTATGCCTTACCCGACAGTGAGACGGTGGTGGCGTATTTTCAGAGGGATGCACAGCTACATCACACCGAGAATTTTACGGAGAAAAGTTTCGTTATGGCACCTTTCGATTTCAAAGACAGAAACTGCTGCATCCCCGAATCGGAGTCGGAACGATTTGAAACACCAATGCCCCGAGAGCATGCTGCTCTAAAAGATATTTCAGTGCCCGATACAGCTGAAGAAATGAACAGGCACGAACAACTCGTGGAAAAAGCACTGCAGGCGATACGAAATCATAAGGCCGAAAAGATCGTAGTTTCACGTAAAAAGGTGATCGCTCTTTCCGGTTTCAATGCTTCGGAAGTATTTAAAAGACTTTTTTCACTGTATCCGAAGGCGTTTCGGTATCTGTGGTATCACCCCGAAACCGAATTGTGGTGCGGGGCCACTCCGGAGATCCTCGTAAAGACCGAAAAAAACTCCTTTACCACCATGGCGCTGGCGGGTACCCAGAAATATTCAGCAAAGACCCCTATTTACTGGAATGAGAAGGAGATCGAGGAACAGCAGATCGTCACCGATGCCATTACCAATAGCCTGCAGAAGGTAACCGACGTACTTAAGGTTTCTAAGGCCTATACCCATGCCGCCGGTACTCTGGCCCATTTACGGTCGGACGTTACAGGCATCCTAAAAGGTGGAAAGGCGACCTTGCAGACCATCACGAAAGCCTTGCATCCCACTCCTGCGGTATGCGGTACGCCAAAGCAGTTCGCAAGGGACTTTATAAAGGAACACGAACAATACGATCGCGAATTCTACACCGGTTTTCTAGGCCCTATCTGTGGGGATGATAAGTGCTCGGTGCTGTATGTCAATCTGCGTGCGATGAAGATCGCGGGAACTACCGCAACACTTTATGCTGGCGGCGGGATCACAAAGGGTTCGGTGCCTTATGCCGAGTGGCAGGAGACGCAATTTAAGTTACAAACAATGTTGCAGGTATTACAGCCGATACTTTAAAAATTCTATCCGACTTCGTACCTTTGTGGCCGATGAAATTTTCAGATAAGCCTCTATCCCAAACGGTGACACAATTGTGTCTTGGCAAAGGCA
>NZTP01000022.1 GCA_002696485.1 Altibacter sp. | reverse complement strand
ATGTTTCCGAAGACAATAAAAAAAGCATACACTTGTTTACGAAAGCAGGGTTTTCCGAAGCGGGACTCAAACGAGATTGGATTTTTTCCGAAGGAACCTATAAAAATGAATATATATATCAGTTAATAGCACATGTACATTAAAAAAATTCTAATCGCCGTTGTTCTTTTGGGTCTCGTAGGTATGGGCGTATTTGCACTCTATGTATACACCAATGTTTTTTCAGAAAATACTGCTTTTAACAATAAAGAGGCACATGTTTACATCGCTTCCAACGCCCAATTTAGAGATGTGTTAGCAGAGTTGGAACCTTTATTGGACGATATCGACTCGTTCGAATTAGTGGCGAGACGCAAGGGATATCACGCAAATATAAAACCGGGACATTTCATTATTAAAAAGGGAATGAATAATAATGATATTATCAATACCATTAGAAGCAAGAATATTCCCATTAATGTGAAATTCAATAATCAGGAGCGTTTAGAGAATCTTGCGGGTCATATTTCGAAACAGATAGAAGCAGACAGCCTTTCGTTGTTGAACGCTATGCGTGATCCTCAATTTTTGACTGAAAACAATTTCAACCAAGATACGGCGCTAGGGATGTATATACCCAATACGTACGAGTTTTATTGGAACAGTTCGGCCGAAACGTTTCGTGACAGGATGCGAACCGAATACGATCGCTTTTGGACCGAATCCAGAGTGGCAAAAGCCAAGGCATTGGGTTTAAGCAAAAATGAGGTCATGGCTTTGGCCGCTATTGTTCAAAAAGAAACGGCCAAAGTGGATGAGCGGCCTCGTGTAGCCGGGGTGTATGTCAATAGGTTGAAGCGAGGGATGCTGCTGCAGGCAGATCCTACGGTGATCTATGCGAAAAAGAAAGGAGAGAATGATTTTGAGCAAGTTATAAAAAGAGTACTTTACGTGGACCTTGAATTGGATTCACCCTTCAATACGTACAAATATGCCGGGGTGCCGCCCGGACCAATTGCCATGCCGGACATTTCTGCCATCGATGCAGTATTGCAGCCGGAAAAGCACGATTACCTCTATTTCGTAGCCGATGTGACTAATTTTGGTTACCATAAATTTGCGAAGACCTTGGCGCAGCACAATGCTAATAAAGCCGAATATGTGCGCTGGGTAAATGCGAACGGGGTGAATCGGTAAATTCTGTTAAACCTTTACAAAAAGCAGGGTTAAAGACTGTTAAGGGCTCTTTTAATACCTCCCTATCTCCATATATTTGTAAATGTAGGTGTAACGTGGAAACACACGTTATACGGTATAAATAATCACGAATTACATCATTTTTAAAATGTTCTTTGACATAAAAATCTAACAATTCATAAAACCTTTTTAGCAGGCGTAGGTTTGCTAGCGATTTATGTTTGCTGTTAAGAGTATTTCGCCATTTCACGAAGAAATGGCGCAATAATTATAATTCTTAAACTAAGTAGAACATGCGAAAACGTTTTATGAAATTGTCTGTGCTGCTGCTAGTCGCCACGTTTGTGGTGTCTGGTTTTTCCTTTAGCAAGGAAAGTAAAAGCAGTTCGATATTTGCTTCGGAAATTGAAGGTGAACTCGCCTATGTTCCTTTTGATTACGAAGTAAGTATGAATCCCCAACAAAACATTCCTTTTGTTGGAAAGTCGTATTTAGGCTTTTGTGAGGACCTCGGCTTTAGCGAAAGCAGTGGAAATTACAACGCTGTAAACAGATTAGGTTATATGGGCAAATATCAATTTGGCCGTTCTGCCCTTAATTGGGTAGGAATTTATAATAAGCGTCAATTTTTAAACTCCCCTTTGTTGCAGGAAAAAGCGTTCGAAGCGCTTATCTCCAAAAACAAATGGGTACTAAAAGACCATATTACTAAATTCAATGGTCAAGTAATTGATGGCATACGAATAACCGAATCCGGCTTGATCGCCGCAGCGCATTTGGGCGGTGCAGGAAATGTAATGAAGTTTCTTGAATCGAATGGAGAGGACGTATTTGCAGACGCCAATAATGTACCTATAACAAGGTACATGAAAAAGTTTGCACATTACGACCTTACTTCCATACTACCCGATAATAATGCCAGAGCGACATTATAATTATTGAGAGAACCAGGTTGACAAGCCTGGTTTTTTCATTTTAGGCCCATCTTAATTCTGTTCATAACCTGTCATTAATTTCAGCACGACATGGTTATTTCAATACAATAAAAGCGTATTTTTAAGTTGCAAAATTTGTGACCCTTTTCGCACAAATTACAGCAGACTTGGTTTTAACATTTTTTAACAGTCTGAAAATCAAATTTGTAAAAAAAGGCGTATCTTTGCACGCTGAAAATAGGATACCTCCGGGGATTCGAATTTTTATTAAAAATGAAACGTAATTTACTACGCTTATTTGGTTTGCTGATTATCACATCGCTTGTGATAACGGGATTTTCGACACGAAACAGGGTCGATCTTTCACAGTACCGAATGGATGAAATTGAACTTTGTTATGATGTTCCAAACGAATTGGATGTAACAGACTTCAATTCAACCATAGTTCCTTCCTATACTTTGTTTTTAGGAAAAACCTACGTTGGATTTAAAGAGGCATTAGGCTTTAAAGAATCCAGAGGGGATTACGAAACGATCAATCAATTTGGATATTTAGGAAAATATCAATTTGGTAAGGGAACCTTACAAATGATCGGTATTAAGAATGCAGAAACTTTTTTAGGAGATACATATTTACAAGAAAAAGCCTTCGATGCTTATGCGGCACGCAACAAATGGATCTTACGCAGAGATATCAAGCGTTACAGAGGTCGTTATATAGGTGGCGTAAAGGTTACGGAATCCGGAATCTTGGCTGCGGCGCATCTTGCCGGCGCTGGCAATGTAAAGAAGTTCTTGCGTAGTGGTGGCGAAGTTGGTTTTGCAGATGCAAACGGAACTTCCATTCGGTATTACCTCAAGAAATTTTCGGGATATGATACATCACATATTGTAGCAAATAAAAAAGCAAAAGCGATCTAAGTTATCACTTTTGAAGAATAAATAAGGTGGGTCTTTTATGGAGGTCCACCTTTCTTTTTTTCCACAAGGCCACAGTGGTTGTGTAGATGTATTCTGAAGGTAACGTAATGTCACAGGCTACACACAGCTGTGTTTCAGGATGAAGTGTTTGTAACAGACTTTCCAGCATCTGATTGTTACGATAAGGGGTTTCAATAAACAATTGAGATTGATTTTGTTCGGATGAAAGTCGCTCCAAGCGTTTCAATTCGGTCTTTCGCTCTTGTTTATCGATGGGCAAGTATCCGTTAAAAGCAAAGTTCTGTCCGTTGAACCCACTGGCCATCATAGCCAATAGCAATGAGGACGGACCCACCAAAGGTACTACCCGAATCCCTTGCAAATGTGCTTGTCGTACAACGAGGGCACCCGGATCTGCGATACCGGGACAGCCGGCATCTGAAATGACCCCCACATCAAAACCTTCAAAGCAGGGGGTAAGCATTTCCGGAATTTCAGTATCGTGCGTAAATTTATTGATATGCTGAAAGTGCAGGTCGGGTTGTGATTTCCGAGGGACGATATTCTTTATAAAATGCCGCGCACTCTTTTCGTGCTCCACAATATAATGGTCAATATGCTCTACTGCTTTCTTTACCAATAAGGGAAGTACCTCTAAGGGAGGTGTGTCACCCAAGGTACATGGTATTAGATACAAATGTCCCTTTTTGCCCTCCATGCGCCTGCTATTGAACGGCGAGTTTTTGAACACTTACGGCACCTGCTTCGGAAGTGATTCGAACCAGATACATGCCTTTGCTGTAGTTTTCTACTGAAAGGGTTGCTTCTAATGATCTTACCGAACCTTCAGAATATAATACACTGCCTTTAAGATCGGTCACGACTATGGAAGCGATCGTATCTTTTTCCGAAGCGATACGAACTTCAGCATTGGCAGGATTTGGAGTCACAGTAAATGAATTGAGATCAAATTCGTCCAGATCGAGGATGGTCCCTTCAAATTTTAAGACCCTTCCGCCAATATCAACAATGTACAGCTCATTGGTAAAATCCACCCCAAAGGAAACCCATGCGCCACTAAATGTACCCTCGTCAACCAAATTATTTGCACTGTCTACGGTAAAAACCCTTCCGCTACATACATCGGCTGCCAAATACAATCCGTAGCTTCCGTTGTAGGTATTTCCACGGTACACATAGCCGCCGGTAACCGAGCAGTTCCCCGAGCCTGTACTTGAAGAATATTCGGCAACCGGAAAGGTCAACATGCTTGGGTCCGGACAGTTGGAAGTATTAAAAGGTTCGGATCCTTCATAACACCGCCAGCCGTAATTTAAACCGGCCTCGGTGGGTCCTGCTTTATCGATCTCCTCCACATCGCCTTGACCCACATCGCCTATCCAAAGATCACCGGTTAAGCTGTCAAAGGAGAAGCGCCACGGGTTGCGCAATCCGTAGGCCCAGATCTCTTGTGCATTCACAGAACTACCTGCGAACGGATTGTCTGCCGGGATACCGTAATTGTTGCCTCCCGAGGGATTGTCTACATCGATACGTAATAATTTTCCCAACAGGATGGTCGTGTTTTGAGCTCTGTTGCCGGGGTCACCACCGCTTCCGCCATCTCCGGAGGAAATGTATAGATAGCCATCGGGACCAAAGGCGATGCCACCTCCGTTATGGTTGGAAAAGGGTTGTGAATATTCAAGTATGGTGAGTTCTGATCCAAGGAGCGCTATATCCGGATCTCCGGGATCTACCGAAAACCGTGCAATTCTGGTATCTCCATTTGTTTTTGTATAATTCACATAGAAGAAACCGTTGTTGGCATAATCGGGATGAAAAGCCAATCCCAACAAACCTTGTTCGCTGCCTCCGGATACTTGACCTGAAATATCAAGGAAAGCTGTGGGGTTCACGTTTCCGTTGAGATCGAGGATTTTAATGAGCCCGCCTTGTTCTACTACGAACAGCCTATCATCACCGGCATGTTGCAGATCGACAGGACTGTTTAAGTTGTCTGCAAAAGGAACAAAATTGACCTGTGCGAAAGACATTCCAAATAAGAAAATGCCCAATAAAGTGAGGATATATTTTTTCATAGCATCGTATTTGATTCCCTACTAAAGTAAGTAAAACCCTTCTATAATAAAAGTTAAAGTCGTGCGGCAATCTTTTCACATGCCTCATCCAGCATCTGGTACACATTGTCAAATCCTTGATCGCCTCCATAATAGGGATCGGGAACATCTACATTCTCTCCGGGAAACAGCTCATCAAGAATAAGTTGTACTTTCCGTTTTTCAGATTCACTTTGTGCCAATGCAATGACATCGCGGTAATTGGAGGTGTCCATCACGAAGATATGATCGTACGTTTCAAAATCGTATGCAGAAAATTTTCGTCCGCGTTGGTCGGTAATGTCCAAACCGTTCTTTCTAGCAACTTCAATACTTCGGGGGTCGGGGAGTTCTCCCACGTGCCAGCCACCTGTGCCCGCCGACTCCACGTGTATCTTGGTTGTATCGACTTTAGACTTTAAAATACCTTCTGCCAACGGAGAGCGGCAAATATTGCCCAAACAGACCATGAGTATTTTTGTTTGCATAATGCGGAAAAGTAAAAACCCGGAAATTCCGGGATCGTCCGTTACAACGTAAGTTTCTTATTAAGGTCTTCTACGTATTTTCTGAATTG
Organism: Altibacter sp.; assembly: GCA_002696485.1. Lineage (GTDB taxonomy): Bacteria > Bacteroidota > Bacteroidia > Flavobacteriales > Flavobacteriaceae > Altibacter. The sequence goes on along the minus strand of NZTP01000022.1, from coordinate 18,445 downwards.
CTTATCAGTGCTAGACAAGTTGTCTACAGTCTTACAAGCATGTAGTACGGTGGCATGATCACGCTGACCGATCTGCGAACCAATGGATGCCAAAGAAGCTTTGGTGAATTTCTTAGCAAAGAACATGGCCAATTGTCGCGCTTGTACAATATGTCTCTTACGGGTCTTGGATTGCAGAGTGTCTACGTCCATTTGAAAGTACTCACTCACCACTTTTTGTATGTAATCAATGGAAACCTCTCGTTTGGTGTGTTTTACGTAGTTGTCAACGATCTTCTTTGCAAGATCGATGGTGATCTCTCGCTTATTAAAGGAGGAATGGGCGATCAATGAGATAATGGCTCCTTCCAACTCACGAATATTCGTTTTTATATTGTTTGCCAAGAACTCTACGATATCTTCGGGCATTTCCACACCATCGCGATATAACTTATTTTTAATAATAGCAACACGTGTGTCATAATCCGGATGGTTCAATTCTGCTGAAAGACCCCATTTAAAACGAGACAACAAGCGTTGCTCAATATCGATCATATCGACAGGAGCCTTATCACTCGTTAGAATTACTTGCTTCCCGTTTTGATGTAAGTGGTTGAAGATGTGAAAGAAGACATCTTGTGTGCCGGCCTTTCCTGATAGTAATTGAATGTCATCAACGATTAATACATCAATGATTTGATAGAAATGTATAAAATCGTTTCGATTGTTCTTCTTAACGGATTCTATGTATTGTTGTGTAAATTTTTCAGCAGAAATATATAGAACGGTCTTTTCAGGATATTTATCCTTGATCTCCACGCCTATGGCATGCCCTAAATGCGTTTTACCTAATCCCACTCCTCCAAAAATAAGAAGCGGATTAAAAGACGTGCCTCCGGGTTTATTGGCAACAGCCATCCCTGCCGAACGCGCCAACCTGTTGGATTCTCCTTCAAGAAAGTTATCGAAATTGTAATTGGGATTAAGTTGCGATTCTATCTTTACATTACGAATCCCGGGGATCACGAAAGGATTTTTAAGCTCCGGACTCTTGTTTTTTAATGGAACGTCCACTTCTTGCGAAGCCTGAGAATTGCTTCTGTTGGAACTGGGGATCTTTTCGGTAAAAGGCTGTTTGTTCCCGTAGGTGTTCTCCATTTTGATCACATAGACCAATTTGGCAGTGGCGCCCAATTCTTTTGTTAATGCCACCTTCAATAATTTCACATAGTGCTCTTCTAACCACTCATAAAAAAACTTGCTGGGAACCTGAATACTAAGAGCATTGTCTGTAAGTTTCACTGCTTTGATAGGCTCGAACCAGGTTTTGTATGCTTGTGAAGTAATATTATCTTCAATAAAGGACAAACAATTTTTCCAAACCGATTCCGCAGTTTTGCTCATAGTTTATGGTGAAGTTTTAGTTAGTTAAATGATGCCGTGAAAAATGTAGAAAAAGTGTTTTCTGTAACATTTTCTTAACACTGCAAATATGTGAACAAATTATTGAAAAAAAAAACCGAAAGCGTATTGAATTTGTTGTTTTTTTTTCTCATACTGTACTTCATTCAAATCTACGAAAAAAGTTCCCCTTTTAAGTCAATTGCAGTGAAAAAAAATCTTACAAAAATACGGGTGCGTTATGGAGAAACCGATCAAATGGGTGTGGTCTACTATGGAAACTATGCACAATATCTTGAACAAGGGAGAACCGAATGGCTAAGGGATTTAGGCTTTTCATATAAATGGATGGAGGCGAACAATGTCCACCTTCCGGTCATTAATTTAACGATTGATTATAAGGCTCCTGCGCACTATGACGATGTTTTATTGGTTACAACGGCATTAAAGAAAATTCCTACTTTCAAAATCGACTTTTATTACGAAATTCACAATGAGGAAGGGGTCCTTTTGATCACCGCAACGACCTCCCTTGTCTTTGTGAACAGCACCACAAAAAAAATACAAAAAGCACCCGATTATTTGTTGAAGAAATTACAAGAATAGCTCAACTGTTTTCAAGTTTCTTAATCGTAACCTTATATGTATTTTTAAAAAGATCAAAAATCCTCTCAGCCTCTTTTTTACGAACGGCAATCTCAAATGCGCATTGTAACTCCATTTCTTGTCTCACTATCCTAATATTCTCTTCTTTTATTAGACGCATTACAGTATTCATCTCTGCATATTCGAAGCTGAGAAGAAACGATTCGTCGATGGTTCGTTTTACGATCTTTGAAGCTTCCAAAGCGAGTTGTGCCGTGTTTTTATACGCCTGTATCAAACCGCCCACGCCAAGCTTAGTGCCTCCAAAATAGCGAACTACCACAACGAGTATGTTGGTAACCTCAAAAGATTGGATCTGACCATAAATAGGCATTCCGGCACTGTTGGATGGTTCTCCATCGTCATTGGCTCTATAGCTCGAATAGTCTACGCCCAACTGCCAAGCATAACACCAGTGTCGTGCATTATGGTGCTGTTTTTTTAGCGTTTCAAGGTACTCCTTGATGGTATCTTCATTCGTAACCGGATAGGCATATCCATAGAATTTACTTCCCCGATCTTTATAGAGTACCTCCTTCGAGGCTTTGCTAATAGTCCTATACGTGTCTTTTTCTGAAAATTCCATTACATTCCGGCTATCGTGATCAAAAAGATACTGAGCACAGCCAACGCTATGCCTAACCAATTCTTGGGGAGTAGCCGTTCTTTGAAAAGGAGGATACCAACCAAGGTGGAAACCATAACGATGGCCACATTGTTTACAGTGAAAATTCCCGAGCTATCCAATAATCCACTCCGAAGGGCTTTTACTAAAAAGTAAATAGAGAAATAGTTGGGTATCCCTAAGGCAATACCCCCAAGTATATTTTTTAGTTGTACATGAATCTTTCCACGAACGGCTAGAACCGCAATGCTTAAGATACCCAAAATAGCAGCACTGGCAAAAATAGTAGCCGAAAATAATGGGACATCGTTTGCTGCTACAAAACTCCCCTCCAAATACTTGATGCTAGTGTCGATCACCCCACTGCCAATAAAAACCAATAGCGGAAAGATTAGATTCTTGGTCTTGATAGTAAGTCCTTCTTTAGACTTGATGGAAGCGAGGTACACAGCGGCAAGCGCTAGGAGTATACCTATTATCTTCAATGCCCCCAGAGACTCTTTATAATAGACCAGCCCAAAAACAATAGGGACGACGACACTCATCTTTGTGGCTACAGAAACGACCGATAGTCCGCTGCGCTGCGTCGTTATCGCCATAAGGTTAAAAACGGTAATAAACAGTGCACCTAGTGCCAAGGTGTAATAGAACCAGCCATAACCAACGATCACACTTGGTATCACCGAACCTTCATAGGCAAGAAGGCCGCAACTGCAAGCAACTACATAATTGACGACGATCGCTTGAAATGTATGGACCTTATACCGACTAAAAAGCTTAAAGACAATAAAGATCGCCACAGAGGCTGCTATACTAAGAAGTAGATAGATCAAGGGTTGAGGTTTTTATAATGACGAAGTAGATCTTCTTTTATTTTTTTTTCTGAAAATAATCTGCTTGAAATCACAGGAGCCGCAATACCCGAACTGAATCGTACGCTTCCCGTAAAGACGAAGGCTTCATCCCAAAGATTTAGGGCAATGAAAGACTGAAGTGTTTTCGTTCCTCCCTCCACGATCATCGATTGGACGTTGCTAGTGTACAATATATCACATATCTGCTTCGGAAGGTTTTCTGAGAACAAAACCCTCTCATATCGAACCATAGTGTTGTTCTCTTTTTCCTTTTCTGTTAGTACCAGAGTCTCTGAAGATCCATTAAACACAGTTGCTGTTTCGGGAATACGTAAATTCCGATCGATCACTATGCGCAGCGGGGATGAGCCGTACCAGTCACGAGTTGTTAATCCGGGATCATCATCTAGGACAGTTTGGGTTCCCACCAATATGGATTGTTCTTCTGCGCGTAGTTTATGTGACCATTGACGGGCAGCTTTTCCGGTGATCCAAATGGGTGCCTGTTCAGTTCGGTTTTCTTTCGAGGGGGCCAGATACCCGTCACTGGTTTGCGCCCACTTTAAAAAAATGTAAGGACGCTTCTTTGTATGAAATGTAAAAAAGCGCTTGTTTAATTCTTCACATGCTTCAGAAGCAACGCCAACCAAAACATGGCATCCGGCTTCCATCAATTTTTGAATCCCGCGTCCGGAAACTTTCGGATTGGGATCAAGGCTTCCTACGACCACTTTTTTAATACCACTGTCAATGATAAGATTGGCGCACGGAGGCGTTTTCCCGAAGTGACTGCAAGGTTCTAAAGAAACATACAGCGTTGCTTCTTTCAAAACGTTCTTCTCTTTGACACTTTCAATAGCGTTCACTTCGGCATGCGGCATCCCGGCTTTGAAGTGCCACCCCTCTCCAATAATTGAACCCTTGTGTACAATCACACTACCCACCAAGGGATTGGGATAGCTGCTGCCCAGCCCGTTCTTGGCCAGCTGTACACAGCGCATCATAAATGTCTCGTGATTGCTCAATGGCTTACAATTCCTTGGTGATTAAGAGATAGTATCAAACATGGTGGATCCTGTTTTTTAGATCTCGTATTCAAATTTAAATCCTATTTTTACCATCCTTAAGGAAGGACACTAAGCGGAACTTCCAGAACGTAAAAATACAAGGAATAAGTTAGATGAGTACACCTATCATTCGTCCTATTGAAAAAAAAGACAATCCCCATGTTGCGAGCTTAATACGTAATGTGTTAGAGGATTTTGGCGTCCCAAAGGTTGGTACAGCCTATGCCGACAAAGCATTGGATGCGATGTTTGAAACCTATCAAGACCAAAAAAAAGCCTATTTCGTGGTAGAGGAGAACGGAAAACTCATTGGAGGGGCAGGGGTGGCGCCACTAGAGAATCACGAAGGCAATGTGTGTGAACTTCAAAAAATGTACTTCTTTCCCGAAGCGCGGGGTCGTGGTGTTGGTGATGCCATGATCAAACTATGCCTCACCAAGGCGAGAACCTTCGGCTTTGAACAATGTTATTTGGAGACCATGCCGTATATGACCGCTGCTCAAAAGTTATATGAGCGGGTAGGCTTTCGGTATATCGACGGGCCCATGGGCGACACCGGCCATTATTCGTGCCCGGTACATATGTTAAAAGATCTTTAGTGTGACGATTACTGAACTTAAACAACACTTTTTTTCTGAACTACAGCCAAGCTATCCTTCGGAAGAGGTACAATCCTTCTTTTCCATACTTTCTGAAGAAATTCTGAAGAAGACGCGATTGGAACTCGCTTTGGAGCCTGATGCGACGATTTCAGTTCTTGAACAAGAACAATTTGAAACAGCGGTCATTCGGCTTAAAGCACAAGAACCCATTCAATACATCATTGGAAGAACGGATTTCTTCGGGCTGTCTTTTACCTTGAATTCCCATACCTTAATTCCGCGTCCCGAGACCGAAGAATTGGTGGCATGGATCCTCGAGCTCCAAAAGAATCGTACTGAGGAAACAGTTTCCGTGCTGGATCTGGGCACGGGCTCGGGTTGTATTGCGGTAACGCTGGCAAAATACCTTCCGCAGGCCCAAGTAGACGCGATGGATATTTCAGAAGGAGCTTTAGAAATTGCAAAAGAGAATGCAGCGTATCACGACGTTTCTGTAACCTTTCGGCATCAAGACATCTTCAGTATTGGAGAGCTTCCACAGCCATACGATCTTATCGTTTCCAATCCGCCGTACGTGCGGGAACTGGAAAAAGAACACATGCAACCTAATGTGTTACAATTTGAACCCGAAGCGGCCCTGTTTGTCCCCAACGACAATCCGTTACGGTTTTACCAAAAGATTGCTCAGCTTGCAAAAAAAGGATTACGCGATCAAGGGGTTCTTTACTTCGAGATTAATGAGTATCTTAGTAACGACATGAGGCAGATGCTTAACAATGAAGGATTTGCTCAGGTTGTCATAAAACAGGATATGTTCGGGAAAGACCGAATGATAAAAGCGACTATCCATGCCAACGATTGAAAAAATATGTGTTTTCTGCGGAAGCAGCGAAGGAAATGATCAGGCTATTATCGATGCCGCCGTGCGTTTGGGTGAAACATTTGCCCAACGGGAAATCACCCTTGTCTATGGTGCTGCCAAGATAGGTGTTATGGGTATCATTGCGAAGGCTACTTTGGATGCCGGCGGAAAGGTTACGGGCGTGATACCGGGATTTCTTAAGAAAAAAGAAGTGGTGCACTTGGGACTCACGCAACTGATTACGACCGACAATATGCACGAACGGAAGCTTAGAATGCAGGAGCTAAGTGATGGCTTCATTGCTATGCCAGGGGGTATTGGCACGCTGGAAGAATTGTTCGAGATCCTTACTTGGTTGCAGCTTGGCTTACACACCAAGCCTATTGGACTTCTTAATATTAATGGTTTCTACAATGACCTGTTACAACTTTTGGAAACCATGGTGCGAAAGGGGTTTGTTGCTATGGAAACCTACGAATTACTTTTGGTCGACACCACTCTCCATGGGTTGTTGGAGAAAATGTCCCAATTCAAAGCACCTCCCATCCCACATTGGCTCACCGAAGAACGCACTTAAACTGTACACGGTTTTGTTTATAAACTGTGTGTTCAACCGCTTCTACTTTTCTGAAGGAATTTTATATTTGTTACATGAACATCGAACAGCAGATCCATCAGCTTCGCAACGAACTTCGGGAGCACAATTACAATTATTATGTACTGGACAATCCGACAATTTCAGATTTTGAATTCGATCAAAAGCTGAAAACCTTGCAAGCCCTTGAGGCTGCACATCCTGAGTACCACGATCCCAATTCACCTACATTGCGGGTTGGGGGAGAAGTAACCAAGAACTTCGAAACGGTGGCACATACCTACAGGATGTACTCTTTAGATAATTCGTACTCTAAAGAAGATCTTCAGGACTGGGAAAAACGAATACAGAAACAAATTGACGGTCCGGTGACCTATACGTGCGAATTAAAATACGACGGCGCGTCCATGAGTCTCACCTATGAGAACGGAAGATTGAAGCGAGCGGTAACGCGTGGCGACGGATTTCAAGGGGATGATGTCACCACCAACATCAAAACGATCAAATCAGTGCCTTTACAGCTTAAAGGAGATTATCCCCCGCTTTTCGAGATTAGGGGGGAGATCGTTTTACCTTTTGCCGGATTCGAGAAGATGAACGCTGAACGAATCGCCATTGGTGAAGAACCATATAGGAACCCAAGAAATACTGCATCCGGAAGTTTAAAACTTCAGGACAGTAGTGAAGTGGCCAAGCGTCCGTTGGAATGCTTGCTTTACAGTATAAAAGGCGAACGCCTTACTATAAAGACACAGTTCGAGGGACTTCAAAAAGCAAGGGAATGGGGTTTTAAGGTCCCTCCTGAAGCAAAATTGGCGCATTCCATGGAGGAGGTTATGGAATATATAACCTACTGGGACACTAAAAGACATCAATTGCCTTACGAAACCGATGGTGTGGTCGTAAAGGTCAATGACTTACAACAGCAAGAAGAGTTGGGCTATACGGCCAAAGCGCCTCGTTGGGCCATGGCATATAAGTTCAAGGCAGAGCAGGTTTCAACAGTCCTCAATGAGATCACTTACCAAGTGGGACGTACCGGAGCGATTACTCCGGTAGCGAATCTTATGCCGGTGGAACTGGCAGGAACCATTGTGAAGCGGGCGTCCTTACACAATGCCGACCAGATTGAAAAATTGGACATACGGGAAGGGGATACTGTTTTCGTAGAAAAGGGCGGGGAGATCATTCCTAAGATCATCGCTGTGGATTTTTCGCAGAGAGGAAGGGATTCGAACCCTACCCAATACATTTCGCATTGCCCCGAATGTCAAACAGAATTAGTGAGAAAAGAAGGAGAAGCACAACATTATTGTCCTAATTCTGACGGATGTCCGCCGCAAATCATGGGGCGTATTCAACATTACATTTCACGCAAAGCAATGGATATTGAAGGATTGGGGGGAGAAACCGTGGCACTTCTAGTGAATAACAACCTTATCTCAAATTATGCCGATCTGTATGAACTGACCAAAGAACAAGTGATTCCGTTGGAACGAATGGCCGAGAAAAGCGCCGACAACCTCATTGCCGGAATCGAAGCGTCAAAAAAAATTCCCTTTGAACGCGTACTCTTTGCGCTTGGGATTCGATATGTAGGTGAGACCGTAGCAAAGAAATTGGCCAGACATTACAAAACGGTTGACGCTTTGGCAAGTGCTTCGGCAGAGGCCTTGACTACGGTAGATGAAATTGGTGAGCGTATTGCAGAAAGTGTGGTTGCATTCTTTTCCGAAGAAAAAAATAAAGCGATCATCGAACGTCTAAAGCAGTATGGCGTGCAACTGGAGATCTCGGCAGAGAAGCTCGCCAATCAAACCAATAAATTAAAGGGAGCAACCTTTGTAGTATCCGGGGTATTTTCAAAAGTGTCTCGAAACGAATTGAAAAAATTGATCGAGGACAACGGCGGAAAAGTTTCAGGTTCCATCTCAGGAAAGACCCAATTCGTGGTGGCAGGGGAGAATATGGGACCAAGTAAAAAGACAAAAGCCGACGATCTGGGAGTACCCATTATTTCTGAAGATGAATTTTTAGAAATGATCGTTTGATCCTTCGTAAAGCGATGCGAAAATCGTATTTTTGCCCTACTTCTTTGGAACCGACATGTTGAAAAAATTAAAACAAAGATCCTTACAAAAACTTACAGAGAAAAACCTGAAAGACCGGGATCTTTCGCAGATGAACGCTCCATTGACCCGCTTAGGATTTCTGGTGGACGAGAGTGAGTTCCAAGAATTTGATGTCCTCTATGATTTTGCTTCGGCGCTGGGCATTCAGAGAAAAGATGTAAAGGTGTTTTCCTTTTTAGAGTCGAAACGAAAACTACCCTCCTTGAGGCACAATCAAGTGTACAATAAGGACTTTACATGGAAAGGGGAATTACACAATCAAAATGCACAAGAATTCTTAGATGTTCCTTTCGATGTGCTTATTGGGTACTACAAAGGCTCGAACGAATTTCTGGACCTCATGGTTTCGGCAAGCAAAGCCAAATTTAAAGTGGGTGTCATTCATGCCGATCCCAGATTGTACGATCTGATCATCGCCATACCGCCGGAAAACGTAAACGGCTTTAGAGACGAACTAAAGAAGTATTTAAAGATATTGAATAAAATAAACTAATAAACGAACGTCAATTAGACCGAAGTTTATAACGTTAACATAAGAAAATTATGAAAGAGCTCATTGGAACCGGAGTTGCACTCGTTACTCCCTTTACTGAAGATTATGAAATCGACACCGAAGCACTTGCCCGCGTGGTGAACTTTAATATTGAAAATGGAATCGATTATTTGGTAGTGTTGGGAACCACTGCCGAAAGTGTGACCCTAAGCAAAAGTGAAAAACAACTGGTCATCGATACCATTGTATCTGCTAACAACGGAAGGATCTCCTTGGTATTGGGAATAGGAGGAAACGATACTCGTGCCGTGATCAATGAGATGCAAGAACGGGATCTGTCGCATTTCGCTGCCATTCTTTCGGTATCACCCATGTATAACAAACCTACCCAAGAAGGTATTTATCAGCATTTTGCGGCGATTGCTCAAATGGCACCCAAGCCCATTATTCTTTACAATGTACCAGGACGTACCGCTTCCAATATGCTTCCTGAGACTGTGATTCGTTTGGCAAATGATTTTGAAAGTATCGTCGCCATCAAAGAAGCGGCGGGCGATATCGTTCAGGCGATGCGTTTAATTTCCGGCTGTCCCAAAGACTTTTTGGTGATATCGGGCGACGACATGGTCACATTGCCTATGGTATTGGCGGGAGGCGCTGGGGTCATTTCGGTGATTGGAGAAGTCTTTCCGAAGGAATTTTCACAAATGGTTCGCCTGGGATTGGATAAAAAAGCCGAGGAAGCCTATAAAATACACTACAAGATCGCACCTGCCATCGATTATATCTTTGCCGAAGGAAATCCGGCAGGCGTCAAAGCCGTGTTCAATGCCCTTGGAATCTGCGGTCCTACCGTGCGATTACCACTGGTAGGAGTAAGTGACAACTTGAAAGCAAAAATTGATTCTTTTGTAGCGTCATTTTAATACTGAAAAGGGAAAACTGTCGTTACATATTTTAAAACCCCAGTAATTTCGGGGGTTAATCCGGCTATTTTAGTCGCATAATAAGTTTTTATAATCACGTATAATTCACTACTTTTGCACGATGTTTTTTAAATATATGAAGGCGAGTCTTTTAATTCTAGTAATGGCGTTGTTTTTTGTTTCCTGTAGCGAATACCAAAAGGTGTTGCGCGCAGATGATATAGCACCCAAGTACGCAATGGCAGATTCGCTGTACCAACAGGGAAAATATAAAAAAGCATTGCAGTTGATGGAGCAGATCGTTCCTGCGTATCGTGGAAAGCCACAGGCCGAGAAATTGATGTATATGTACGCCAATACCTTTTACAACCTAGAGGATTTTTATTTGGCAGGCTATCAATTTGAGCGTTTTGAAACTTCCTATCCAAAGAGCGACAGTGTAGAAACTGCGGCCTATCTTTCGGCGAGAAGTTATTACGAACTTTCGCCGCGTTACTCTTTGGATCAAACCGATACAGACAAAGCACTGGAGCGCCTTCAGGAATTTGTGAATAAGTATCCCAATAGCGAGAAGCGTACCGAGGTGAATGCTTTGGTTTCAGAACTGAGACAAAAAAAAGAAAAGAAAGAGTTTGAAGTCGCTGCACAGTATTTGCGCGTTTCCGACTATAAAGCGGCCATAAGTGCCTTTGAAAATTTTATTACAGACAATCCGGGTTCTGTTTATCGTAAGGATGCCTTTTTTGGAAGATTTGAAGCCGCCTATAAGTTAGCGATCAACAGTATTCCTGCATTGGTGAGCGAACGCTTGACCACAGCAAAGAGTTATTATAACAGTTTTATTAAATATTATAGCGATAGTGACCTGAAGGCCGACGCCGATGAGATCTTGAACGATATCAACAAACGTTTGGAGTCAGAAACAGCAACAACAAGTATAAATTAGGATTATGAGCGATATTAAAAATTCTGAAGCACCTATCAATACCACGACCATTGATAAAAATAAGGTAGATGCTCCCACCGGGAATATTTACGAAGCCATCTCTATTATTTCCAAAAGAGCTGTACAGATCAACGGGGATATTAAAAAGGAGTTGTTGGAAAAACTCGATGAGTTTGCCACGTACAACGATAGTTTGGAAGAGATCTTCGAGAACAAAGAACAGATCGAAGTGTCCAAATTCTACGAAAAATTACCTAAACCTCACGCGTTGGCCATTCAAGAATGGTTGGAGGATAAAATTTACTACCGTAATACCAAGGACGAAGCCTTAGAAAAATAAGATCATGTCTGTGCTAAGCGGTAAAAATATACTTTTAGGCGTCACTGCCGGTATAGCCGCTTATAAATCGGCCTTTCTGGTTCGGTTGCTTGTGAAGGCAGGTGCGAAGGTAAAAGTGGTGATGACGCCTTCTGCAAAGGAGTTCGTAACACCCCTCACACTTTCCACACTCTCTAAGAACGAGGTCTTTTCTTCATTTACGAATGATGAAGATGAAAATGCCCAATGGAATAACCACGTTGAGTTGGCCCTTTGGGCAGATTTATTTGTGATCGCTCCTGCTACCGCCAATACCCTTTCGAAGATGGCTCATGGTACCAGTGATAATCTTTTGTTGGCGTGCTATCTTTCAGCAAAATGTCCCGTCTACTATGCGCCTGCTATGGATTTGGATATGTATAAACATCCCGCTACCAAACAAACATTTGATGTCTTGGATTCCTTCGGAAATATTCGTATTCCGGCAGAACACGGTGAATTGGCTAGTGGTCTGGTGGGTGAGGGACGCATGGCAGAGCCCGAGACAATTGTTGCATTCTTGGAAGCTGCTATTAGAAGATCGCTTCCGCTTCGCGGAAAAAAAATATTGATCACGGCCGGGCCTACCTACGAAGCCATCGATCCTGTACGCTTCATAGGGAATCATTCCAGTGGAAAGATGGGGTACGCCATTGCCGAAGCTGCTGTAAGACTAGGAGCTGAGGTGATCCTTATCTCCGGACCGTCTTCACTTTCTATCGATGATAAACGACTCAGCTTGGTACGAGTGACCAGTGCCGAAGAAATGTATCATGAGGCTCATAAATACTTCGATATTTGTGATATCGCCATCCTAAGTGCTGCGGTAGCGGACTACCGACCGAAGCAGGTGGCTCAACAAAAGATAAAAAAAACAGAGGGAGCACTTACGCTGTCATTGGAAAAGACAGATGATATCTTGGCTTCCTTAGGAACGCGAAAGCAGCAGCAATTTTTAGTAGGCTTTGCGTTGGAGACCGAGAACGAACTGGAAAATGCAAAAACGAAACTCAAAAAAAAGAATTTAGATTTAATTGTGTTAAATTCGCTGAATGACGACGGGGCCGGATTTGGGACTGATACTAATAAAGTGACTTTAGTATCGAAAGACAATAAAGTCCTTCCTTTTTCAGTTAAATCCAAGACAGAAGTCGCAAACGATATTTTACAATATATTATAGAACAACTCCATGCGTAGATTAATATTTTTATGTTCCCTAGTGTGTAGCAGCTTGATCCTTCAAGCTCAAGAATTGAATTGTACCGTTACCGTAGACGCCGAGCAGAGCGGACAACCCAATCAGCAGGTATTTAGAACACTGGAGCAACAGGTAACAGAATTCATCAATAACAGCAAGTGGACAGATAAGGTGTATAACAATCAAGAACGTATTGATTGTAACATGACCATTATCATTACCGAATATTCGGGAGATTCTTTTGGGGCTTCTTTGCAAATTCAATCTTCACGTCCTGCCTTTGGTTCTACATACGATAGTCCCGTGTATAATTATAATGATAAGCAATTCAATTTTAGATACATTGAGTTTCAGCCGCTAAATTTTAATATCAACAGCTTCGATAGTAATCTTATTTCGGTGATCGCATATCACGTTTATACCATCATCGGGTTAGATGCAGATACCTTCGAATTGAATGGTGGTCAAGAATATTTTGAAGTAGCAAAACAGATCATCAATACGGCAGCGTCCAGTAACTTTTCGGGCTGGCGCGCAACCGATGGCGTACAATCGCGCTACCGGTACAACGATGCCTTATTATCTAATGTTTACAAAGAGTTTCACGATGCGCTGTACGATTACCACCGTCTGGGGATCGACAAGATGCACGAGAACTCGAAAGAGGCTAAAGTTGAGATTATAAAAGCGATCGAGAAGCTTAAAAGCATTAATGACAGACGTCCAAATTCCTTTTTACTACGCACATTCTTTGATGCGAAAAGCGATGAGATCCAAGCGATCTTTAGCGGAGGGCCACAAGTGGAGATCGTATCCTTGGTGGAGAATCTAAATAGAATGGCACCAACAAAGCGTACCAACTGGGCTGAAATTAAGTTTTAAACAACGCCTCGATTTTCTTGCAGGAGTAACAAAACTCTTCTATTTTAGAAGCTATCTAAGCAACCTACGGTTGCTGTACTAAATTGTATTCGTGCTTACAACCCTTGCCATAAAAAATTATGCGCTCATCGACGATATTCGTGTGGATTTCCACAGCGGACTCACCATTATTACCGGTGAGACGGGCGCAGGGAAGTCAATTTTGCTGGGCGCACTGGCCTTGGTTTTGGGAAAACGTGCCGATATTAGTAGTGTTAAAGATGCCTCCAAGAAATGTATAATCGAAGCCGAGTTTAGTATTGGGGAATACGACTTACAATCTGTATTCGAGGAAAATGATCTTGACTACGAGTCCCGAACCATCGTACGACGCGAAATCCTTCCGGGAGGAAAATCTCGGGCCTTTGTGAACGATACGCCGGTTGCCTTGACACAACTTCAGGAATTGGGTCCTCATTTGGTCGATATCCACAGTCAGCATGAGACATTAACCTTATCTTCCGAATCTTTTCAACTGGAAGTGATCGATGCACTGGCCGGCAATGCCGCATTATTGCAAGACTACCAATCCCATGTAGAAACGTATAAGCAATTTTCCGAAGCCCTTTCCGAAGCAAGAACAGAAAAGGAGAATGCCACCAGAGACCTTGATTACAATACGTTTTTATACAACGAGCTGAAGCAAGCAGGATTAGAAAAGATCGATCAGCAAGAACTCGAAGAACAGTATGAGACCCTTAATAATACTGAGGATATTCAAGAGTCGCTGGCGCGTATCCTTCAGTTGTTCTCTGAAGAGACCATAGGTTCTCTGGAGACCGCTAAAGAAGCCCGTATTGCGTTAGGCAAGTTGCGTACATTTTCTTCGGAATATGAATCCTTATGGAGCAGGTTGAACAGTGTGATCATTGAATTGGAGGATATTGAAGAGACGCTATCAGAAAAGGCAGCAAATGTAGAGGCCGACCCCGAAAAACTGCTTGAGATAGGAGAAAAACTTCGGGTATTATATGCGCTTCAGAAAAAACACCTGGTGTCTAGTGTAAAGGAATTACTGGCACTGCAACAAGAATTGGAAGGAAAGATCGATGTAACGGTATCCATGGACGAACGTATTGCTGCACTTGAAGCACAAGTACGTTCTCAGAAGGAAAAAACCCTCGAAAAGGCGAATCATCTGCACAAGAAGCGTACAGATGCGATCCCAAAATTAAAAGAACAGTTAGAAGGAATTTTAAAAGAATTGGGGCTTCCCAATGCGCGATTTAAGTTTGAGCTCTCTCCTTCAGAAACCTTTCGAAACCATGGAACCGATAAACTGGAATTGCTGTTTACCGCAAACAAAGGCTTGGCTTTTAGTCCGCTGAAAAAAGTGGCTTCCGGTGGTGAGCTTAGTAGGATCATGCTGGCAGTAAAAGCAGTGCTTTCTCATTATAAAAGATTACCTACCATTATATTCGATGAGATCGATACCGGTGTTTCGGGAGAGATCGCACATAAAATGGCAACCATCATGGGTACGATGAGTCGTTCCATGCAACTCTTTAGTATTACCCATTTGCCTCAAATTGCCGCTAAGGGAGATCACCACGTAAAAGTGTATAAGGAGGATAGCGGTGCGGTGACGGCTACCCGCTTAAAGACATTAACCGAAGCAGAACGAATCGTCGAGATCGCGCAGATGATAGGAGGTAAAGAAGTAACAGATTCGGCCATCGCCCACGCTAAAGAATTATTGAATTAAATGTATCTTTACAATCAAACCATAAGTATTAACCTAAGCAACCTAATCAATGGCATATAATTTACTACAAGGAAAACGAGGCATTATCTTTGGCGCACTGGATGACAATTCCATCGCCTGGAAGACGGCAGAACGCGTACACGAAGAAGGTGGAAAATTTGTATTAACCAATGCGCCTATTGCAATGCGTATGGGACAAATAAACGCTTTGGCCGAAAAAACGGGATCTGAGATTATCCCTGCTGATGCAACTAGTATGGAGGATCTGGAGAATTTGATAGCGAAATCCATGGAAATCCTAGGAGGAAAGTTAGACTTTGTATTACACTCCATAGGAATGTCGGTAAACGTGCGTAAAGGCAAGCATTATACAGATCAGAATTACGATTGGACCCATAAGGGATGGGATGTTTCTGCGGTCTCTTTTCATAAGACCATGAATGTTCTGTACAACAAGAATGCAATGAACGAATGGGGGAGTATTGTAGCGCTTACCTACATGGCGGCACAGCGTGTTTTCCCGGATTATAACGACATGGCCGATAATAAAGCGTATTTAGAATCCATTGCGCGTAGTTTTGGATATTTCTTCGGAAAAGATAAAAAAGTACGAGTAAATACCATTTCACAATCGCCGACACCTACCACAGCCGGTCAAGGCGTTAAGGGCTTCGACGGCTTTATCGCCTATGCCGAAAAGATGTCGCCACTGGGAAATGCGACTGCGTTAGATTGTGCCAATTATACCGTTGCCATGTTCAGTGACCTTACTAAGCGAGTTACACTTCAGAATTTATACAACGATGGAGGTTTTTCGAATATGGGTGTTAGTAATGAGGTCATGACATCTTTTATGAAAGAGGAATAGAACGTTTTTTTAATATGAAAAAGCCTTTCTGTATCTGGCTGATACAGAAAGGCTTTTTCTTTTCAATTTTTTGGCACTATTTCTTTGGGCGTTAAAAATGGTTTGTTATCGAATATTGATACAACCAATTCCAATATTCTGTATCTTCCATACAATATTAACTAATCTATTAAATTATTATGAAGAAAATTACACTCTTGTTGTGTATGTTGCTATTCATTGGAACAGTAACGGCACAAAAAGTTCAACGGACGGAAGTAAGGGGACTTTCAACAACGGTACCCCTTCAGAAAAAACAAGTTGTTGCTTCACAAAGGGCGCTTGATTACAAACTAGAGAATACTTCTCAGAGAGCACAGAATTACAAGCAGGCAGCTTCAGAAATGGTACTTACCGACAGTGGTGAGTATTGCCAGAATGCGATACTGGATCAATCAAATTCCAGAGCATCAAGTTCACTCCCAACCGAAGTATTATCTACCGGTTTTGCCGGCGGGAACGGAAACTTCGGTAACATGTTCGACCTGAACATCTTGAATGATGTAACTCTTACATCGTTTGACGTGCATGGTCAGGCTACAGCTGTATTTGATGTAGAAGTCTATGCAAAGACAGGAACACATGTG
Organism: Altibacter sp.; assembly: GCA_002696485.1. Lineage (GTDB taxonomy): Bacteria > Bacteroidota > Bacteroidia > Flavobacteriales > Flavobacteriaceae > Altibacter. The sequence continues at coordinate 1,641 of NZTP01000022.1, read as the reverse complement.
GGTTTTGAAGGAAATGCTGCGGCTTGGACCTTGATTGGAACCGCGACAGGTATCACTTCCAACGGTTTGGGCGTGCCAACACCGCTCAATTTGAATTTAGGATATAGTATGCTTGCGGGTGAGACACATGCTTTCTACGTGACTCCGGTAAATCCAACCACCGGCAATGGTTTCCAGTATACCAATGGAACCGGTGTAGGTAATGTTTGGGCGAGCGATGCGAATATCGAATTTTTAGAAGGTGCGGCAAAGAACTACCCATTCACGGGAACAACATTCGCTCCCCGTGTATTTAACGGAAATATCATCTATGAAACTGCCGGTGGCGGTGGTGGTGATGTTTGGACTGTAACCGTTGAGGATACTGCCAACTTTGGTGATGAGGTAACTTGGGAACTACGCGATAGTGGAGGTAATGTGATCTTAAGTGGTGGACCTTATGGTGCACCTCCTTATAGTGATACGCAAATGGTAACCACCAATGGAGAACCTTTGGAATTCTTTATAGAATCTATGGGAACCTTTAATGACAATACGCCCATATATACGGTTTCCTGTGGCGGCAATGTTATCGTAACAGGTCAATTAGCCGGAGGGACCGATACTACCGAACCCGGCTTGGTCTGTGGTGGCGGAAGCTCGGGTATGTGGACGGTGCTTGTTGAAGATACCGTGAATTTCGGTGATGAAGTGACTTGGGAATTACGCGATAACGGTGGAAATGTTCTGTTAAGTGGTGGTCCTTACGGAGCTCCTCCGTACAGCGATACTCAAATGGTAACGACATCAGACGAGCCATTGGAATTCTTTATTGAGTCTATGGGTACGTTTAATGACAATACGCCTAACTATACGATTTCCTGCGGTGGTACTGTGATTGTAAGCGGGCAACTCGCAGGTGGTACAGATACAACCGAGACAGGTCTTGTGTGCGGCGGTGGCGGTGGCGGCATGATGTGTGGAGAAATGAACCCCAGTAATGGATTCGAAGTGTTCTTCACAGATGATACCACGAGTGGATCTCCCAATCAGATTATTGCGAATGACATTACCGTACCTTTAGATAGCAACTTATCTTTAGAATCTATTACGCTAAGTGTATTATTAGATACTGGGGCTACAGTGAGTTCAGAATTCACAATTTATGGCGATGCGGCAGGTCTACCTGATACTGCTAATATCATAGCGACCGAGACACTAGCATCTTCTTCGGAAACCATTATTTTTACCAATGGTGCAGTAGATGTAAGAGATATTGTTTTTGATATTACTCCGGTTATGTTGAATGGACAAGCAACTTCCACGACTACCTATTGGTTGGCCTATCATCTTACACCTTCTACAAATGCTAATACAACATCGGCTATCGAATCAAGTTCGGCAAGTGCGGTAGGAAATTTTCAAGCGGCTACTGTGGACGGTGGTGCGAGTTGGTTCATTAACGGTACTTTTGAAAGCGTTTACGCTATCAGCGGCACCTGTACGGTTACTAACAATCAGTGTTTGGGTGCAACTCCCGTAGCCTGTGGTGATGTAATCACGGGTACTACAGCCGACAATACCGATACCGGTGGCTTCAACGCTTCTCCGGATGAGTGGTATTCATTTACCGGAACGGTTGTGGGTGAGATCGTGACGCTT
>NZTP01000021.1 GCA_002696485.1 Altibacter sp. | reverse complement strand
TATAATAAGTAGAAGTACCGTCGGAAAGAAAGGTCACTTCAGAAGTAAACCCTGCACAACCAGCCGCATCATCGTTGGAGGCTAATTCGTTCGCAAGGCTACAATCATCATACACCCGTAATACAGTGTCAAAATCGGCTGTACCACAGGTAGAAACGGTTACCAATTGCGGCATTCCGCTTCCTGTAAAGCTGAAAAACTCGTCGTTAGCGGCATTGCCACCACTGTCGCTGTCGTTTATTGTTTCTCCGGATACGACATCACCACAAACCAACGGCAGGGCTCCTGCACAGCCATCGTTTGCTACATTGAAAATATTATATCGTGACACATAGGCGTCATAGAATCCAACTACATTTTGAATATCTTCGGTTGCAAAGGGATCGAAATCCATAGAACTACTTCTAAAAGCTCCCAAGGTAAGTACTTCGTTATTATCGTTAAAGTAGATCTGCCCATCGATCTCCATGTGATCGCCTCCCACACTCCAATGATTCATATAGGTACCGGTTGTTGTGATCTCAAGGAGAAATGCATCCGCTCTTCCGTTGGATACAGTCTCGGCTGTTCCTGCACCCGCGTCAAAGTCGGTCGTACCGTTAAACGATCCTGTGGCGAACAGATTACCGTTCAATCCTTCTGTTACGTCATAGAAATCTTCGAAATCGGTAGTCTCACCTCCTAAAACATAACTAAAGTCATAACTCCCATCCGAATTCAATTTAGTTAAATAGGCATCCCAAGGTCCATTCGAGACAACAGTGTTATCGCCCGCAGTGGGGTCAAGATCGACCGTTCCGCTAAACATACCGCTCACATAGATCCCTGAGCTTAGGTTTTTTATCGATTTTACAATGTCCAGACCGGATCCTCCAAAAGCGTTCCCCCAAATAAAATTACCGTCAATATCCAATTTCGCTGTAAAAATATCATCGCCGCCATTGGAAGTATGGTTATTGGTTCCCGCATTAGGATCGAGATCCACTGTATTTCGGAAACGTCCCGCAATGAGGATATCCTCATTGTCATCAAATTCAATATCTTCAATACTTACAATTCCGGTAGAGGGGAAGGTCTTTACCCAAACAAAATTTCCGTCAGTATCAAGTTTAAGTAAGAAGCCGTCAGGTGAAGAACCGCCTCCGGTAGAAAAGATCTCAACAGTTCCGGTAGGGGAAGGATCGAAATCGGCGAAATTAAAACTACCGCCTATATATACATTTCCATTACTATCTACCTCAATAGATTTCGAATCCTCGTTTACGGCGCCAAACGGATTACTTACTTGTTTCGCCCATACAAAATCGCCATTACTGTCGAGTTTAATGATAAAGCAATCTCTACTTAGTAAAAAAGAAGGTTGCATCAATTGAAAAACTCCGGGTCCCGGATCGGCATCGAAAGCGTTGCTTCCCGCTCCTTGAAAATATCCTGTTATATAGATATTATCATTTGCATCTACAGCGACATCTACAGCGACATCATCAAATCCACCACCAAATCCTTTTACCCAAACAGGGTTTCCGTCATTGTCGAATTTAGTTAAAAACCCGTCTGCATTTCCGCCGGCCCATGTGATCGTTTCGGAACCAACGGTGATCGTTCCCGAATAAATCCCGGAAGCATAAAGATTTCCGGCACTGTCCATCGCAGAGTGGTAGGGAATCTCAATACCCCCGTCTCCAAATGTAGTCGTGCCAAAGTACTCTTGGGAAATTCCCAGCGCACTCATAAACACACAGTTTAAGATAAGTACTAATTTTTTCATTTTACTATGTTTAAAAGGTTACTAATTAATTATTCTTGATGTTAAATTCCAATCCAATCCCACGTACACTTTCAATACTTATAGCGGGATCATTGCTAAGGCGTTTACGTATCCGGGTAATGAACACATCCATGCTTCTTCCTGAGAAGAAGTCGTTCTTCTTCCAGATGTCCAACAAAATGGCTTCCCGTTTTATCAACTGATTGCGGTGTTGATAGAGATAAAGCAAAACGTTCGCTTCTTTGGCTGTGATCTTTTCGGTTTGTTCGTTGCGGGTCAATTCAAGGTTATGGTAATCGAATTGATAATTCCCTATTTGTATAAGCCCGTCTATTTTAATCTCTTCGGAAGTGATCTGCTGTTTGGCGCGTTTAATGATGTTCTGAAGCCTAAGGATAAGCTCCTCTGCCTCAAAGGGTTTCACGATATAATCGTCGGCACCCAGTTTCAAGCCCTTAATTTTATCTTCCTTTGTTTTCCTTGCGGTAAGGAATAAAAATGGGATCTCAGGATGTGCTTGCACAATCTTTTTCGCGACCGAAAATCCGTCTAATTTAGGCATCATGACATCCAGAATACAGATATCGAATTCTGCCGTTTCAAAAATGGACAAAGCTTCTTCGCCGTCCTTTGCCCATTGGACATCAAACTTATTGAGTTCCAAATACTGCTTCAGCATTATACCAAAATCCTGATCGTCCTCTGCTAATAAGATCCTTCTCATGAAACAATAGGTATTAAAATAATGAATGTAGACCCTTTTCGTTCTTTACTGGTCACATATATGGAGCCATGGTGTGCCTTAATGATCTGGTGTGTATAATACAAGCCCAGTCCCAATCCTTTATAATTATGTGTGTCCTTTTCGCTGACTCGGTAGAACTTGTCGAAAATGAATTTTTGATATTTTTCAGAAATACCGATCCCGTTATCTGTAACGGTGATTCTATGAGAATTCTTAGCCCTGTCTATACTATAGGTTACCACTACACGCGTCCCTCCGTATTTTATGGCATTTGTAAGGAGGTTGATAATGGCAGTACTCAGATAAAACGTATCGGCATTCATAAGAACGCCTGTAGTATCGATCTCTTTTTCAATGGCTACGCCGTTCTGCAAGGAAAGTTTAAAATCCTCCACTACCTGATCTATAAAGAGACTTGCATTAAACGCTTCTTTGGATAACTGAATTTGTTTATACCCCAAGCTACTTTGTAACACTTGGTCGATCAAGCGTTGCAAACGAATATTTTGCCTGTTGATAATAGCTATGGCCTCATTAGTCATCTCAGCATCGCCTTCGGCATGACCGCTTGTTAAGGTTTTGGTGGCTAACGAAAGTGTTGATAAAGGGGTTTTTAACTCGTGTGTAATATTGTTAATAAAATCGGTTTTGATTTCGGCAATTCTTTTTTGCTTCAACAGGTTATGAATGGAATAGTACAACAGACCTACCACAAAAACAAACAACAGCACCGAAATTATGAGCAAACCCGATAATTCTTTTACGATCGCCAATTCCCAATTAAGAATGTTCATGTGAATATGCGATTTGAACTCCAAAAAGAAGGTGTCTTGCATTCCGCTGCGTTCGTAATCGTGATCGATGGTCCAAGTGCTGTTATTTATAAGTATTCCGCCTTCTTCTACAAAATCAGTCCCCAACAAAAGGATTGAATCTTGCCGATTTGCGCCTAAAAGAACTTCCTTGTTTCCAAGCGAATCCGATATGGCAATATAGGAAGCGGTCTTTCTGAATTTTACATCTGCATCAAAACCTGAGGCTGCCATTCCTTCTTCGTACCGATCTATAAACAACAGATTGACGGCCTCCGCTTTCTTTCGCAACTGAAACAATACCTGCTCCTTAGACAGCTTATTGTTCTTATAGGCTTCCAATTGTGTAAGAAAATCATTTCGGTATAACCACATGATTGAATCAACTTCCGGCGCGCTATAAACTTTTGCAATAGCATTTCGCGCATCGACCGTAAAGGTCTTTTTCTTTAGCTCGTAGGTATTATAGATAAGGTATCCTTGGATCGCGGTAAGTGCGATCAATGTTAGGATAGCGCCAAAGATCAATGCTTTAGATTTCAATTGCATGGGTTAAAATTAATATTAAAGTCTTAAAAGGAGGTATTGTTAACTTCCGTTAACTGTACGTTAACTGAAATTAAATACTTCACATCAAAATTATATATGTTTGTTGTAGAGGAGGTTACAGGAACTTCGATTTAAGTTCCGGGGTAGGGATCATGCAGCTTTCCTTTTTACCATACCAGCGATACCGGTTCTTTGCAATATAATCGTAGACCCAATTTCTAATAAATTTTGGCACGATTATAAAGCCATAGAGCAGGGGGTAGGCACCGGAAAGTTCTCTGGCAATACGTAATGCAGCCGAGGATTTCTCGAAACTTCTATTGCCGTCAATAAGAATAATAGAGTCTGTTTTTGAAGTATCTATGCCGTGTTCGTTCACCAACACCATCCCAACATTGCTTTGTAAGGCCGCAAAACGAAATACATCCTTTTTGTCTCGTTTTATAATAAACACAACCGAGCTGTTGCAAAGGTTACACACGCCGTCGAATAAGATTATTTTATGTGCTACTTCGTGGCTCATACTTTTTCCAATTCTTCCATATTGACATTGGTCGTGAACATGCCATAGTTCACGATCGCTTTATTCTTTTCTATCGTATCGATGGTGCCAATGGCTCTTCCATCTATCATACGTACTCGATCACCCACCTTCAAGGCTACTTTGGGTTTTGGAGGGGGTGCTTTTTTTGCCTCTTCCTTTTCAGCTTTCTTCCGTTTTCGTATTACCGCTACCTTTTCTTCAACCTCTTTCTCGGTCACTCGCTTCTTCGCAGTTTCCTTTTGCTTTATTTTAGGAGCAATTTTTTTCCGTTTGCTGTTCTCGACCATGACCAGCTTAAGCAGCTCATCGATAAGGACTTTCTTTTTCTTATTATTAAAATATTTTTCTGAAAGTTGGTCGAATTTTTTCCCGAGACTTATCAACTTCTGATTGGCATCGTACAACTCCTGATAGCTTTCTAACTTCTCTTGTACGCGCGAGTTGATCTCTTCCAATTGCCTGCTCTCTTCTCTGGCCTTTTGCTCTTCAGTCTTCAAGTTTTCTGAAGTCTTGCGAAGTTGGGATCGTTCTTTCTGAAGGTTTGCAATGGTCTTATCAAAACGTACTTTCCCTCGCGCTATCTTTTTCTTTGCTTTATTGATCAAACTATACGGTATCCCATTCTTCTGCGCCACCTCGAAGGTGAATGAACTTCCGGCTTCCCCCAAATGGAGTTTGTAGAGGGGCTCTAAGCTTTTGCTGTCAAATTGCATATTTGCGTTCATCGCGAACGGCAGTTCATTTGCCAAAAGCTTCAGGTTGGTATAATGGGTTGTAATGATACCAAATGCCTCCCGTTCGTAGAACACTTCCAGGAACGTTTCAGCCAAGGCTCCTCCTAATTCAGGATCGCTTCCGGTTCCAAACTCGTCAATAAGAAAAAGCGTGTTCTCGTTGCATTTTTTCAAGAACTGGTTCATCTTTTTAAGTCGGTAACTATAGGTGCTTAGATGATTTTCGATGGATTGGTTGTCACCAATATCGGTTAATACCTTGTCGAAATAACACAACTCGCTTTGTGGATCGGCCGGAATAAGCATCCCACTCTGCAACATCACTTGCAACAAGCCTACAGTCTTTAAGGTAATACTTTTCCCGCCGGCGTTGGGTCCCGAGATCACGATAATTCGCTTTTTCGGATCCAGCTCTATGGTCTGCGGATAGGTAGTTTCTTTGCGTTTACGGTTGGAAATTAAAAGTAGCGGGTGATATGCCTTTTGAAGGAGGATGTGTTTTTCTGAAGTGATTCTGGGCAAGACAGCATCGATCCCATTTGCATATTTGGCTTTGGCTGAAAGCGTATCGATCGCGATCAAATAATCTTGAAACGTTGAAAGCAATTCAGAAAAAGGACGTATCGTTTCGGTAAGTGCTTTAAGGATTCTCTTGATCTCCTCTTGTTCCTCATAGAGCAAATTGCTCAATTCATTGGCAAAATCCAAAGTTTCCTGAGGTTCGATATAAACAATACTTCCTGTTTTTGAACTCCCAAGTACAGCACCTTTTACTTTACGGCGATGCATTGCTTTTACTGCGAGTACCCTTCTGTTTTCAACGATGGTCTCTTTGATGTCATCGAGATAATCAGACTGCCCGTAACGACTCAGCGCTTTGGTGAACGAAGAATTGATCTGGCTGCGCACCACCCGCAATCGTTGTCGGATCTCGTACAGATCCGTTGAAGCATCGTCCTTTAGCTCACCGTACCTGTCGATCACTGCACTAATAGCGTCACCAATATGGGGCGTATGGTGAATCGCTTCAGAAAAATCATTGAGATAGGTATAGAATTCCTCGTATTTCTTAAAAAATGCAAGAAGTATCTTGGTTGTTTCTGAAAGGGTCAAAATTCGCCTAAAACCCGAAACATCCAAGCTGCTATTCTCTATCTCCAACATTCGAAGCTCCCTAAAGATAGGATCGAAACCATGATTGGGAATTGGATTGTCGCCCTCTAAAGACGCCTTAAATTCTCGAACACGATGTAACTCGGGCGCTATGTCCTCCTTATTCTTGAACGGCCTAATGCCGAGCACAGTTTCGCTCCCGGGTTCTGTGACACAGAAGGTTGCGATCTGTTTCAAAACAGCCGGGAATTCTAAGTCTTCTAAAGTTTTTTTATCGATGCGGATCATTCCCCGGGTTTCTTGTAATTTTACATGAAGGTAGCACAAAAGTACTAATAATGGACGTAAAAATTGAAGCCGGCTGGAAGGAAGCATTACAGGATGAGTTTAACAAGAAGTACTTCCGGGAACTAACGAGCTTCGTAAGGCAGGAATACAAAACACACAGGTGTTTCCCTCCAGGAAATCAAATATTCTCGGCATTCATGCACACACCCTTTCATAAGGTGAAAGTTGTGATCCTGGGTCAGGATCCGTATCACGGACCGGGTCAGGCTAATGGTCTGTGCTTCTCTGTGACAGAGGGTACCGCAAAGCCTCCATCGCTACAAAATATCTTTCAGGAGCTACATACAGATGTAAAAAGACCGATCCCTCAATCCGGTAATCTCCAACCGTGGGCAGATCAGGGCGTATTATTGCTTAATGCTACATTAACCGTGCGGGCACATCAAGCCGGAAGTCATCAAAATAAAGGCTGGGAACAGTTTACGGATGCAGTCATTGAAAGCCTTTCTGAAAAAAGGAAAGGGCTGGTGTTTTTATTATGGGGCGGCTATGCCAAACGAAAAGGAGCGAAGATAGATACATCAAAACATTTGGTATTAAGCAGTGGACATCCATCACCACTAAGCGCTAACAGAGGCTATTGGTTTGGAAACAAACATTTCAGTAAAACAAACAATTATTTAAAAGAAAATGGGCAAAGGCCCATAGATTGGTAGTATTGAAAAATCCCGGAAGAAGCGGGGAGGAACTAGTCTATTCTTCTTCGGGTACTTCAGACTCGGAGGCGTCGTTACAGCTAAATTGTAACAACAAGAAGTTAGTTACAAGCAAGGCCCCCAATACGATTAAAAATGTATACATATCTCTTACTTTTATAGTACAAAGATGCACGGATGCTTTATAGGTTGCGTCTTGTGGTAATTTATTTTTAAAAAGTATGTAAGATCCTGTCCGGCAACAACTTATTTTTTATAAGATCGAGCTTTTGTAATTGAGATTGAATACGTTCTACTTGTATTTCGGTTAAATTTTCCTGACTCCACTCCGTCAAGCGTAACCATTCTTCTACATCCTGTAACTGCTGTCCATAGCGATGAGCGATCATAGTTGCAATTTCAGGTATTTCTTTAAAATGAGCTGTGGTACGATTAATAATAGCCAAAATATCTTGAACAGCTTGACCATGTGAGGTTATAAATTCATTGCGCACTGCGATCACAAAACAAGGCCAAGGCGTTGGGCATTCACCCAGAATTCGGAATGGGCCGTCATCAACATACGGTTTCGTGGTGAATTTTTCCCACATAAAGTAGTCGCCTTGTCCTTTGGGCAAGCCCTCCAAAGCGCCCTCTAGATCACCAATGACTTTAAACTTAAGATCCTTTTCCATGTCCCATCCTTGATCTTCGGCATGTACATAGGCCATGAGATGCGAGCCCGACCCGAAACGACTTATCGCAGCATGCGTACCCCGAAGATCCTCAACCTTTGTGTAAGACGCCGTATCGGCTACGTGAATGCCCCATATAAGTGGAGACTTCACAAAAACCTGAACGATACTGCTGGGATTTCCTTTTACAATATCACGAATGATCCCTTCGGTAAGGATCACAGCCATATCGATCTCTCCCGAGCGAAGTGCCTTATTCATTTGTCCGGTTCCTCCCGAAAAATCCTTCCAACGAAGATTGACACCTTTTTCTTGGTATTCCTTGTTCTTAAGGGTAAGATACCATGGTAGATTGAAATGTTCGGGAACGCCGCCTATGGTAATCGTTTTCATGATACAAGTACGTCAAGGGTATGTTGAACAAGCTTGTGAATGGCTTCCTTGGGCTTACTACTAAACTGTCCGTTAGGGCGATTGGCCAGGATTGCGTTTAAGGAGATGGCACGATGCCCCAATAACTTTGACATTCCGTAGATTCCTGCTGTTTCCATTTCCAGATTGGTAATTTTTCTTCCCTTATAATTAAAGGAAGCGATTTTATCGTTAAGAAACGGATCTTGAAGCGCTAAACGTAGTACACGGCCCTGTGGACCATAGAAACCAACGTTGGTGGTCGTAAATCCATTTTGTATGTTTTCTGAAGCAAACTTCGTTAAGAGATCGGTGTCGGCATGCACAACATACGGATGGGATTTTTGAACGCTCCATTGTGTATGCTTCATAAACGCTTCGGAAACTTCTGTGTCTAAGAATGTAGTGTTTCCGTAGAAATGAAGCAACGTATCAAACCCCATGGCAAGTTCGCTCACCAACATACTGTCCACAGCAATCTCCGGCTGAAGTGCCCCGGAAGTACCAATACGAATAATATCCAGTGGTGTGTGAGTCTCTTTTACGGTACGCGACTCAAAATCAATATTGACCAACGCATCCAATTCGTTAAAAACAATATCGATATTGTCGGTTCCAATACCCGTTGAAAGGACAGAAATACGTTTTCCGCGATAGGTCCCGGTGTGTGTTTTAAATTCCCGGTGAAAGGCTTTTAAATCGATGGTATCGAAATAGTCTGAAACCAGATCGACCCGATCCGGGTCACCAACCACGATAACCGTAGTTGCCAAATCCTCAGGTTTTAAATTAAGATGATAGATACTGCCATCGGGATTAAGGATGAGTTCAGACGCTGCTATTCGTTTACTTTGGTTATCCTCCAACACGTTTTGTTTTAAATCCTTTTTCCTGAAGGAAGGTCATGATCTTATCACGATAATCACCCTGAATAATGATCTGTTCATTTTTGAAACTGCCGCCAACACTCAACAATTGTTTGATCTCTTTCGCTAATTGCTTGAAGTCACTATCGGCTCCGGTATACCCTTCGATAATGGTAATGGGTTTTCCCTTGCGTTTTTCGTATTTACAAAGAAGTGGCTCGTCCTGCATCCATACGGTCGTCTCGGGTGTTTCTTCAGGTACTTCTGAAGGCTCGTGATCCGGAAAAAGTTGCTTTAGTTGATCTTGTAGGTCCATTATTTTTTGATCAATCCGATTTCTACCAAGCGCTGACGAAGGAACTCACCGGCCGTAATGTCCTCATAGGCTTTCGGGTGTTCCTCGTCTATACATTCGTCCAAACAATTCAACTTCATATCGCTGCGTGGATGCATAAAGAAAGGGATAGAATAGCGTGGCGTGTCCCATTGGTCCCGCGGCGGATTTACCACTCGGTGGATCGTAGAGCGTAATTTATTATTGGTGTGACGCTCTAACATATCACCCACATTGATCACCAATTCATCTTCCTGCGGAATGGCATCGATCCATACTCCGTCTTTTCGAAGCACTTGTAATCCTCCCGTAGAGGCTCCCATTAAAAGAGTAATGAGGTTGATATCGCCATGAGCACCTGCGCGAACGGCTCCTTTAGGCTCTTCGGTGATAGGAGGGTAATGGATGGGGCGTAAAATGCTGTTCCCGTTGGTGGCCCAATGATCAAAGTAATGCTCATCCAATCCAATATAGAGTGCTAAGGCGCGTAGCACATAAATGCCGGTCTTTTCCAGCATACGGTACGCTTCCATACCGGTAGCATTAAAGTTAGGAAGTTCACTAACAACTACGTTGTCCGGGTAGGCTTCAGGAAGATTAGCATCTTCAGAGGCTTCTTGTCCAAAATGCCAGAACTCTTTTAGATCGCCTTCCTTTTTACCTTTGGCGTGTTCTTTTCCGAAGGAAACATAACCACGCTGACCTCCTAGACCTTCGATCTCATACTTTTCCTTTGTTTCAACAGGCAATGCGAAGAATGATTTTACTTCTTTATAGAGGTTTTCTACCAGAACATCACTTAAAAAGTGATTCTTTAGAGAAACAAAGCCTATCTCTTCGTATGCACGACCAATTTCATTGACGAACTTTTGTTTTCTATCGGGATCGCCGGAAATAAAATCGGCAAGATCTACACTGGGTATATTATTCATAAGACGTATTGTTAACGGTACAAAGATACCAAAATACAGGCGCATTTCCATACATAAAAAATCTACTTTATTTCGTGGTCTCACTCGCTTTTTTTCTACTTTTGGAGTTTGTAACCCATACTCATGAAAACTCAGACTGCAGCGCATACCCATTTCGATTTTTCCAATCACGACCTCGACAACACAACACTTATCTCCCTTTATAAAGCCATGCTAAAACCTCGATTGATCGAGGAAAAAATGCTTATTCTCCTACGACAAGGAAAGATATCCAAATGGTTTAGCGGCATTGGTCAGGAAGCGATCTCTATAGGCGTAACGGCGGTACTTGATAAAGAAGAATACATCCTTCCCATGCACCGAAATTTGGGCGTATTTACCTCGCGTGATATTCCACTACACAGACTTTTCTCACAATGGCAGGGTAAAGCGAACGGATTTACGAAGGGAAGAGACCGTAGTTTTCATTTTGGGACACAGGAATTCAAGATCATAGGGATGATCTCCCATCTCGGACCACAATTTGGCGTGGCCGATGGGATCGCTTTGGGGAATATACTTAAAAAGAACAATCAGGTATGTGCTGTTTTTACCGGCGAAGGCGGCACCAGTGAAGGAGATATTCATGAAGCTCTAAATGTGGCTTCCGTGTGGCAATTACCTGTCTTGTTTTGTGTAGAGAACAATGGCTACGGACTTTCAACTCCTACACGCGAACAGTATTTTTGTGAACATATTGCCGATCGCGGAAAAGGATACGGGATGGAATCGCACATATTTGAAGGCAATAACATTATTGAGGTCTATACAAAGCTCCGGACAATCGTTGAAAGCATGCGAAAGGAACCCCGACCTGTGCTAATAGAGTTTAAGACCTTTAGGATGCGGGGCCATGAAGAGGCCAGTGGTACCAAATACGTGCCCCAAGATTTGATGGACCAATGGGCGGCGAAGGATCCATTGGAGAACTATGCTGAATACTTGCGGAATGCTGCTATTTTAACCGAAGAAGACGAAGTCGCATTCAAGTCGGAAATCGTACGAGAGATCAATGAACATCTGGACATTGCATTTGAGGAAGCAGAAATAGAAGCTATTGAAAGCAATGAACTAAATGACGTGTATAAAGAGTTTGTATATCAAGAAGTTAAAGCGAATATAGAAACTGAAGAATTGCGTTTAATAGATGCCATTTCACAAGGATTGCGACAATCCATGGAACGGCATGACAACCTAGTACTTATGGGGCAGGACATCGCCGAATACGGAGGTGTCTTTAAGATTACGGAAGGTTTTGTGGATGCCTTTGGAAAAGAACGAGTGCGCAATACACCTATATGTGAATCGGCCATTGTTTCTGCTGCCATGGGACTTTCGATCACCGGATTTAAAGCCATGGTCGAAATGCAGTTCGCAGATTTCGTAACTTCGGGCTTTAATCCTATTATCAACTACCTGGCAAAATCTCATTACCGCTGGAATGAAAAGGCCGATGTGGTCATTCGGATGCCATGTGGTGCAGGCGTAGGCGCAGGCCCGTTCCATAGTCAGACAAACGAGGCTTGGTTTACACATACACCGGGACTTAAAGTAGTGTATCCGGCATTCCCGTATGACGCAAAAGGACTTTTAGCGACCAGTATCGAAGATCCTAATCCGGTCTTGTTCTTTGAACACAAGGCTTTATACCGAAGTGTTCGCCAACAAGTGCCAACCAACTACTATACATTGCCATTGGGCAAGGCAGCTCTGTTACAGGAAGGAAATGACGTTACCGTAATTACCTACGGTGCCGGCGTACATTGGACCTTAGATACCTTAGCGCAACTTCCCGATGTGAAGGCAGATGTTCTGGACCTTCGCACCTTGTTACCGCTGGATACGGAAGCGATCTATACTTCCGTAAAGAAGACAGGAAAAGTGATCATCCTACAGGAAGATTCCTTGTTCGGAGGTATTGCTTCAGATATTTCAGCATTAATCTCGGAAAATTGTTTTCAGTATTTAGATGCACCAATAAAGCGTGTGGCGAGCTTGGAAACACCTATTCCGTTTGCCAGTCAATTGGAAGCACAATACCTTCCGAAGAGAAAATTCAAACAACATTTACTGGATTTATTGCATTATTAATATTTTAACATTTGTTGTTAAACTTTAAACAAAGATTCTTCACCACATTTTTTGTTGCGTACCTTAGTATCATACTAATCATTAAAAACACAAAATTATGGTACGCTGGATTATTATCTTTTTAGTTATTGCACTTATTGCAGCCGTTTTTGGATTTGGAGGTATTGCTGAAGGAGCAGCCGACATCGCCAAGATCATCTTTTACATCTTTATTGTCTTGTTGGTAATCTCATTACTCTCAAGATTATTTAGAAGATAGAAACATTTAACCTAACATAAACCTATAACACATGAGAAAAATACTTGTATTGGCTGTATTTGCAGCCGTAGCATTTGCATGCGGAACACCCAAGACTGTTCAAGAATCACGTAAAGTCATTAAAGGCTATTGGTCTTTGGACGAGATATCGTACAACAAGTCCGGCACCTTTAATGTAACGCTCTTTAGCGATACGTCTAAAGAATGTTTCGAGGGAAGTACTTGGCGATTTATTCCAAATAACAATACCGGAGTCTATACCATAAACAATGGGAATTGTCCGTCCGGTGATCGAAATTTTATTTTTGATATCCAAGAGATGGATCCTAGTAGTGGTTTATACGACTTCTTGTTAAAGCCAACCAACGCCAAGGGGAAATCTGAGAACAGCATAGGTTTCCGAGTGCGACTGTCTCAATTAAACGAATCTTCTATGAAATGGGAGCAGACAGTTACATTAGACGGAGCGCCCTTCAAAATATATATGAACTTTTCTAAAATCGAAGAATAACATGAAAACAAGAATGAAACAAATAGCAACCATGCTCGCAGCAATCGTACTCGTTATGGGTATGTCTAGCTGTGAAGCCACCAGAAACGCAAATAACAAACAAAAAGGTGCCGTTATTGGTGCTGCCGGTGGGGCCATCTTAGGTGCCATTATTGGTAATAATGTTGGAAAAGGGGGTAATGGAGAACTCGGTGCCGTTGTAGGTGGTGTTGTTGGAGGTACTGCAGGTGTCCTTATTGGTGCTAAAATGGATAAGCAAGCTAAGGAGATCGAAAATGAGATCCCCGGTGCCCAGGTAGAACGTGTGGACGATGGTATCGTTGTCACTTTCGATGAGAACAGCGGTGTGTATTTTGACACAAATAAATACAATATCAATGCAGCTTCTCAGGCAACCTTGGATAAATTAACAGGAATTCTTCGGGAATACCCGGATACCAATGTATTGGTCGTAGGTCATACAGACAGTGTGGGTGCGGATGAATACAATATGAAGTTATCTGAGCAGAGAGCGTATGCGGTAACCAATTATTTCACGCAAACAAAGGGACTTAGTGCAAGTCGTTTTACAACGAACTGGTATGGAGAACAAGCGCCTGTTGCAGACAACAGTACCGCCGAAGGTCGTGCGAAGAACCGACGTGTGAACATTGTCATTGTTCCCAATGAGAAAATGAAGCAAGAAGCTCAAAATGAAGCACAAGGCAATTAACCTTCAACTTCAATAACTATAAATCCCATATACAACCGTGTATGGGATTTTTTTATGCCGAAAAAAACTCCGTTCTTTAAATAATGACTCACGACACAACTTGGGAGGTGCTTATTATTGGTGGTGGTTTGGCCGGACTCACCGCGGCCTTACATCTGTCCCGTACGGGTCGACAAGTATTAGTTATTGAGAAATATGGGTATCCCCACCATAAGGTCTGCGGCGAATATATTTCCAATGAAGTTCTACCGTATCTAAATCGGTTGGGCATCGATCCGTTTGCCATTGAAGCTAAGTCGATCTCTAAGTTTCAAATTAGTACAAAGAACGGACATACGTTGGAGACAGAGCTCCCACAAGGCGGTTTTGGAATAAGTCGGTTTGCATTTGATGCCTTACTCTACGAACATGTACTCAAACAAGCAACCGTTGCATTCGATACCGTCGAAAACCTAAGCTTTGATGACAATGTTTTTGATGTACGTACTCAAAACGGAAATGCGTATAAAGCTTCCTTTGTTTTGGGTGCTTTCGGAAAAAGATCCAATTTGGACGGTCTGTTGGATCGCCCCTTTATGAAGCAAAAATCTCCTTGGCTTGCGGTAAAAGCGCATTACAACTATGCATTCCCGGAAGACACCGTGGCATTACACAATTTTGAAGGAGGCTACTGCGGACTTTCGATGACCGAAACGAACGTGGTGAATGCGTGCTACCTAACCACCTTTAGATCGTTTAAGCGATTCAAAACCATCCCCGATTTTCAGAAGGAAGTTATGTCAGAGAATCCGCATATAAAAAAATTTTTTACGGAAGCCGAGCTTGTTTTCGAAAAACCACTTGCCATCAGTCAGATTTCATTTCAATCCAAGCAACCTGTCGAGAATCATATTTTTATGATAGGAGATAGTGCAGGCTTGATACACCCCCTTTGCGGCAATGGAATGGCCATGGCTATACATGCTGCAAAAATTTTTTCAGAATTATACTTGGATTACACGAAAACGAAGCAAACCGATAGAACTGTTCTGGAGAATGCATACAGAAGCGCATGGCAAACCGCATTTTCTAAACGCTTGCGCACCGGCCGTAGGATACAATCCATGTTGCTGCAGCCTATCGTGAGCAGGATGGGGTTCAAGGTAGCAACGACCTTTCCAAGGTTGGTCCCGGCGCTCATACAACAAACACACGGCGAACCTTTTTAAATGGTAACATACAGTTCTAAATATCGATCCACAGCACCGGAAATTATGGACAGCTTTGAACTGCAAGGGGAGGAGATGAAGTTTTTATTAACCGACCTCAAGACCATCAATACGTATTTGGGTGGCACCTCGGTTACGTTGGACGGCTTAAAAGTTCTCTTGCGATCACACCCAAAGGATCGTTTAGTAACGATCGTGGATATGGGCTGTGGAGATGGAGAGATCCTACGGAGTTGTGCAGCTTTTGCTGAAGAGAACAACTACCGGTTCCAATTGATAGGTGTTGATGCGAATAGCCATATTCTGAAGGAAGCAAGGATCCGTTCCGGCAAGCATTCTTCCATTACGTTTCTAGAACTGGATGTATTTTCTGAAGCAATGCAAAAAATAGAATGCGATATCGTCCTCTGTACCTTGTTCTTACATCATTTTAGTCGAAACGACATTATAAAACTCTTGACAAATTGTGTGCATAATGCGAAAGTTGGGGTGATCATTAACGACTTACACCGCAGCAGATGGGCATTTTGGCTGTTTGGTATATTTAGCAGATTGTTTATAAATACGCGTACGGCGCGACATGACGGACTTGTTTCTATTGCCCGTGGTTTCAAAAGAAAGGATATAAAAAACATGCAGAAACACTTTCCGAATACGGAACAACGAGTACGCTGGAAATGGGCATTCCGATATCAATGGATCATCAAATCAAACAAATGAGTGTAAAGATCACAACTGTTGCAACACAACTACCACCCTATACCCGAGTGACCCGGGAAATACTGCCTTTCGTAGAAGCTTGGCTGGAGGGGCAGGAACCACGGTTCAAACGTAAGGTCATAAAGATTTTTGAAGGAGCCGGGGTCGACAGAAGGTATTCCATTATGGATGCTCATGAGGTGTTCGCAGCGACCTCATTTGAGGAACGCAACGATATCTATGTCAGGGAAGTGCGTAAGCTAGGGAGACGATCGCTGGAAAAGGCGTTAGAAAAAGCATCGTGGAATCCTACGGATATCGATTTCCTTATCACCGTGAGTTGTACCGGGATCATGATCCCTTCGGTAGACGCCTATCTCATCAACGATTTGAAGATGCGACAGGACGTGGTGCGTTTACCCGTTACTGAAATGGGATGTGCGGCAGGGGTTTCGGGAGTAATTTACGCACACAATTTCCTAAAAGCAAATCCCGGAAAAAGAGCGGCCGTTGTGGCCATCGAATCGCCTACGGCCACCTTTCAACTCAATGATTACTCTATGGTGAATATCGTAAGTGCGGCTATTTTTGGCGATGGAGCGGCCTGCGTTCTGATGTCTTCAAACGAGAAGGATACGGGTCCCAAGATACTTGATGATGAAATGTATCACTTTTACGATGCAACTTCCATGATGGGGTTCAAACTAGTAAATACCGGTTTGCAAATGATTTTGGACAAGTCGGTGCCCGAAACCATAGCCGCGCATTTTCCAAAGATTGTGCATCCTTTCTTGGCCAAGAACGGCAAATCGATTGAAGACGTAGCGCACCTCATCTTTCACCCCGGGGGAAGAAAGATCGTAGAAACCGTAGAAGACCTTTTTGGAAGTCTTGACAAAAACATTGAGGATACAAAAGAAGTTCTTACCTTGTATGGGAATATGAGCAGTGCCACAGTGTTGTATGTTCTGGAACGGTTTATGGCTCGCGATATACCCGCCGGCGAACTAGGTCTCATGCTAAGTTTTGGACCCGGATTTTCAGCACAACGGGTATTGCTTGAGTTTTGAAATTGCTTATGGAGATCAAATCAAAAAAAAAGAAAGGAGAGGAAAAACCTTCAAAAGGATCATCGATACACCACAAGGTGACTAATAATATGCCCTGGGCTTTAATCTTAGGCGGAAGTAGTGGTCTGGGACTTGCAAGTGCCAAGAAACTGGCAGCGCACGGCTATAATATCTGTATTGTACATCGCGATCGTAAAAGCAGACTGGATGATTTGGAAGTTGCGTTTTCCGAAATGATCGCCCACGGTGTTCGTGTTATCAATTTCAACAAGGATGCGCTTCAGAAAGAAAACCGAAAAAAGATCATCGATCAACTTCCCAAACAGCGTGTAAAAGTGTTGATACACAGTGTGGCAAAGGGAAGTCTGAAACCCATGAGCGGTCCCGGAACTAAGGCCCTTTCAAAAGAAGATATCGATATCACACTTCATGCCATGGGCTCCAGTTGGTATGAATGGACGCGAGCTCTTATAGATGCAGATTGTTTTTCAAAAAACGCCCGAAACATTGCTTTTACCAGTGAAGGCAATTCCAAAGCTTGGCCCGGATATGGAGCTGTATCGGCGGCAAAAGCCACTTTAGAAGCGCTCATGCGCAACATGGCGGTCGAACTGGCGCCCTTGGATATTACGACCAATTGCATACAGGCAGGAACTACGGAAACACCTTCTTTCTTAATGATACCCGGCAGTGATACATTGGCAAAGATGGCAAAGAAACGAAATCCTTTTAAACGCTTAACGCGGCCGGAAGATGTAGCCAATGCGGTGTATCTCTTATGCAGTGACGAAGCGAAATGGATTAACGGAACCGTCTTAACGGTAGATGGAGGTGAAAGTATTCGCTAATGCAAGCTTCCTTCAAAGACATATTGGACCACTTGCCGTACACCGAACCTTTCCTGTTCGTAGATGCCTTAGAGGTTGTTTCTGAAGAGGGCGTTACCGGTACCTATCAATTTAAGGAAGATGCGTTTTTTTATAAAGGTCATTTTAAGGATTTCCCCGTGACACCGGGCGTGATCCTCACCGAATGTATGGCACAGATCGGTGTGGTATGCTTAGGTATATTTTTAACGGACTCCGTCGCAACAAACAATGCCATGATCGCATTGAGCCATCATGAGGTCATGTATTACAAGGCTGTTGCACCGGGAGAAACGGTGACAGTCACGTCTAAGAAAATATACTTCAGGTTCAATAAATTGAAATGTAAGGTTCAAATGCGAAATGTGTCCGGGGCACTCGTCTGTGAAGGAACCATTTCAGGGATGCTACAAATAAGATCTTCATGAGAAAGCGCGTCGTTATAACAGGTTTGGGAG
>NZTP01000020.1 GCA_002696485.1 Altibacter sp. | reverse complement strand
GCATACTGAGATATCTCACCGTACGTGTCGTGAAAAGCTTTTGTGAAAGATGTCTCATACAGTTGAGTGTCGGCGACATAATGAGAGCTTACCGTAGCACCGGTCGTCCCGCTACTGGTAAAAGTGACGTGGGGCGAATATCCTTCGGAAATGATTCGGTGTGTTTTAAAGAATTGGATAGGTAAAAAAGGGATGTCCGTTACCGATCTAACCGCTTCAGGACGGACCTTCATATGTCTACAGAATTCGCGGTAAACGCGGTTGTTGTGATACTGAAACTGAAAGACCTGCAGTGCCGTTTCTGTGAATTCTTCCGAAGAAGAAATAGCAAAAATGTCTTGTTCGAGCATACTACAGATTCCTGAATAATTTCATTCAAAAATAGGGAATAAAAAAAGCTTCTGCGAACACAGAAGCTTTTTAAATTATGGAGTGGTTCTACATTATCGAACCACCAATTTCTTAGTAGTGGTTGCGTTTCCTTGCTTGATCTTCACAATATAAACACCGCTGTCCAAAGCACCGATATCTAAACGATCGTTGATTAGGGTAGTATTTACTACTTGCTTTCCTAATACATCGTAAATTGAAACCTGCTTGGCGCCGGCAACTTTTGAAGTTATATTCACATAGGTAGTCGCCGGGTTTGGGTACATGGCGAACTGACTGTCCTGTGCAGTATTGTTTCCAAGAGTTCCGCTTATTTGAATGTTATCGAAAAAGAAAGCTTCTCCTCCGGCATTCATACGGGCTTCGATCACCAATTGTACAGTAGTGTTTGGCAACAAAGCAGCCGTTCCTGTCTGCCATGCCACGATGTAATTTCCTGTACCGCTGTCGGTAGGTACAAAATCGTCAAGATCACTTCCGGTAGAATCAAGAATATCGATTTCAGTACCATTGGTAAGATCCTTCACGTAGATACGAAGTCTGTCTGAACCGGATTCGTTCACGGTTCCATCACCCTCATAATTACCATTGGTCCCATCGCCATTGATCGCTAAAGCAAAATCTAAAGAAAGACCCGGAGTGGTGGTTCCTGTAAGATCTACCGTGTCGAATTCAAGAATAAAGTTGCCGTCGGCATCACTTATTTGATATCCTTGTGTCCCATCAGTATAATCTACAGTAGCTGAAGGAGTAAAATCGGTTACACCCACAAAATCTCCATCGGTAAGACCTTCGCTGGGAGTGTCGTAAGGCACGTATCGTGCGTTAAAACCAAGTTCGCCACCTGTTGAGGCATAGTCTACCAAAGGCTCGTCCGGGTTATTTACTAAATCATGCGCGACATTGGCATCTCCGGTATCCACATATTGTACAGTGAAGATGGCCGGCTCTTCAAAACTTGTGCCTGCTATTTGTGCAAAAGAAGCAACGCTTGCAAAAAGTGCTGCTATAAATGTAATTTTTTTCATCATTAAATTGTTTTTTAATTTCGTGCAAAGATACATAATTGTATTCCTTTCTTTTTGTTAAAATTCCTGTGTTTTGGCGAGTTTAACGATTCGGTAACACTGTGGTTACTTCCTTTTAGAAAATGAGTATCTTTAGTATGTTATGTAATCGTTAACAATGATGATACCAGAATTGTAAAAAGTATTAAATAGTATCTTTAACTTTTCAAAAAAGTAACCTATAAATGAAACGGAAAGACACAAAAATTCTATTGGTCGACGACGAACCGGATATCTTGGAGATCGTTGGGTACAACTTAACAGCAGAGGGATATCAAGTGATCACTGCCGAAAATGGGGTGAAGGCTATATCTCAGGCGAAAAAACACAAACCCCATTTGATCATCTTGGATGTCATGATGCCTGAAATGGACGGGATTGAAGCCTGTGAAAAATTACGAAACATCCCGGACCTTTCTGAAACGGTCATTACTTTTTTAACGGCACGCGGAGAAGATTACTCTCAAGTAGCCGGTTTTGACGCCGGTGCCGATGATTATATAACAAAACCGGTAAAACCCAAAGTGCTCATTAGCAAGGTGAAAGCACTGTTGCGTAGGTTCAAAGAACCCGAAGAAGAAGAGGCTAAGATGAAGTTAGGCGATCTCGTTATCAATAGGGAAGAATATAAGATCATCAAAGGCAAAGAAGAGATCGTATTGCCTCGAAAGGAATTTGAACTTCTTGCTTTATTAGCCTCAAAACCGGGAAAGGTCTTTAAGCGGGAAGATATCCTTGACAGCGTATGGGGGAATGAAGTTGTCGTTGGAGGAAGAACGATCGATGTTCATATACGGAAGCTGCGTGAGAAGATTGGTGATGACCGTTTTAAGACGGTAAAAGGAGTGGGCTATAAGTTTGTAAATTAATGGCCGGGGTCTTTAAAAAAACATATAAATTCGCTGCCAATACTTCGGCAGCTATCACCTTATTTTTAACACTCGCCATGGGTGTTTTTTTTTATTTCTATCAAGGTATTAATTATTGGTTTCTTGTGGGATTTGCAGTGGTGTGCTATGTTTTTTCCTTTTTTACCATTCAGTATAGGGTAGAACGGTTTATTTACAAACGCATTAAGAAGATTTACGACGACGTAACGCTTTTGGACGCCACTACATTGAGTCCGCAACAAATCACGACCGATATGGAAACGCTTACCCGGGAAGTAGAGCGTTTTGCGCACGATAAGAAACTAGAGATCGAAAGTCTTAAAGTTCGGGAGAACTATCGTAAGGAGTTCATTGGAAATATCTCACACGAACTTAAAACCCCGCTCTTTACCGTGCAAGGGTATATTCTTACGCTACTCGATGGTGCTATGAAAGACAAATCGGTTCGAAAGAAATATTTGCAGCGAGCCAACAAAGGCGTTGAACGTCTTATCTATATTATCAAGGACCTGGACATGATTACCAAATTGGAAGTGGGAGACCTTAACTTGAACAAGGAAGACTTCAATATTATCGAATTGATCCAAAATGTATTTGATCTGTTAGAAATGAAGGCCGCTAAGAAGAATATTTCCTTGGTATTCGATATCGAATACAAAGAACCCATCTTTGTCAATGCAGACCGCGAACGTATCCAGCAGGTCCTCTCCAACCTTATTGTAAACTCTATAAAATACGGGAAAAAGGATGGTACCACCGAGGTAAGTATCGAAGGCCTTATTCGAAACAAAGTGATCGTCCGAGTAACAGACAATGGTGAGGGTATTGAAAAAGTACATATTCCTAGATTGTTCGAACGGTTCTACCGCGTGGACAAGAGCGGCTCCCGAAAGGAAGGAGGGAGCGGATTGGGCTTGTCGATCGTAAAACATATTGTAGAAGCACACGGCGAAAAAATCTATGTCGAAAGTCAGTTTGGCGTGGGCTCCGAATTCTCATTCACGCTCGAAAAGTCGAAATAGTTCTTTGAAGTTAGCCGTGGGATTAAATTCCTGAAGTCCCTTGTAGAATGGGATCTTCAATAATTTTTCTACTGTAAAGCGTTTCTGTTTGCATGAAGGCACGAGCCCTTGCTCCTTTAGGCGTTTTGCTAAATATTCTTGTTCGTACTGTCCCGGCGTTGGGATGAAGAAGGCCTTTTTCTGAAGGGCTGCAAGGTCCATGATCGTCGTATAACCACTACGGGAAACTACGACCTCACTTTTGTTGATCGCTGTCTCCAATTCTGAAGCATTCATATAGTTTACGATCTCCAGATTCCCTATCGTCTTTCTTTTTTGTCTGGCCTCAACCTTCCCTTGAATCAGCAACACTCGCTTCCCGCTACCCTGAAATTCGCTCAGTAAGAGTTCTTCCAACAACGACCGCTGGGGTTCGGGTCCCGATAGAAGGGCAAGAATATCATAAACAATAGGGACATCTTTTTTTTGCATACGGCTTAAAGGCCCTATATAGGTCACCGGAAACTTTAGGTTTTTGAGGTGTCCCAGTTTACCGCTTAGATTGGGCGTTTCCGCTACGTCTGGAACCCAGCAGGCTGTAAACTTTTTAATGGTTTTTTGATGAAGTTTGCTGCTAAAATAGGTGGTATCTCCACTTAACACATTCAACTGATGGGTGATAAAGACCGAAGGAATGTTTTTATTGCGAACACCCAGTCTGTTATCACTAATAAGCCCGTCGATCCTTCCTTCAGCCACCAGGGCTCCTATCACCTTTTTTTCTTCGGAAATGGTTTTTTGAAGGTGGGGAAGCTTCGAAAGTATGGACCACTTAAAATGAGCTCCTTTTTTTGGATAGGTAATGTCGTAGGAAGGTAATTCTAAGGAGGGTAACTGTGGAAATTCTTTCTGAAGTAATAGCAATGCCGCTCCGTCTGAAGCGATCATCACGCGGTACCCTTGCTCTAATAACGCACGAATAATAGGAATACAGCGCGTTGCATGACCCAATCCCCAGTGAAGGGGTGCTACCAGAATGGTTTTCGTATTCGACATAAAAACAAAGGTACGTATTATAGCCGCCGTACAATATTTCCTTAATTTTACCAATTCATATAGTAAGAATAAGCAATAGTTACCATTGTGGGCAGCAAGAATAAATTAAAACGGTTCAAGGAGAATGAGACCTTTGCAAATGTGGTGCAACCAACCCGTGAGGAGATCTTTCAGGATACACATCAGTTAAAAGGGAATTGGCGCACGAACTTCTTTAAGAACGATCATCCCATAGTCTTGGAGCTGGGTTGTGGCAAAGGAGAATATACGGTGAATTTGGCGCAACAATATCCGGAGAAGAATTTTATTGGGTTCGATATTAAAGGGGCTCGCTTTTGGCGTGGCGCAAAGACCGCTCTTGAGAACAACTTGAACAATGTAGGATTCTTGCGTATGCAGATCGAATTAATAACGCATGTGTTCGATCAAAATGAAGTAGATGAAATCTGGATCACCTTTCCCGATCCGCAGATCAAATATAAACGTACCAAGCACCGACTTACCAATCGAGAGTTCTTAGAAAAATACAAGACCATCCTTAAACCGCAAGGGATTGTTCATTTAAAGACCGATAGCGAATTCATGCACGGGTATACCTTGGGCTTGCTGCAAGGACTGGAAGAGGAAATTCTCTATGCACATCACGATGTGTACGGTAATGACCATACCCCGGAAGAGGTGACCCGGATCCAAACCTTTTATGAAAGTCAATATCTGGAAGTAGATAAAAAGATCACCTACGTACGGTTCAGATTCCGTTCCACATAAATTTGTTTATATTCACACCACCAACCTTGCTTGAATGGCGCTTATTTTAAACTTCATTATTGGTTTTTTGGCATCTTTTGTTGGAGTGATCCCACCCGGATTGCTAAACATGTCGGCAGCAAAGATCAGTATGAACGAAGGGCGCAAGAAAGGACTTCTGTTCTCTGTTGGCGTATGCATTACGGTCATGATACAGACCTACATTGCCTTGTTGTTTGCACGCTATCTGGATATGAACCCTGAAATTGTGGATATGCTGCAAAAAGTGGCATTGGGTATTTTTATTTGTATTACCATCTTTTTCTTTTTTATTGCCAAAGACACGCGACGGGAGATCCCGGAAGACATGAACAAATCCAAGACCAATCGTTTTTTTTCTGGAATGTTCTTAGGGGCCCTTAACTTACTGCCACTACCGTATTGGGTATACATCAGTATTACCTTTGCAGGCTTCGGTTGGTTCGAATTTACAACCCTGGAACTGTGGGTCGCCGTCATTGCGTCGGGTATTGGAACCTTTGTCATGCTGCTGATCTACGTTCAGTTCTTCCGAAGAAAAGAAGACCAAGGGCGTCTTTCCGTCAATATGAATTACATTATCGGTTTTATTACCGCCGTTATCTCGGTGATCACAGCCATCAAGATCTTTAACGACTTCTAATGAAGCAGGAAGGATTCTTTGAACAGGTATACCATGTAGTACGTCAAATTCCCTTTGGGCGAGTCACCTCCTATGGGGCCATTGCAAAATACCTTGGTGCTGCGGGAAGTGCTCGCATGGTAGGTTGGGCGATGAACGCCAGCGGAGGAAAAGAGGATGTTCCTGCCCACCGTGTGGTGAACCGGAAAGGACTTCTTACCGGAAAACATCATTTTAAAGGAACCAACCTGATGCAACAATTGTTGGAAAGTGAAGGTATTACAGTGATTGAGAACAAGATTCAGAACTTCGAACAGTTGTTTTGGGACCCGGGAGCAGAGTTGTAATTAGGACCTAATTTCTCAAAAATTTACAAACAGTTATATATCCATTCCTTCAGCTATAATGGTATAAATCATTTCAATCCATCGCTTTCATAATCTGAAGTTTTCCTGCTATATTTGCACTTAGAATGAATCTAAATTAGTGAGACCCTCTTTTGAAAAACAAAGTGCATTCAAAAGGATGGTTGAACGAAGCCCAATAGAAATAGGAGTCTTACGAAATGAGTATTTTTTTGAAATACAAAGGGCTTTCGGAAGATTTCGTTGAATAAAAGTGAAGGTCGGTAAGGAGGTCTTGACGAAAGAATATTGAATAGCTATGCTGAAGAAACAAGAAATAATGAAAGCTTTGGAAACCATTTCAGTAGCCGGAGACGGAAAGAATATGGTTGAAAGCGGTGTGATACAGAATGTTGTAACCTTTGCCGACGAGGTGATCGTGGATCTAATACTATCCACACCGGCACTTCATATTAAAAAACGAGCAGAGGCCGATGTGGTCAAAGCGATCCAAGAAAAGGTAGATGAAAATGCGAAGGTGCAAGTGAACATCAAGGTGGAGGCTCCTGCAAAACCTAAGAACCCGAATCTAATTAAGGGAAAACCCATTCCCGGGATTCAAAATATCATCGCTGTAGCTTCAGGAAAAGGAGGGGTAGGTAAATCTACCGTAACGGCAAATTTGGCCGTGACGCTGTCAAAAATGGGGTTTAAGGTTGGGATCTTGGATGCCGATATCTACGGGCCATCCATTCCTATTATGTTCGATGTTGCCATGGAGAAACCGTTGTCTGTGAATGTCGATGGAAAGAGTAAAATGAAACCTATCGAAAATTACGGTGTCAAGGTGCTCTCTATCGGTTTCTTTACACAGCCTAATCAGGCGGTAATATGGCGCGGACCCATGGCTGCCAAGGCGTTGAACCAATTGATCTTTGATGCGGCTTGGGGAGAATTGGATTTTATGTTGATTGACCTTCCTCCGGGAACGGGTGACATTCACTTGAGCATCATGCAGTCGCTTCCCATTACGGGTGCTGTGGTGGTAAGTACACCGCAAAATGTAGCCCTAGCCGATGCCCGTAAAGGAGTGGCGATGTTCCAACAGGAGAATATCGATGTTCCCGTTTTAGGGATTATCGAGAATATGGCCTATTTCACACCGGAAGAGTTACCGGAGAACAAATATTATATCTTCGGAAAGGAGGGCGCAAAGAACCTTGCAGAAGATCTCGATGTGCCATTCTTAGGCGATATTCCTTTGGTGCAAAGCATACGGGAAGCAGGGGATGCAGGACATCCGGCAGCACTGCAGACCGCAACTCCTTTGGAAGAAGCTTTCGAGCGCATTACGAGAAACGTAGTGGAAGAAACAGTGCGCCGAAATGAATCATTGCCACCCACCGAAGCGATCAAAATTACCACCATGGCAGGCTGTAGTGCCGTAAAGAAATAATTATGACACAAGAAGAATTAACAGGAAAGGTGCAGGCAGCACTGGATGAGATTCGCCCCTTCTTACAAAGTGACGGAGGTGACATCTCACTCTTGTCTATTGAAAACGGCAAAGTGGTTCATGTCCAGTTGCAAGGCGCTTGTGTGGGGTGTTCGGTCAACCAGATGACGCTGAAGAGCGGCGTGGAGATGACCATTAAGAAACACGCGCCTCAAATTGAAAGCGTGGTGAATGTGGAAGTGAACTGATATGTATCAGTATACACCTCACAACCGCTTTTTACCTTTGCTAAAATGACCTATTTAGTTACATGATTAAAACCGACATACTTATTATTGGAGCAGGACCTACGGGTCTTTTTACTGTTTTTGAAGCTGGCTTACTGAAGCTGCGTTGCCATTTGATCGACGCCCTGCCGCAACCCGGCGGACAGTGTACCGAGATATATCCGAAAAAGCCTATCTACGACATCCCGGCCTTTCCCGAAATACTCGCTGGGGATCTTGTCGCTAATTTGATGAAGCAGATTGAACCGTTCCAACCCGGATTTACACTGGGAGAGCGCGCCGAAACCATCGAAAAACTAGATGATGGTAGTTTTATTGTCACTACCAACAAAGGAACGAAACATCACGCTCCTATAGTGGCGATCGCGGGAGGATTAGGAAGTTTTGAACCACGAAAGCCACCCATCACAAATATTGCAGATTACGAAGATAAGGGTGTAGAATACATTATTCGTGATCCGGAAATGTACCGCAATAAGGACGTGGTCATTGCCGGAGGGGGGGACTCTGCGCTGGATTGGAGTATCTTTTTAACCGATATTGCATCTCATGTAACCTTGATCCATCGGCGAAATGAATTTCGGGGTGCATTGGATAGCGTAGAAAAAGTTCAAGAGTTGAAGAATTTAGGGCGTATCGAACTGCTTACGCCGGCTGAGGTCATTGATATCGTTGGAAATGGAAAGGTAGAAGGTGTTTCCATAAAACAAGGGGCCGATGTCTTTAACCGTGCCTGCGATCATTTTATTCCCTTATTCGGACTCGCTCCTAAACTAGGGCCTATTGCCGATTGGGGATTGGAAATAGAGAAGAATGCTATTAAAGTAGACAACACTCTGGATTACCAAACCAACATTCCGGGGATCTATGCCATTGGAGATGTAAATACCTACCCCGGAAAATTGAAGCTTATCCTTTGTGGTTTTCATGAGGCGACCTTGATGTGCCAAAGCGCATTCCAACGTATCTTCCCTGAAAAACGCTACGTAATGAAATATACCACTGTAGGTGGTGTAGAAGGTTTTGACGGTAGCAAGAAAGAAGCACCAAAGGCGGTCATAAAGTCGATTAATTAATGGACCAAGATATTAAGATAACCATCATCGACCGAGAAGGGATTGCGCATGAAGTGGAAGCTCCAACCGACATGAATATGAATTTAATGGAGGTTGTTCGGTCGTATGAATTGGCTCCTGAAGGAACTATTGGTATTTGCGGTGGTATGGCGATGTGCGCTTCTTGCCAATGCTACGTCTTGACAGATCACGAACTTCCCGAAATGAGCTACGATGAAGACTTGATGCTTTCCGAAGCTTTCAACGTCCAAGAGAACAGCAGACTGGGATGCCAGATC
The DNA here is from genome assembly GCA_002696485.1 of Altibacter sp. Classification (GTDB taxonomy): domain Bacteria; phylum Bacteroidota; class Bacteroidia; order Flavobacteriales; family Flavobacteriaceae; genus Altibacter. Next base: position 22,238 of record NZTP01000020.1, on the reverse strand, counting down.
CACATGAAACCTGAATTGGAAGGTCTAAAGGTGCAATTGGCACCGGAAGCGTAACAAGGTAGGCTATTCTGTTTTATAATCGATCAACTGTTGCGGCCCTTCCAATAAGATTCGAATCACCTTTAGCGTTCCGTCTTCTGTAGTGGAGATGGTCCATTTTATAAGAGAAATGGCTCCATTCTCAATTTCCAATCCGGTAATACTTCGCGGATGCACACAACTTCCATCGTTAAAATAAGCGATCTCTCCGGGCTCCGGAAAACGCGGGCGATGGGTATGTCCCGTGATGGTAAATAGATTTTCATTAGCTATGATCCACTTCTTGGTGCGTCGCTCTACCTTTATGAGTTCTTTATAATTCTTAGCAGGGCTGGTAGGATCGCCAATCCCAAAGATCTGCAACTGCCGCCATAAGGCGCGTACCATGAATCGGTTGAATTTCCAGCCATGATAGTTCATCCAATCGGCCTGATGGCCATGGACCATAAACACTTCCTGTCCGGATGTTTCATGCTTCAGCAATAACCCTTCCGAAAAGGAAATTCCGGGAAACAAAGGTTCATCTTTTCCGCTTACTTTGTCGAAATAGCTGTAAAGATGCTTCTCGACATACCGATCATTCAAATAGACCATATCGTGGTTGCCCACCACACGGTACAGTCGTTCTTCATTGTAAAAAAGGCGAAGCAGGTCGAACACATTCTGATGTGCCTCAAAAATGGATTTGAATTCTATGTTCTCCCAAAGCTCGTCTCCGTCCCCCAGTTCACAATAGGTGAATCCTTCCTTGTAATAGTGCTTTAACGCGTGAAAATAGATGTTCCGGTTGTTGGCGAAATCATCGGCAAAACTATTGTCGCCTCTGTGACAATCACTAAAGATGATAAACTTGGAAGTATCTGAAAAAGAGATACGGCGGGCATGTGTATAAGCACGACTGAATCTTTTTTGGGAAGACATACAAATGGTTTCTTTAAAGATACAATTTGAAATGAACTTTAACCAGTAAGTCATTAAAATGACAAATAGAATGTCAAATGGGTCTAGTTATTTTTGACCAGCAAGCTCACGCCCATGAAATGGGCAGTAGGACCACTTTCCTGAAAGCCGCTGTTTATCAACCGGACACATTTTTTCTTTGAGTAAACTAGATAAGGGCAGATCAACTTCTCTATGAAAAGAGCCTAACTCAATACGAAGCGTATCTTTAGAAAGAGGATCGATAGGAAGTACTGGTGTCACATTATTATTTCTCATAAAAATAAAATGCATGTTCTTTCCCATATCTCCAAACATATTTGCCATCATAGGTTGGATCATCGCAACGAAATTCATAAGATCTGGTTCAATCTCCTTTGGGTCTTTTATTAATAAAGGCTGATCTTTGTAAAACACTTTAAATTGCTCGATTATTTCAGGCAGAGGTTCATAGGTAACTCCTCCAAAATAACCAATCTTTCCTTTGATTACCGCAAATAGCTCGTAGCCTTCAAACAACTCTTCTATGACTTCAATATCTGCAGCAGAAACGCTGGGGTCTTGAGAAAAGGAAGCTGCCCAAAAATCAAAAGGTATCCACCAAATCATATCCATGGCATCCGGATCTTCACTGCTAAACTGCGTCTCTACCATTAACGCGTCCAGACTAACATTCTCATATGCTTTTTGTTGAGCAATTAGTGTGGATAACGAAATTAAGAAAAGGGATACAAAAAGTGATTTCATACTTTTTACTTAAATGCATTCAACCCGGTAATATCAAAACCGGTGATCAACAAGTGGATATCATGGGTTCCTTCGTAGGTGATCACACTCTCCAAATTCATCATGTGTCGCATGATCGAATATTCGCCCGTGATCCCCATTCCGCCTAAAATTTGACGTGCTTCCCGCGCTATGTTTATCGCCATCTCCACGTTGTTTCGTTTGGCCATCGATATCTGTGCAGAGCTAGCTCGATCTTCGTTTTTCAACTGTCCTAATCGCAGGGCTAATAATTGTGCCTTGGTGATCTCTGTGATCATTTCGGCTAATTTTTTCTGCTGAAGCTGAAACGCCCCAATAGGTTTCCCGAATTGTATACGTTCCTTGGCATAGCGAAGCGCTGTATCATAACAGTCCATCGCAGCCCCTATCGCTCCCCAGGCAATACCGTAGCGAGCCGAATCCAAGCACCCCAGCGGGGCTCCCAAACCTGATTTGTTGGGTAACAAATTCTCTTTAGGCACTTTTACATCCTGAAAGATCAATTCTCCGGTGGCACTCGCTCGCAGTGACCATTTGTTGTGGGTTTCCGGGGTACTGAATCCTTCCATGCCACGCTCCACGATCAAGCCGTGTATACGACCTTCTTCATTCTTTGCCCAAACCACAGCTACATCACAAAACGGAGAATTGGAGATCCAAAGCTTGGCGCCATTGAGTACATAGTGATCGCCGGCATCTTTAAAGTTGGTCACCATTCCGCCCGGATTAGACCCATGGTCCGGTTCGGTCAATCCAAAAGATCCCATCCATTCACCGGTAGCGAGTTTTGGCAAGTATTTTTTACGCTGTGCTTCGTTTCCGTATTTCCAAATAGGATACATTACCAACGACGATTGCACCGAGGCTGTGGACCGTACGCCACTGTCTCCGCGCTCTATTTCCTGCATGATCAATCCATAGGAAATCTGGTCGAGTCCTGCACCGCCGTATTCTTCCGGAATATAGGGTCCAAACGCACCTATTTCGGCGAGACCTGGAATAATGGATTTTGGGAATTCGGCATTCTGTGCGGCTTCTTCAATAATTGGAGATACATCACGCTTTACCCATGCGCGGGCGGCATCCCGTATTAATTTATGTTCTTCGGTAAGTAAATCGTCCAAATTGTAATAATCGGGAGCTTCGAATAAATCGGGTTTCATGTTCAACTATTTTGGTCGTCAAATTTAGGGGATTGCAGGCGAATAACCCATTTATTTAAAAGAAAAACTTTGAAATTACTTGTTCAGAAATTCAGCCAACAACCTGTGAAAATGATGCACCCCTTTTTCGCGTGTAGGGGAGAACCTTCCGGCCTTATAAAAACTGGAATTTACACCTTTCTGAACATTTTCAACTACATACTCATCTTCCCGTTCTACCTTTTCGAGTGAACTGCCTGCACCTTTTTCCAATTTTGAAGGATCGTACACATAAGAGATAAATGAAACTTTAGTTCTATGAAGATCCAAAGGTTTAACAATGTTTATGGACAACCCCCACGGATAGAAATTGAACATCATATTAGGGAAGACCCAATAATAATAGGCAGCCACATTTTTTCCGTAATCTATATGGTCTTTGGGAAGATCGAATACCTCGGTTGCATCATTGGTATAACCAATTTGGACGTTGCAAAAGTCGTACACTTCGGTTTTATAACTTCCGTAGTCCAAAGTTTCATTCAATCCTTCGTGTACGAATGGAATATGAAACCCCTCCAAATAGTTGTCACAATAGAGTGCCCAATTGGCCTGAACCAGAAAATCTTTTGACAGAGGCTTATTCAATTTAAATTCATTTAAAGGAAGAAAACCAACTCGTTCCTTCATTGTGTTAATCACTTTTTTGAAATTTATTTGTGAATCCAACCCAACAAATAACAAAGGCCCCCATTTTTCAATTCGAAATTGATGTAAATTATCGCAAGATCTGGGAAAATCTTTTGCTGCTTCAAATTCTGGCATGCTTACAAAGGTGCCATCGAGATTGAATCTTCTTCCATGATAAGAACAAATAAGATTTTTTGATTTCCCACTGCCTAGGACAACTAAATTCCCACGGTGTGTACAAACGTTTGTCATACACTGTATTTCGTCTTTTTCGTTTCGTGTGAGCAGTAACGGTTCGGTCAAAAAACCATCCAACAATACAAAAGGATAAACAGATTGAGATAAGGGGACTAGGTTTTCATCTCCTATCCATTGCCAAGATTTTAAAAAAACGTGCTCCTTTATGGCATCAAACACTTCTTGATCCCTATAAAAACATCCAGGCAGGGTTTCGGCTTTTGTAATATCTGGGTCTATAAAGAATTTGTTCCTCATGCACTTAATAAATGTATATTTAACTTCCCCTAAAGTAAGTAATTAATACTTAATTATTTAAATCATACTAAATATGGGCAAAGAACCACAAAAAATTGGACTAATAACCACTACTTCCTTGGTAGTAGGAAATATGATAGGTGTAGGCATATTCGTGTTACCAGCCGCATTGGCGTCTTACGGCAGTATTAGCTTATTGGGATGGTTATTTACAGCCACGGGAGCTATAATTTTGGCTAAAATTTTCAGTAATTTCAGTAAAATAATCGTCAATAAAAGTGGAGGGCCTTATACCTATGCCCGCGCTGGTTTTGGTGACTTTATTGGATTTTTGGTAGCATGGGGTTATTGGATTTCTTGCTGGGTGGGCAATGGCGCACTTGCCATAGCAATTGTGGGCGCATTGAGTTTCTTTTTCCCTGTTTTGGGAAATAATCCCATTCTTTCGGTGAGTTGTGGGCTCTCAATTATTTGGCTATTTACTTGGATCAATACAAGAGGAGTAAAAACCTCCGGGAGGATACAAGTTGTTGCTACCGTATTAAAAATAGTTCCCTTACTTTTCGTGATCCTTGTAGGTTTGTTCTTTTTTGATATTGACAATTTCCCCGCTTTTAACTTAACAGGCGAAGGTGATTTTTCAACATTGGCATTGGTGGCCACGTTAACATTATATGCATTTCTTGGAATTGAAAGCGCCACCATTCCCGCAGAAAATGTAAAGAATCCCGAAACCACCGTCCCAAAGGCAACTATGTTGGGGACTATTTTTACCACGTGTATCTATATATTGAGCACGGTAATATTATTTGGAATATTGCCTCTCGATATCCTACAAAATTCTCCGGCACCGTTTGCTGAAGCCGCAAAACTGATTAGCGGTGAATATGGGGGGTATTTTGTTGCAGTTGGATTGGTTATATCTGGATTGGGAGTATTAAACGGTTGGATCCTCATTATGGGACAAGTGCCTATGGCAACAGCAAAAGACAATTTGTTTCCACATGTTTTTAAAAGGGAAAACAAAAAACAAGCTCCTATTTTTGGACTGATTATAGGGAGTCTGTTATCTTCTGTGGTTATGTTGATGAATTTTACCGAGGGGCTCGTGGATCAATTTCGGATTGTTGTGGAGATTACCGTGTTTTCAAATTTAGTGCCCTATCTTTTTGTTTCGGCGGCTTATATTTTGGTGATAATTGAAAAGAAATTACATGTAAACAGTTGGATTAAAACATTGGTCTTGGGAGGGATGGGAATTGCATTTTCCCTTTGGGCCATCTATGGATCTGGTGGGGAAACTGTATTTTTTGGATTTCTTTTATTGATGACAGGAATCCCTTTTTATATTGCAATGCAATGGAACAAAAGCAGGCAATCACATCTTTAAATAAAAATCCTTAACAAGATTTTTATAGGCCTCGGTATAGTTATGGCGTTCCGTTTCAATGGTAAGTGAAGAGATTTCAGGGGTGGTTTCTTTAAAGGAAAACTCCAAAAGACCTCTTTTTTCTTCGGAAGCGGCTGTTCCGCGAACCCTACAAATTCTTTTTGGAAATAAGTTCACTTCCGAAGCCATTCTTATAAATTCTACTTCTTCCTTTTTCGGAAGAATGGTCGCAAACACCCCTGTTTCAGTAAGTAAACGGGAGACACCCTCTAACAGATCGCCAAAAGGTAAAGAAGCTTCAAAACGCGCCTTTTCCCTTTCGGGATGCTCGCAGGGGTAGTCTTCGGTATAGAACGGCGGATTGGAAACGATGAGATCGTAACGGTCGTCAATTTCTGCTACAAATTCGTCCAGTCCGGCATGATAACAGAACAATCGGTCGCCCCAGGGGGAATCTTCAAAATTCTCCACACATTGCTCGTAGGCGGCTTCGTCTATTTCTATGGCATCGATAAGCGGGGCATGACTTCGTTGTGCCAATTGCAGGGCAATGATCCCCGTTCCTGCACCTATGTCGAGGATGGAGGAGGTGTGGGGTGATACCGGTGCCCACGCACCTAACAATACGCCATCGGTACCTATCTTCATGGCACAGCGGTCGTGTTGGACAGTAAATTGTTTGAAGACAAAAGGCTTGGACATGCTAGAGGTAAAGTTCAATAAGGCCTTCCGGCACGTCTAACAGAATGGATTTGGCAGTACGATCTACTTTTTTAATAAAGGAATCGTTGATGGGGATGAGTACTTCCTTGCCGTTGTGGTCGATCTCAAACAAGGCCTGTGCCGTGCTGTCGTTGATGGAAACCAAAGTCCCGATCACACCAAAACGCTGGTCGGAGATCGTAAATCCAATAACTTCATGATAGTAGAACTGGTTGCCCGTTAATTTGGGAAGGGCTGTGAGCGGAAGATACAGGGCTGCACCCAAGAGGGCATCGGCATCGGCCTCGCTGTCTACGTCTTCAAACTTTATTCGAAGCAACTCCGATTTGTGTAAGGAACTTTCTTCAATAAAAAATGGAATCAGATTTTTGTGTACTTCCACAAAAACTGATTCCATTTCAACAAATTCTTCGGGGTCGTCGGTATCTAACTTGATAAGCAACTCACCCTTAAAGCTGTATTTTTTAACGATCTTGCCTAAGTAGAAGCATTTCTCCTTTTGCATCGTTAGAAAATTACTCTTCTTCTTTCTTGTCTTCTGCGGCAGGCGTTTCTTCGGCTACTGCTTCTTCAGCAGGCGCTTCAGTTGCTTCGGCAGCCACTTCTTCGGTGGTTTCGGCAGTAGCTTCTTCTGCAGCTACTTCCTCTTCCGCAGGTGCTTCGGCAGCAGCAGCTTCGGCAGCACGTTTTTCATTCACCGCTTTTTCAGCAGCGATCGCTTCAGCCTTTGCCTTTTCTTTAGCATCTGAAAGCTTAGAGCGCTTGGTATCAACCGCTTTTGCTTTCTCCTCTAACCAAGCATTGAATTTTTCTTCGGCTTGTTCTTCGGTCAACGCTCCTTTACGAACACCTCCGGCCAAGTGATGCTTTAGCAACACTCCCTTATACGAAAGGATCGCACGAGCGGTATCGGTTGGTTGTGCTCCGTTTTGAAGCCATTGTACTGCACTGTCTACATTGATCTCGATCTGTGCAGGATTTACAGTTGGATTGTAAATACCTAACTTGTCAAGGAATTTACCATCTCTTTTTGAGCGGGCGTCTGCCGCTACGATCCAGTAAAAAGGTTTTCCTTTTTTACCGTGTCTTTGCAATCTTATTTTTACAGGCATAAAAATTAATTTTTGGGGTACCCGACCCCGGTTATAATTAAGGACGGCAAAGATAGTATAATTTTTTTCTGAAAGTCAATAGATTAAACTTTTTATTTTACATTTGTGACGAACGCATAATGACCCAAATCACTATGAAACATTTTTTTGTACTTTTTTTAGCGGCATTCGCATTATTGAGTTGTGAAAGCACAGAGACCAATTCACCTGCCTTACAGGGAGAAATTGATGAGATCTTCTTTAGAGCGAACGACGCCAGAGCCATTCCCAGTCAAGAGGATGAATCGTTTGATATTATAGGTATCACCGAATTTGAAACCCTTACCCTGCATATCCGAAAAGCAGAATTGGGCGTATATCCTGTAGGGGAAGGCACACCAAACTACGCCACGTTCGAGGATAGAAACGGAAATATTTATACTTCAGAAGTAGGCGGCTCCGGAGAGATTGTCCTGTCCGACCGCTGTTTGTCATGTGGAACCTTATCGGGATCTTTCAATTTTGAGGCGATCCTTCCGGGCATCGATACGGTCAATGTAGACAAAGGGATCTTCTTCGAAGTGCGTTTTCCTGTGGCTGCAACCGACGACCCCGCCACCAATGCGGGTACTTTTGTAGCAAGGATCAACGATGTGCCTTTTAGTCCGTTTAATGTGGCTGCTGCCAATACGGGCAATAATATTATCATTACAGGTTCGTCTACATCAACAACGCTTACACTTCGAATGCCCTTTGATGTCACTGCAGGCAGCTATCCGCTTCCGGGAACGCCCGGTTTTGGTGCCAGTTATGCTGCAGGAGGCGATCAGGAAACGGCTGTGTCAGGTAATATTATTGTCATCGAACACGATACTGCTGCCAAAAAGATCAAAGGAACTTTCTCGTTTGAGACGGCTTCGGCTAGTGTGACCGTAGGACAATTCAACGTCTCTTATTAAGATAGCAATACCATTATTTTTTTGAACAACCCAAGCGAAGGTTAAACTCTGTTAAAACCTCTTAAGCTTGGGTTAATTATTTGCGCAATCCCTTTATTTACGGTATATTGAGGTATATCGAAACAGGGAAGAGCGAAGATCCAGTTTTGATAAAAGAGTAAAATTTTCTTCGCATAATTTTTAAAACTATTGATGATGAAGTATACAGAGAAAATGTCGAACAAGTTGAATGAATTACTGGAGAAGAATTACGATGCCGAAAAAGGCTATAAAAAAGCGGCCGAAATTGTTGACAATGCTAAATTGAAACAATTTTTCGAATCGCAGGCGCAAAATAGATACGACTTCGGACATGAATTGAAGTCCGAGATCCGTAACTATGGAGAAACGCCCGAAAAAGGGACGAGTACCGCAGCCGATATGCACCGTACTTGGATGGACATCAAGTCTACCTTTACCTCAAATGATGAGGAAGCTATTCTTAATGAAGTTCAGCGCGGTGAAAAAAAGGCGGTCGAAGAATATGATGAGGTCATAAACGACATCACCCTTCCGCCGACAACACAAACTTTGCTTACGAAGCAACGTGAAAGTATCAAGTCGGCATTACAAAGTGCCAAGAATTTTGAAGTAGTAGTATCCTAAGCGATACAGCTATGAAAAGGAGAAACCGAGCCACAGCTCGGTTTTTTTGTTTATAAATGTACCAAACTGTGTATAACTTTGCTTCCTGTTCTTGTGTGATTTTTCTATTTTTACCTCCACAGGCAACCGCACATAAACTCCTAACATGTACTTGATCTTCGACACCGAAACCACCGGGTTACCCCGTAATTGGAACGCACCGCTTACCGACAGCGATAACTGGCCAAGGTGTATCCAGATCGCATGGCAGTTGCACGACGCTATGGGCAATGTGGTGGTCCACGAAGATTATTTGGTGCAACCGGATGGGTTCAATATTCCGTTCGATGCCGAAAAGATCCACGGCATTTCTACCGAACTGGCTCAAAAGGAAGGTATTCCCTTGGCTGAAGTGATCCAAAAATTTACCGAAGCGCTCAAACAAACTACCTTTGTTGTAGGACAAAATGTAGGCTTCGACCTCAATATCATGGGAGCCGAATTTTTACGCCTCGGATTGGAAAATCCGCTACCCGACTATCCGGTGCTCGATACGTGCACCGAAACTACCGCACAACTCTGTCAGATACCGGGCGGTCGCGGCGGTAAATTCAAATTGCCCACTCTTACCGAACTGCACGAATTTCTTTTTAACGAACCCTTTGCCGAAGCCCACAATGCCACGGCCGATGTGGAAGCGACGACCCGTTGTTTTCTGGAATTGGTGCGCCGCAGGATCTATACAGCCGAAGAATTGGACGTGCAACCGGATTATTTCGAGAAATTCACAGAGGCGAATCCTTCCGAGATCGAGCTTATTGGCTTAGAGCATATCAATCTAAAGAAGGCGTCAAAGAAGATCCGTCAGCAATTGGAAGCCCAAGCCGAGACGGTGGAGATCTCTTCCGAAGAGATCAAAGAGAACATTGCCGTACTCGAAGATGCACCCTTTGCTCATTTACACAACCATTCGCAATTCTCCATCCTGCAGTCTACTTCAAGCACACAGGACCTGGTCAATGCGGCGGTGAAGTTTGGGATGCCCGCCGTAGCACTTACCGATAGCGGGAACATGATGGGTGCGTTTCACTTCGTGAGAGCTGTGAACACCTATAACAGCAGTCTTTCTGAAGAGGAGAAGCACAAATCCCTCAAAGGGATCGTTGGCTGTGAGTTCTTTGTGTGTGAGGATCACAAGAACAAATCGCATAAGGACAACGGCTATCAAATTGTGATGTTGGCGAAGAACAAGAGCGGCTATCACAATCTTGCCAAGATGGCCTCTATTGCTTATACAGATGGCTTTTATTACGTGCCGCGTATCGACAAGGAAGTCATTGAGAAATACAAAGAAGATATCATCGTGCTGTCAGGAAGCTTGTACGGGGAGGTTTCCGGCAAGATCCTGAATGTAGGGGAACACCAGGCGGAAGAAGCACTCCTATGGTGGAAAGACACGTTTGGGGACGATTTCTATCTGGAGATCATGCGCCACAATCAGGAGGATGAGGACCGGGTGAATACGGTGCTTATTGAATTTTCAAAGAAGCATGAGGTGCCTTTGGTCGCGTGTAATAATACGTATTACATCGAGAAGGAAAATGCCAATGCACACGATATTCTTTTATGTGTAAAGGACGGGGAAAAGCAGGCGACGCCCATTGGTAGAGGGCGTGGCTATCGCTACGGACTGCCTAATCAGGAGTATTATTTCAAGTCGCAGGAGGAGATGAAGGAGCTCTTTAAAGACCTTCCGGAAGCGATTAGCAGTATTTCGGAGATTATCGGGAAGATCGATTCGTTTTCTCTGGCCAGAGACGTCTTGTTGCCCAATTTCGCCATTCCGAAGGAGTTCTTACATACCGAAGATGCCGATGGCGGAAAACGGGGAGAGAATGCCTATTTGAAACATCTAACCTATGAGGGGGCAAAAAAGCGCTATGGAGAAGTGACCGAAGCGATTCGCGAGCGGTTGGATTTTGAACTGGACGTGATCGCAAATACCGGGTATCCGGGATATTTTCTTATTGTACAGGATTTCATCGCCGAAGCCCGAAAGATGGATGTATCGGTAGGGCCGGGTCGTGGATCGGCGGCTGGTAGTGCGGTGGCCTATTGTTTGGGCATCACCAATATTTGCCCTATAAAGTACGACCTCCTTTTTGAGCGTTTCCTGAATCCGGACCGTGTGAGCATGCCCGATATCGATATCGATTTTGACGATGAAGGCCGGAGCCGCGTGATGGACTATGTGATCCGGAAATACGGAAGCAATCAAGTGGCACAGATCATCACCTACGGGACCATGGCGGCCAAGTCCTCCATTCGGGATACGGCACGGGTGTTGGACCTGCCCTTGAACGATGCCGACCGCATCGCGAAGTTGATCCCCAACATGACCAAACTGAACAGGATCTTCGGACTAAGCGATCAGGAACTGCGCAGCAAATTCCGAAGTGATGAGTTGCCCAAGGTGAATGAATTATTGAACCTTTCGGAAGGGTCCGATCTGGAAGCACAGACCATCAATCAGGCGAAAGTATTGGAAGGCTCGGTACGCAACACCGGGATCCATGCCTGCGGGGTGATCATTACGCCGGACGATATTACCAATTTCGTACCCATTGCCACCGCCAAGGATTCCGACCTCTATGTGACGCAGTTCGACAACTCGGTCGTGGAGAGTGCCGGTCTGTTAAAGATGGACTTCTTGGGATTAAAGACGCTTACCCTTATCAAGGATACGGTGAAGCTGGTAAAGCACAAACACAATATCGATCTGGATCCTGACGAATTTCCTTTAGACGATGAAAAGACCTTCGAGTTGTTCCAACGCGGAGAAACGGTAGGGATCTTTCAGTACGAATCGGCCGGGATGCAGAAACACATGAAAGACCTGAAGCCTACGGTCTTTGCCGATCTCATTGCTATGAACGCACTGTATCGTCCCGGGCCCATGGAGTACATCCCCAGTTTTATTCGCAGAAAACACGGGGAAGAGGAGATCAGTTACGATCTCCCGGCCATGGAGGAATATTTAAAGGAGACCTACGGAATTACGGTCTATCAGGAGCAGGTGATGTTGCTGTCCCAAAAGCTGGCCGATTTCACCAAAGGTGAGGCAGATGTGCTTCGGAAAGCGATGGGGAAGAAACAAAAAGCGGTACTGGACAAGATGAAACCGCAGTTCATCGAGCAGGCAGCTGCCAAAGGACACGATCCTGAAAAACTGGAAAAGATATGGAAGGACTGGGAGGCGTTCGCGAGTTATGCCTTCAACAAGTCACATTCCACCTGCTACGCCTGGATCGCTTATCAGACTGCTTATTTAAAAGCACATTACCCGGCCGAATACATGGCTGCGGTGCTGTCGAACAACATGAGCGACATCAAGCAGGTGACCTTCTTTATGGAAGAATGCCGCCGCATGGGACTGGAAGTATTGGGTCCCGATGTGAACGAATCCTTCTACAAGTTCACGGTGAACGACCGTGGTGCCATTCGATTTGGGATGGGTGCCATTAAAGGGGTAGGGGGCAATGCGGTAGCAACCATAGTGGAAGAGCGTAAGGACGGAAAATACAAGTCGGTGTTCGATCTTGCCAAACGCATCGATCTGCGGGCTGCCAATAAGAAAGCATTTGAGAATCTCGCCTTGGCGGGTGGCTTCGACAGCTTCGATACGCATCGGGCACAGTATCTGCACGATGACGGCGACGGGGTGATGTTCGTGGAAAAGGTATTGCGCTATGCCGCCAAGTACCAGGAGACTCAAAACTCATCTCAGGTAAGTTTGTTCGGGGATGCCAGTGAGGTACAGATCCCGGAACCGGAGGTGCCTCCCTGCGAGGAATGGGGCACCATGAAAAAATTGAAGTTGGAAAAAGAGGTGGTAGGGATCTATATTTCCGGCCATCCTCTGGATGACTTTAAGACCGAAATGAAGAACTTTACCAATTGCCGGGTATCCGATTTCCACCACTTGGAGCAGTTCGTGAATCGCGAGTTGTGTTTTGGCGGCATCGTAACCGATGTGCAACACCGGGAATCGAAGGCCGGAAAAGGTTGGGCCATCTTTACGGTAGAAGATTACGAAGACAGTTTTGAGTTCAAGATCTTTGGAGAAGAATACTTAAAATGGCGCCATTTTCTGGTGCCCAACAGCTTTATCCATGCCCGTGTCTTTGTAAAAGAAGGTTGGATGAATCGCGATACCGGAAAGCTGGGGGAACCTCGCTTGCAGTACACGCACATGCAGATGCTGCACGATGTCATGGAAAGTCAGGCGAAGAAACTCACCATTCAAATGGCGATCGAGGAGCTTAGGGAAGATCGCATCAATACGTTAAAGGACCTCTTCCGCATGCATAAGGGTGAAAAGCAGCTGCACTTTGTCGTATATGAGGTCGCAGACCAAGTGAAACTCAATATGCCCAGCAGAAAGCACAAAGTGGCCATCTCTCAGGAACTCATACAGGCCCTCGAAGCAGAGCAGGTACGCTACAAATTGAATTAGAGGCCCGTCTGGAAACCATCCGGGCAGGCTCGCCATTGCATCTCGGGCAGGCCCGCCAGTACGAGTCGGGCAGGGATTGGAGCGAGCTACCGTGTAGCGCGGAAAGCCCGGTCGCGCCCGCAGGGCGAGAGCCCGCATAACAAAAGGGAATAGCGCTATTGGCTAAACTAATGTTAAGGGTGCACCGTTTCGGTATATTTTTAACTATTTTTGTGTAACAATTTAAAATCAATACAATGGCTTTAGAAATAACAGACGCGACGTTTGAAGAAACGGTCTTAAAAAGTGACAAACCGGTGATGGTAGACTTTTGGGCAGCATGGTGTGGTCCGTGCCGCATGGTAGGTCCCATCATTGATCAAATAAGTGAAGAGTACGACGGCAAGGCTGTCGTTGGTAAAGTGGACGTAGATGCCAATCAGGAATTTGCCGCCAAGTACGGGGTGCGAAACATCCCAACGGTCTTGGTGTTCAACAAAGGAGAATTGGTAGGCCGTCAAGTGGGCGTAGCTCCTAAGAACGTCTATGCCGAAGCGATCGATTCACTTTTATAGAAAGGAAAAGAAATTAAGTTCTAAAAGGCTTGGCAGTATGCCGAGCCTTTTTTAATTTTCAACAGGATTAACACAAGCATATATTCTATGGAAAAAGTAAACAAGGTTCAGGATACCATCGATCAGCAATTGCTCAAAGAACGAAAGATTTTTTTATGGGGCATGGTGGACGATAAGAGCGCGAAGCACTTAGTGGACCGACTCATGTATCTGGATTCCCTGAATCACGACGAAATAAAATTCTATATCAACAGTCCGGGTGGGTACGTAACCAGCGGGTTCTCTATCTACGATACCATGAAGAGCATCAAGAGTCCCGTGACAACCATCTGTACGGGATTGGCAGCTTCCATGGGCAGCATTTTGCTGAGCGCAGGAGAAAAGGGGAAGCGGTTGATCCAGCCCCATGCCCGGGTAATGATCCATCAGCCCAGCGGTGGCGCCAGAGGACCGGCCAGTGATATCGAGATCACAGCCCAGGAGATCCTTAAGACCAAAGAAATTAGCGCCAGGATCCTGGCCGAAAACTGCGGACAAACCTTCGAAAAAGTCATGAAAGACTTTAACCGGGACCACTGGATGGATGCCGAAGAATCTGTGAAGTACGGCATCGTAGACAAAGTGGCGAAGTAAATCGTGATCAGTGAGTCGTCCGGTGATAAAATAAAAGGGTTTATATTTGTGAACTGTTGCATAAGACTCCCCGGTTTAATAGTTAAGTTGAACTAGAAACGAAGGGCGTTATTATGAATCACAAAGAGATGGAGGTTTGGAAAAGGAGCATGGACTTGGTAGAATATATATATCGAGTTAGTAAAAAGTTTCCAAAGGATGAAACCTACGGTTTGACGAGTCAGATAAGACGGGCAGCAGTTTCTATTCCATCGAATATTGCAGAAGGTGCGGCGCGTAAGGGCGATAAGGAATTGCTTCAATTCCTTTCGGTGAGCCTTGGTAGTTTGTCGGAACTAGAAACACAATACCTGTTATCAATTCGCCTAAACTATATAGATGCGTCAGAAGAGTTGGAGATTTTAATAAAACAAGTAAGGAAGCTACTGGTGGGCACACGAAAGTATCTTTTACGTAAAGAGTAAAACCGTTCACCACTCACCAAAATATAGATATTAAAAAAGAAATTAATGAGATTCCGGTAGTGGGTACAAGTAAGTATCTTTTAAGTAAAAAGTAAGTCTGTTCACCGCTCACCGCTCACCGCTCACTGCTCACTGCTCACCCTTCACCATTCACTAAAAAATGAATATTGAAAAAGAAATAAACGAAATCACCGGGTTCAAGAACCTGGAATTGCTCGCTACCCAGGTAGTGGAGGGGTTTATTTCGGGCCTGCATAAAAGTCCGTTCCATGGCTTCTCGGCCGAATTCGCCGAACATAAGATCTACAACAACGGGGAGAGCACCAAGCACATCGACTGGAAGCTGTATGCCAAGACCGACAAGCTCTATACCAAGCGGTATGAGGAAGAGACCAATCTGAGGTGTCATTTGATCTTGGACAACAGCAGCTCCATGCATTACCCCGCACTGCGACAGTTCGGGATCGGTTCCCTCAACAAGATCGGTTTTTCGGTACTGGCGGCTGCCGCTATTATGAACCTGCTCAAACGACAGCGGGACGCGGTAGGCATGAGTATTTACAGTGATACCTATGAGTTCTATGCTTCCGAAAAGGGAAGCGAACGTCACCACCATTTGTTATTACATCAGTTGACGGACGCATTGACGAAACCCCGCAATCAGGTTCCTACCAAGACCTATACCCATTTGCATCTCATTGCCGAAAAGCTGAAGCGGCGTTCCTTGGTCTTTCTGTTCACCGACATGTTTCAGAGCGATGCCGAAGAAGAAAAACTCTTTGAGGCGCTTCAGCATTTAAAATACAACCCGCACCAAGTAGTGTTGTTTCACTCCTACGACAAAGAGAAAGAGATCGACTTCGATTTCAGCAACCGTCCCAAGCGCTTTGTGGATGTAGAGACAGGCGCCCATGTTAATTTGTATGCCGATACCATTAAGGAGTCCTATGAAGCAGCGGTACAGGACTATTTCAAGGCCCTGCAGCTAAAATGCGGACAATACCGCATCAAGTACGTAGCGGTGGACATTAACGAATCGTTCAATAAGATCCTCACCACCTATCTGGTAGAGCGGCAGAAGTTCGGATAGGAGATTGATTGTGAGGTGACTACGGAGGTAAGGTACGTGAAAGAAGAATTAAGTGTATTTTTTTAAAAAAATTGTTTGTGATAAACAAATGGAGTGGTATATTTGCCACCGCAATCATAGTAAGGGACCTGTCCCGGGGTTGCAAGTAACAATATCCACACGACCAACTGTAGTTGGTGTCCGGCAACGGATTGGAATATTGGTCTGGTAGTTCAGTTGGTTAGAATACCTGCCTGTCACGCAGGGGGTCGCGAGTTCGAGTCTCGTCCAGACCGCAATTAAAATGTTGTGTTGTCCCCTAAATATTGGGGATGTGGTACTGAGAAATCAGTAACCGATGAGAAGCTTATCCGTTGGGATGGGCTTTTTTTGTTTTAGTTACTTAACGTAAGTATATATATTGGCTATTGCTCTGTGCTAAATATTTGATTAAATTTAAAAACAATTTTAAAAAGGTATAAAGCAGTTTTAATATATGCTTTTAATTGTTTTTCTAACTCCAAATTTGTTGTGTTATACTGAATGGAGATGTAAAAAAGTATTGCTTTAATTTTTCCTTTATCAATAAAAAGGGTTAAAATAACAAAGATCAATTTGAATAACTACCAGCATGTACTTCTGTTATTTAAAATGGTTGCCATATGTTTGTGTATCTCAACAACTCAACTTGGTGCCCAAACCTTATCTCAAATGGAAAGGCTTTCCTCCAGTGAAGGTTTGCCATTTCGGGATGTAACATCCATAACCCAAGACAGCTTAGGGTTTATGTGGTTTGGAACCTCTCAAGGTTTAATTAAATATGATGGTTATTACTTTAAGCAATACAATAGCAACCCTAACAATCTAAATTTTATAGAAAAGGACTTATTGACCAATCATAATACCATTTATAGAAATTCCAATTTTATATGGTATGTGGCAAACAATTCATTATTTAAACTAAACATTAAAACCGATAGGATTCAGGAGATTGGTCAAGCAGAAGGCATAAAAGGAGGCGTTGTAGAACTTCATATTGATTCTAAGAAGCAAATCTGGATCGTATCAGAAAACCATTGGACTTCTGCCAAGTCCGGTACAAAACAATACCTTCAAAAGTTTGATGAATCTTATGGTTTTAGAGTAATTGATAGCGTAAAAAGAGCTGAACGTGAATTTACTAAGGTAATTTCAGATGCCAACAATAATGTTTGGTGGACTACTATAAGTGGGGGGACCAGACAATATTCTGAAGATGGAAAACAATTGGGAATTATTTCTATAGATTGGTGGAGTAGTATCGATACGGACTCTTTAGAACCTGAGCATAAAGTGCTACTTTTTAATCAAAAGGATATAAAACCAAACAGTGAGGTATATCATGGTTCCAATAATTTTGGAGGGTATTTATTTTTTGACCAACAGAACAATCATTATTTCTTTCCTATTAATCGCGGGGTTTTTAAGTATCATCCCACGTCAAAGAAAATGGAAAGTATTTTGCAAATTCCTATTGGTATAAGCCATGCTATCGAAGATCAAGAGGGGAATGTTTGGTTTGCAGGAGAATCTGTTTTATACAAAATGGATCGCGATGGAACTATGTTCAATTTTACTGATGCGATACACCAGGTGCTCGATTTTACCAATATATCACAGCTTTTTATTGATCATAATGGGTTGTTATGGATTGCGACAGATAATGGGTTATTAAAAATACAGATAAAACCTAAATTGTTCGATCAATTGTTCAGATCACATGAGAAAGGCTGGGGGAATAGCATGCGCAGTATATTTGAAACCCAAGAAGGGGATTTAATTGCCATGTATGAACGTGAAAAAGAGCTTATTGTGTTTGATTCCTCTGGTGTACAACAAAAAAATCTAAAACTATGGGGGAATTATCCCAAAACCTATAACCCTCTTATTGGAAGTCGTTTCTTTGCCTTAGATCGAGAGAAAGAATATGTGTATTCTGTCAATGACTATCTCATAAAAATACACTTAAAAGATGGCAATACTAAGGTCTTTCCGGAGTTTTCAAACCGACTCAACATAACTGGGCCCAACCCCATAATAACTCTTAAAGATGGGCGCTTGCTGTTTGGCTTTACCCTTTCAAAACTCACCTTGTACGATCCGTCTACGGGTGAAAGTAAGCTTGTTTTTAAAGACACATCCCTGAAAGATATTTTGCACTTTAGATATTTTTTAGAAAGCAACACTCCAGAGATTGTCTGGGTAGGGACTATAAATGATGGCCTTTTAAAAGTAAATTTAAACGGTACTATTGAAGCCCATTACGACTTAAATTCAACACCTCCTTTAAACAATAATAATGTTATTGTTATACATGAAAACAAAGATAAAAGCCTGTGGCTAGGAACTTTTGGGGGAGGATTAACCTATTTAAACCCAAGCCAAAAAAAGTCAATTTTTTATACTACCAACAACGGTTTAGCTAACAAAAATGTTGTGGGAATTTTACCATATAAAGAATCCTATCTTTTAGTTAGTACCTACGAAGGCCTATCTTTTTTCAATACAAACACAAAAAGTTTTCAAAATTTTTATGAAGAAGACGGACTTACCCATAACGAATTTAATTATACTTCATTTTTTCGAGACAGTAAGGGGGGGTATTATTACTTTGGTGGAATGAACGGAATTAATAGGTTTAAACCAGAAAATTTAATAGCAGAAGATATTTTGTTAAAACCTATTCGGTTTACTTCTTTAACCCGATTTAACAGTAAGCGGAACGATGTTTTAAATTTTGATTTGTCCTATGACACGCCTGAAAGAATCTCCATCACACCCTACGATCAATATTTTCAGTTGAATTGGACCATACCTAGTTATTTTAAAAATAAGTCCAACACATTTTCTACAAGATTGGAAGGATATGAGTCGTCTTGGTTTTTTCAAGGAGCAAACCCATACGTACGTTATAATAAACTACCTGCTGGTGACTATGTGCTAGAAGTAAAAAGTTCAGCTTTTAACGATTCAGAAAGTAAAAACATAGTAAAGATTCCCATTCATGTAAAACCTATTTTTTATAAAACATGGTGGTTTATTCTATTGAGTGTGCTTGCTATTTTAGCTATTATTTATGGACTGTACCTGCTGCGTGTAAGGCAATTATTAGCAGTAGAGCATTTACGAACAAAAATTTCAAGTGACTTGCATGATGATCTAGGTTCCATGCTTTCTGGTATTGCCATGCAATCAGAATTGTTGGAGGCAAATGCCGATAATGAGAGTAAAACCAAATTAAACAAGATTGCACGTTTAAGCAGAGATGCTATATCAAGTATGAGAGATCTTGTATGGAGCATTGATAGTCGTAAAGAGCGAGTGTTAGATCTTCTGGAACGAATGGAAGAACTAGCGGAAGAATTATTACTCCCTAAAGGGGTTAACTTTTTTCTGGAGAAGAATAACGTAAACCTAAATAAAAAACTACCAATTATTGCAAAACAACACTTGTTTTTTATTTACAAAGAAGCAATCACCAATATTGTGAGACACTCCAATGCTAAAAATGTATGGCTTCAATTTAAAAATCAACAAGGGAATTGTATCGTACTAATTAAAGACGATGGAACCTTAAAATCATCCAAAAAATCGACAGGTTTTGGGCTTTCTAATATGTCGCTTCGTGCAAAAAAAATGCACGCTACAATTGCTTTTTATGATGAAAAAGGCTTTGAAATTCACATTAAATTGCCATTTATATTGTAACAAAAACCACATATTAATGCTATTGTTACACCCAAATAAGTAGGCTACCTTTAAACCTCATAATAACATACCTATATGAAATCCATTACGCTAGGCATTATAGAGGATGATCCATTGATTCAAGATAGTTTGAATGCATATTTTACCGCCCAATTAAATACACAAATAATACTAGCGTCAACCTCTGTTGAAGTCTTTTTGGATGAGTTGTCCAACACAACAATATTGCCTTCCATTTTACTATTAGACATTAATTTGCCAGGCATTTCTGGAATAGACGGTATCCCTTTACTAAAAAAAGCATGTCCAGAAGTTGATATTATTATGCTCACCACCTTCGAAGAAACAGACGTCATTTTTAAAGCCTTATCCAATGGTGCCTGCTCGTATGTATCTAAAAGGGTGTCTCTTGAAAAAATTTCTGAAGCCGTAACGGTTGTTCATGAAGGAGGTTCGTATATGTCTCCTTCCATTGCTAGAAAAATAGCAAACTTTTATATGCCTAAAACTGAAAACAAAAGTGTTTTGACAGACCGTCAAATGGAGATAGTAAATGGCATCGTTTCTGGAAAAAGCTACAAAGTAATTGCGGAAGATTTATTCGTGTCTATAAACACCGTGAGGAGCCATATCAAGAACATCTACAACATTTTGGAAATTAACAGTAAGGCTGAGCTGATTAAAAAATCCTTCGACAGGGAATTATAGTCCTTTTTCAGTTAAACATATCATTCCCTTTTTAGTCCTTATTGAATAGGTTTTTACCAAACACCCACACCACTTTTATTTAGAATCCTTTAAACTAAAAACCACATCAAGATGTGGTTGACAACAGCTTTTATAGTAAATATCTTAGTGCGCATGATTTTACTTCGTTGATACGAAAGAAAATCACCTTGTAAAAGATCCAATTATGAAATTAAGAAGTATTCCCACTATTGTATTTTTTTTGCCCCTTTTTATTAGTGTAAATGTAACCGCACAAGTGGGTATTGGGACCACGAGTCCCAATGCCCAATTGGATATAAAAGCGACCAACCAAGCAACCCCAGCCAATACCGATGGTATTTTAATCCCTAAGGTGGATGAGTATCCCGCAATTAATCCAACCGCATTACAAGACGGCATGTTAATTTATGCCACAGGAACCGGAGCCCCTGCCAAAGGATTTTATTATTGGGACAATGCCCTTACCGCCTGGATCCCTTTTGGCGGTGCAGGTGCGGTTGAAAAGTTAGATGATCTATTGGATGGGAAATCGGATAGCGATGGTACCGATGATGGTTCTTCGGTGTTTTTGGGCCTTAATGCAGGTGCTGCCGATGATAGTTCCAACAATCAAAATGTCGGGGTAGGGTTTAATGCATTGACAAGCAATACAACGGGTCGTTTTAATTCTGCCTTTGGCTATGAAACATTAAGTTCAAATTCTATAGGTGTTTTCAACACGGCATTAGGACATCATGCCTTAAAAACGAATACAACTGGCCATCAAAATACTGCAACTGGGAAAAATGCCCTGACAAATAATACTTCGGGAGGAGATAATGTTGCCGTAGGATACAACGCAGTTAGTAATAATACCACAGGAACAGCTAATGTTGGAGTGGGGGTTAGTGCCTTGGGTAATAACTTTATTGGCAGTAATAATGTTGCTCTTGGAACTCAGGCTTTAACTACAAACTCTGGAAGCAACAATACTGCTGTAGGACGTACAGCAGGAGGATTCACTACCAATAATGTTACCGCTGTAGGATATTATGCCTTACTAAGGAATCAATCAAGTGAAATAACAGGTATTGGAGCGTTTGCACTAGAAAACAACGAGGGTGCAGGAAATGTAGCTCTGGGCGCTTATACGTTACAAGCAAATACCACGGGTATTGATAATACAGCCACAGGTTTTGAAGCCTTAAAATTAAATACCTCGGCCAACGGAAATACGGCCTATGGGTTTAAGGCATTAACCACAAATGAAATGGGCAGCTATAATACGGCCATTGGTTGGAATGCCCTCACCAATAGTGTGAACTCCATTGGTTTTAATACGGCCGTGGGTGCCGACGCGTTAGCCTCAAATACGAATGGAAGATATAACACCGGAATTGGTGCAAATTCCCTTTTTAACAATACTACCGGATATGAAAATACTGCCTTGGGGATGAACTCCTTAATTGCTAATACCACTGGAAACCGAAATACCGCAGGGGGCTATCGTGCTTTAGGATCCAATACGACAGGAATACAGAATACAGCCTTTGGTATGGATGCACTGTTGGCCAATATTGACGGTGACTTAAATACCGCTAGTGGATACCGCGCTTTGACTTCAAATACCACCGGGGTGGAAAATACTGCGATGGGTCATAATGCATTGCTGCTGAATGATACAGGG
>NZTP01000019.1 GCA_002696485.1 Altibacter sp. | reverse complement strand
CTTAGCGTACCTCAGACAGCGGAACGCGCTTAACGTTGCACCTCCTTGTATTTTACAGGATACTTTCTGAGGCCGATTTGATTCTAAGGGACATTGAATTAAAGAAGAAGCCGTGTCACTTCGAGTGATGCGCCGGTCAAAAACGGACAAAGTGACCAAAAACGGTCAGAAACGGACAAAAACGGACAAAAGTGGACAATTCCGGTAAAGAGTGTCCAAAAGCGGCCAAATCGGACAGGGTGGTTTGGAAGTCTGAAAATGCCGTTCTATGTTTGACCTGTTGGTGTTCGAAAAAATGCCTCGTTTAAGAGGGTGCTGCAGACTCCTTTTGACATGGCATTCGCACACCGGCATATATGTTTAACTTTTAAATCCTAGAAATTATGGGAAAGCAGAAAAGTTTTATCAAGTTAGAAGGAACCTTTGATGATCTTACGTTCTATGAGCGAAAAGGAAAACAACTGGTTCGGAAAAAAGGAAGTTTGAACAAGCAACGTATCGAGAACGACCCCAAGTTTAAACGGACTCGTGAGAATATGAACGAGTTTACAGGGGCGGCCTTGATGTCGATGACCTTACGGAAATCGTTGGGTTCATTGATCAAAAAGATGGGTGGCACGACCACTTCGGCCCGACTGACGGGGATCTTTAGGCGGATGAGTTCTAAGGGCCCCGGGAAACGGGGTAGGCGCTCCTTTATCATGGGGGCGAACAAACCGTTGTTCCACGGCTTTGAGTTCAATAAGGAACGGGCGTTTGATAGTGTGTTTTCGGCACTCTATGATGCGCCTGCCATCGATGCGAACCGCTCTGTGGTGACGTGGACGGTGCCGGCCTTTGAGATGGAGACCGACCTGAAACTGCCGGAGGGTACCACCCACTATCAGTTTGTATTGGCCACCACCTTGCTGAGTGACCATGTGTATGATGAGGAGTTCCAGGCCTATGTTCCGGTGGCGCCTGAACTGAACGGTAGTCGACACGTGACCCTGGGGGAACTGCTCCCGGCGGATGTCACACTAACGGAGGAAGCGGTGTTGAGCACCGATCTGGGGCTGACCGAGGCGCTGCCTGATACGGTGGTGTCGCTGAGTGTGATTGGCGTGCTCTTCTTCCAAGAGACCGCCGATGGCGAGTTTTACCCCTTACAGGGGGCACAATCCCTAGCGATCGCTACGATTGCTTAGCCATGATGGGAAAAGGGGCGGGAAACCGCCTCTTTTTTTTGTTGTTATGCGGAATCTAGGATTGAGCGTTCGCTCATGCGAATAGTAAAGCGGTACGTATATGAGGTTTACTAATCTGTAATGTTTACGATTTCATTCTGTTTATACAAATTAGGTAAAAATCCAGATTTAATTCTGAATTGACTTCGTTTTTTTAATTTGGGTTTGGTCGATATATTTTCCAGTTTAATTCCAGGGTCATAATAAATATTCCCATTTGCCATTTGAGATAAAAATAATGGAAAATCAGTTCCCGTTCCCAAGATTATCTCATTACCATAACGGTATTCCCGCTCTTCATTTTTTCTTGATAACGACGGTACATAACAAGCTTGATTATGTTTTCTGTTCCAATGCTTTAACATAGAAGTAAAGCTCCAAGAAGCTGTCTCATTTTCTTGATCGTCTAATAATGCAATTCTACCATTAGAGTTACGAATTTTTCCGCTCTCAGTATCAAAACCAATCAGGTGCATTGTTAGATTGGTAAGGTGATGTTTTTCGCCAACCTTATGAACACCTCCAAAATTTAATCGGTCTGGTCGCCCAAGTTTATCCTCATAACCATACGTCCGCACAAAATATTCTGTTCCCTCTGTTTTATATAGTCCGTCGGTCGGTTCAGGAGTCATTAAAGTTATGGCCTTGGAATTTGTACTGTTAAAGTTAGCTACACCAAATTGTTTTACCTCCCACCCCATAAAATCGGGTTCTGAATAACCGTTAGGTGTTACTCCAAGTTCTGCCTCCAAGGTATAACCACCACAGTTAGGTGAACGACATGGAAGGAGTTTACCACTGGCATCAAGTCTTTTAGAAGTTATCCATCCTAAATCATAAATGCGCTTAAGCTCCTGAAGTAAAACAATACGGTTATTTATTGATTTAGGCAGTTCTATCACGAAAAAAACACCGTGCTCCGACTTGTGCTCTGTCTTGTTAAATTCATTGGCAATTTCTGAATCGGGCGCAGCAACATAACCCAAAATCCTTCCATTTTGAGCAACACTAAAGAAGAGCAACCTACCAGCTAGTCTTTGTGTCATCAATACAGAAGGTGGATTTAGGCATCTTGCTAGAAATCCAGAAAACCGAACTTCGGGATATTTGGGATATAAAATTAATTGGGCTTTAGGTGCTGGATAAATAACACCCTCATTATCGAGCCAAGCAAAATTTATTTGTGCTTTAAACCGTTCTTTATTCCAATCGCCAGCTTCTTCAGTGACAATCTCGGAAATTGGTAGAATGTTCAGAATTTCAAAACTACCCCCAAAATAAACTTGATTTTTGGAGTTGTCATTAGGTGCAAGATTTTTTGCATAAATCTTTTTACAACCATTATTGATAAATAGCTGTTTTAGGTTGCTTAGATTCATTTAGGATATCGAGTTCTTTTACAATGTTCTTACCAACAGCTTGAATCAAAGGCATAACAACCGAGTTTCCGAATTGTTTGTACGCTTGGTTATTAGAAACAGGAATAACAAAACTATCCGGAAACCCTTGAAGCCTTGCACATTCTCTCGGCGTCAATCTTCTTGGGTTTTTACCTTTTTGTGGTATTAGTATCTCCGCTCCATCTTTGTAGTAGCGAGCACTCATTGTCCTTGAAATTCCATTGAGGTCAGTTAAGCCAAATCCAAATCCATTACCTTTAGCTTGATGTTTTTTCTTGTACTCTTGTAAATAGTTCCAAAGCTTATCTGAAAGCGTATATTTTTCGTCCACTTTTTGTTGAAGAATTTCTCTAATAGCAAAATTCGCCTCATCGGGCTGAGGAAATGTAAAAGTTTCTTTGCCCTTAAAAACAGATTTTTTGAAACCAACGATGATTATTCGCTCACGATGTTGCGGGACATAAAATTTCCCGTCTAATACTTTGTAGTAAAGCGAATAGCCTAATTCAGATAACGTTTCTTTTATCACTTCAAATGTTTTTTTCTTATCGTGTGAAACAAGATTTTTCACATTTTCAAGCATAAAAGCCTTTGGTTTTTTATGTTTGATTATTCGAGCAATGTCGAAAAAAAGCGTTCCTTGTGTTTTGTCCAAAAATCCGTGCTGTCTTCCTAATGACTTTTTCTTAGAAACACCAGCAATGGAAAAAGGTTGACAAGGAAACCCTCCTAACAAAATATCGTGATCGGGAATATCTTTTTCTGAAATTTTGGTTATGTCACCAAAAGGGACTTCGCCAAAATTGGCCTCATAGGTTTGCTTAGAGAATTTATCCCATTCACTTGAGAAAACACATTTACCTCCAATGTTTTGATATGCTAATCGAATTCCACCAATTCCAGCAAACAAATCGATAAACTTAAATGTTGGGTTCTCCGGTGGCGGAAATGGAACATCCCATTCAATTGGCAAATAATATTGGAAATCAGCTTCTTGAGCAATGTTGTTTACTTCGTGAAGCTCTGTAAGGTATTCTTGTGCCGATGGCTTATAATAATTTGAAACACCATTTTTATTATTTTGCAAATAGTGTGTTAAATATGCTAGGTCATTGTCGACTATTTTATCAACTTTGAACTGCAACTCCTCTTTTATGACCGAATATTTCTTGCCCATAGTAATTCGTAAAATAACAAAATTATGGAAGTAATTCACGATGGATTCGAACGTGTTTGTTCACAATCTTGTTAACGCTGTATTGAGTACAAAGGTATAACTAACACTTTTATTCTTTGTGCAGCGACAGTCGCGCCGGAAAAATTAATATGCTGTCCACAATGCAATACTTTAGCTTGGTGTTGAGTGGTTTACACGATATTGCAGGATTACGAGTAACGGGTTTGCATATGAAAAGTAGCGGATTAAAATACTATAATTTACAGCTTCTAACCGACCCTTATTTTATTATTTATTTATTGTTTAAACACAAAAACCGCTATTTTTACATACTTTGTTGGGCATCGTTGTTACTATGAACTGTTATTCCAGCAAAGAAATATTCTAGAATATACTTATCAAAATCATCGATTCCTCGGATTTTTGAAATTCGTTTAAACCCAATTTCATTCAGATTTGCTAAAACATTGTGTAATTTTAATTCTTTGCTATGAAAATCAATAAGCCCTTCATTATGTATTTTTCTTGAAATCATTCTTGGTAAGCCAAATTCCTCAAGTTGATAAACAACTGTTGGAAGAAACGCATTTGATGCTAATGAAACAAAACGAGAAATATCATAATTCTTTTCTTTCAATATTTCTTTCTGTAAAATGTTGACATCACTTAACAATGAAGTTAATTTAAATGTAACTTTTCTTTCTAATTTGAAAAAATCATCAATACCGATTTCGTAAGGTTCTAATTCCTTCAAGAGTTTTGGTATTGATTTAAACCAATTGTACTTTAGAATTTTGACAAACTCTACAAATTGTGTGTAACTCGCTTCCCAACCACCTGGTTGTAAACGAATTATTTTAAATAGCATCCTATCCCAATTGTGGGTATTCATTGAATTTAAAAAACCTAGCCCATTCCAACTATTTGGGTCGTTTTTCATATCATAAGCGATTTTCTTAATCAATTCTGCATCACTTATTTGGAAAATATTTTGAGCTTGCAACCTTTCAAACTCTTCTTCTCCTAAAATAGAAGCCATTTCTTCTTTGTACATAATAATCTTGGCTACTTGCTCACTCGTTAACTCTTTTGCGAACTTCTTTTCATCTAAATCGCCGAGTATCTCTTCTGGAAATGGTATATCTAGTTGAGTTCGTTCTTCTTTAGGTGGTACATCTAAAATGTAAATTTTTCCAATAAAATGTTTAAACATTCTACCACTACGACCCATAATATTTTTATAGGTAAAGTCGTTTAGTCTTGCTCTTCCTTTACCACTTCTATTTGCCCAAATAATTACATTTTCGGCAGAAGTATTTACGCCTTCAATTATAGAGGAAGTAGATATAATATTATTTAACCCTTCTGGTTCTTCAAATAATTTGACTTGAATTTGACTTAAAGATCGATGAAGCCTACCATTATGAATTCCAGTTCCTCGATTTACTAATTTTGTAAGGCTCCAATTAAACGAATAGTTTTTACTTAACCAAGATGAAAATCTATTTAGTAGTTCACGTTCTTGTTCAAGTTTACTGCCTATCAGCAAAGTTGAAAGGCTTTCAATGTTACTATAAGTCCCAGCATAAATGAGAGATTTAGTTTGTGTCTCTTTCAGAATGTCAAGTAATTTTAAGCTTTTTAGTTCTTCATCATTTTTGAGTTCCTCGTGAAAATCGTGTTTTTCAAGAAAAACAGTATTGAAATCTAGCGAGAAAAATTCCATTCCGATTGTAAAAGGATTTTCTTCTAAATGACTAATATTAGGCGCTAAAAAATAACGTTGTTTAGCAACTTTACCAAGCTTTAAAATAGCTTTTATAAGAGTAGGAGAGCGATCAGCGTCAAATTTTGAACTAGCTTTATAGAATTCATCAATGATGAGAATATCTAATTGTTCTATTTTTCCAACATAATTAATAGCACGCTCTTGTGGGAAGATAAATATGTTTTTATCTGCGAGTTCAACTTCAGTAGTTGTAATTATTTTATATTCGTGCGCAAACTTTTTGTAGAGTCTTCTTCTTGTTTCATCTGTTAGTGCTATAGTTGGAACTATAATAACAACGTTTGATGGTTTTTTGATTGAAATATAAGCATCAATTACGAAGCTTTTTCCAAAACTTGTAGGTGCACTAACAGCAATATTTCTACCCTCAATTAATTTGCTTAAAAGGCTAGATTGTTCTCTATGTAGAGTTGGTAATTCTGTATCCCCAGTATCTACTTTAAATACTTCATAGACGAATCTATCTTGCCAACTTGCATTATCATAATCTATATATGGGTACAAGCCAGTTTCTTTAATCAGGTGATTTACTAGTTCTGAATATTGAATATCATTTTGTTGATGATAGTCTAAAAGTTTGATTAACTCATCTCTCGCTATTGATTCTTTATTATCAATTAATAAATTATTTATTGTATGGCAGGTTTCAAAAATATCCATATTGCAAACTAGTCTTGATTCTTATAATGATGTACATTCTGGATGAATTTATCAACAATTGGTTGTTTTTCGGGAACAGGAAATAAAATCAAATGAAAGTGAATATCAGAATATTTAAATATTGATTTACTGCATTTTTTCACTTGCTTTTTAAAATAAGATTCAGCTCTTTCTTTGTGATAGTGTATAATTTCTTCTTTATATTCATCTGTTAACGAATTATTTTTCGCCGTGATCTGACACTCATATAGTATTAGTATAGGTATGTGTAATTTTGGCTTTAAATCATCAATTGAAGTTTTTGGTGCAAGTATCTCTTTTATTTGCTCAAGCAATTCACCATCTTCTTTCAGTAAATCATTTAAATCTGAAACGTTCGTTATGATACTGTTTTCTTTTTGAAGTTTATCAGATAGCAATGAGTTTTCAACTGAATTCACTATGCTATAAAGCCTTTCATCTTCTATACTATTATAAAATTTAGCTTCTCCAAACCAAATAGTAAAGCTTTTATCATCATTAATTAATATGTGTACGCTATCAGCTCCTTTAGCATTATCTTGTGGGTTTTGCTTATAAAAAATTTTCGGGACAACTGGTAAGGCTTTATAATGATGTTTCATAAATCCATACAATACTATTTCTGCCAATTCACTTCCCTGTCCATCTTGATCCTTGGTAAGGTCTGTTAGTCTTAATTTTTTAGCTGCTTCTGTAAGAGTAGAATGTGATTTATCAATTAACGCCATTCTGTCTTGATATGAAAGTGCTGTTTCTGCAATATTATCCCAAATAAACTCTTGGAATTTTCGAAATCTCCATTTCCCGTCTGCAAAGTCATTTATGAGACTTAAAACGTTTTTGTTTTCGATATGTTCAATTTCATCCTCTGACTTTAAATTTATAAATGAATCATCAATTAATATTTCAAAATCTATGTTTGTTTCAGATTCTTTCATTGAATGTTAAATATTTCTTTATAATGATGCCCAACGGTCTTGGCTATAGCCTATTGCTTTTTTTGTGCGTTTTAATTCAGTTGAAGAGTTAGTTAACTTTGTAAGTTTTTTCCTTTTTATACTCATCCGCGCAATAGGCTATGGCTATTGTTGGCAACTGGCTTTTCTTTAGATTAAATCTTGAACTTTTTCTAAAATTATCGGTATTTGAACATCAATGCCTTTTTCGACAGCTTTAGTTGTCATTTTACCAACCCAAGACATAATATTCTTTCCTAATTTAGACTTATCCTTTTCGTTTATAGTTATATCCTTTAAATCAGATAAATCTTCTTCTGGGACATTTAACTGTCTTAAATCAGAAAGGATTTGTTCGACTTTTTGATTATAAATATTATTAATATTCTGTGTAAGATTATCGGATACACCAATCGTAGAGCTTGCATTGTCGCCATAGATATTATTATTTATAATAGTTTTAGCGGTTTCTTTATCCTCTTTTGTTGGACGATAATCATCATTTTTTAAATCAGGAAATGCTTTATCTAATTCAAGAAGTGTATCAATCAGTTTTTGTTTAGTTATATTTAGTATGTGCTTTGCTTGACTAAACTGTATTCTTCTTCTTACTCCAATAATTCTGTCATTATCGTTGTCTCTTAAGGATGCTACTAAATTCATAGGCAATTCCTCATAACCATATTGCTCACCATTGCTTTTTAGACCTTGTTCAATAACTGGGATACTTTGCCTAGCATCCATTTTGTATAGTTTTCCATTCAAATCTTTGTCAAGATTTGTTAAGTCATATGGAATCATTCTTTTTTGCCCAAAAGGATCAACTATAACAGCAAAAATGTCACAAGGTAAAATTCTATAACCGGGTAACTTATCATCATTCGTGTATCCATTTAATTCAGTCGAAATCCATTTTTTGAATGATTCATTCTCAATCTCAAAAGCAATTATTTTCGCCCTAGTTAAACCTTGAGTTAAATCGATTTGATCGTAAGTTAAATCTTTGATTAATTGTTTTATCATAGTTTTTTTGCTTGTTGCTAACGCCTGATACCCAGAATTACCTATCTACTATCAGGTTATCAGTTCCAGATATCGTTATTTATTGCAACCTTATAATTGGAGAGAACTCAAATATAGAAAATAAATGGGAACAGGTGGGATGCTAGGTGTAAAAATGTATGGAAAAATTGAACTCCGGTTTGAGGCAGGTAAGATTTTAGTCTCCGTGGCGGCGTGCTTCTCAATCTTTCCTTTATTCGATTGCCCCCCTTCGACAGGCTCAGGGTGACCGCTTGGGGCAGGCCCTTCTGAAAAGCATCCGGGCAGACCCCCTTTCTCCTACGCTAAAAATACAAGCTATAAACAAAAAAAGCCCATCCACTTCGGCTCCGCACAGTGCAGGCTTCTGGATAAATTTCTTTTCAAACTATCTATTCAGTAAAAAACCCTTTATTCTACTTAGCATTTCCTATTCAGGTACAATTTGGGTTACGTTTTCGGAATCATTCTTTTCCTCCAGAGCTAAAATGCGTGCTTCTAAGACTTTATAAGCCAATAGTTCTAACTTCAAATTTTCAATTTCCGCTTGTTGTTCTTGCACTGCTTTTACCAAAACCGGAATAAAATCGTTGTACCGCACACTCATATATCCTTGATCGTCGGTGGAGAGCAGCCCTTGATCGTCATAGTTCAATGCTTGCAACACTTCCTTCACATCTTGAGCAATAAAGCCGATTTCTCGTGTTTGGCTCTCATTGTTCTTTCGAACATAATCAACCGGTTTCAGTTTTTCAATCATATTAAGGCCATACGGTAAGGGCCGAATATTGTCTTTCCAACGCTTGTCTGACGTAACCGTCCATGCCACTTGAATTCCTGCATAGGAAATATTAGCATCGCCTATTTGTACTTGGTTGGATGCCGTACCATCTGGCACTTGCGCATTATACCCAATAGCGATATTATAGCTACCTGTTGTAATGCCAGTTCCCGATCCATACCCAATCCCCACATTTAAATTCCCAGTAGTATTGTTATTTAGTGCCTCTCCGCCAAAAGCCGCATTATTAGCGCCAGTGGTATTTGAAAACAAGGCTTTATAGCCACTGGCAGCATTTAGAGGCCCATCGGTATTTGAATATAAGGCATACACCCCATTTGCCATATTTTGGTAGCCGGTGGTGTTAGCATAGAGAGCGCCAACTCCAACTGCCGTATTAAAATTGGCCGTGTTGTTTTCTAAAGCACCGTTTCCAATAGCAGTATTTAATTGCCCAACAGTATTGGCCATTAGTGCATCCATACCAAAGGCTGTATTCAGTATTCCTGTTGTATTTTGACTTAAAGCACGATACCCTCCTGCTGTATTTTTGTTGCCGGTGGTATTTGCGTTTAAGGCACTAGCACCTAGTGCGGTATTGTTTGCCCCCGTTACGTTTGAAGTTAAAGCGCGATATCCATTAGCTGTATTTCCGTTGGCCGTGGTATTTAATTTTAACGCCTCAAACCCAGTTGCCGTATTCTCTATGCCCGTAGAATTGTTTTCTAGGGCATAGGCTCCTACGGCAGTAATATTAGAAGTTAAACTGGATTTTGCCGCATTAAAGCCAACCGCCGTATTGTCTGTTCCAGTAGCATTGGCTCGCAACGCATTGACTCCCAAGGCAGCATTTTGGGAACCCGTGGTATTCCCATACATCGCATGAGATCCATCCGCTGTATTAAAATTTCCGGTGGTATTTGAATACAAAACATTATACCCACTACCCGTATTCTGATTGCCAATCGTATTAAAGTTTAAAGCACCCCGTCCTATCGCTATGTTAAATGTACCTGTAGTGTTGAACTCCATGGTGAGATAACCTAGGGCTGTGTTATTAGATCCAGTGGTGTTTCTAAATAAAGAACCAGCCCCTAATGCTGTATTATAATCTCCACCGGTACTAACCCCCATAGAATAGGTGCCAATGGCCGTATTACTCGCTCCAGAGGCATTTTCTTTTAGAGCATTATCACCTACGGCTGTGTTGAAATAACCAAAGTTATTCGACGCTAATGCCTCAGCGCCTACAGCGACATTATGATATCCCTCGGTATTGCTTTCTAATGATCTATAGCCTATGGCAATGTTCCTAAAACCAATCGTGTTTGCGTTTAAGGCACTAGCACCCACTGCAGTATTGTTTGCCCCAGTTGTATTTGAAGTCAATGCCCTATAGCCATTGGCGGTATTTCCATTGGCCGTGGTATTAAATCTTAAGGCTTCAAATCCTGTGGCTGTATTATCAATACCCGAGGTATTTGCCTGTAATGTATACGCGCCCAGAGCTACATTTCCTGCACCGGAATTATTCTCTAATGCATAGGCACCAACTCCAGTGGTATTATCAGCAGCGTTGAATGCCAAAGCGCTGTAACCAACAGCAGTAACTGCTCCGGCAGTAGTATTGTTGAACGCAGCACCATGACCCAATGCTGTGTTGTTGCTTCCTGTAGTGTTGAGACCTAGGGCATGTCTTCCAAAGGCAGCGTTAAAACTTCCCGTATTGTTCGGCAACGTATACGAACCCATTGCCGTATTATAATTCCCTGTATCATTCAGCAGCAATGCATTATGACCCATCGCAGT
>NZTP01000018.1 GCA_002696485.1 Altibacter sp. | reverse complement strand
CCTTAAAACAAACAGTCCTTTGGGTACCGCAATGTAGAATCGGGTATCTTTTTCTTTGGCGATGGCGATAATATTGCGTAATGAGATATTTTGAAAATATCCGCTTGTTACCGGCGTATACGAATGCCACTCCTTGGTTTCCGGAAAGTTCTCGATGAGGGCGGCGTCCTTTTCATTCTCCTTTTCAATGATTGTAGTTAAACGTGTGCGAGATTTATCGTAAATGGAATCTAAAATGTTATTGATCTGGATGCTTTGGGAAATGGTGTGAATAAAATACAAGAACAACACCAAACATACTATCGTAAGTATAATACCTAGTAGGATCGAAAATCCGGGTAAGGTATATTTTTCATCTGCAGGTTCGACAGAAAATAAGGTGAAGATATTATAGAGTATGGTGGCGAGATAAGCACCTAAGATGATTTGATGGTTTTTATCGGAGATCAAACCCGGTAATAATCTGGGAGAGAAGTTACTGGATGCCTGACTAAGCAATAACATCACCATCGAAAAACTGAATACCATCATAGAAATGAGCCCGCCAATACATACGCTTAAAATGGTGAGCGCAGTATCACCGTCCTCTAAAACAAGCTGTGGAAATTCCTCAATTAAATTCTTTGATATCCCTTTTTCTTCCATTGACATCATAAGAAAGGCAAATGCGAAACCTGCGATGGATATCAGAGTAGGGTAGAACGCGATCTTACTTTTTATGGTGTTGAAGAAAGTGACCAATCGCACGTAAACGTCTTTCATAAGCAACGGAATTGTTTTTAAAAGTACCCATAATAGGATGTTTTTTTCTTAAAATTCATTTAAATCTTATTCAAAATATCTTTTTATCGGTCAAAAAGGCAGCTATTTAATTCATTTACAAGTCAAAATGTCCTGTTGCGTACTATGGAATCTTTGTTGCTATCTACAGTATAGAAATAGTGAAATTTTTTATACTAAAACAGCATGAAAATAGTTAATAGAAATAAGGTTTGGTTTCCCTCCATATTTGAAGGTCTCGTACCTGAAAATAGATTGGATGTGTCTAATTATGAAAACTTTAGCATTCCGTATTCAAATATTAAAGAGAATTTTTCGACCTTTGTAATTGAATTGGCAGCGCCCGGTTTGAAGAAGGAAAATATAGCTATTGAAATCGAAAAAGAGATATTGAAAGTTTCTTCGAAATCTTCCGAAAACGAAGAAGAGATTAAAGAAGAAAAGACTCCTTTTACATACACTCGTAAAGATTTTGATTTTACAAATTTTGAGCGATCTTTCGCGCTTCCGGAAACTGTTAAAGCCGAAGAGATCGAAGCTTCTTACACGAATGGAATTGTAACGATTCTCATTCCTAAAAAAGAAGCGAAGAAAGAAATTAAAAGAATGGTTGAGATTTCATAATTGAAATTTAATTTGGTTAGTTAGTTGAAAATGACCACGTGCTACTCAATCGGTACGTGGTTTTTTTATACCCGAGATTCACTACATCAATCGCGTCCTCTTCTACGTCTGCCTTGGGTTCGATCAGTACGTTTTGCTTGCGGCGCGTTATCCGATTTTGAAACAGCATCTTGTAACCCCTGTAATTCTTTCGTTGTAAGATTTCTCCATGATCCTGTGGGTAGATCACCCAATTGAATATTCATAATACGTACACGTTTCAACTCCACGACCTCATATTCCAAATACTCACACATACGCCGTATCTGTCGATTTAATCCCTGAACCAAGATAATCCTGAAAACAAACCGGCTTACTCGCTCGACCACACAAGGTTTTGTCGTTACCTCCAATTCATGCAGCGGTACACCCTGACTCATTTTTTTTATAAAATCATCGGTCACCGGTCGATCTACCTTAACGATGTACTCCTTTTCATGTTCATTCCCGGCTCTCAGAATCTTATTCACAATATCGCCATCGTTGGTCATTAACAACAATCCTTCACTGGGCTTGTCCAATCTACCCACATGAAAAATTCGTTCCTTATGATTGATAAAATCAACCACATTTCCTTCCACGCGTCGGTCTGTGGTGCAGGTTATTCCTACCGGTTTGTTCAAAGCGATATATACTAGGGTGTCGTTCTCGGTGATCAATTTACCATCTACCCGAATTTCATCATCGGGCATGGCACGGTCCCCTAAAGTAACCTTTGTCCCGTTTAATGTTACGCGACCTTCTTCAATAAAGGTATCTGCCTTTCGACGTGAGCAAAAGCCACTGTCGCTAATGGCCTTATTAATTCTTATGGAATCGGGATGGTTTGACATAGCATACAAAGATACTACAATGGAAACGTTCTTGGAAAAAAGGTTAAACTTCCATTAAAGAAGAAGTTAGTTTTTTAGGGTTTCAGTATTTTTAAAACCTAACAACACATTATGGCCATATTGGGTAGTATCATAAAAGCCGCAATCGATCTTAGAGATTCTTTGGTTTCTGAAAAGACACCTGCTCAAGCACAACAGGAAGTGCTCAAACAGTTATTGGAAACGGCCAAAGATACCGCATTTGGCAAATACTATGGGTTTAAAAAGATTCTTGAGTCTCAAGATATTACCTCTGCTTTTTCTGAAGGAATTCCCTTTCACGATTACAATAAGATGAAAGAAGATTGGTGGGATCGTGTCATTGAGGGAATGGAGGATATAACATGGCCCGGAAAACCTTCGTATTTTGCACTAAGTAGTGGAACCACAGGAAAATCCAGTAAACGTATACCTGTGACCAACGATATGATAGATGCCATTCGAACGGCGGGCATCAAGCAGGTTGGAGCATTGACTAATTTCGACCTTCCTTCCGATTTTTTCGAAAAGGAGATCATGATGTTGGGAAGTTCAACCGACCTTCAATCGCGCGGAGAGTTCCTTGAAGGCGAGATCAGCGGTATTAGTGCCAGTAATATTCCGTTCTGGTTTCAGGGGTATTACAAACCGGGCGAGGAGATCGCAAAGATTGATGATTGGGATGAGCGTGTAGAAACCATAGCCAAGCGTGCAAAAGAATGGGATATAGGGGCATTGAGCGGAATTCCTTCTTGGATGGAACTTATGATGAAGAAAGTGATCGACTATCACAATGTGGAGACCATTCATGAGGTATGGCCCAACCTGCAGGTGTATACCAGTGGGGGCGTGGCATTCCAGCCGTATGAAAAAAGTTTCAAGCAGTTATTGTCTAAACCTGTAACGGTAATCGATACCTACCTTGCTTCAGAAGGATTTATCGCCTTTCAGCAAAGGCCGGATACCACATCCATGAAATTAGTGACCGATAACGGGATCTAT
The DNA here is from genome assembly GCA_002696485.1 of Altibacter sp. Classification (GTDB taxonomy): domain Bacteria; phylum Bacteroidota; class Bacteroidia; order Flavobacteriales; family Flavobacteriaceae; genus Altibacter. The sequence continues at coordinate 17,177 of NZTP01000018.1, read as the reverse complement.
TTCGAATTTGTTCCTTTTAAACCAGAATATATCCTTGAGGACGGCTCTCTGGACCAAGAAGCTCCCGTGGTGGGTCTTTCAGATGTACACACAGATACAGATTATGTATTGCTCATTAGCACTGTTTCCGGTGCATGGCGTTATCTTATAGGTGATACCATTGCCTTTACCAATGTTGAAAAGGCAGAGATCAAGATCACCGGACGTACTAAATTTTTCCTCAATGTTGTGGGCTCTCAACTTTCGGTCAACAAAATGGATACGGCACTGCGTGAGCTTGAAGAAAAATTTGATATTGAAATCCCGGAGTTTACATTAGCAGCTATTAAGATCGATAATGAGTTCTACCATAGTTGGTACCTGGGAACGGAGGCCGATACAGATCCCGAAACACTTTCTCAAGCATTGGACGAGGCATTAAAAGAAGCCAATAAGAATTACAGGGTTGCCCGATCCAAGGCGTTGAAAGGCGTAAAGGTCACAACCGTTTCTCCCAATGTTTTCTACGAATGGAATGCGCGTAACAAGAAGAAAGGCGGACAAGTTAAAATGGAACGGGTCATGAATGAGGAGAAATTTGCCGATTGGGAAGCATTCGTTAGAACGCAATAGGGGATCACGCTAATTCTCCTTCGTTAATCAGCTGCATAACTTCTTCAGGAGACATGTACAGTCTGCGAATGCGCTCTTTGTATTTTTCTGAAATATGCGCATGGTCCAAAATAAAATTCTTGGTTTGTAAAATATAATCTCCCATCCCGTGCCGAATGGCATACGTATCTGCTGCACGTTCTACTTCTTGAATATGCGCCCGAGAATATAAATACTTCAGCCCAAAAAACAGCATTGAGAAGCGGCCCCGGTTCCTGTAATCCATGACATGACCCAACTCGTGGCCCAACCAACCAACGATCACATCACTTGGAATATCCTCAATAGTGAATTCCTCCTGTTCGATCTGTATGCGTCTACTTATGAGAATAATGTAAGAACGATTCTTTCGAGAGGTCAAAAAACTTTTCCAAGTAGGCTGTGCCTGCATGGTCGATTTCTTGATATTATTCTTGAATCTAAAGATGATCTCGCTTTCATAGAGTTCCGGAAAGTGCGAAAGCGCCGTTATCGCTTCTTTTCGGATACTTTTAGGGATTACTTTGTTGTCAAGATTAATGTCTTCTGAAGTTATCATACGGAAATATACAAACTCCCGAAGCCACCGACTGTTAAGGGGGTTATAAAACTTCTTCCAAACCTTTCTGAAGAGTTTTGATCTTATCCCGAAGCTTTGCAGCCATCATAAAATCGAGATCCTTGGCTGCTTTTTCCATGGCCTTGCGGGTATCGCGTATCTTTTTTTCGATCTGCGCCTTGGTTAGATAGACATCATCCGGCTCAGCCGCAGCTAGGGTGTCTGCAGTCTCAAAGGTGTAGGCTTCCTGTTTCGATTTGGTTAGAGAATTCTCGAAGGATTTTTTTATGGCCGTTGGTGTGATATTATGTTCTGCATTGTACTCCAATTGTTTTGCTCTTCGGTATTCGGTTCCGTCAATGGTGGCCTGCATACTTTTAGTGATCTTATCAGCATACATGATCGCCTTTCCGTTGAGGTGTCGCGCTGCACGCCCTACTGTTTGTGTGAGCGATCTGTTACTTCGCAAGAAACCTTCTTTATCGGCATCAAGAATAGCAACGAGGGACACCTCTGGAAGATCGAGTCCTTCTCGTAAAAGATTGACCCCTACCAATACATCGAAAAGCCCTAAGCGTAGGTCCTGCATGATCTCGACACGTTCCAAAGTATCTACGTCGCTGTGGATATACCGACACCGTATCTGTACACGGGTTAAATATTTGGTTAATTCCTCAGCCATTCGTTTGGTAAGGGTCGTCACCAAAACCCGCTCGTCCTTTTCAATACGCAACTGGATCTCTTCTAAGAGATCATCGATCTGGTTGAGGCTTGGCCGTACTTCAATAGGAGGGTCTAACAATCCGGTGGGACGAATGATCTGTTCGACATAGACACCACCACTCTTTTCTAGCTCGTAGTCTGCCGGTGTAGCACTTACATAGATCACTTGGTTCTGTAATGCTTCAAACTCTTCGAACTTTAGGGGTCTGTTGTCCATGGCAGCCGGTAATCTGAAACCGTATTCTACCAAATTTTCCTTTCGCGAACGATCTCCGCCATACATAGCACCCACTTGAGGTATGGAAACGTGGCTTTCATCCACGATCATTAGATAATCTTCAGGGAAATAATCCAGAAGGCAGAAGGGACGTGTACCCGGTAATCTTCGGTCCAAATAGCGGGAATAATTCTCGATACCACTGCAATACCCCAGTTCCCTTATCATCTCCAAATCAAAATTTGTACGTTCTTCCAATCGTTTTGCCTCCAAGTGCTTGCCGATCTCTTTAAAATAATCGACTTGCTTTACTAGATCATCCTGAATATCCCGAATAGCACTTTGTAAGACGTCCGGAGAGGTAACAAACATATTGGCAGGATAGATGTTGAGACGGTCATATTTTTCAACGACCTCATTCGTTTTCGGATCAAAAGATTCGATCTCTTCGATCTCATCACCAAAAAAGTGAATGCGGAAAGCCATATCGGCATAACTTGGAAACACATCTACCGTATCTCCTTTTATTCTGAAACGACCGTGGTTGAATTCAGCTTCGGTACGTGAATAGAGGCTCTGGACCAGCATGTGTAATAACTTGGTGCGTGAGATGATCTGTCCGTTCTGTAAGCTGATCACGTTCTTCTGAAACTCTACAGGATTCCCAATACCGTATAAACATGACACCGAAGCCACCACCAACACATCACGCCTTCCCGAAAGGAGGGAGGAGGTTGTACTCAATCGCATCACCTCGATCTCTTCATTGATAGAAAGATCTTTTTCAATATAGGTTCCGCTGGAAGGTATGAACGCTTCCGGCTGATAATAATCGTAATAGGACACAAAGTATTCAACCGCGTTATTCGGGAACAGGTTCTTGAACTCGGTATACAATTGCGCGGCCAGTGTCTTATTATGCGCCAGCACGAGTGTGGGTTTTTGTACCGCTTCCACCACATTGGCCACGGTAAAGGTCTTTCCGCTTCCCGTAACGCCTAAGAGTGTTTGGTATTTTTCATCGGATTCAAGCCCTTCGACCAAGGATTGGATCGCTGTGGGCTGGTCGCCTGTGGGTTTAAAATCGGATGTGAGTTTGAATTTCATAGGGTTTTTCAATGCAATGTAAAGGTAAAAAAACCTAAAAGTATTTGGATTATTTACAGCTAAAAGAAATAGTGAACCTTTATTCCTGCGGAAATATTTATTCCCGTGACACTACCTTCCTCTTTTTTCAAGTTAAAAGAGTCGCCTAGCTTAAATATCTCAAAAAAAACAGGAACATATACTATATCTGTTTCTTCCGGATTCACAATATTCTTATAAGAGATATCGCGCGTTTTCAGTCCTAATCCATAATACAGATCGAGTCCAAAGCGGTTGCTTAGGGATATCAAGTGGCCGTGCTTTAAATGAAATCCGTATTTTCTTCTCTCAAAATCTGCCCGATCAAATTGGATCTCGGTATTGCTTCCTTCGGGAACATACACTTTGTTTATGAATAAGTCGGTATGCTGAATGTAAAATATTTCAAAAGAAAGATAGTTCGTCATCCTTTGCCTTTGCGTATAGAATAAATAGACCTCGGGCCTGATTTCCCAGAGTCGGTAATCAATGCCACGATTATCCGAATGAATCGTAAGATCCTCATCACCATATCCGAGATCTAGTGAAGCTCCCCATTTTTCAGTCCACCTGTGAAAAATGCCCATGCGGTATCTGGGATGTACCGGATCTACTGCTGTTGCGACATCAAATGAAAGACTTGTATTTCGGAGTTTTTTATTATGTATACTATCAGTATCGGCCGATTGGGAATACACTTTTAAAGGAAGTATTAACAATAAAGTGTAAAAAATGAATTTATTTGAAATGGTCATTAATTCTATACACGTGTTATATTATTGTAGGCTTATGTTTATGTAAATCGATACGATTACAAGCGAAATAAGAATTTGATACCTAACGCCATACTCAACCCAATATTACTTCCTTGATTTCGGTATAATCCATTGAATATTGGATATTCATCCTCGGGATCGTTGTCCTCACGGGGATCGATCAGGTTGTTGAATTCTATATCTCTGTAGCGAATACCAATCCCATAATACACGTTGACCCCGAAACGTTTACCAAAAGCAATCAATGCTCCGTATTTAATATGCGCTCCTTGCTTTTGACGACGATAATCGGCCTCGTCGTAGCGAACAATACCAGCCTCGTTTTCAGGGTAATAATAATTCGAAATAATAGTTTCGGTATGATTTATATAAAATAGCTCGGCAGCGAGATAGTGCTCCACGCTTGAAGTTGCTTTAAAAATGTAATAAGCTTCAGCCCTTACCTCCATCAGTTTGTAGTTTTCAGAAGCGATATCAGAGAATTTTGTTATCGAAATACCTTCAGAACCGTAGCCAATATCCACGCTTGCTTTCCAAGATGTACCAAATCCATGAATGTAACCCAAACGATATCGAGGTGTACCAAAATTGAATGGCGAAGTGACGTCAAAAGAAAGGTAGGAAGGACCCTGTGTTTGAATTTCAGTGGAAACCTCCTGTTCTTGTGCGTTTACAATTACACCTATTATTAAACATAGATACTTAAAAAAGTTTTTCATATACCGGATAACTATAACACATGTTAGTAATTGATATAGACAAATCCTAGATACGGATTCGGGAATTCGGGATCGTTCAATTGCAATACATAATAGTACGTTCCCACCGGAACTAAGTTTCCGGTAAAGAGAAGCCCTTCAGTAGCAATCCCATCCCAAAAGCCATCGTCGTTTTTGGAGGTGTGGATGAGGTTTCCTTCCCGCGAATAGATCTGTAATTCAAAATCAGAAAAGACATTCAGCAATCCTGTGATCTCAAAGAGGTCGTTAATGCCGTCGCCATTAGGGGAAAATCCTTGCGGAATAAAAGGCGCACAATTTTCGGTAGTCAACAAGAATTCGCCCACGGTAAAGCATATCTCATTTTCAAGGCGTACGTAGATCGTTTGAGGATCGCTACCGTTAACATATGCTCCCGGGTCACTAATAGGTGCTTCTTGTGCCACGGCATTGTCGAAGGTGGTGTAATAAGTGATCTCATCGTTTGGATCTGTAGAAATAAGATCGTTCTGTACGGTTAAGTCAAAAGTGGCGGTGTCGTTTCCTTCATCACATAACAAAAGAGCTGGCAGTGAACCAATGGGAGGGATGCTTCCAAACACCACGTTTAGATCAAAAGTATTATTGAAATCGTTCAACTCGAACACGACGCCGTTGCCGGTGCCGTCGTCATCCACCACGGCTGTGAGCAAGAACATGTCCGGTGTATTCTCGGGCAGGGTAAATTCGATCACACCCGCTTCATTACCGCCAATGGGTATTATAGTGTTGGTTTGTGTTTGTGCTACCAAAAGACCGTCCACATAGAACGCAATAGGAGTATTTGCAGGAAGTTCGGCGGTTGCTTCCAGGTTATAGACTGTATATTCAACTACAAGATTGCGTTGGCGACAGGCATTGAGATCATTATCTATGGTAATGGTAGCATCGGGTAACGGGCAATCGACCACTTCAATAGCAAAACTATCAACAACAAAACAGTCGGGATTACTTACCCGTATCCAGATGGTTTGCGGATTAGAAGTATTTTGGTATGCTTCAGGATTTGGGATCGGGTCTTCATTGTCCAAAGCATCTGTTTCGGAAAGGTGGTAGGTAATGGTATTTACCGGATCGATCTGTGCGGTTGCTTCGGAAAGATCGAACAATTCGGTACCAAAAACATCACAAAGCTCAAGATCTGTAAGGCCAATAATCTCGGGAAAAACGAGAAGATGAAAATCCAGTAGAAATCCGTTATTAGCTTCATTTGTCTCATTGACGACACCCATACCGGTACCATCGTCATCTACGAATGCCTTTAGAACGAAATCGGCAGGGATTCCATCCGGTATCGTGAGGCTAATGGAGCCACTCTCCGAACCGCCAATAGGCAGTTCCATGGTGGTAGCAGCTTGCCCGATAAGTTGTGTATTGGCATAGAAAGCTATGGGCGTATTGGCCGGAAGTTCGTCGGTGCTGTTTACATTGTAGACCGTGTAATCGACATCAATATCCCGGTCCCCGCACTCGGTAGCACCTGTCACCATATCGATCTCTATGGTCGCATCTGGCAGCTCGGTATTGAGAACTGTGATTACATTGTTAACGATCACAAAGTCTTGACCCGAGGTGAGACGGATGGTAGCATTCTGATCTCCCGGTTGAATGTTGTTCTCGATATCGTAGAAATCGATGTCCATATTATACAGATCGTTCGCTCCCGTAAAACTGTTGGTGCTGTTAAATTGGTTATCTGCCGGATTCAGCGGTGGGTTGCTAATTACATTTCCATTGATTTCCAGTGTTTCATTTACAGCTAGCGATGCATCCCCTTCCCACGTAAGGAAACCGATCTTAGCACCCATATTATCCAACACATTCAAATTGTCCAAGGTGATAACTAATTCGCTGTTTACTGCTGAAACGAATTCGAACCCATCAAAAATATTTACCTGATTAAGTGGTAGTGTTGGATCCTCGTATATGATGTTAATAGCCCAACCCCCAAAATTCGTAGTACTACCGGCACAATAATTAATAATATCTGCTGTGATGTCGAATTCTGAAAGTGTATAGGTACCGTCACCTGTACTTTGTACAAGGTCCGTCACATCTGCGTACGCTCCAAAGTAAACACGTGTTGGATTTGTAATGAGCTCAAACGTGCGTTCGGCCACGATAGGCGTGCCGTTAAGTACTACCTCAAAGTCTCCTTCGCTCGAACCGGCCCAATAGAGTTGTGCGGCTATTAAAGTTCTTCCCGCTCCAAGAACATATTCGGCACTGCTCTCGGTTAAAATCTCGCAAGGTGCCGGATCCCCGTCTATCACAGTATTTTCGGTCAAGTTAAGCGTATTGCCAAACGCCAAGTAATCATAGCGACCATTGTATTGTTGAAAAAGTGTAACCTCCTGTGACAGTGCTGGGAAAGCTATCGATAGAAGTAATAGAATAAGTGTACATTTTCGGAATCCCATAGCGCATATTGATTGCTTTTTCAATATAGGGAAATTTATACTAGTTTCCGAAGAGAAAAGATCACTACTATTACAGATCTCTTCCTTTTAAGATAAGGAAGGACCAGTAAATAAATAAAAAAGTCCATACCAATGCGATGCCAATAGCAATGGGTGAAACATCATAACTTTTGGTAAAGGCATCTCCTAACTGACTCGCGGCAGATTGCACGGCCCCCAATCGCGAAAACGGTTCAATGATAAGATTTGACATCGCTTCCAAGGGAAAGAACTGCATGACCGTTTCTGCTACATCGCTGTCTCGAAACAACCTCCATTCCAATACGCCGTAAAGGATCTTTTCAATAATATACCAGATAATTAGGAACCCTAAGGCAAAAGCCGAACGTTTTACCAATACACCTAGAAATAGGCAGAAAGAAAAGAAGGCTACCAGCTTTATAAAATATGCCAAGATGTATTCAAAGTCACTAAAAATGATCCCTATCTCCTTGTAATCTGAAAAGCTCATCCCCAATATAAAGGATACTATAAAAAGAAATATCGTAGAAATGACGGCAAACAATAGCACCGTTAGAAATTTAGAGATCACAAACTCCCTCTTGCTCAAACCGTCTATTAGGTTTTGTTTTAGGGTTCTGTAGCTGTACTCATTGGACATCATAGAAACAATAACTATGGCTAAGAATATCTTCAGCAAAGCACCCATGTACGAGTTAAAATGCCATATAAAAGGGAAATTGAAGATCCCTTGATCGGCCACCCTAAAATTAAAACTTCCAAAATTAAATTCTATGGAAGCGATCAAAGCGATAAAGGTGATCAAAACAAAATACACAATGGATATCACCTTGGCCGCACGGTTGTATCTTAATTTTTGAAGTTCTATGTTGAGCAGTCGTAGCATGTTGTTAGTTTTGGTTTTTGGTAAGTTCAAGGAATTGTTCTTCAAGGCTTTCCTTGCGCTTTACTAAGTGGGAAACCACAATGCCTTTGTCAAACAAGAAGCGATTGAGTTCGGCACTGTCCATAGGGACATTCAAATAAGCGATCAATAATTCACCTTCACGCTTCAGCGTTCCAAAATTGGAATTTCCTTCGAGCGTAGTTTGTAATGCCGCCATATCTGCACTTTGCAACGTAAAGAAACCGTGACTGGCATTCATAGAATCAACACTTCCTACATAGAGACTTTTTCCTTTTCGAAGGATCACCACATGCGTACATACCTTTTCTACTTCATCTAGTAAATGGGAAGCCAATAAAATGGTTGTACCTTCTGAAGCAATGCGCTTGATGATCTCCCTAATTTGATGAATCCCCTGCGGATCCAAGCCGTTGGTGGGTTCGTCCAAAATAAGGATCTCAGGGTCGTTGAGCAATGCCGAAGCGATCGCCAAACGCTGTTTCATTCCCAAAGAAAAAGTACTGAATTTGCTGTTCTTTCGCTCCAGTAAACCTACGATTTCCAATTTTTCTTCCACCTTTGATGCATCGACCTCTTTAATCTTACATACCAGTTCCAAATTCTGAACGGCTGTCATATAAGGATAAAAATTGGGTCGCTCAATAATTGCGCCCACCTTCTTTAAAGCTTCGTGTGTGGTGCCTTTTCCATCGAACCAATGAAACGTTCCGCTGGTCTTATTCACTACATTGAGTACAATTCCCAAGGTGGTACTTTTCCCACTTCCATTGGGACCTAAGATTCCGTAGACATTGCCTTTCTCTATGGTGAATGTTAGATCGTCTACTGCCGTAATGGGTCCAAAACGTTTGGTTAGATTGTTAATGGTGAGAATGCTTTCCACAAGCTTGCGTGTTTGATTAGTTATCTATCTGACGATTGTCTCTAAGTTTTGTTACAAATTAGCTTTTTTGCTCTTGGTTGAAATATACAAGATAGTAATACATCTGCTTTTCCTCATCCCAACCTTTTTCAACGAATTTCTCGGCACTTTCGGCGTTGATAAAATCTAATTTAATTTGAATATTCGTATCGAGATTGATCACATTCTTGATTTTCTTTCGAGCAGCCGTGACCGCTGTATTGGCAATAGGAAAGGTGGTGAGGTCTTCGATGCTGTATTTGGGAGCACGTTCCGACTTGTAATGATTGAATTCAGGAATGAGGTCCGGGTTGTCTATCACTTCATTGACAAAGGCAGATTCTTCAAAAGTGTCGTTCTTTGCAAAATGATTGACTGCACGGTTCATGAACATCACCTCTTCCCTTTTATCTTCGGCAGGGAAAACAACATCTTTAGCGAAATCCTGACAAAATTTCAAATATTTCTTCGTCAAGAAATTCTCATCTTCAAAAGCATCAACACCCAAAAAACTTTCCAGCCAGTAGCGTGCATCGTAACGATTGCTGTCTACCGATAGTACTTTGTAACCCTCGTCCTTCTTTACGTTGAAGATCAAACAGCCCTTATCGAGCTTATTGAGATTCACCCCCTGCTGCAGGTTGGCTTCCAACTGATTCTCTTTTTCTGAAAACTGAAGGAAATCTTGTTTGATCTCCGATTTGAAAATGCCGATTCCGTCTACTTTTTCATTATCAATCTGAAGGTTCTCAAAGTATGCGACATACACTTCGCCACTCTTAATATGTGGATGTGTGGATTGGTCGTACAGGTGTTTGGTGATCTTCTTGGTCTGCTCATGAATGCTTTCCGGTTGCCCAAATACTTCGGAAGCAATGGTGAATAATTCATGAAATTCGAGATCGGTTTCATGCGTAAATTGATAGTAATTCTCTTCCTTGTCACGAAACGGTTTCAGAAAAAATTCCTTTAAGAGCGGGGTCAACTCATCGTTAGTTTTATATGGCTCCGAAGAAAGTAATATGGGTTCGTTTTTGCTCTTATTGCCTACGCGATGTATGGAAAGTGACGCAATATGCGCCGAATATAGATTTATCATTCGTTGGAATCGGGTTTTAAATATTTAGTGCGTGAAAAATGACGGGAATTATTTAGTTCCAATTCTCGTCAAAATCAAGGTTGTCATAATCTTCAGGGTCAAGATCGTATTCTTCGTCGAAGTCATCGTCCTCGTCTCCTTCTGCCAAAAACTCAGCTTCCGGAGCTTCTTCAGGGATCTCACCGTGTGCAAACATTAGATTGGGATAGATCATTCCTGCTTCTGCTTCCGCGATCGCTGCTAATTCCACTAAGAAGGTCCACATGGACAAAAAGTCGTAGATATAGATCATTTTGGTTTCCTCTTCAGAAACAACATCCTCAATAAGTGTTTCATTCATAACACGCAATGCACCGGGTTCTTCACTCATATCGAATAAAGCGATTTCCTCATTTTGCTCCCAAGCATCGTTACTGGTATAGAAGGAAGCCATTTCCTGACCCCCAAAACCGAACGCCTGGGTAATTGCATTGTGAAAATCTTCAAGAGTGTCACTTGCTTCAATTTCAATGTCTCGAAAAACATCTTCATGGGTGTCTAGAATTACTCTGAAACGATAGATCATGATACTGAAAAATTAAAGGGCAAAGTTACGAACTTTTCCACTCATTCCTTTGCTGAAAGACCTGTAAAACCATGTAAAATTGAATGCCGAATAGTACCGCAGCCAAAACCAGATGTATGGGTTGAGACAGTATAGGAAAATCGAAATAATACATAGAGATTCCTGTAATAGCCTCTGCGACCACTAGAAATAACAATAAAGTGGTTCGCTTTAAGCCGTAGTCTAAAACCCTGTTATAATACCAAATCACCAAATGCACCAGCACAATAAGTATTGAAAAACTGCGGTGAAAGTAAAATGTAAGATCGGGATTCGTAAGCCATTGCGATTTTGCTTCATACCCTACTAATGCGACCTGTTCATCCACAAATTGCCGTACTTGAGTGCCCAAAACGATCTGTGCAAAAGTGAAAATAAAAGCGAAGAGGACCACGTAGCGATACCCGAATGAGACATTGTAGTTTTTATGCTTTTTCTTGGCAATGTACAGCAAGTACAACAGCAGCGCAACGATCACGAGCGCCATGACCATGTGAACAGTGATCTTGGCAGGAGCCAATACCGAATATACCACTGTGGCCCCTAGCCAGGCTTGAAAACCCAATAAAAAGACGGCTAGCCAAGACAGCACGGGAATGCGTTTTTTCTGTTTCCACTTTCTGAAGGAAATTACGGCCATGATCAAGATCGCGAGACCGGAGAGCGCTCCAAATAATCTGTTGATATATTCGATCCACGTATGCCATACATTGAAGATGGCGTAGTCGTGTTTCGTATATGCCTTCCAAGAAGCAGGGTTATAGGTTGCCGAAGTTGTAAAATCTTCAACCGCGACCTTTAAACTATCATTGCGAATAATGACCTGTCCTTCTTTAAAACTTCGGTTAGGTTGCCACTCCAATTCTGAAGCATCGGTAGGAGGGATGTAATACCCAAAACATTTAGGCCAATCCGGGCAGCCCATTCCGGAGCCCGTCATGCGCACCATGGCTCCTGCAATGATTACCAAATAGACTAAGATGAGTGAAATTTTAACCCATTTACGGTACATTATTTTACAGGTGTTAAGTTAAGTTCAGCGCCTTTTTTCAGCATATAGTCTCGGGCAGCGGCATATTCATTAGGGATTTCTCCTTCGAGTATGGCCTCTTTAATAGCATCTTTAATGATCCCGATCTCACGGGAGGGTTTAAGACCGAAGGTTTCCATGATTTCTTCACCACTCACAGGGGGTTGGAAATTCCGAATGTGATCGCGCGCTTCTACTTCCTCGATCTTATCGCGTACTAATTTAAAATTATTTTGGTACTTGTTGAATTTCTTGGGATTCTTTGTGGTGATATCTGCTTCGCAGAGGGTCATAAGATCTTCTACATGATCCCCGGCATCAAAAATTAGGCGACGTACCGCGCTGTCGGTTACATCGCTGGCCAACACAATAGGACGAGAACTCATAAGGACCATCTTTTGAACAAATTTCATCTTATCGTTCAGAGGCATTTTCAACCGTTTGAACAATTTATACACCATTTTGGCGCCCACGAATTCATGCGCGTGAAAGGTCCAACCTATCTTTTTATCGAATCGCTTGGTTGGAGCTTTCCCTATGTCGTGAAGTAAGGCGGCCCAGCGAAGCCATAGGTCGTCGGTGGTCTTCGAGATGTTATCGACAACTTCCAAGGTATGCCAAAAATTATCTTTATGGCGTTGACCTTCTTTTTCTTCGATGCCTTCCAGTGCTACCAGCTCCGGAAAAATGTATGGTAACAATCCTGTTTTGTGCAAAAGGGTAAATCCCTTAGAAGGCTGATCTGCGAGCAGGATCTTATGGATCTCGTCTACGATTCGTTCTTCCGATATGATTTTTATGCGATCTGAATTTTTGGTAATGGCATCCAAGGATGCTTTTTCAATGGTAAAATCCAATTGTGTTGCAAACCGAATGGCACGCAACATACGTAGTGGATCATCACTGTACGTGATTTCAGGGTCGAGTGGTGTTCTAATTACTTTCTTCTCAAGATCCTCTCGTCCGTTAAAAGGATCTAAAAGCACTCCGTATGTATCCTTTTGAAGGCTTAGTGCCAATGCATTGATCGTAAAATCCCTGCGGTTCTGATCGTCTTCCAGGGTACCGTTCTCTACGGCCGGATTGCGGCTGTCTTCGGTATACGATTCTTTTCGAGCCCCCACAAATTCCAGTTCTATCGCTCCAACCTTCAGCATGGCAGTGCCGTAGGTCTTAAATATGGAAACCTTCGGCTTGCCGGGCAACAATCTGGCAACTTCTTTCGCCAAAGCAATGCCGCTGCCTACAGCAACGATATCAATATCCTTCGCATCTCCGCGGTTCAGAAGAAAATCCCTTACATAGCCTCCTATCACATAGCTATCCATTTTCAAATTACTGGCAGCTTGTGAGATCAAAGGAAAGATGGGGTGGTCTAATGCGGTTCTATACGTAGGATTTGGATGCATTCTTAAGGTCTAATTACGTGCACGGTACCATCCTTTTTTAGCTTGATGATCGACGAGGGCGAAACGGATTTTCTATCGCGATGCAAATTTACGACATAGTCCACGCCCTCCAAAATTTGAGGGCTCATTTCTTGAAAATGCATTGGGGTGGGTTCCCCGCTCATATTAGCCGAAGTCGATACCAAAGGTCGGCGCAACCTGCGGATCAAGCCGTTACAAAACGAGTCTTTGACTACGCGTATGGCGAGCGAGTTATCTTCAGCTATTAAATTTTCTGCCACGCGAATAGGGTCGTCATAAATAATAGTGGTGGGCTTATTGGCGAACTTCAGGATATCGTAAGCTACTTCCGGAATGCGCTCTACATACTGTTCCAACATGCGAAAATCGTTCACCAAACAGATCATGGATTTGCGCTCTTCCCGTTTTTTAAGTTGAAATATCTTTTGCACAGCGGCAGGTTGTGTTGCGTCACAGCCAATGCCCCAAACCGTGTCCGTAGGGTACAGAATGATTCCCCCTTTCTTTAAAACTTCCAAGCAATTGGTTATCTCTTGTTCCATTAGTACATTTTTTGAATTCTATTTTTTTCTGAAAGGTATTGAGGTGCGGTCTCGTGTAACGGGATGTCTTGCAGTATGCGCTCGTATAGAACGAGGTACTTTTTTGTCATCACTTCGGAATTAAACTTTGAAACAGCATACGCATGGCAATGTTCCGGATTGTATTGAAAGTCACGAATAGCTGTTACAAGTTCTTCCGAAGCATATGAAACCAACCCTACTTCGGGAATGATCAATTCCGGTAAGGACCCATTGGCGGATCCAAAAACGGCACAACCGGCATACAAACTTTCTATAATGGCAAGCCCAAAAGGTTCATGCCATTCTACCGGAAACACCAAGGCTTTGGATCGGGACATGATCTCTATTTTCTCGCGATCATGCACCCACCCTCTAAAACGGATCTTAGGATGAACAAGGTAACGAAAGCCTCGATGTACATTACGAAAGGTCCATCGGTCACCTCCCATTATATGTATGGGAATGTTAGATCTAACGGCAATGTTCGCAGCCCCGAACACGTTTTTTACCTTCCAAGAAACCTTTCCTAAGAAATGAAGGTATCTACGCTCATGATCTAGGACCGGCTCAGGATATTCACTCCAGTCCAATCCGTTATGCACAAACACTTCAGATCCGTAGCGCTGCGCCTGATTCTTGGATATGAAGACCGTATTAGGGTCTATTATTTCTCCAAGCGCGGGATTCCCGTGCATGGTGATGAGGTATGGCTTTTGTAAGGGACGGTCGGGTCTATAGTTCATGTGCACCACATCAATATCGTCCGGGATCTGTTCGTTAAGGTCCTTTGTGACATCTAACGGAAGGACTCGTGCAAATGTACCACCGGTTCCACCAGGAACCAAAAACGTAACTTCATGTCCCAAGGCATGCAAGGCTTTTCCCAAACCCCAGATCACACGTTCCGTTCCGCCATAGGTCGTAGCTGGAATTTTTCCCGAACGGTCTACAATCAATACCTTCATGAAGTTTTCTGTTAAAGCTCAAAATTACTATATATTTGTGACTTCAACGGCAGCAAATTCCTATGAAAATACTACACATTTCCGGAGCCCGAAGTTGGGGTGGTAACGAACAGCAGTTGGTCGATCTCATACCGGAACTGGAAAAACTGGATATCGAGAATACGATCTTTGGGGTTGCCGATGCTCCCCTACACAACTATATCAAGACAACCTCCATAGCCTTTATACCGTGTAAGGATCACAAGCTCAACAAGCGATCCAATTACAGGTATCTGAAAGAAGTAGTAAAAGAGTACGCTCCCGATGTGATCCATTTGCATACCAGTGACTCTGTAACTATCTTTACCATATCCGACCTGCTACATCGATTGAGAACACCGGCCGTCTTTTCAAAAAAAGGAATGGGAAACAGTATGAGCCGACTCAGTATTTTCAAGTACAACTACAAGAATATTAAAGCCATAATCTGCGTTTCCGAAGCGGTAAAAACATCCATGGAGCAGTTGGTGATGAAGCCTAAGAATGTACATAAATTAATGGTAGTCTACGACGGGATCAACACCAACAGACTCACTCCAAAACGATTCGAAAAACTTACCGAACTCTTTAATGTCCCCCAAGGCACACCGCTCATTGGTAACATTGCCAATCATGTAAATGCCAAAGACCTTCCGGTATTGCTCCGGGCGATCCATCACATGGTGCATGAATTACACTATACAAGCTTTCATTTGGTCCAAATAGGGGAGGGCAGCCGATCGACACCCGAGTTGGAACAACTAACAGCAGAACTTGGTATTTCATCGTATATTACATGGGCGGGCTTTCAAAAGAATGCCACCGATTTTCTACCTCAGTTCACCGTGTATGTGATGAGCTCACAGCGTGAAGGATTGCCGTTGACTATCTACGAGGCATTTTACAAAAAAGTACCTGTAGTGAGCACGCGCGCAGGGGGCATCCCCGAAGTGATCGCCGATGGTGACAATGGGTTTTTGGTTGCCATCAAGGATCATGAACATCTGGCAACGAAACTAAGAGATCTCTTGGAACACAAGGAATTGCAGGCACAGTTTGCAGAACGGTCGTATCAAAAATTTCTAGCACATTTTGAAGCAGCAAAAACGGCCGCAACTACGTTAAAGATCTATGAAGGGGTACTTTCCTAAAGATATTGATCCACACCTTTTTTAACATAAGTTAATTTTTTTTCAGTGGTCTCTTTTTCAATCACATCATTAAGGTGGATATGGTTCTTATCTTGTTCTTTGTGATAGATATGATACACGATCCCTTTGTACTTAAGGCGTTTGCCTTGTACTCCAATATTGATAAGACGTTGAATCATTTCACTGTCATCAAGTCCCCAACCTGTGAGATCTTCGTTAAATCCATTTACCTTAACAAAATCATCACGCCAAAACGACATGTTGCAGCCTCTTAATTTAGAAGAACGTTCATTCTCTTTTTGATATCGATTAGCTAAGAACGGGATATGTAATGTACGGCCTCTTTTTTTTATTCCTTTTGAAAAGAAATTAAAGTGTGTTCGTTTTTCTTTAAAAAGCGTTTCCAGATACTCCTCTTGAATATTTACCCGGCTCCCATATAGGAAGACATTTTTTTCGGCTAAAGAAAGATGGTCTTTTATAAACTCTTTGTGCATAATTATATCGCCATCGATTTCAATAATGTATTCATATTTGGCACTGGCAATGGCTTTGTTCATAATGGCTGGTTTCCGATTCTTGTTATCTTCGTGCCAAATATGATGCAAGGGAACCGGAAAGTTCTTTTGAAAATGTTGTATCAAACGGGTAGTCTCTTCTTTGGAGCCATCATCGGCAATAATCACCTCGTTCGGTAAATAACTTTGGTTCTTAACACTCAATAATAATAGTTCCAATGCCTCGGGCCAGTTGTAAGTAGGAGTCACTAGAGAACAAGTTGGAAAAGAAGATTCCTTAACGGACATAGGAACAGATTTAAGTGTTGAAATATAATTTTTAAAGGTATCTTTTTTTGAATAAAATAGAAACGAATTAATAAATGTATTTTTGTACAAAAGGATTAAAACCTGAATGAATTGAAAGATATTTCATACGGTGGTAAATTGAACTTGAAAGGAACTATCTGTGCCGGTTTTCAGCATAAAGTCAGTGAAATCGTCGAAATGATCACTCATTTTGAAACGAGAGGCACCCTCCTCGGCGACGGAGAACGGAACACGATAAAGCTTTTTAACTTGGACGAATTAACGGTCAATGTGAAATCGTTTAAACGCCCCAATCTCATTAATCGCATTGCCTATCGTTATTTCCGGAAGTCCAAAGCCGAACGTTCCTACACCTACGCCAACACCTTGTTGGAAAAAGGAATTGGTACGCCCCAACCTATTGCTTATTTCGAGAACCGCGATCTTCTTGGATTGAAGGATAGCTATTACGTT
>NZTP01000017.1 GCA_002696485.1 Altibacter sp. | reverse complement strand
TTGCTGGCCTTTAGCTTTAGCTTTGGCTTTAGCCTTCTTAAAAGCTTCTGGGTCATCTTTGATACTGCCCTCTTCCATGGACTTTTTCTTCTTACCTTTATCAATGACACCACGACCAATTAAAATGTCTTTAAAAGTGGTTTTACCATCACCGCTCAAATCAGGGAACTCAGAGCTATCGCCTTTCTTTTTAGATTTCTTATTAGACTTTTTCATGGCCTCGCTAATCTTGCTCTCAAGCATTGTGAGCAAGACTCGATCTTGCTTATGCTTAGTAACAATCTTTTGAGCACGCTGACTATTCTCACGAATGGACTCTGTAAGCTCAGGGAACGCACCTCTGGTGGAGGGATCCGATACAAGGTCAAATGTGATTAGCTTAAAGTCCTCGTTGACAATCTTACCTTTAATACCCTCCGTAACGCTACCTACACCACGGCTAGAGATGCCGATCTTCACACCGTCATTGATAAGAGCCTCAACAATCTTTCCGTTAGGAGTTGAAAGAATCTCGCACTCACCCATTACCGATCCATCTTTAGCAATGCTCAAACCAGTGATAAGGTGAGAGGCTTGCGAAAGATGGATAGCATCGTTAGAGGGGTGATCAAGAGCACCGACCAGAGAGCGGTCACCGATCTTCTCTTGAATCGCTTTTACCTGCGATTCAAGGATAGCTCGCGGGTAAATTCTGCCGTTGTTGTTCTGCTCATCGCACTGCTGGAATTTACCACGAAGGCGAAGTCGGGTATTACCCTCCGTGCCTTCATTAATGACTTCTACTTTCTCTAAAACATTGCACTCTACGAGTAACATAATTAATCCTATTTTTGTTTGCGAGACCAGTATTTCTTGCTTTTAAATTTACCGGATCTCTGTTTACCATGCCGTACTAATGTTCTAACGGCATACTTTTTAACATCTGAAAACTTGGAAGGAATGGTTCCTGGGGAAAAACCCTTGGCGACTCTACCTCCAACTTCTTGCTCGTCATCCTTACCCCACTTACGCTTAGTAATAACGTAAAGACGATTAGAATTTTTAGTGGAGAATATTTGACCCACGTAACCCTTCTTTAACGCAGTCGTGATAGAGTCGTAAACCTTAACACGAGACTTAGATGCTTTGGTCTTAGCCCCGCCTTTATTCATCTTGGATCTGCCTTCAACAGATCCTTGAGCTTTGGTGGCTTTAGTTTCCCTTACTACGTCTACGAGGTTCATTTTTTCTGATTGGCTTCTTAAATAAAGGCTTGGCGCCCCCCACTATCCCAGAGCCAGATGCAGTCATTTCTTCCATAACTTCTCTGGCTTCTTTTAGGAGTTCTTTCAGGTTTTCAACCAGAGATTCAAGCCTTTCCTTGAGGATTGTGGCCTCATTGATAGGATCAAACTCAGGCATGAGTTCTTGTTTTTTATCGGGATCAGAAGACTCGTTCAGAGCACCGTTAAAGCCAACAATTTGATTAACAAAAGCGTCAGGCACAACAACAGCTTTAAGGCCGTCATCAACAATAGGATCTGTTTTGGCTACGACCTCCTTCACGGGAGAAGTCTGAGCTAAAATGCCTTCAGTAAGAGCTAAAAGATTCTTAGTGCTAGCACTCATCTTTTATGCCCTCACTTGTCCTTTTTGCCTTTCTTCTCTTTCTTTTCGTTACGCTCGTCCTCGTCATCATCCGAACCGACTTCGTAATCTTCGTTCTTCTTTTTGTCGTCGTCCTTGTCGTCATCTTCGTCCTCATCTTCGTCCTCATCTTCGGCTTCCTCAAGGAACTCACCGTCCTGCTCAAGGGCCTCATTGATGGTGCCAAGAATGAAATCAACACACTCTTTCATCGCTTGCTCCGAGATAGGCTCATCTAATTCAGACTCGCAGAGCGGGCAGACATGACCCTCTTCGCAGGCCTCTTCAACAACTTCGACTTCCTGAGATTCATTCAGATCTTTGGATTCAGTCAGTTGGTTAGCGGCAAGGATCTTGCCAACAAAATCATCATCAACATTAATGTAGCGCATAATAAACTCCTGTATGTATATGTATCAAATTTACGTAAATAAAAACAATAAAATTATCTATCAATTAATTTCGATTTTGGCCTAGATTCAGATTTTACTATTGTTTTTGAATCTTCTTTTAGTAGGGTTACAGGATTAATGCTATTTCTCTGAGCATTCTTTATCTTTATTCCGTGCCTAAAACCATTTTTCAATTTATCTAGGAATCCTTCATGCAGATCAAACATCAATTCTCCAATTCTGGACAATGGCATACGGCTAAATACATCAAACCAAACCACGGACTCAGGATTGTACTCATCTT
Source organism: Altibacter sp. (assembly GCA_002696485.1). GTDB lineage: Bacteria > Bacteroidota > Bacteroidia > Flavobacteriales > Flavobacteriaceae > Altibacter. Next base: position 27,627 of record NZTP01000017.1, on the reverse strand, counting down.
TTATGTGGTCTAGAACATCTTTAACTAGGTAAGAAGCTCCGTAGGAAGAGACTGTTGGAGAGCTAGCTCCAAGGGTATCACCTACATAAAAAGTGTTGTAAAAGCTACTAGGCTCATACCGATAACCAAAGTTGTGAATACTTTTCTGTTCAAAACTTCCTATTCGAGTCAAACCATCTTCTAAGAATAGATTATAGAAATCAAATCCTGTTTTTTCGTTGGAGGTTATTCCCCTGTTAAGAGTGGGTGTGAGAAGTATCTCCCTGGTAACCTTATCATCCAAATTTGTTATCTTAGATCTCCCGTTGAAAGGGTTAAAGTTAGATCCCTGGCTGGGCACTATTACAAATCCAAAAGGTATATTTTTTACAAAATTATCGCTGCCCAATAATGTTGGATTAGCCACAAAATCCTTATTACTTATATCTGAGGATTTAAGAGAAAATGACGAAGTATCCAAGATATATCTGTATAGTGGATCTCGATAATCAAGATATACTTGTGGAACAGCTAATGAATTATTGTTCAAATGCTTTTGAATTTGTTCCTTATTATTTATCCTGAAATACGTTGCTGAGTAGTCTTCAACAGTTGGTTTACTGAAGGCGACTGTTTCGACAGAGCTTAATTCAATCCCGAAGTATAAAGGGGTCAAAGTGCTAGGCCCAGTATCCCCACTTACAAATTCGTGTGAGTTTGTAAGTGATTCGGCAGTCAACCTATATTGAAAACGGCTTCCGACTATATCCAACAAACTAGACCGAACTGATGCGGGGGCATAAAAAGTTGAGCTAACAAGACCATCTAACACTATCGGCTTCTCTTCACCGCTCTCTGACTCAGCCTGAATGTAGTAACCACCTCCATCTCCAATATTAAGTAGGTTAGTGGTTCCAACAGCAGGAATGGTGGAAGCAGCAACAGGGTTAAGATAACTAATTGGAAAGCCTGCATTAGGTATTTCAAGTTTATCTACCGAACCATCAAACTTATCAATTCTTAAACTTAATTTTAGATCTTCATTTAGAAATCTAAACCTCCCCATCTCAATCTGATTTTGAAAATTGTCTTTAATAACCCCCAAACCATACTGCTGATCACGGAGATATAACAATGAAAAAAGTTCGTTAGAACTTTGGCTCTCAGATTGTAAAAAAGAAACAAACTTACTATTCTTTTGTGTTTCGTATGAGTTCAAATAATAATCTGGATTAATCTCATTGATGGTTCCAGTAACTAAATGTTTTCTTATTACATTTACAAAAACATTTACGCCAATTTGTTTGCCTGTAGCGTCTCTAAGATTATTAAAAGCTTCAAGTAAATTTATATTTAAACTAAATATTATCTTATCATCTGTTAGGTTCTGAATAGAATCTTCATCCCAGCTTCTGGTGTCGCCCTCCTGATAAAACAAAAGATTGTAAACTTCTTGAGCAACAGAGTTTCGGAAAACTTTTAAGAAATAACCATTTGAAACAGGAACAATCTTTTGAGTTTGTTTTATTTTAAAAAAGTTCTGCTGAGGATCATATAGTGGATCTGATATTACAATAGCATTAGGGTTAACAATATTGGATATTGCTTGATTAACTGAGATCTGCTCGCCATTAGTCGATGCTTGATTTTGAGCAGCAGAGTTTGCTTGATTCAAAGAGGTGTTTACATAACCTTGATTAGGATCTTCGGTTTGAATAAGTCCAGGAATTACTTCACCGGGAAGTTGACCTCCTGGGTCTAGTGGGGGTGGCTCTGGTATTTGCCCTAGTGTGGGTAATCTTCCAGTAGGAACTTCACCACCCCCTGGGTTGATAGGAGGTTGAGGTATTTGCGCTATCGAAGGTAATCTCCCTGTAGGGATGATCTGACCAGGGTCTGGGACAGAGAATCCAGGATCAGGTTCAGGTTGAACATCACCCGTTGTAACTGTGGGGTCAGGAGTGCCTACTCCACCACCGCCTCCGCCTCCGCCTCCGCCTCCTCCAACGGGATCTTCACCCGGCTCAAAAGGAACCTCAGCAGCACTTGGATCAAAAGGAACCACTACAACAGGAGTTGATCCGCCCTGACCTCCGCCAACGGGATTCTGAAATCCAGGCTTAATACCTAACCTACAACCGTCGCTGATTATAAGTCCATTAACAGTAGTCATTAGCTTAAGTCGATAATAGAGTTTCCAAACTTATCAGAGAGGTTGTTACCGCTGTGAGTTTTATTGTAAAGGGAATCATCGAATCCAACGATTTCAAAGGAAACAGAGGGGTAGAGAATTGGTGTAATGCCGCTGTAATACTTAGGTAGAGTTTTAGGCGCTGACTCTGCGTCAGTTGCTTGATTAAAAGTCCCTGTGAAACCGTCACTAATTTGGCCACCATCATTGGGACCACCACCGTTTCCTTCGATTTTATCATCCTGTATAACAGTCTCAAAGTATCTATATGGCGATGGGCCTGAGTTAGGATCAGCTAAGGGAGCCTTGCCAGCATCAAATTGAGGAAGCATAAACCCGGTGAAGTTTCTGGCGTTCTCTCTATCCTTCCAAGGTTTACCTTGGTCGTCCTGCTGCATGAATTTGTTAGTATCATGGACATGGGGTCCATTTCTCTGTTTCTGTCTACCCGCGAAAGCATCGCAAGCCCACCCAACGTTAATAACAAAGTAATTAGGATGTTTCACAACCCAAATACCTGTAGGTTGAGCCGAGCGAGTTTGCTTGGTTTGGTCGGTCTGCACTGACATACAGGAAAGTGGAATACAGTTTAATAGATTGACATTTACGTGGTAATTAGAAAAAGGATTGTTTGCAATCTTAATAAGTTTAGAAACGTAATAAATCTCATTCATTTTGTTTCTCATCACTTTCTCACGCTGATAGTTTCCAACTTTAAACTTATCAGTAGGAAACAGCTTACCCATACCCAGACTACCTAAGTTACCATTGTAATCATCGTCAGTTCTGTTACCAACAATCGAGTTAGCAGCTTCTTTATTCCAAGGAGGAAGTCGGAAAGCATCAGGGTTACCGTGTCGAGTCATCAATGTTGATCCAACATTAACATAGTCTAACGCCCGCTCACCAGTAAATTGACCAGGGTTTCTTTGACGCCACATTGCCTTATCCCACATAGGGGCGAAGTCAACAGAGTCAGTGGGGTATCCAAACTCTGTCGTAACTGAAGTCCTCAACTCGTTTAAAGTTAGGCCATCAACTGTTCTCTGACGAGTTAAAGCACCCTCAGGACCGTAGTTCATACCTCCTGCGATAATGCCGGTTGCTAAGACTCTACTTCCAGCAGCCGTTGGTGGGGGAGAGGTTGGGTCCTGTGGGGGTTCGGGGGGAACGGCATTACCCAATCTATTCCTTAAGTCAGTGTAAATCTCTGCTCTTACTTTCTCTAAGTGAGCCTCAGATACAACAGGATTTGCGATCGAAACTTGTGGAGTGGCAGCAGCAATACCCGCCCTCTCGTTGTAAGCCAATTCAGTAGTTCTAAAGAAAGGTCGAATATCTACAATATCATCACTAACTAGGGTATCTGATTGAACAGTCAAAGTCCCCTTACGAACTCGAATGTAAGCGATTGGTAGAATCGTTTGACCAATCAATGGGAATGCTGTGGTCTCTAAGTTTTCAGAAAGAACAGGAGCCAAGTTCATTAAGTCATCCGGTGATGGGAAAGAACCTCTAATGACCCCACCTGAAGAGGTACTGAACCCGGTGGTTGTACCTCCCTCATCGCCAGGATTAGCAAGCATTATTGGAGTGCCATCCAAAGTTTGAAGATTAACTCTATCATCAGCGTTGATATCATCAGTTGAAGTCTGCCTGCTAAGACCCACACCTGCACCCTTTAAAATACCCAAAGTGGGCTCTGTTAATGTCTCAGGACCTCCAAGACTATTGAACTTTGGGATGGTAGTACTGTTCTCATCAATGGCTTTAGAATAAATAAACACTAAATCAATTCTTTGATTAGAGTCAAGTGGTTGCACTGCTCCATTCTCATCAGTATATGAGAAATCGGTAGCGTCAAACTCTGGTATTTCAATACTAAGCTCCTCTGGCACATCCACAATTGAAGTTCTGATGGCGCCTCTCCATCTCTTAATAAATTGAGATTCAAGTCTACCTTGTTGAACTCCTGCATCAGTGCTATCTCCAAAAACATTTTTAAGGAGAGTTAAATTTCTAACGTCTACATCTGTAGTCTGCTCGTATAAAGATCCTATAAAGTTTGGGTAGGTTGGCTTATCTTGATAATTACCAACGGTCGGAAATTCACCGTAATCTAAGACAGATGTTACATTAAGCTTTTCGTTGCTGCCTATACTAATTCCATCCTCGCTATCAATAGCGAAGACAAATGCACGCTCGGCAAGACCGTTAAAATTAAAAGCAGTACCAGCGGTGCCTCTTGCAAACTCATTTAAAACACCCGATACAACTGAGTTATTCACGGTCCCCACTTCAAAAGTGTTCGTGCTTTCCCCGTCAGCCCCTGTCGTAGTATTAGTGAATCCAAAAACTTGATTTATTACTTGAATTGGTGTTAGATCAAACGCATTATTTATACGACTTGTATACCTGCCGGGTTTAACACGAACAACCCTATCGTTCCCTAGCACAAAAGGTTTTAGCTCAGAAAAGCCTGTTCTCCCTATTTCAATATTTTGATTATTTTCTCCTTCTGTGAGTAAACCATCAACTTGATCTTTTAGGAAGTTAGTATTCTCCTCAAGCTGTTTGATTGGGATGTTATCGACCTCAAAATAATAGGGGTCATTAGCTTTGAAATGTCTAACAGGTTTTATGTATGAAAAATCTGTATTGTAGTATGTTAATTCGTTAGGCATTAGTTATCCTTTTTAAGATCAAAATTGTTTATAGATAATAGTCCAGTGCCACCAGCTAACCCGGTCTGATTTGTGTCTCCACCAAACGTATCCATCGGGAAGAATATCTCAACACGTTTACCTAAAAGTGATTTGTCAACTGAATTATGTTTAGCATTAGCAAACATGTTAGCACCTGAATCATCAAGTATAGCTAAAGTGGTGTCAGGGTTTAACAGCATTTCTGAGGCATAGTAAAATCCTGAGGGCTCATAAATGTTATTGTTTCCCCTCTTTAACAAAGAAGTGTAGTTTGCACTAGCTCCATAATCGCTGTTATCCTCAGCTATCAAATCTCCTGAGAAATTATAACCTTGAGCAAACACCTGAGGGATTATACCTTTAAATGCGTTGTTGTTGCTCACACCCACAGCACTAAGGAAGTTTGCCGTAGAATCAACAGAGAAGTATAACCGGAAAGGACCAATGTTTTGAACAGAGGACTTACCTAAGTTAACATCACCGGGAAGCTGTTGATTTATCCCATAGTAGTCGAGAATAGACAATGAACTAGTATCGGGAGTGCTAACTGGCGCTCCTGACAATGCACCCCAGGTGCCTGAAGGTCCATGGTAAGGCGCTTGTATTGGGTGAACTCCTGATACCGACACATAGGAAGCTTTAAGCAATGATGTGTCAGCCACATTCCATATATGCAGTCTACTACAGAATGCACCGGGCAACGGAGCCGCTCCGTCGAAATCATACGCAATGGAAGATGAGTTAGCCCATCCACAAGGGAAGTGTACGTTCTTAACATCAATTAAGCTATCGCCAACAGCCCTAACAGACATACCTCCAGTTGTAACACTTGAAGCATTGGCATCTAACGTATCCCGTGCCACCAGATACCTATAAAGCGTTGCAGGTGACCCTGAATCGTCTCTAAATCTGTATCGATCATTAACGCTCGCTGCTGCTAGGCTCACTGCATTTGGAACGTCGGAGTCGTTTGTATTGCCATTTGGGTATAGCTGAATCCATCCGTTGCTAACACAGTTTTGATATGTCGTGGGCAGGATGTAATCATAGTTACCGGCTCTACCACTTACATCTCGACTAGCATCATATTGAATTTCGTAGTCACCCAAGTCTTGCATTTTTATGGTAGACTTCTCGTTTGCAACCAAGCAAGCTCTGGTAGAGTGAAGCTCTACCATAGTGTGACTGTCTCCGTCTTTGTTTAAGTTAAATGCTGATACTAAAAGTTGATTATCTTGATTTCTAGTAGGTCCGAAGTCAATTGTTGAATTTTTCTCAGCTAAGGCATCCACACCTACTTGAGCTATAACAGTGGGTCCTTGGAAGAAAATTTGAGAGTTGTCTCCAGCAAAGGATGCTGCTTGCTTAATTTGAGAGGTCCTTGTGTCGGGACCTAGCATCACGTTAGCATAGTTTTTGGAGCCCCTACATGTGATGGTAGAGTTGTCTGCGGCTCTAAGCATTAGACCAAAAGTAGGATTAAAAGCCTTTGAATTGTCTAAGTGTGTTGAGTCTATGTGAGTATGTATAAGGTCTAAGTTAGAGTTATCACTAGCTTCAATTGCAGGTAGTAAGTTAAGCTGTATATCGTCATCTTCGCTAAAGCCAGACTCGCCGATACCAAAGTTACCGGACACATAAACCATCTGACAAATAGATGGCATTGAACTTGCGTATAGCGGGCTCATTTGAGAGTTTGAGCTTCGTATTGCCTGACCATTTTGCACACAAGCAACCTGAGACATATGCAACTTATTTGGGTTAATAGGGTTGTTATGATAGAACCCAGGCCACAAACCGTTATTGTAGATCAGCTTAGAATCTTCTAAGTTAATGCCCTTTGATTGATTAAAGTTTGAAGTTAGCTGATCAACAACTATGTTTGAATTTTTGGAATCCAAACCTACGTAGTTACCATTAGTTATGAGCCTACCTCGATATTCGAGGTCTGAATCTTTAACTTTTATACCAGCTTCAGTATTAAGCTCACAGAACAATTGAGTAGCATTATACCAAGTGGTAGTGCCTAGTAGATTGGTATTCTCGGTGTCGCCAGCCATGGTAGCTTCACCTAAGCCACCTGTTATTGTAGAATTAATTGAATGAATTCCAATATCATTTCTGGAGAGGCAGTATAGGGCATTCATCGAGGGGACTGGTATGCCGGAGGGGCCTACAAACGCTGCCCAGTTACTGTAATAAGGCTGGCCAGAGGCAGAAGAATCTTGCTCAATATCCCTGTTGTATGTTGATCTAAAGTTAATAGTTGATTGTGAGGCATAAATACCTGCTCCATAGTATGCCTGAGCTTTGTAGCTCTTTCGTTTTTCAACAAAGGGTATACCCTCCCTAGCAGTTCCATTTAGCTTATAGTTTCGGTATGCAACAAAGCCTCTTAGTAAATCAACTTCAGAGTTATTAGCGTATAATCCTGCCCTGTTTGCTCTGGATACCGCACACCTCTCAAGATTAACCTTAGAATTTTTTATCTCAATTCCATTATCTTGAGCGTGCTCACAGTCTACGTTAAAGTTTCTTATGTGAATCGGACCATCGCAATTATGAACCTTAATTGAATTAAGGCTATTGAAGTATACGAAAGGAACATGCCCCGTTTCATCTCTTGCAGTTCCTCCCTTAATTTCAAGTTCAGTTATAGAATCAACAGTGCTGACATCATAAGTGTCCATCTCTGTTGTTCTAGTTTTATCAAAAGGATTGAACTGGATGGCAGAGGCTGTATTATTAGCGCCTACTAGTTTAAATGGAGAGAGAGTACTAGAGAGGGCAGCAGTCATTCGATTTCCGAAGAAACCATTACCCGCGTCCAAGGGCTCTGTGTGTTTTACAAAAACATAAGGATTTACGAATCTTTCGTCGCTAAATGGGTAAGTGGAAGATGCCACCAAAATATCTGCGCCATTCGATGGGTTTTTCGTTAGCAACTTAGCGTAAGCTACGTCATTGAAAGCAACAGGTAATTGAGCACTTGCAGTGAGTATGGAGTTGTAAATTTGATCAGAGCCAATGGATGAAGCTAACTTGTAAGAAGTGAACTCTGTATCATATCTGGCTGTATCTAAGGCAGAGGTAGAGCCTCCAATGGTAACAGGACTTCCAAATGCGCCAAGTCTGTTTATGATCTCTAAAGACCCATTAGGTCCAAAAGATTTGTTAGTTATGGTAAGATGCCCCAATCCGCCAAAGCTAGCCACTTCAACTAATATAGGATAGTTAATAAACTCAGGCAGTGCATCGATACAAGAACTTAAGTTAGTAAAGTATAGTGGATTGCAGGTTGTTTCTGCCTCAGCAGACACTATGAAGGACATACCCGTAAGGGCCGAAGTGGGATGTCCAAACTTCTCCCAAAGTAAAGTAGTTCTCTCCTCTAAATCATGTAACGGGAGATTATCTTGTTCAAAATTGTAAAATGAACTAGCGTCATATTTAGTAACCTTATCAGTCCAACAGGCAAAAAGGTTATTGGCTCCGCCTTCTACGTATACGTCACTTGGGTTTAACATGTTATCCGAATGATATTGTCCATCTGAACACTAGAGCAAAATCTGATGTTTTTCTAATGTTACTAAAGTATCTATAGGCTGTTAAAATAGAAGTCTCTATATTGTCAGCCTTTGGATTCTTGATAAATAATCCAATTTCGTTTAAAGCACTCTCTGGTACCCCAGGCCGAGATAGGTTGTTACACGAGTCTTCATCTATGAAGATAGTGTATCGAACGGTTCTGTCGTCTATCCTCGTAACCTTACTAAATGGGATTTTAGCGTATATCTGAGGAGTTGTTACAACAGAGTCGTTCTCCCATCTGAAGCCTGATACGACATTCAAGTTGCTATCCGTAGACTGACCGAGGTACTCCGTGGTCGAGGATAAAGCTCCCGAAAGAGAATTAGTGCTACTAACTTGTAGCCCAGCATAGCCACTAACTCCTAATTGAACTCTATCAATCTGGTAATCAGTGATTGTATTAGATCCTAATTTGCCGTATAAATGTGATAGAGCCCATCCAAAGCCAGAGACAATGACGTTATCCTCATCGTATACAACCTCTTCCTCACCCTCTACAATTTTGTGAATTGTTAAGTGTCCTTTTATTCCCATCTGATTTGTTAGTGACTTAATCATTTAAAATCCAAGTTTAAGTTAATTATTGTTGGTGTAGCGGCAAGGAGTGTACCAAATCCAGGTGTAGCGCCAAGATCTCTGTGAAAAAGTGGATTATCCAGGATAGTAGCTTTTGCTACCAATTTATACTTTCTGTCATTATTTAGACAATTCCAGGCATAAGGAGGTGTTAATCCCTCCGTTAACATTGATTTTAGATCTAAACAGTATACTCCTATATGCTTTACGCTTCCAAAAGCCACTAAAGACATACCGTCTCCTCTGCTTGTCCTGGTCCTTATTCTTAGCTTACCTTCAGAGGGTTCAAGACCAGTAGATGAAAATACTAATGCGCCACCCCCGAAATCAGTATTGGTTATTTCCCTTACTGATTTCGGGTTTACCGTTAAGAATCCATTTTTGTCCATCAATCCTGATGTATTGAAGTCACCGCTAAGTGTTCCATTGAAAAGCAGATCTTTATTTTTATTGTAGAAATTGTAATTGGCTCCTCCAGAGGGAGCAAAGCCTCCTACCTTATTCCATATGGCGCTAAGTTGATTGTCCACAGCGGGGTTAGCATAATGACCTAAATCAGGCAAAGCACTTGCAAATTGATATGAGCTTAAGTTAACAGATAGCGTTGATCCTCGTTCTAACCTAGTGTCCAAAGGAGAAGGATCATTAGGGACGGAGTCGTATGTTGAAGAAAATAATAAATAACTTCCCGAGGGTATGTATGAGGAGACTCCGTTTGTTACATCAGAGGCATAATTTATTACCGTAAGAATCCCTGAGTCAAAAGAGCTAGCCCCTGAGGCAACAACATCATTCACATACTGGATTGAGGATACAGCATGGGAGTGCTGTACAAAACCGCCTGCATCCTTACCAAAGGTTAGAGCCTGAAATGTGTAGTTGGAAGTATCTAGAATTGAGCTAGCTGACGGAAAATCAGAAAATGCCGGATTAACCGTTAGTATATCAGTAAGAATTTCTCCAAAGCCTTGAACAAACATTAGATAGGAATTGTAACGTTGGTGTTGAGGACACCCAGTGTTCTGGTTATTTCTACCATACCCCCTGCAAATCGATAATCAATTCTAGAACCACCTCTTGATTCCATTATAGTCGATGTTTTATTCTTGTCTCTGCTAGCAAAAGAAGTGAATGAATTCTTACCTGCAATATTGTTGAAGTGTTTAAAAATATCAAAGATATCTTGTTTAGTTAACTCCAGACGAGGATCCGACTTTGTCCCGGCTACAAACAACTCAGAAAAATTCTTCAAAGTATTATCTTGAATTTCCACTTTATCGATTATTATAAACTCGGAAGACTGTGCGCCGGGAGTCATGAACACTTCGACTACATAATTTTGATTGAGCCTATGTAGTTGATCATATTCTCCCTGATAATCTTTAGGCAATCTTATGATTCTATTGTTAGTGTTAAATTGTAGACTAGCACCGTCCACATCCTCAGACCCTAGGCCTACAACCGGAGAATTTCTGTTGGAAGATATTTGATCCAAACATTGGTAATCTGTGGTTGAGTTGGTGGATTGAGGATCATTAGATCTTAATTGTGTAGACGTTCGGTGAGAGTATTTTCTTATTAGGTCTTCTCTACTAATTAGTTGCTCGTGCTGATGCCACTTACCATCAGGCATGAAAGTCCACATCTTATTTTGCTCAGGCTTCGTATGTAACCATATGTGTATATCTCTACCTCCGAGAGTGGTTCCCGAATCTCTTGATATTATGGCACTTAAGTTTAGAGTAAACTCGTGATCTGGGGATAAGAAATTATTAGAAATAGGATAATTACTAGGGACAGAATACTTAGAAATATCAAATCTAAGCCTAGTAGCAGCATCATTCCCAGATCTCATCAGCACAATAGTATTGTCAAACAGGAACGGGTCCTCAAAAGAAGCTCTCTGAGAGCCTGGGACTCTGATAATAGAAAATGATCCTTGTGCTTTAACTCCAGAAGTTAGGACTAGCTCGACACCATCCACAAGGCCTGAGCAGACTCTCTCAGGAGTATCTATGTACATGTCCCCATCAGCAGAAGCTGGGAAAGATCCAGCGCCAACAAAAGGAGAGAGATCAGAAGTCATTCGCCTAGGACTAGCAAAAGATGTAGAAACTTCCTCTGCGGCGCTTCCTAAATCTTCAAAGTCGTGGTTGAATAGGAGAGGTCCAAACGTATGCGAAAATAAGTTTGGACCGTCTAACTCTTGAACATCACGACTTAACCTATGCCATTTAAAGTTATCTTGGTATATGTGGTGTAACTTATGAAGATCTCTACCAAACTCAAAGTTATAAAAATCTTTAGTGCTTTTAGGGAATGTGTAACCAGCACTAGAATCATTGGTTGCACTGTTAGCATACGACAGTGTAACGCCGCTAGTCCAAGCATTTATCTTGTCTTGAATTGACGATGCAGCACTAACTCCCCCAGCTACGATTGAACTAATCTTCTGATTAGCAAGAGCGTTTAATCCAACTTCAAGATCTGCTCTAAGATATTTTGAATTTTCTCCAATTCTATGCATGGCTGCATATATCCCTGGGAGTTGACCACGATCTGTCGTCCTGTCAGTATTTGTTTGAAAATTTGCTAACTGACCTCTTACATTCTGAGTTGTGCTTACGGGGTATTCAAAGTAGATATTTCCAGAATTTAAACCTTCACATTGATTCCATATAGGTGGGAGATTAATATGACTCGATACTGAAGTGTAGGTCATAGAGCTTGGCACTAATCCCAGAGGCACGCCACTAAGACTAGATACCATATCGAATCCAACAGGCATATTAAAACCAGTTCGGTCGTAATACCCATTGAACGGCATTATCTTTTCATAAGATCTTCTTCTGGCAGAATTACGGGGAACCTCATCGACAGCCGACAAGCTAAGTAACTCAGGGGAAACTAGAGTTCTAGTAGCGTCTCTTCCAATTGGAGTCCCTCCATTATTAACACCTCTTTTGTAAGAGTTTAAAAATATTCCAGAAGTTAATAGGTTGACGCCTGCACCCGCTTTTATCTCTTGGCTGTCCAAATAAACATGAGGTAACGAGCTTGCTTCAAATTCAAACCTATCAGGAGGTGCTGATACCTCCAAAGAGATAAGTGGTATGGAGTGAGCAGGTGCAGTACTACCCACGGCTTTCGATACAAAAGCCATAGCGTCTCCGGTGTTCACCTCGTCTAAGTTTTTCTTTGTAAAATCAAACTCTGAGGCATCCAGAACTAACTTAAAGTGAGAAGATTTACCAGACCATAGAGAAGCATATTCAAATCTGTTATCATTAATATTCCTAATAAACTTGTCTAAGTTAGGCGGCTCATTGTATCCTGATGTAAATATCAAGAATGATCCTAAACGTGGCTCGTCGTCTTTATTTAATGCTTTGTTTGTTATGTAAGAACTGACTTCCAGAGCAAAGTCATTATTAACACCAAAGCAAGCCAAGCGATCAGATATAAATGTGACCATGTCACTATTTAATTCCGAGTTGACATAATAAGGGTATTCCTCAAACGGAGGAATTTCAAAGTCCCTGCCTCTGTAATTAAATGTTAAATCAAACTCTTTTTCCCAAACTTCTCTTTGAAATTTATCAGGAAACTCTTCAACAGTTTCATAAAGAATCTGATCAACTGCTAATCTAATATTTTCATCCATACTCCTTGTGGAGTACGTGTAAATTTCCATCTCGTTAGCTAGATTAGGAGTCCAAGTATCAAAACTTTTGAACTTTGAAGATTCTGTTGCTAGAGCATAGTAAATTAAAAAAGGAACATAAGATTCCCAAAGCTCTGTTACTCTACCTTCAATAGGGAACTTGTCTTTAGGGAAAATTGTATTAACAGTTCTTTGAATTGATTTTTTGGTTCCAACTGTTTTGTAAATACTAACAGCATTTCTAAGCTGAAGTCTCCATTTCTCAGGATCACCTCCAAACAAATCCCATCCAATTAATTGAGCTACAAGAGGAAGATAATCGTCGGGGCAATCATCAATATCGTATAGCGTGGATATCTCCTCTGTGTCATTGTCTTTGTCATACGCAAAGAATGACAAAGCTCTAATTAATCTAGCAAATGGACCATCCTCTATCTTAGAAGAGAATTTTAAATTACTTTCTATGTACGTTTGAAACTTATCTCTAACCCTAAAGTCTGAAATGTCTGAATACAAAGGAGAATAGATGATGTCATTCCAAGTTTTAAACTTTTCAAGTTGTTGGGTACCACTTAAATCAGATCTAGTCGAGCTAGCAAATAGCTGCGAAGGGTAGTAAGCACTTGATGCATTTTTCCAAAGGTGCTCAGATAGAGCGTTGATACCGTCGTTTGTCCTTACAGCTTTACCTGCATATAGGCTACTGACTAGAAGATCTTTCACAGTCGAAGACGGATCAAAGTCAGTCCCACTTGTATTTAAAAAATACATCCAAGACATGTTGGATATAAGGTAATTGTGAATTGCAGCACCGTTACCTATTGTGGAGAATAAAGAAGAGTCTGGTGTATTCAGCCTCGTAGCAGGCAGTAAAGTGTTATCAACATAGTCTGCGAATGCTTGTTCTGTGGTAAAGTCTCTGAAATTTTTACCTAGCAGACTCAAGATTTTCTCTTCAAATTGTTCAGGTGCAATGTTTGTTAAGTTATTTTGTTTTACAAAATAAAGAGAAGCCCCACTCACATTTTGAATATTTTCGGATATGGTTCCCGCGATGGCGCTGACATCTAAAATAGTTCCAAAGTTTTGAGCTACTTCAATCTGAGAGTTTATAATGGTATCTATTGGGTCGGCAGCTTTAGGGGTGCCAGACACATCGTCTTCATACAGGTAACCAGGAATAATAAATTTTAAAGCTTCAAAATAATTTCTCTTAAAGAAATTTTTATTCCTTAAATAAGTCTTACCCGACATTAGACATACTCTACTCTGATAGCCAAGTTATTCAGTTGAATAATTTCATTGAACCCCACTGATATGGGCTTATCAACATTAGTTACTTCTGCAAATCTAATGTCTTTCTCATCATCAAGCAAAACTCTAATAAGGTCCTGAGGTACAAAGGGCTCCGAGAAATCGGTGTTATCCATTCCCATGTAGTTTACTATTGAAGCTCTAGCTGATTGTAATACCCTAGCTTCACTTCTTCTAAGATTTTCATCAAGAGTAATTGTTACAACTAAGTCTAAAGTTCTGATAAGTCCATCGACAATGATGACCTCATCAGTTATCATCTTCTTAGTTTCTACAGCCTCTAGTAATTGACGTTTAAATTCCTGAGTTGCTCTTCTTAGTTGAGAATCTGAAGCACGCTCAAGAACAAAAAGATCAATGATATTAGCAGATGAGAAAGCTCGCCTAACAGAGGCAGTTGCCTTACCCGTCGAACCGTAATTTGAAGCAAAATTATTAGCAAAAGCTTTGAAGTCTGGCAAGGTAACCAATCTGTCCTGGCTTCTGAATACTAAAGGTGCATACCGTTTAGCCTGTTCAACACTTTCAGCATCTCGTCCACCCGTGGCCAAGCTTGTATTCTCTACGGTTATCTGAACCGAAGCCGTTATTACGTCACCACTATCGCTACGTCCTTCAGATTCGCCAGAGATTAGAGCGTTTATCACACCTTTAGCAATATTGCCTCTAGTGCCGCCTCCAACACGGTAAGTTACAACATACCTATCCCCTAGGGATGGTGATTTACCAATAGAATCATCCCCAAAAAGAATGGATGCTCGGAATTGCTCATCGGTTGTCACTTGAAAGACTTTGTCATCGCCACCCGAAGCAAAGTAAATGTTTTCCTCTTCTTTGTAAACACCCTCCGTTGAGGAGTCTCCTGTTAAGAAAACTTGAGCACTTCTTTCAACGTAGGGGGATTGAGCTAAATTTATAGTTTTTATATCTTCAGGAGAATTAAATATACCCTGCTCAGAAACCAAAGCGCCCTCAAGAAGAACTGCGTCAGTAATAGTTACTACCCCACCGTCAACAGTTGTAGGGAATTCTAAGTTTTGAGTTGGATCTGTTAGATCTACTGTCCCGTTTGAGTTAACTTTATATATTGTATAACTCAAGGTACCGCCATCTTCTGGGGAACTGATTGTGATTACTCTATCTGAGGGTGAGAGAGTTAAAGAGCTTGGGTTTGACACAGCGGTCGCCACCGGAAATGTTAAAGAGGCATTAGCAGCAGCAGAAATTGGACCTTTCATCCTAACTCCAATTAACTCCAACAGCCTCTTTACACTGTCCCTACTTTTAGCGGTTCCTATGTAATTCTCATTAACTAAATAATCCGCCTTGTTGGATTGGATATGGCCGACTGCCGCCATTAATTCAATCAGAAGAACACCGAAGTCAGAGCTTTCAAAGTTGTTATAGTCTAAAGGAAAAGTAGCTTTGACATACTTTATAAGGTTAGCTCTTAGAGTTTCAAAGTCCGCAGAACTATGATCTATAAGCTTTTGTTTATTATCAAGCTCTGAAGGCAGTGACTTTAAAAAGTCTGACTCTACTGTTCCTGAAAAAGACACCATTATATTCTAACTCCAACATCAAAAGCACTAGCTCTCGCATTTCTTACAGCGCAGAATAGATTAACCCTCAACTGACCGCCTCTTGTTTCAAATACTTGAATTTTATTCATTGATACTGTACGTAAGTATCTACGTATGGAGGTAACAACCTCTTCTTTTATCAAAGAGAAAGTGGTATCATCCAAAGGCTCCATTAAGAATTTTCTTAGATTACAACCATAGTCAGGTCGCATAAACCTTTCGCCGCGTTCAGTTCTAATTAGAGTTTTAAGATTTGATTTTATTAATTTTAAATCTGAAGATTTACTAAAATAGCCATTAGTGGGAGAAGTTTCAATTGGGTATCCTAAACCAGTTAGCTTAGGAGATTGCAAGGTAGTGGAATCTAAGACCTTCTTAGGGGCTACTTGTCCAAACTGGGTTACTGATAGAGAGGTAGTCATTTAAATCACTTGTTAGCTCAAATCGATATTCTTAAAGAATTTTTGAGTAGCATTATAGTTATTTAGGACTTCAGACTCGCTTAGTGCTTTAGAGTAGAATCTGGTACATCCGATGTAACCTCTAAGACCACTTATTTGACCTCCAAATCTGCCGCCCATAAAGTTACCGTCTGGAGTGCTGCCGTTAATGCTACCATCGATACCGTCAGTATACCCACCCCCGATTATCCAAGGTGTGAAGTAGCTATCGAGACTAGGCCCTCCTGAATACTCAAATGAGTTGTTTTGGTATATAGAGGGAGCTTTATACGTTTCTCTAACTCTGTCGGTTCCAAAAGTATCCTGATAGCTAGAGGTGGCCAAATTAACACCATCTAGATACACCTTAACTTGGTTAGCTTCAGGATCTATAGATACTGAGATTTGAGAGAACTCATCATTACAGCTAGATAGAGTTTTGTTATTAAATTTCTGGAACACTGGAACAGTCATTCCGTACCAAGAATTTCTGTTGCAATTCTCTCTGTTTGCTATAAAACCTGCTGATGAAGAATCATAGGACTGGGTGGGCGCAAGGACAAGTTGAAGTCCAGCTATACCGTTCTCGGAAGCATCATTACTAGGATCTAAACCTGATGTAAATCTCCTATCCCGTGTAAACCCTAGGATAGCACCCCTGACAATACCCGTGCCGCCATCAAAAGACATATTGTTAATATTGGATTGAGGTTGCTTGGAATCAGATATTCCAACATTTTCGTTAGCTAATATGAGCCTATACAGGCCAGATGCGTTATTGTTGGTGTATCCTGCGTCTACATCTTTAAGGTTCGGAGTATGCACCCAAGTTTCAAATGTGGCTCCCTTGGAATTATATAAAAAGTCTTGAAACTTTGATTTCTGAGGAAGCTTAATGTAAGTGCCATTACCTGATAAGCCTAAATTAGAATCAAGATGTGCAACGCCGCTTAGGAAGGGTATACCTAAGCCCTTATCAAAGATGCTTGAAGAATCTCCAACTATTTGAGAGTTGTAACTTTGACCAAACTGACTACTGTTCCTAACACCAAAGTTAAAACCAGAGGCTACATCAGTCTCAACTGTTAAATAGTTGTATAGGGCAAAAAGCTCGTCTTCAACTATCCTAGTGTTAATCTGGATACTGGGCGCCGAAGAAGAGGCGGCATCATCAATAATTTCTCCCTTCGCTACGTTGGAAAGAAGAATGTGATCAAGGAATACGGAATCAGTTGAAGTTATCTTTTCTGTAAATTTAATCTCAAGAGGTAAGACTACACCTTCCACATCAGCTTGATTAAGAACTATCTTTCTTTGCTCTTCAATATCTATTAAAAAGTTGGTGCCTGCTAAATATGAGAAGTCGTTTACTGGCACCTCACCGACAGCATACAGGGCTCCTTTGCCTAACAGTATTGGAACCTTTACAGCTAACTCAATTTGTTTCTTACGTTTATTGATTTTATCTTGAAAGTGTGATGCCTCAGATAACATTACTTGCTTCATATTGTCGATCACAGCAATAGAGGCCGCACTGTCAACCAAGTCTTGAATATCGGCAGACACATCAAAAACTTTCCTATCTTTCTGACCTTCCAGTGTCAGAAGAAGCTCATCTTGATCGTAAAATCTAGAAAGGGATGGAGAATTGTCTAATATCTCTGGATCTAATAGAGTATTAAAATAAAATCTAAGATCTTTAGAAGACATGGGAATTCCTCGACCTCCAAGACTCGGATCAAACTCTAACTTCCATAGGTTTCCATCTGGGAATCCACCTTCTCTAAACTTAACGTCCTCTTCCCTCTCTGCAAGTTCAAGAAGAGCAGGCTGTATGCCACTTGCTTGTGAGTCATAATACAAGCCATCTACTGATAAAACAAACTTACCAGCGCGAGATTTAGGAGGGCCAAACTCTAACCTAAACACAGACTCAACAATCTCATCGTCCTCAGCCCCAGGCTCCAAGGAAGGATCAGAAGCTCTCGCATCAATAATACCATCAATGTTGTTAATTGCATTATCAAAGTTATCTCTGGCCTCTGTTGCGGCGTTAGCTTGATCTATGAAAACCCCAAAGTTTTGAGAAATATACTCATCAAATCCAGCCGGGTCAAGATTGGCGAACTGCTCGCGTCTTTCAGATGCACCCGCATTGCTGTTGTCTAAAAAGTCTTTAAACTTTTGAAGGCAGGCCTCAATCTCTGCATATCTTCTTTCAATCTCAGAGGCTATGCCAGCAAGTCCCTGAGCAAGACCTATAAAAGCTCCCAAAGCTCCCGTAATACCACTAAGAATGTCTAGACCAAGTCTAGAAGATTCGGAAAAGAATCCAAAAAATCCATCTCTGTCGGGGAATAATGAAATACCAAGCTCATCCCTAATTATCTGATTAATCTTTTTAATTATATTATCAGCAAGCTCTCTGCCTTTCCGCATTGCCTCCCGCATTGCAAAAAGAATTGGACTCGGTATCAAACCTAAAATATTAAGATCAGAAGCCAAGTCTAGCATGCAGCTAGGAACACCAAAGCTAGCAGCAATATCCGATATCCCGCCTCCACCTGAGAGAAGTGCTTTTGCGTCGAATCCCATTAGGTAGCTCCTGCTCCTGGAAGACCATCATTGTAGTCGTCTTCTATTGGAGGCACTGGAGTTATCTCAGGAGGTGGGAAAGTAATAAACGGAACCGGAGTACCTCCAAGGCCCTCGGGTGGATTAACAGTGTTGATAGGAACCCCATTAATAGAGTTTGCTAAGGCATTATTTCTAATCTCAGCCGTAGCAGTATTTGTAATGGCTGTCCCTGAGTCAATTTGAATAGGGCCTAAGGACCTCATGCTAATTCCTGCTAAACTTTCCATGTTAATAAACCCTGCACTCTGAATATTTATATTTCCAGGAGTTCCTAAGGCTCCTGTTTGTGAGAATATATCTATATTTCCTGTTTCACTGTCTAAGACAAGTTTTGCATTATTTGTAACTATATGTATCTTGCTACTCAGACCAAGGGCTGCTAATATAATATCACGCCACCTTGTTTTAAGTCTTACATTGCCCGACAGAGGTGTAACTCCGGCAGGTGAGGGAATTCTATCAGGAGGAAGCGCATACGTTCCAAACATCCCCGTTGAGTTGTTCTCAATATTAATATCACCACCATCCTGAATCTTCATGGTAATATCAGCGTTTGTGCATTTATACTCGTGATAGCCTCTAGTTACTACGCTAAAAGATCTAGTGCCATAGCCATCATTATTTGTGCTACTATTAAGAATTAAGTTATCCCCTTCTTCATTTCTAATTTGAACACCTAAAGCACCAACATTGACCTCGCAGTCATTTTGAGCCTTTACTGTAACATCGTTTAAAATTTTGTCTTTAGCGTAGTTTCTAGTAATGTAAAGGCCTGCCCCAACTGGATTTGTAAAGCATTGAGTAACTGGTCTTCCTGGTTCTTTATCTCCATCATCGTTTAAAGTTTCATCACTGTACGTCTTAGCTTTGTTATCATTATCTCGAAGTGCCTGGAATGTTGGGTTTAGTAACTCCTGCCCTGGATCGGACTTATCTTTGATGATGGTCGATATATAATAAAATTCACTCTCACCCTTCCTACTAGGGTCTGTATTGTGGTATGCTAATATTTGAGTTTGTGGTTCGGGAATCCCTACAAAGCCTCCCATATTTACTCGGTAATAAGGAGAAGTATAAGTGACCGGCTTCTCAATTTCAGTTCCGCCTAAAACAAACTTTGCATAAAATTGACCATCATGTTTGCCGTTGGAATTGGAACTATCAGTAACTTCCCCTACTACAACTTTCATAATTTAACCTCCTGCTGGATCGGTAGCATTAACTCCACCACCCTGTTGACGTTGATACTCATCCGCTTCTTGTTGCCTCTTAAGCCTTTCCGCCGCTGCCTTACGTCTTGCTTCTTCTTTCTTTCTCTTAAGCTCTTCGTCGATATCTTCCTGTGTGATATTGAAGAATTCTACCAAGGATATATCTCCGCTTATTGTTCCAATACCATCACCATTAGGAATTAACTCAAACTCAGAGAAAGCACTATCATGACTTATGGTATGCTTGTAACCTATTATAGTATAAGCTCCAGTAAAAAATGCTGGGGCTGGAATGTCTCTCAAATTTGTGGCTCCAATAATATTATTAGAGAGTCCAAACAAGTAACAGTCTCTTCCAAGCTTCATCATGGTATTGAAGAAAGGTAGGGTCTTGAGCTTTACATTAATTATGTATCTACTCATGTTCCTGAGAACTTCGTAGTCATTTACACCCACTTGACCAGGATCTACTGTTTTTTTGAAAGTAGGGGGAGTTCCTGCTTTTAAAGTAACAAAGTCTAGCAGACTCCTCATGCTAGTGCCTCCAACTGGATCTCCCCCATCACTTTCAGAGAGCACAGATAAGACCAGTTTTTTAGTATCTCCGTTCTTTAATTTACTTATAAAATCAGCAGTCTTTCCTGCTTTTACTGTTGATTTGTAAATACCTTCAATAGTTTTAATTACCCCTATTAGGCTATCAGAAAATAATTCGTTGTCGTTCACAAATGAAGATGATGGGTCAATTTCTTGAAGAAGCCCATACCCTGAATCATGACCGGCGTTCATCAAAACACCTTTGTAGGGACTGCTGTCAAAACTAATTGATTCCACATTTGCGTTTGTAACATTACTCATGAATACAATAGGATCAGTTAGTTTATTTAATTCTGCCTGGACTTCATTACCATACTGGTAAAGTTCTACGGTCTCATTGAAAGAAGAAGTTCTTGAAAAGTTACCAGCGGCAGTAAAGAAATTTTTTCTAAATTCTAGAGCATACTCCTTCCATTGTGCGTCAGTAATTTTAACAGCATCAAAAAGATTAGTGGCCAAAGATGTGTATCCATTGCCAGTGTTCTTAATATTGGGCAATCCCGGCACCGCAGCCTCTCTTGCGGCGATCTTCATCCTCGGGGACGCCATCGCGCTGTCGGCAAGTGAACTACGCTGGCCTTTGTAATTAATTTCATTTGAAGTTCCTCTGAGAGACACAATCTCATCTATCCTAGCCATCTCATAGTAGACAAGTTGTTTGTCAAAATTGAACTCACTATTCTTACCATAGATTTTGTTAAGGCCTGGGTAGATTAAGTTATCTATGATTCTTTCATTGCCAAAAATTATGACAGGGCAATCGGATCTTGTTATCAGTCCATAGTCTTCTAAGGATTTTAAAATTTTGAAATCATTTTCTTCTATTAAAGTAAAATCATTTTCTGTTTTGTTGTCGCCGCTTTTTTTGATTTTTCTAATCATCGTGTGTAGCGGCTTTAGAACATTCAACTGGGAATCATGAGACTTATCGGGATCAGTCTCCTTAGTTGTCATTTTAAATCTTATCACGCCACGATTTGGAATGGGAGTTGACTTCGTCGCATCTGGATTATTAACATATGCTTCTTTGACAACATTAAGACCCTGAATAGAGGCGTCGCGCTCTTTAGCTTCCATTTTTCCTATGGCAATCTCTATCTGAGCATTAAGCTTTTCTATCTCGCCCTCTATATTTTTTATTTGATTTCTAAGGGCAGTATCTGTTCTTTTTCCATTCTCGATGAAGTTGTTGGCGTTATTTAACGCCTCTCTTCTTCTGGCTGCGGCATTTATGACCTCGGCTGAACCAGTAGGTCGGGTCCGTATGTTCCCAGAACTATTTATCTTGAATATAAACGCTATGGCTTTGTCCCCCTCTCTAGCAACTCTAGGAAGATTTTTAACACTTTTAGCAATTTTCAAAAGATTGAATATTACTTTATTTTTTTCAGTTTCTAGCTTACTAATACTTTGGTTATTAGCTGCTATCTGATTAGTCATTTTTTCTTTTACTTTCTGTAAATCACTTAGCTTTTCATCTATCTCTTTTTGAGTAAGTTTAGACGCAGAAAAATCTGGAGTATCTACGTTGATCCCATATGCTTTAAGTTTCTCTTGATACTGTTCCTTGGCTGGGTTGAATTTGTCAAGAAATGACCAATCAGCGTCAGTTAAAAACAAAACATTACCAATAGGCACGTTGAATCTTTCAGAAAGAAATTTTTTAACCATCCTCCTAACTGCAAAGTTAGTCCCATTACCTCCCTTATCAGTTGCGTCACCTGCTAGCCCTGTTCGTCTGATCTCTTTTGGATCATTGGGAAGTCTAAAGAAAGACTCATCGCTAACAAATTCTGGTTTACTGTCGCCTGCCAGGGAACTGTCAAACACAGACCTAGCCTGTGCATAGTCTGTATCACTAAATACCTTATTTGAAAAAACTACTTGCCCTTCTATCGTGGGTGAAAACATCAATTCAAGCTGTCTGACGTTGTCCCCCGTAGATGTTATATTTGCGTCTATAAGCTCTACAACATATGGGCCTGACCAGCTAGCAACATCATCGCCCATCCCATAAGCAACATAAAAGGTAGGTTTGGACTCCTTAGCTAAGTCAACCAAACCTGCATTGCCTCTTAGAGATCTTTCAATTTTAGCTCTTATTTTTATAAACTCTTCTAAACCATTTTTGGATACTTGAAAGTATTCTAAAAGCTCATTGGTCTCAAGTAATTTTAGAACTGCGTATCTCTGCCCTTGAGCTTTTGGAAAATCTATTTCAAAGCTTATAAAATTATCATTTCTCATAGGAGAAACTATTAATGAGTTTCTTTTTTGAGAATCTGAGAGATTTGCATAAAGCTCCGGTAGGCTGGTTCTGTTAAGTCGATCATAGAAAAGCTTTTGTGTTACAGTAGGATCCTTAGTGACAACAATGTTATAGGTTGTTGGAGCCTTAGGCTCGGAACCGTCTGCTGTAACTACCACCGTGTTCGTCATATTGCTAATATCCTAATGCGATCTCCTACATTAAGTTGCTCAAATGGATCGTATATGTTATTTGTCCAACAAACAAGCCAGTCCAATTCAGGACTTTCATAAAATAAATCAGCGATCTTATCGGCTCTATGCTCGTACCCTGGAGGTATAACACCAACTTTAGCAGGAATTTTTTGAAGTTCGGCTATTGATGTTTTGAATTCTTGAGATCCGCAAGAAGTAATTACAACTTTATCCTTATGCACTACCGATCTATATCCCAAAGATAAGTGATTTTTATATATCAAAGTACAGTCCCCCCTCTAGCTTGAGAAGATAGTCTATCCCTATCACTAGCGTCTCCGCCTTGAATATCACCGTTGTAAGGATCAATATTGTTAGTCTCTATCACAGACTCCCAACCTGTAATGTTATCTCCATCAAAAGTATCTCCAGCTTTAAAGTTTCCAAAGTTACCAGCACGATTCTCAACTAAATCCAAACTAATAGAAACTCTTTTTGGAGTTACTGTTTGAACGTCGTAACCTGCTTCGTTCTCAATATTTATATTATAGGACCTAAGAAGGCATGGGACATTGTTGTACATGGTTCCGTGAGAAAGCCGAATAACTGGAGGCCCATAAAGAGGGTTTCTAGAATTGTTCAAAACTGAGCCTCTAATTAGGTTTATATAGAATATAAACAAGTTTAAAGTTTTGTTGACAGTAGCAATATTATCATCGCTACTTGCTAATCCAAGCCAGTCGTTTAGGCCATCTAATGATAGAATATCAGCAAGATTAGTTTGAGTTAACTGCCCAATTAATCCCCTATAGTATTTCCTATGAACATCTGCGTGATCTTGATCAACCTTTTCGGATACGTTAAGACCATCATTTAAAGATTCTCTCAAAGCTGCTGTTTTAGTAACCTCTAGAAGTTCTCTTTGTAAATCGCTGGGGAGTGCAAAAGTGTTTGACACAGGTCCTTCCAACTCAGTTAAAATATCTTCTTCAGCCTCGTCCACTAACTTAAAACCCTCTTTGGCAACAGTTCTCTCAGAAAAGAAAACTTTAAAAAGCTGTTTAAATTTTTCGTCTAGCTCCTCTGCCATTTCCATAAGGTGTATCAAAGTTATTTGAAAAGTGACAGAAAGAGATCTTGATTGTGCTCCGCCATATGAAAACAGTTGACCTGCTCGCCCAGTTAAGTTATAGCTATTCAAGTTAGCTTGGCCCTTTTCTGATATACTGGGGTTCTCCAAGAAAGGAATAAAAGTTCTTATTACCCTTCCTTTTGCTTGAGGAAACTCAATTGCTAAATGGGATCTTTGAGCTAATTTTCTAGGATTTTTCCTAAGCTTACCAGTAAAGCCATTGCCTAGTTTTAGTGTATTAGGAATGAATAAAACCATTTATTAAGGTCTCCTTGTTGCCGAAAGGTTTGATCCCGTGGGCGCGTTTCTAGCAGTTTTCTCGACCGCTGTCTTAATAGCTTCAAACAAAGCTTTCATTTCAGGGTCTGTCATGAATGATCCACCTCTAGATCTTATGTATCCTGCTAAGAAATCTAGCCTGCTCATATCTCTAGCGGCTTCTTCTGCTCGTCTTCTTTGTCGCTCTTCATCGGCTATTCGGCGTTGTTCAGCTAGCTCTTCAGCACTCTTCCCTGTGTTAGATGCAATTAAGCCTAGAACTGCACCTATGCCACCACCCACCATAGTTCCAAGTCCAGGGATAAAGCTTCCTATCATGGCTCCATACTGCATTCCCTGAATTGCTCCCCCGGTTTGAATACCGCCAATCTCGTCAGGGAGGAGTGAATCCGCTAAAACACCGGCACCAAGCGCAGCACCCGTGCCACCTATGCCTCTCTTTGCAAGATTTCTAAGTCTTGCATTTGTGGTTGTACCCATTGACATAAAGTCACGGGACATCGCACCGATGGGGCCGCGACCGCCCGTTCGAATGGCTTGCTTTGGTGTCATTGGGTATTTAGGGCCTTGTTGACTGGCGCCTCCAAGTATAGAACCGGCTGCTCCAGCACCCAGAGTTAGCCTGGACAAAAATATTAAGATATTGGTGTTGATTGAACCCAATTGCCCTAACATACCTATAGCAGTGTTGTCGTAGAAGTTTTGTGCTCTCTTATTAATATTCTCGATGCTATTGTAGGTTTCGTCTGTTGTCTTCTTCAACTCATCCTGAACTTTGAAATCTTGCCTTGCAATTTCAGCCAAGTTAAGTAGTTCGGCAGTCTGGCTCTTGCTGATTCCAAGGGTTTGTGATAGAATGTCTAAACCAAATCTACCACCTCCAAGTTGATCTCTTCTTGCTTCCAATTGATCAAAGATTGGTAAGACTTGTTGAAGATTCAGCCTACCTCCAGCAGCGAGAGTTTGACGTTGTCCTGTCGCTCCCAACAATTGAGCAGTTCTCTCAGTATCTAATCCTCCTACAAGAATCTTGTTGAGAGTCGCAAGAGCGCCTGTGATATCTGTTCCACCAGCGCGTCCCGTAAGCTCTGTCGCGACCTCACCTAAAGAGTCTACAGCATTAGAGCCAAAGAACGATGCGGTCTGTAAAGTATCTCTTAAAGAATTTAAGGTGTTTATGAGCTTGTCGTTACTAACACCGTAAGCATCACTCACCTCTTTATTCACTTTTGCAGCGTTATCAAGAGACTGTATGTTGTTACCTGTGAATAACACTAGATCAGAATTAAGCTTATTTAAGGCAGTAACATCCTGGCCGGTCGCAATTATTTCAGTTGTAAGGTTGTCTAGTGCATCCGTTTGAACCCTAACACCTCGACCAAAGCCATCGATGATTGCGAGCCTAAGCTCGTTGTTACTAGTTAAATTCCTTGAAAGAAGATTACTATTTTTCTCTACAGACTTAGATAACTTTTCATTTGTGACGCCAATCTTAAGAGCAGCGACATTGGTCTTATCTGCTCGGTTTATGGCATCACTAAGTCGAGTAAGAGGATTTAAAAAGTTTTGAAACTTTGAATTTAACCTAATAATTGACCTGTTTAAATTTGAGGACAACCTATTCTGGGTTGCGAGGAGTTCGTTACGTATGTCTTCTCTAGATGTCATTTATCCACATTAACCTTAAGTATATTTCTAATTTTAGCCACATTGAAAGTTCTAAAATTTCTCCTGCCCAGAAAAGATCCAATTATTTCTCGGGAATTGTAGTTACAAGCAGTTTCGTTGTTATATAAGTTATTTATCATCAGAGAAAACATCGCCTCAGATAATGTATCTGCCTGTACAAAGTTAAGGAGTGTGTTGTTTCTGGAAGAAAGAAACATCCCGTCCGAAGTCCTTCTCGAAGACACCACTAAACCATACCTTAGTGAGCCTTCATAAGTAAGCTGGGCAATATCTCCCGGCCTTAGACCTAAATAAGATGTTTCAGTTAACGTGTAGTTAAAGTCCTCTAGATTCTGAATCAGAGTTGCGTCTATCTCTCGTTCCATTGTAATAATTTAGTAAATATCGAATATTTAGTGTTTTTCAAGGATAAGGATCCTCTATAACTATTTATAAGATATGAATACGTTAGAAGAGGATTTAGTTGAAACCATTGACCTGCTGAACTTTACTTTCTCCAGTGACTTTGTAGATAAATGGAGTTTTAAATATGGAAAAAGATTACCTAGTCTTTATCAGCTAAGACTTTTAAAGTCACTTGATACAAGAAAGCCTTTGAAGATACAGACTGTATATAAGTTCTTAGTTGTTGATTCTGGATTCAATGAAGAAGTAATAATATCTTTTCTAAATGATATTGACTACGAGATCTATTTCCCTATAATTAAGGGAAAGATCAAAGACCTATGAAAAATTTAGAAGATAAGATTGTCAATGCTCAATTCAGATCAAAAATGATTGAGGAATACAACTCTGACCCAGGTGAAAATTGGGAGAAGCTAGGCCTTTTTGAAAATATTATTTACTTGTTCGTAGTCTATGCAGTCTTTAAGACTTTTGTGCCTTTTTAAGGGCCTTCTGCTCATCGATACGTTGACAGACTACAGATTCTGATTCAAATCTGGGACAAGCTTCTTTATATTCGCACCAGTCACAGAACACATTTTCTTGAGCCCAAAACTCATCCTTCTTCTTCTTGCGAATTCTCCATACTTTTTCGGTCTGCACTTTCTTCCAGCGATCAATTTGAAACTTACTAAACTTTACTGCAACAAAGTTTCCAGTAACAGGATAGTAGTGAGCGCAGTAGATCTTATTGTAAGGAACGTCATAAAGCTTGTGAATTGCCCATGCATAACCCTTTAGTTGGTTATCATCCATGAGAGTCTTTTTCTTTTTCTCTCTCTTGGATGTCTTGTAGTCAATAACTAGATAGCCACCATCGCTACCCTTGATCACTCGGTCAATAACGCCTATAAAATTGATGTCGTGCTTCTCATCCATTGGGACATTAACGACTTGCTCGGTAGACATAGTTTCTCCGAGTCCCTGGTTCCAGATTATGAAGTTTTCTAGGCAGGACTTCATCCTATCATTATCACGGAAGGGCACCTTGTAGGTTGCACGCTCTTGCTCCGCAATCCTCAACAAGGACTTCATGTCCTTCTCTTTATAGCCCAGTTCAAATATCTTGTGAATAAAAGACCCGAAGTTCAAAGCATCCTCATTCTTCGAGCCGAATCCCGGCAGCTTCAAGATATATTTCAGTCTGTACTTC